>VXRL01000025.1 GCA_009838515.1 Terriglobia bacterium | reverse complement strand
TTTGTGGCTTTGGCTTACACGGCCACGTGGGGGGGGGGGTATGGGACCCACGGCATTGGAGGGGCGACCATCTTCGACAATCCCGGGCTGCAATTCGGCAGCAACGCCAGCTGGGTGCGCGGAAGCCACTCGACCAAGTTCGGGTTCAACTACGTCAACAAGGGCGAGAGGGTGCTCAGTGCTGGCGGCCGCTCGGTGAGGTTTGACCAGACATTCACGCGGGCCGGGAGCGTGGATAGTTCGCTGGGAGGCGATGGGATGGCCTCTTGGATGCTGGGCCTGCCGACGAGCATGACCAGAACGAACACCTTCGGCGGCGAGCAGCCGTGGAGAACGGCCTGGAACGATGTCTGGGGATTCTATTTCGAAGACAAGTGGCAGGTTAATCCCAAGCTCACGGTCAGCCTCGGGCTGCGCTACGACATGATCATTCCTACCTACTCGCCGAGCGACTACTGTTGCGCCCTGCTCGACAGGAACTACCCGGACTGGCAGTTGGTCGTGCCCGGCCGGGCCGAGGGCTACCCGAGAAAGGCATTGTCGTCGGACAAGAACAACTTTGGTCCGCGGCTTGGCCTGGCCTACCGGATCCAGCCCGATCTGGTGGTTCGCGCCAGCTACGGTATCTTCTACCAAGGCGGCATTAGCGAGATCCGGGCACGGACCACTTCGAACGTGCCTGGTGTCGGAGGCGAGACTCTGAGCAATGCCGCGCTAGGCATTCCGGACGACCAGCCGAACTTGACTTTCGCCGAAATCTTCCCCCAGGGGCGCGACTTGGTCTTGGGCGATTTCCCGGTGAGCACCGGCCCAGGCACCGGCTACTACCAGTTCCCGTGGAGCTGCACGGGAGAGTGCCACATGGTTGACCAGGAGTCCCAGGTCGACCCGTACTACCAGCGGTGGATGATCGACATTCAGAAGAGCATCGGCCAGGATGTCGTGTTGTCGCTGGCATACCAAGGAGCTCGTGGCACCAAGCTACCCTACCGGGAGGCGATCAACGCCCCGCCCTACCGCATCGGATGGCCAGACGATGCGGATTACATCGACCAGTTCCGCCCGAATTCGAGCGGACGGTTTCGCGACATCCGGATGATTCGGCATGGCAACAACTCCTTCTACAACGCGGCCACCATCAAGCTCGAAAGACGCTTCAGCCGAGGCCTGCAGTTCACCACCCACTACACGTGGTCCAAGACGATTACGGACCCGATCCTGTTCGGGGCCGAGTACTTGGAGACGTGGCGTACTGCAGCGCACAACCTGCAATGGGACTATCACCGCTACTTGGGACGCGGCGAGGCCGAGTACTCGCACCCGCATCGCTGGATCTCGGCGGTTGTTTGGCAGCCGCAATGGGGAAAGAGCCTGCCCGCCATACCCAAGGCGCTGTTGCACGGATGGAACACGAGCGTGATTACCACCTTCGAGTCCGGCAATGCTTGGACCGTCTTCAATCGTCAGAGTTCGGCTCGTGACCGTGAGGCGGACATGCCGAATCGACTGGGCGACCCGAACTTGCCGCGCGGCTCCCGCACGCCGAGTGCCTTCTTCGACACCAGCGTGTTTGCCGACCCAGGCATCGACGTCAAGGGCAATTCCGGCCCGGGCACCGTCCGCGGGCCTGGTCAGAACAACTGGAACGTCAACACTGCGAAGGTCTTTAGCCTGACGGAGAGGATCAATCTCGAGTTCCGGGCTGAGATGTATAACTTCTTCAACCACACCCAGTACAAGAACATCGACTCCAACTTCTCGACGTTCTCTGGCACCACCTTCGGCTGGATCACTGCGGCGCGTGACGGAAGATTCATACAGTTCGGCCTCAGGCTGACCTTCTGATCGAAGATCTCGCGGCCGCATCCCGACGCCGGTCGTCGGAATGCGGCCGCGCCCGAGGGGCGCGAGCGGCTTGGAAGCTTGGGGTTCGGCCGGAATCGGTAGCGCCGGGCTTGCGTTTGCAACGGTCGAAACATAGACTGGGAGCGGGCAGGAATCCGCACATTCGATGGCGACAGCGCAGCGATTCACACTCACGTTGGCGGCCATCCTCGCGGTTGCGCCCGCGATTTCCGCTGCAACGCCCGAGCAGGAAGAGTTCTTCGAGAAACAGATCCGTCCCATCCTCGTGGAAAAGTGCTCCGTCTGCCATGGCGAGCAGCTGCAGACTGCCGGGCTGGACCTGACAACGGCCGAAGGCTTCTACAAGGGAGGCGAGTCGGGCCCGGTATTTGCGAAGGACGCACCGCACACCAGCCGCCTGCTAGTGGCAGTTCGCTACGAGGGCTCGGTCAAGATGCCCCCGACGGGAAAACTGCCAGACCGTGAAATCGAAGCCCTCGCGAGTTGGATCAGCCAGGGAGCGCCGTGGCCCGGCGCAGAGGTGGAGACTGGCGTAGGAGACGGTGATGCGGGGCCACAATGGAGCGCCAAGCAAACGAGCCACTGGGCGTTCCAGCCCATTCGTCCGGAACGGCCTCCACGCGTGCAGGACGACGGCTGGGCGCAAGCCCCGCTCGACTACTTCATCTTGGCGAAGCTTGAGGAGCAGGGCGTTGCCCCTGCGCCCCGCGCTGACCGGCTCACGCTCCTGCGGCGCGCCAAGTACGACCTACACGGCCTCGCCCCCACGGAGGCTGAAATCCAGGCGTTCTTGGCAGACCAAGCGCCGGGCGCGTTTCGCCGGCTCGTCGACCGGCTGCTGGAGTCCCCGCGATATGGCGAGAAGTGGGGGCGCCACTGGCTAGATGTCGCGCGTTACGCGGATTCGACCGGCTTGGACGACGACATCAAGGTGCCGTACACGTGGCGCTATCGCGACTACGTCATCGACGCCTTCAACCGGGACACTCCGTTCGATCAGTTCATCGTCGAGCAACTCGCCGGCGACCTGCTGCCGCCGGAGGGGGCCGCCAAGGTCAATCAGAAGGGCGTGATCGCTACCGGTTTCTTGGCGGTTGGAACAAAGCCCCTAGTACAGCAAGACAAGATCAAGATGAAGTATGACGTGGTCGACGAGCAGATCGACACGATGGCGAAGGCGTTCATGGGGCTCACGATGGGCTGCGCGCGTTGCCACGATCACAAGTTCGATCCGATCTCGGCCAAGGACTACTATTCCATGGCCGCGATCTTCGCCAGCGTCAAGAACTTCGAGAGCTTGGATCCCGCCATGACGGTATCGAAGGTGCATCTTGAGCCATTGGTTCCACAAGACACCTACCGACGCTACAAGGACCACCAGGACGCGGTCGGCCACACGAAGCGAAGGATCGAGTCCATCGTGGATCTGGAAATGTACCGGCATGTGATTGAACGTCGCAGCCCGGACTTGGCTCAGTACATGGTCGCAGCCTACGAGGTCTACAACGGCGGGGCCGACGTGGAGGCCGTGGCGGATCGAGAGCGGCTCGACTGCGAGGTGCTGAGATTGTGGGTCGAGTATCTGGAGCCAGGCGAGGATCTCCGCCTGTACCTGCGCGAGTGGGACGAAGCGGCCGAGACCGACCGCGCAGCTGTAGCCGCGCAATACCAGCAGCGCTTCCGCGACAGGGGCTTGGAGTGGATCGAAAGGCTAGACAAGTGGCGGCAAGAGGTCGAGGCATGGGACGGCGTCGGCGAGTTCCCCGACAAGCCCAACCTCGCCCCTGGCTCGGACCGCTTCTTTTCGGAAGTGACCCTGACGGCGTCCGCGATGGACGAAGGGGCAGACGGCGGCGACGGGCCGTTCTCGGTGCCCGAGCGGTCGTTGGACTCGATCTTGCCCTCGGATTTGCGCGGGCGTGTGCAGGAATTGCGCCAAGAATTGGAGCGCTTGGAAGAGTCTGAGCCGGCCAAGCCTGCGATGGCATACGCCGTAACGGAAGTCGACGGAGTTGACCAGCACGTTTTCGTGCGCGGAAACCACAACAATCCGGGCGCGGCCGTGCGCCAAGCGTTTCCCGCCATCCTGGCCGGAGAGGAGCAAGTTGCGATCGCCAAAGGCAGCGGCCGGCTGGAACTCGCCAGATGGCTGGCGGAGCCGGACCACCCTCTCACGAGCCGCGTCATCGTAAACCGCATCTGGCAATGGCACTTCGGCCAGGGCTTGGTGCGAACGCCGAACAATTTCGGCGTCATGGGCGAGCGACCGACGCATCCTGCGTTGCTGGACCACTTGGCGCAGCAATTCATGAAGGACGGCTGGTCAGTGAAGGCCATGCATCGGTCGATCATGCTCTCGAGCACTTACCAGATGCAGAGCCATATCTCGGACGGGGCCTGGGCGAGGGATTCGGGGAACCGCATGTGGTCGAGGTTCAATCGCCGGCGGCTGAGCGTCGAGGAGATGCGCGACTCGATGCTGGCAATCGACGGCTCGCTCGACCTAACCATGGGCGGGGCGCTCACGGAGAGTCTCGATTCGTACGGCTTCGAGGCAGCCTACGTGCACCCTGACGACACCCGCAGGCGCACTGTCTACTTGCCGATCTATCGCAACAAGATGCCAACCCTGCTCACGCTGTTCGACTTTGCCGATCCGTCGGCGAGCATCGCCGCCCGGCCGAGGACCAGCGTCGCTCCCCAGGGGCTGTACTTCATGAACAGCGACTTCGTCCAAGAGCGAGCCCGGGCGCTGGCGAGCCGCTTGCTGCAACTGGAGGGCATCGACGATTCTGCCCGCATTGAGAAGGCCTACTGGACCACGCTCACGAGGACGCCCGAATCGCAGGAAGTGTCCGAAATGCTCGACTACATTGCGGAATACCCGGTTCGCGACAATGCAGCGGACAAGCGCCTCGAGCGCTGGCAGAGCCTGTGCCGCCTGCTGTTGGGCTCGAACGAATTCAACTACGTCAACTGAGGAGGAACAGTGACCAGCAACGGCGGGCTGCAATCGGCTTCGAGGCGACAGCTCCTGCGCCAGACGGGCTTGGGTTTCGCTGCACTCGGCTTGGACGTCTTGCTGGCAGAGCAAGCCGAGCTCCGCGCAGCACCGGCGGTTGGGAACCCCATCGCTCCCAAGCGGCCGCACTTCGCGCCCAAGGCGAAGAACGTCATCTTTCTCTTTATGCACGGCGGTCCCTCCCACCTCGACACGTTCGACCCCAAGCCGCGGCTGGAGGCGGACGCGGGCAAGCCGATGCCGATCAAGAAAGAGGTGTCGTTCACCCCGCCGGACCAGGTCGGGGGGCTGATGCCGTCGCCCTTCGAGTTCAGGCGCTACGGGGAGTGCGGCACTCCGGTAAGCAGTCTCTTCCCCAGCTTGGGGGCATGCGTCGACGACCTCTGCGTGGTCCGCTCAATGGTTGGCGACGCTGTCGACCACGGCGGTGCAATGCTGCAGCTGCACACCGGCGCGTTCAACTTCACGCGACCGAGCCTGGGGTCTTGGGTGCTGTATGGCCTCGGTTCCGAGAATCAGAACCTGCCGGGCTTCATCACCATCAAGCCGACCTTGTGGCACGGCGGAGGGAAGAACTGGAGTTCGGCGTTCTTGCCGTCCGCCTACCAAGGGACTCCGATCGGCTATTCCCCGATGAACGTGGAAGACGTCAGGAAAGAGCCCATCGAGCATTTGATCAACAAGAACGTAACTTCGGACCAGCAGCGTTATGAGCTGGACATGCTGCAGAAGATCAACCGGCGGCACGCGGTCGACAAGGCACACGATCCCGAACTGGAGGCTCGCATGCAGTCGTTGGAATTGGCGTTCCGCATGCAGATGGAAGCTCCCGAGGCCCTGTCCTTGAATGATGAGTCGGAAGCCACCAAGAAGCTCTACGGCATCGACGACTCCACCACGAGCGACTTCGGCTGGCAGTGCCTAATGGCTCGGAGGCTGGTGGAGAGGGGCGTGCGCTTCGTCCAATGCACGCACAGCGGTCACGAAGAGAAATGGGATCACCACCGCCAGGTGGCTCGGCGTCACTATGCGTCCGCCAAAGAGATCGACAGGCCGATCGCCGGATTGATACAAGACCTCAAGGCTCGCGGGCTGCTTCAAGACACGCTTGTGATGTGGGGCGGAGAGTTCGGCCGCACACCGTACGCGGAGAGCGACGGCCGGGATCACAATCCGTACGGCTACACAATGTGGCTGTCGGGCGGCGGCGTCAAAGGCGGGATGATACACGGCGCGACGGATGAGTTCGGCTATCACGCCGTTGAGAACCGCATGCATATCCATGATCTGCATGCGACGATTCTTCATCTGCTGGGCTTCGATCACGAAAGGCTGACCTATCGCTTCGACGGTCGCGACTTCCGGCTAACGGATGTTCACGGGACCGTCGTCAGCGACATCTTGGCGTAAGGGCGCTCGCCAATGCCCGGATCGCAACTCTATTGGCCGGCCGATGGCCGCTTCATGATTCTCGGGCCAGTGCTCCTTGTTTGGGTCCTTGCGGGCGGCCCCATCGCCGACGCAAGCACGCCGCCCACCTTTGACGCACACGTTCGACCGATTCTGGAGGCCCATTGCGTTTCCTGCCATGGCGGTGACGCACCGCAGCAGGGTCTGGACCTGCGCACGGCCCGAGCCATGCTGAGGGGAGGAAGTTCCGGACCCTCCGTCGAAATTGGTTCCTCCGCAAAGAGCGCCTTGGTCGAGCGGATCGTCGCTGGCACGATGCCGCCAGGCGACTCCAGCTTGACAGAAAGCGAAATCGCCCTGATCCGGCACTGGATTGACAACGGTGCCGCGCGCGAAGCTGGCGAGTTGGGCGTAGAGCTTGTCACAGACCGCGACGTACTTCCGATCTTTCAAGCGCGCTGCGTTGTCTGCCATGGCAAGCGGGAGCAGCGCGGGGGCTTGGATCTGCGGCTGCGGGAATCGCGGTTGGCTGGGGGCGATTCTGGCCCGGCGTTGGTGCCCGGCAATCCCGACGAAAGCCTGATCATCCAAAAGGTCGAGGCGGGAGAGATGCCGCCTCCCGATATGCAGTACGACTATGCGGTCCGCAACCCGACGGATGCGGAAGTCGCGACACTCAGAAAATGGGTGGCCGACGGAGCACCTCCCGCTCCAGACGAAATCGGGTCTCCGGAGCCAGCGCCGCAGCTCGCAGAGGCGGACGGCGATCACTGGGCCTTCCTTCCCCCCGAGCGGCCTACAGTCCCGACGCTCAGCAGCCAGGCGCTGGTGTCAAACCCTATCGATGCCTTCCTGCTGAGAAAGCTCGAGGAGAATGGGCTTTCGTATTCCGAGGAGGCGGCGCCGCTGAGCCTATTGCGCCGAGCGTACCTCGACCTGACGGGAATGCTGCCATCGCCAGAGGACGTCGAGCGTTACATGGAAGACGGTCGCGAGGACCGCTACCGCCTCTTGATCGAACGATTGCTGAAAGCTCCGGAGTACGGCGAACGCTGGGCCCGCCACTGGCTGGACGTTGCCGGCCATATCGATACCGAGGGCTTTGGCGAGTACGCGCCCCGACGCCAGAACGCCTGGCGCTATCGGGACTATGTCATTCGCGCATTCAACCGCGACAAGCCCTTCGATGAGTTCCTTACCGAGCAGATCGCGGGTGACGAGCTTGCCCCATGGAAGGATCAAGAGGTGACGCCCGAACTCATCGAGCGGCTAGCCGCTACCGGATTCCTGCGCACGGCACCCGACCCAACATGGGAAATCGAATTCGCCTTCCTCGACGAGCGGATGAATGTCATCGCCGACGAGGTGCACATTCTCGGATCGGGTCTGCTCGGCCTGACCGTGGGCTGCGCCCGTTGCCACGATCACAAGTTCGATCCGATCACCCACCGCGATTACTACTCGATGGGCGCGATCCTGCAGGCAGCCTACGACCCGTACGACTGGCTCCAGCCCAAGCAGCGCGTGCTCGACATGGGACTGGCAAGCGAGAAACAGGAGGTCGACGAATTCAACGCGCCCCTCAAGTCCAAGATCGAGCGTCTCGAGAAATCTCTGGAAGAGGAAGCAGCCCCCTACAAGCAACAGTTGCTGGACGAACGACTAGCGAAACTGCCCGAAGACGTCCGCGAAGACTTGCTCAGGCTATCGGAGACAGCCGAAGACGAGCGAACCGAAGTCCAGCAATATCTGGCCAAGCAATTCAAGCAGACGCTTGAGATTTCCACCAACGAACTCAAGGAACGATTCGAGTCATTTAAAACAAAGGCCGAACCGATTCAGAAACAGATCAAGGAAGCCGGGGATCAGGTCAAGCCAGCCCCCGGCCTCCACGCGCTCGTAGACATGGGCGGCGAACCGTCGACCAGCTACCTGCTGCTGCGTGGCGATGCATTCACTCCGGGACAGCCGGTCGAACCAGGAGTTCCGGCGTTCCTAACGCCCCACCTCGACCCCTACGAGGTTGTCGCTCCTTGGCCAGGGGCGGATTCAAGCGGCCGACGGCTGGCGCTGGCCCGTTGGCTCACGCAACCCAATCACCCGCTTACGGCGAGAGTGATGGTCAACCGGATGTGGATGCGGCATTTCGGTCGCGGGATCGTCGCATCGCCCGACAATTTCGGTCGCACCGGCGAGCCCCCGTCGCATCCAGAACTGCTCGACTGGCTCGCTACCGAGTTTGTGCGCAGCGGCTGGAGCATGAAGCACATGCACCGTCTGATGATGACTTCCACCGCGTATCGACAGTCCTCGCGCAAGGACGGCGAAGCATTGGCAGCGGACCCCGACAACGTCTTGCTGTCGCGGATGACAATGCGACGGATGGATGCCGAGCAGCTGTACGACTCCATCCTGATGGCTACCAGCCGCCTTGACCCCAGACGGTTCGGCCCGCCCTCGGACTTGGAGCTGAGTGACGACGGCGAGTACCGCGCCACCGGCACGACTCAGGGATTTCGCCGCAGTGTGTACACCCTGCAGCAGCCGCGTACTCCAATTTCGCTGCTGGAAGCGTTTGACCTTCCGCAGTTGGCACCCAATTGCATCGTGCGGAATCAGTCCAATGTCCCGACTCAGGCGTTGCATCTGATGAACAGCGAATGGACTTGGGAACTGTCGCGATACATGGCCGGAAGGATCATTGACGCTGCCGGGAACGACTCGGAGAAACAGGTGAGAGAGGTCTATCTGCGAGCCTTGTCACGTCCTCCGTCGCCGTCCGAGACCAGCGAGTCCGTGGCGGCGCTAGACGAGTTGCGCAGCCACTGGCCCGAGAGGCTTGCAAGCGACCGGCGCGAAGCGCCGATCGAGGCAACCGCCCGATGGTTGGCATTGGCGAACGTTTGTCACACCGTGCTGAATTCAGCAGGATTCGCATTCATCGATTGAGATGGCCCGATGTCGCTAGCAAGAACTCCACTCGAATCCAATCGCGAGCGTGCGCGGACGGCGCTAGGGCGCCGCGATTTCTTCTCGCGCGTCAGTGATGGCTTGTGCGGCGCCGGCCTCGCCTACTTACTCGGGGCCGACTTGTTCGCACCGAACCCGGCACTGGCTGCCGCCGGAGCCTCGCCAGCATTTGACCTCTCCCCGAAGCCTCCGCACTTCGAGCCCAAGGCAAAGGCCGTGATCCAGCTCTTTATGCACGGTGGCCCAAGCCAGGTCGACCTCTTCGACCCGAAGCCGGATCTGACCAAGTACGTGGGCAAGACGCCAAGCAGGGACCTGACGGCCGTCGCAGTTAGCCCGCAACAGAACGCGGGCATTCTGCCGTCGCCTTACCAGTTCGGAAAACACGGCGAGTCGGGCCTCGAGTTTTCGGAATTGCTGCCGCACATTAGTTCGTGCGCGGATGACATCGCGTTGATCCGGTCGATGTTCACCGAAACCCAGAATCACGAAACGGCTCTCAACATGATTCATTCCGGCCGACTGTTGGGCGACCGGCCGACGGTCGGCGCGTGGGCCTCTTACGGGCTGGGCACGGAGAACCAAAACCTGCCGGCCTATGTCGTGCTGGACGATCCCAAGGGGCTGCCGATCGGGGGAATCGACAATTGGCAGGCTGCTTGGCTGCCGCCGAACTGCCAAGGAACGCGATTTCGCGCCCAAGGCTCTCCGGTCCTGAACCTAGACCCGCGCCCAGAGTGGCCTGAAGCTGTCCTTGAGATCGAGAGGCGCCTGTTGCGCCAGCTCGACCAGGCTCACCTCGAAGGACGCCCGCACGAGGCGAACCTCGCGGCGCGCATCGCGAGCTACGAGCTAGCGGCCCGCATGCAGCTGGCGGCGACCGATGCCCTGAACTTGGAGCAGGAAGACGAGAAGACCAAGGAGATGTACGGGCTCAACGATGCCCTCACCGAATCGTACGGCAGGCGCTGCCTGATGGCGCGCCGCCTCGTCGAGCGCGGCGTTCGCTTTGTTCAGCTCTACATCGAGAAACAAATCTGGGACACGCACACGAAGCTGGACGAGAGCTTGCGATACAGTTGCGGGAAGACGGACAGGCCCTCCGCCGCGCTGCTGAAAGATCTCAAGCAACGCGGCCTGCTTGAGGACACTCTGGTTATCTGGGGCGGGGAGTTCGGTCGGCTGCCGCTGGGGCAGGGCGATTCGAACAACAAGAGCAGCCTGGGACGGGATCACGGCCCCAACGGCTTTAGCCTCTGGATGGCGGGTGGCGGAGTGAAGGGCGGCACAGTCTACGGAGCTACCGACGAGCTAGGAAACCACGCCGTGGAAAACCCTGTCAGCGTGCATGACTTCCACGCCACTGTCCTGAGCCTCTTGGGCATGAACTTCCGCGACTTGGTCTACCGTCGCCACGGCTTGGACGAACGCTTGACAGATCAGTTCCCCGCGCGCGTGATCGAAGAACTGATTGCCTGACTCCGAGTGGGGTCTCGCGCCTGCTGCTGTCGACTCCGATCCGGATTACAAATCGGAATTCACGACGTAGACCGTCTTGCCGTCACGCACTTCCATGCGCCCGCCGTTCTCGAGGATGGCGGTCTTGGCAACCGCACCGATCCGCTCGACGATTTCGCTGATCGGTGTGCGCAGCTTGATCTCATCGCGCGAGATGTTCACGTACCGGTCGTTGAACGGCTTGTCCCATGTGCTTCGCAGGGGGAGTTCCATGGTTAGCTTGACAGCTGCCTCGCCCATGCCGCTCAGCCCGTTGAGAACCCCGATCAGCCCGGCCGTGGTCGCCGCTTGGTTGTCACAGTCATACCCGGCCGACGTCGCGATACCGACTGTCTTCATGAAGTCTCCCTCGCCATAGAGAACGGCCATGATTCCGGTCAGCCCGTTGGCCAGCGACGAGACCACGCTCACCGGCGCTTCGTACGACCCTTTCTTGTAGGCATAGTACTTTTCGTGGATCTTGTCTCGCGTGTCGCGCCAGTTGTCGAACTCGGAGTGCCACTTGACCACATCGCGAATACCCTCTGCGAACGGCCCCTGGTTGGGCACCGCCTTGATTCCGATATCGACTAGCTTGCGCACGTCCTTCTCGAAGAACGCCGCACTGATCATCGCCCCGTAGGCTATGGTCGGGTGGGTGCCCCAATCGTCATTGGTAATGCGAGCACCCCACAGCGCCCGCTCTGCCGCCTTTTGAGTCATCCCAGGATAGAAGGCGCTCCAGATCTCGTTGACCAACTGTGGGTCGATTTGGAACCAGTGCTTGTTGTTCTCCTTGCGACCGGTGTCTGGGGCAACCAGTCCTCGGTCCATCAAGTTGCGCGCTTCTCGGTTCGCAACCCAGATGTAATCGTTGATGTGGGTCTTCCACATCTGGGTGATCTCGGGATACGTGATGTCCAAGCCGTACTTCTCCACCGCGTGCAAGGTGACAAACTCGATGTCCGTGTCGTCGTCGCTGAACGCACCGCCAAGCGTCTCGGCCATGAGCGGTATGAACCCTCGCCGGTCTTTCGAGTTGATCTTGAGTTCGGGGCTGCCGGCGTAATCGGCCGTATATACCCGGTCGACTAGGACCGGGATCGGCTCTTCGACATAGTTGTTCTCGAACGGAAAGCCGATGTAGTTGCCGAGTAGCTGCCCGATCCAGAAGCCGGACATCTTGTCCATCAGCTCGTCGTGGCTGATGACGCGCTCGTCCGCCGTCGCGTCATCGACGAATACGGCCGAAGACAGCGCCAGCGCAGTGATCATTCCGAAGTGACTCGCTCGTTTCATGTGCGTTTCCTCTCGTTACTGCCCAATTCCTTGTTCATCCAATTATCGAAACACGACGAGGTGCGAAAGCGCAATGTCGCTGCCGGTCGAACCCGGATACGTTTCACCTCGCACGACGACGCGCAGGGTGTGCTTGCCGTTCTCGAGCCCGTAGTCGTGCCAAACGGACTCCCAACCCTTGGGAGCGTTTTCGTCCGGGTAGACATCCACGGTTCGATTCAGTTCACCGTCCAGATAGATGTCCGCTGTGCCACCGCTGGGCAGGTAGTAGCCCGAGATGATCGCACCGGTCCCCTCGAATTCGATCATCGCCTCGGCTCCCGTGCTGCTGCTAGTCCTTACCGTGTGCTGGGGACCCCAGTTCGAGGTTCTGTCCTCCCAGTTTCCCTTCCAGGACCACCGAGGATCGGTGACAGGTACGCGCTCGACAGGGGATCCGTAGTCGTCCCAGGATTCGAACTCCGGCGGAACGGCATCTTGGATCCTCACGAACAACTGGTCGCCTTCGACACGTCCGCCGTGTCGCTCGGCCATCGCGATGGCGCGCTTCTCGGTGCTGTCGACGATAGTCCGGAACGAGTAGTTCGTATAGCTGAACTTCTCGTCCGCGATTTCTTCTATCCCGCTCTTGTACTCATCGGGGATGCCTTCCAGTCCCGAGACCACTCCGAGGATGCCTAGCGCACTGGCGGGATTGCAGTCCGAGTCCTGCCCGCAGCGAGTCGAAATCGTCATCGTCTTGCCGAAATCCCCGCCCCCGTAGAGCATTCCCAAGGCGATGTAGGCTCCGTTGAGCTTGGCGTCGATGTTGAATGGATTCGCCGCACCTTCAGGGCACGGCTCGCGCTGGTTCCACTTCTCCTCGACCAGATTCCAGACAGTGATCCAGTCCTCGGGATGCTGCTCGGACCACTCGATGACGTCGTCAATCAGTCGCGCGTAGGGACTCTCAGACGGCAGGCACGCCAGCCCGGCCGAAACCAGTTCCTGCGGATCGCTCTCGAAGAAGGCCGCGGCGTACATGCAGCTGACGAACATCCCGCCGTAGATCCCGTCCCCATGGTTCATCACCCGGCCGGCCCGGTAGCACAGGTCATTCGATGCTTGGGGCAGACCGGGCGTCATCAGCCCGACGAAGTCCGCCTCGATCTGGAAATCGATGTCATTGGCATGAGCGTTGTACTTCGGCGTGCCGCTGAGCGTGGCAGGAACCCCCCGCTTGAGTGCCCGGCGGGCAGCCAAGTTGGCATGCCAGAGATTGTATTGGGCCTCCTTGAACATCGCGCCGAAGTCTTCGGTCGTAGCGTCAAGGCCCTTGTCGTCGAGCACTTGAGCGAAGGTCATGTCTACGTACAGGTCGTCTTGGTCAATCGCACTCGCGACTGTGCTCGGATCCCATTCCGGCAGCTTGTCTTCAGGAATGATCGATTCCCGATACCGGAACTCCGTGGGTTCGCCATAGCTGACGCCGATCATCTGGCCCGCCCAGCCTCCAGCGATCTTGTCTCGCAGCGTTGACAGCGAAATCTGCTCGTACTCCGGCTCGGGGCCGGCCGCGCAAGTGCAGAGTGCGATGCAGACGGCTAATGCAAGGACAGGCTTTGGAGCGAGCGTGTTCATCGGGCTTCTCACGGGAAGGGCTCCGATCATTGGATTCCGCCTAGACGGCCGTCCGATTATATTCCAGCCAAACTTCGCCCGGAGCATGGGAAGCGAGCCCATTGGAACAGGGTTCGTCACTCGCAGCCCGGACTCATTCCACGGCCCTGCGTGCACAGAGGGTAGGGGCGGTGAGAGCGCTAGCCGCCGCTTCACTGAAGCGCCTGCTTCTCCAACCGTCGCACCTCTTCGGCGATGCCCAGGTGCTGCCGGGCGCGGTCCGAGCGACCTGTCTTGTAGTAGATGCGGCTCTGGAGGAAGTGCGCCTCATAGCTTTGGGGGTGGATCTGGATCGCACGTCGAACGGTGTCTTCCGCTAGCTCCAGAAGGTCTTGATCCATGTAGATCTTGGCGAGGAGAATGTACGACTCTACCGAGCGGGTGTCGAGCCAGATGGCCCGCCTCAAGGCCTCCACCGACTCTGCCTCGCTTCCCAAGCCAAGGAGGGCCTCTCCCATCGCATGCCATGCGGCCGAGTGCTGCGGGTATCTTGCAAGGTCTCTTCGAAGCAGTGCAGACGCCTTTGCGTAGTCGCCCCGGCGCAATTCGATGGCTCCAAGCGCGTAATCTATGCCGGGCAGGTCGGGCTGTAGGGCGCGAGCGTTCAGAAGCAACGCCTCTGCGTCATCGAGGCGGCTCTCCTGCGACAGCAACTCGGCGGTGAGGGCGAAGGCCTGCGGGCTCGCGGGATCGACTTGGAAGATCTTCGAGAACGGAAGCCTAGCCTGGTTTCCTCGGCCTGACCGCACGTATGTCATCGCGAGCGTGTACAGCAGATCGGAGTCGTGAGGCTTCCAGCTCGATGCTTGTTCCAGCAGCGGTACCGCTTCCTGCCACCGACCCTCGAAGAAGTGGGCCACGCCGAGAATCTCGACTGTTTGCTTCCACGGGGCCGATTCCGGCTCTTCCCGCTCCAAGGCAGCCGTCAGGTGCTGGATCGCGTCGCTGAAGTTCCGCAATCGGTAGTGGGCCAGACCGAGGAAGTGATGCGCTTCCGGACGGTCAGGCAATCTCTCGGGCCAAGGCTGGAGCGTTTCGATAACTCCGCTGAAGTCGCCTCGGGATAGCAGTGCATCGGCCCTACGCAGATCGTTGGCATACTTCGAGATTTCCGGAGACTGGCCGACGACCGCAACTACGATGCTGGCGGTGAGCGCCACAAGCCTTGCCGCAGCCGCCATTGCTCTCAATTACCGTTTCCGTGCTCGATGACGAGTACTTGATCGACTGACGAAGGCGTGTAGGTTTCCCGTAGCCCGCCCGGCCAGATGACCTCGAGGTGTTCGATCTCTTCCGCTGCGCCTAGGCCGAAGTGAATTCGGAGATCGCTCTGGGACAAATATCCACGGCCGGAAGCCACCTCGCCGCGCTGTCGAAGTCCTCCCGCCTGGCAGAACACGACGGAGCCAATCGCGTCGCGCGGCATTCCCAGCGCTGTGTTACCGATGAGCTTGACGATGATCCAATGCCCAGCGGTTCCGGACCGGTGGTTTCGCAACACGGTAGGACGGCCATCCAGGTTGTTCAAGACGATATCCAAGCTGCCGTCGTTGAAGAGATCTCCGACCGCGGCTCCGCGTGAGTTTTTCGGGCGGTTGAACCCGGCGCCCAAGCTGCCGGACACATCGACGAATCTCCCGTTGTGGAGATTGCGGAAAAGGAGGGTCCTCTGCATGTACGACGTGCCCCAGCTCGCAGGGTTGGCTTGGGGGAAGATGTGGCCGTTTGCGGCTAGGATGTCGAGCCATCCATCGTTGTCGTAGTCGAAGAACTCCGTCCCCCAGCCAAGGAAAGGAAGAGTCGCTGCCAACAGGCCGGACTGCAGGGTGACGTCACTGAAGTCTAGGTTGCCGTTGTTGCGATGCAGCGTGTAGTTGTCGCCTGCGAACGTAGTGAAGAAGAAGTCGTTTCTACCGTCATGGGTGTAGTCCCCTACGGCGACTCCCATGTAAGCCTGCTCGAGACCATCGCCATTCGTGCCGAGGCCGCTGAGCATGCCGATCTCCTCGAACGTACCGTCGCCCAAGTTGCGGAACAGGTAGTTGGGCATCGAGTCGTTGGCAACGACGATATCAAGGCTTCCGTCATCGTCGGCATCGACCCACGCGACCGCCAGGCCGTAGCTGGTCTTCGCTGCTCGCAAACCCGATTCATGAGTTACGTCTTGGAACCGCCCGTTACCTACGTTGAGGAACAGGAAGTCGGGCGCTGGATCCAACCCCTTTGGGCCGCACGCCACCGAAACACCGTAGTAGACGCAGGCGGCCTGTTCGGAATCGTAGGCGGCGCCAGTGGCCGGCATGCTCCCGGCGGATCCTCTTCTCCGGCCTGGCTGCGGGGACGAACGCGATGGGGAGCCCCCGGGCGGCGGCGGATCGTCCCAATCAAAGTCCACGTAACCGGCCACGTAGAGATCGAGCAGGCCGTCGCCGTTGTAGTCGCCGAACGCACATCCGGTAGACCAGGCGTCGACTTGGACGCCAGCCGTTGCGGCAGCGTCCGTAAACGTTCCGTCCCCGGAGTTGACGTAGAGACGGCTCTTGCCGAAGTTGGTGACGTATAGGTCCTCCCAGCCGTCGTTATTGATGTCTCCGGCGCAGACACCTACGCCCCAACGGTTGTTCGCGACTCCTGCCGGGGCCGTCACGTCCGCGAACGTCCCGTCCAGGTTGTTGCGGAATAGCGCTGCCGAATCCGGCGGAACTCGCCCCATCCGCGCATCTTCGGACAGAGCGTTCACCAGGTAGATGTCTAGCCAGCCGTCGTTGTTGTAGTCGAACAGCGCCACACCCGAGCCGATTGTCTCGGGCAGGTACGGCTTCTGAGGGGATCCGGCGCGGTGTTCGAACGAGCCCAATGCAGAGGCTTGAGTGGCATCCTCGAACGAAACTCCTGGCGCGGCCTGCGCTGAAGGCAGCGGGGCTGACAGAGTCGAGACCTGGGGAGGACTCGGTGCCGTCACGGTTAGCCACAGCGCAATGAGAGCGTGGCGGCCCCTCAGCATGCCGTACAAGTATAGCCAGCACGATTTGTCAGCCATGAGCTCGATATCGGCCCACGGTGAGTGAGGCGCGGGTGGGTCGAGTTGGCGGAACCGCGAATTCGTGGCCTTGACCCCGAGAGTTCGAGGGTGGGGGCTGGGCGAGAATTGGCGGAGATCTCGTTGCTGAGCTAGGCTATGAAGCAAATCGCTCGAATTCACTGATACTCTGGCCGTCAGTTCGGACCTATTGCACGCTCTCTCAAGAGATTGGACTGCCTCCGGGAGAGTGAAGGAACCTAGGTTTTCCGCAGAATCGGATGGAGTGTCGCACGTTAGGAGGAAGACTGAGTTGCATCGAAAATCAGTGACTGCATTGTGGATCGCCGCGTTCTTTCTTGTGTCGAGCGCTTCCGCTCAGGACCCGGCATTCAAGAGAATCGCGGTCGAGGACTACCGCGACAAGGTATACGGTTCTTGGCTGGCCCAATGCATCGGCAACATCTATGGACTGCCTCACGAGAACCGATACATCGACGAGCCGGGCCCCGATGCGTTTCCTTACGGCTACCGGCGGAATCTCGAGGCACTCAAGAGAACTAACGGGGTGTTCTCTGATGACGACACGGATATCGAGTACATGTATCTGCTGGCGATGGAGCGGCACGGCCCCGAGCCGACCCTAGCCGAACTCGCTGCAATGTGGAAATACCACGTTCGAAATCGTGTATGGCTAGCAAATCGGGCTGCAGTCGCAGCGATGAACCACGGATTCACCCCTCCATTCACCGGCGACAGGGAACTGAATCCGCACTGGTTTCAGATCGACCCGCAGCTCATCAACGAGATCTGGTCAGTCACCGCACCGGGAATGGTGCGCTATGCCGCCGCCAAGTCTGGATGGGCCGCGCGGATCATGGACGACGACTGGGGGATCGAGCCGACCGCCTACTACGGTGCCATGTATGCGGCAGCGTTTTTCGAGACGGACGCCCATAAGCTGATCGACATTGGCGTCGCTGCACTGCCCGAGGGGAGCCGTTTCGCACGGACTGTCTCGGACATGAAGGCTCTGTACCAGAAGCATCCCGAGGATTGGCAGGCTGCCCGGCGCGAAATGGCCGAAAAATACTATCACCGGGAGCCAAGCGAGTCGAAGACGATCTGGAATGCGAACCTGAACGCGGCGGCAGGAGTGCTGGCGCAGCTCTATGGGAACGGAGACTTTCAAAAGACCCTCGATTTGAGTTGTGCAATGGGCTTTGATGCCGACAATCAAGCGGCGACGTTGGCGGGTCTGCTGGGTGTGATGCTCGGTCGACGAGGGCTGCCGAATGATCTGCTCTTTCCGGTGCAAGGATTCGACTGGGCCAAGCCGTTCAACGATTTCTACAAGAATGTCAGTCGCTACGACATGCCGGATGCTGGGCTGGAGGACATGGCAAGCCGGATGGCGGCGCAGGGAGAGCAGATCATTCTCCGACACGGCGGACGGAAGTTGAGCGAGGGCGGAACGGAATTCTATCTCATCAACACGGAATCGCCATTCCTTCCTCCTCTTGAGTTTCCGAGCGGCCCGCTGCCGTACATGGAGGTCGGCCAGCGAGTCGAATACGAATTGCCCGCTTTCGGTGGGGAGACTCCGCGTCATTGGACCGTTCTGCGCGGCGACCTCCCCGGGAATCTCCGGATTCTTGAAGGGAGGGTCTCCGGCGTGCCTTCCGCCCCCGGGGTTTTCCCGATCGCCTTGCAATTGACGGCCGGTAATGGCCAACAGATATCGAAGGCCCTGAAGCTGGTGGTCCGTGGCCCGAATCTCGCCCGGTCCGCGAGCAGCGTCCTGAGCAGCGTCAGGAGGACCGATACCGCTCGTCGGGACGAGATGTGGCTAACCGTTCCACAGTCTCTCTATGCCGATCAGGTCGAGGTCATCCGAGACG
This sequence comes from Terriglobia bacterium, assembly GCA_009838515.1. GTDB lineage: Bacteria > Acidobacteriota > Terriglobia > Bryobacterales > UBA6623 > VXMF01. The sequence goes on along the minus strand of VXRL01000025.1, from coordinate 106,717 downwards.
GGAAACGTCTTGGCGATGGTTCGACGTTCTACAGCATTGAAGACCATGAAAATCCGAAGCTTGACTTCTTCGGATTCGAGTGGAGCCAACCTCAGCGCGTGGGCCTGCTGGGGTACCACACGGGTGCTGTTGAGGAGAGTGGCGGCTGGTTCACATCCTTGAACGTCGAGTATCGCGACAGCGACGGAAACTGGAAACCAGTCGACGGACTCTTGATTAGCCCTCCACTGGCACCGGGTCCCTTGCCGTTCAACAAGCCGCACTTTGTGGAGTACCTACTGGCCTTTCGGCCCGTGACGACGGCGGCGATTCGCATCATAGGAGACGCCGGAGGAACCGACCACTGGCGCAGCAGCCGGACACACTTCACGTCGATCAGCGAGTTGAGCGTCCACGGCCCGCTGCCGGGATACGAGTTGCTCAACCGCTAGGCTCGCCACCTCGAGAACGACTCGACCGCCCGACTCGGTTCGTGATTCGAGGGCTGTTCCAACCCAGAGAAGTGTCGCCGCGGTACGGGCGCCGCCAGACACAGCACCACGAGAGCGTGGTGGCGACTGAACATGTGCCGACGTAGGCTGGCGCAAATCGCCAGTCAGGGGCCGACATCGATCCACGGAGAGCGAATTGCGGTTAGGTCCAGTTGACGGATCCGCGAACTCGTGGCCCCGCCGCCGATGCTTCGCGCGGAAACGCCGACCAGGCGCGAACCCTTCCGAGGGCCCGGGCTGGGAGAACATGCGTGACTCAGCCTTTGGAGTCACTGCGTCAAGCGCTTTCTCAACGCAAGCGCTGTCGGATCGCTCGGACGGACCTTGAGCAAGGCATCCAGGCTTGCGAGGGCGTTGTCCTTCTCACCCAGCGCCAAGTGGGCCCTGACCGCATTCAAGTAGGGCTGGACAAGTTGGGGCTTTAGCTCCCGGGCTCGGGCCAGCAAGGGCAGTGCTTGTCGGAATCGGCGGGTCTCAACGAACACGCCTCCGAGGTCGGCGAGGGCCTCGGCATAGTCGCCACGAAGCTTCAAGGCAGCTTGCAACGACGATTCAGCTCCCGCGAAGTCACCTTCCTGAGCGTGCACCAGGCCCAAGCTGTAATGTGCTTCCGGAAAGTCCGGTCGCACTTCTAGGGCCTTGCGAAGCGAGCTCGAGGCTTGGTCCCATGACCCGGCCTGAGCGTGAAGGATCCCGAGGTCATGAAGCGCCTCAGCGTGGTCCGGTGCAAGTTCAACCGCTCGGCGCAGAGAGGCCAACGCGTCGTTTGTCTGCCGGGTCTGCAGATAGAGCCAGCCGAGGTTGTAATGGGTCTCGGGGTTGTCTGGATCGATCTCCCTGGCGGAAAGCAAGGCCGGAAGGGCAGCCTCGAACTCTCCTTGCCGCGATGCGACCGCGCCCCATACGCGCAATGCTTCCGTGTCGTCCGGTGCCTGTGAGAGCGCTGCCGTCGCGGCCGCCCTGGCCTCGGAAAGTCTGCCGAGCTCTGCCAATGCCGATGCTAGGTGAATTCGGGCCGCTATACCGGGCAACCCCAGCTCGACAGCCGCCTGATGTGACTCCAGAGCTTCCTGCCAGCGGCCCTGTTCGCCATACATGCTCCCCAAGCGGTCAAGAATGGCTGCGTGCTTTGGGTGGGACTCAACGGCATATTCCAGCGTTGCGAGAGCTTCTTCGGCCAATCCGGCGGCCGCATACGCATCGCCGAGTTGGACCCAATTCCTCTCGAAGCGCGTAACGTATGCGCGACCCGGGAAGGGAAGCGCCCGCTCAAGCACTGCAGGTTGGTCGTCCGGCCAACGTTCAAGATCGCTGAGAATCTGCTCGGCGGAGGTGAGTCCCAAGTAGAGCTTTAGGATGTTTCCCCTTTCGTCGATCAGAAACGAAGTCGGAATTGCCAGCTCGCCCGACTGGTCAAGGATGTGACGGACCAACAGATCGAACGCCGTCACCGAGTCCTGATCCGGAATCACCACGGGGAATGGCAGCTCTTTTTCGCGCACGAACCGGCGGACCGCCTCGAGCTCGCTTGGCTCGTCCACAGATACCAGCAACGGGACCAAAGAGGCCCTCTCCAAGGCTGCGCGATGCTCCTTGAAATCCGCCAATTCGACTTGACACGGCGCGCACCAAGTCGCCCAGAAGTTCAGCAATATCCGTTTCCCGCGGTATTGCTCCTGCAGGAACGCCCCGTCGCCGTCCAGTGATCGGCCGCGCAGCGCTGGAGCCGGAGTCGACTCGGTCAGCCAGATGCCTGTCCGGCTCGTCCTGGCCTCCGGCTCGGTCGAGTCGCGCTCGAACTGGATTGCCGGGGCAGCACCGAACGGCTTTGCGGTGAGATCTTGGCTCCCTTCCGTGACAAGGATTAGGTGATCTGCCGAAATTCCTCGATAGATGTCCACCCTCCCCGAGGGCCAGAACACCCTGACTTCACGGATCTCATCTTCCTCTCCCAAGCCAAAATGCACAGTCCGCGATGGCTGCGAGCGGAATCCCGAGCCGCTGCGGACAGACCTGCTCAAACGGCGCCCGGACGCCGTTTCCAGGACGAGCCTCGCGCCGACTGCATCGCGATTGCTTGCGCTGCCCTCGAGCCGGAATGCTACAGAGTGGTGGCTTGTCGGCAGATTGTTCCTGAGCAGTCGAAGCTGAGGGGAATTCCTATTGTTGAGTAGGATGTCCGTGTCCCCGTCTTGGTCAAAGTCGAAGGTGACGAATGCGCGGCCGTCCTCGGGGAAATCCAGTCCTGCGACCGCGGACAGGTCCGCGAACGTTCCGTCCCCGCGATTCCAATAGAGAACGTTCCGTTCGTGTCCGCTAAGGCTGCCGTTGAGTCGGATCAGGCGATAGAGCAAGGCCCAGCTGCGCTCGTACTGCGAAGAGCGGGCTTGGTTTTCAGGGGAGGACGACACGACCTGCCGCCAGAAGAAACTTCAAAGATCTGGGTCATCTTTCTCCGTCCCGGTCACGAAGCCATTGACGATGTAAAGGTCGAGATTCCCGTCGTTGTCAAAGTCCACGAAGTCGGAGCACCACGCCCAACGTCCCATCTCCACCCCTGAAGGAATAGTGACGTCTTCAAATCGGGATCGCTCGCTGCGAAACAGCGAGTTCCCGCGCGCGTGGCGGCGGTAGATATCCTTTGGAGCATCGGGACTGTCGCGTTTGAAGTCGCGTTGCATGGTGACACGTCGTCCCGCCGAAGACCACATGTTTCCGAAGTAGACATCGTCCAAGCCGTCCCCGTCATAATCGCCCAATGCCACGCTCATGCCGGCACCGGCATCTTCGATTCCGGCCTCGTTGGTGACATCCAGAAACTGGCCGCCGCCTTGGTTCCGATAGAGGTTCTTTCGGCCGAAATCGTTGGCGACAAAGAGGTCCGGAAGGCCGTCTTGGTCGTAATCGCCCCACGTGCAAGCGTGACTGAACCGATCGTTGTTCTGATCGAGCCCCGTTGTTGACGTCACGTCCTGGAACGTTCCGTCACCCAGATTGCGGTACAAGACGTTGGGCGGGCCATTCGTCGCATCGTAGTAGGGCCTTGGCAGCTGCGACGCGGCGTTCGGCCAGAGGTAGGCGGTGACGTATAAGTCCAGATACCCATCGACGTCATAGTCACCGAGACACCCTCCGACCGCCCCCGGCTTCACGCCCATCGGAAATCCCATTCGCGACAAGCGGAAGCTGCCGTTTCCGCCGTTCAGGAAGAGAAGCGGCTGGCCTGTTGAGAGAATCAAAATCAGGTCTTGCGTGCCATTGTTGTCAACATCCGAGAAAAACGCAGCTGACGAACCGTCGAGGGCATCTAGGCCGGCCTTGGCGCTCACATCGGCGAATTGGCCGTTGCCGAGGTTGCGAAATAAGCGGTTGGGCAATCCGCCAGGCTGTGTCAGGTAGAAGTCCTCGAGTCCGTCCCCGTCGTAGTCACCGACCGCCAGACCCTGCTGGCCGTAGACGTCCATTCCCGAGGCGGAATCCATTCGAGTCCGCCAGACTTCCGTGCCGAACTTCAATTGCTGATGGAAGGACGGGTTGTGCCCGAATGCCGCTTCGGAGACATCCTGGAAAGCCGCGACGCTAGAGTGGCTTCGCTCGCTGTTGCCTGCGTGTAAGGCCGTCAGCAACCATCGGCCCTCCTGCGTTTGTTCCCACTCGGACGCCCACTCGACGCTAATCTGCTGACGGAGGCCCTCCCGTGTCGCTCCCGCCAGCTGAAACCGCAGCTTCGCGCTGGCGGCGTGCTGCCCGTGCGGCTCGATGCCAACTACTTTGAACTTGGCCCAATCGACCGAGCGGTAGTCCGCTAAGAGGGCGTCGAACTCCCTGCCGAGGGAATCGGAAGTGACGCTCTTCTCGGTTCTTGGCGCACCGCGGAAGGATCGCAGCACTCCCATTGAGCGAGTGAGTTCTTCGCTGGCCGGACTCAGGGGGGTCCCCTCAAACTGCGGAGCGATCTTTTCTTCCAAACGCAGATCACGGGAGACCAGTTCACTGGCTAACTCAGCCAAGAAGCGCTCGATCTGGCCAGCCTGTAGTTCCGACAGGGAGCCGGCCGCCTGATGGTCGACGAGCGCCAACACCTGCTGAACAGGCGTGGCGCCTGCTGTCGCTGCCTCGTTGCGCAGAGGCGCGCTCTCACCCAATTCCGCCGACTGCCCTGGGCAGAGACCAGTCGCCGCACAAAGGCCAATAGCCAAGAGCCTGAAGGCCATGTCAGGTTATGAGCTGAAGTTTGCCGGACACCAGCGAATTCGCGCGTTGAAATTATACCGACGGCCGGAGGCTTCGTTCAAGGCTGGCGTTCTGGATGAGCCGTCGGTCTTTGCAGCGAGGCATTCCCCACGAGCGCAGTGTCGCCGTCCCCCACGAAGTCACATGCGATCCGCACTAGGTTCCCACCGGTTCGCACCGGTGTGGCGCCGCAACGCTCTAGCCTTCGGGCTCCGCCGGGCCCGTCGCGGAGCCTTCGGCGCCAGTGCGCGTGGCCAGGCCGGCGACAGCACCAGCGCTGGAGCAACACAGTCCGAACTCCATCGGAAAGGCAGGCTAGCGCCGGCCCGAAACGCCGCGACGGTCCTACGTCAGGCCGCCCGGCGCAGTGCCGCGGCTAGAACGCTTCGAACTCGTCGCCCGACGACACGGTCGTCGCCCGCTGCCAGCATCCAGACAGCGATCTCGAGCCCTTCCGAAAACCTCGGCCGGACCTCGATGGCCGGTTCTCCCTGACGCAGTTCCTCGGCTGCCTGCTCCGCCGTCAGCTGGGCCCCACCATAGTCCCAGCGGATGCGCAAGTGCGGGGCCGCGTTGGCAATCTCTGGCGTGAACATCTCCGTTGAGACGCCGGGCAGGTTCGCGACGGTGCGCGCTATCCGTTTGCAGCTTTGCTCCCATTCCTTCCAGACTTTGTCGTGGTCGCGCGCCAGAAACTCTTCCAGCGCGACAAGCATTCCGACGACCTCTTCCTTGTTGACCTTGTTGGTACGGCCGACGGAGTCCGAGTGCGGGCTGTTGTTCAAGCGCGCAGCTTCGATCAAGTCGCGACGCCCGATCAAGAGCCCCGCCGATTGCGGCCCGCGCAGGCCCTTGCCTCCGGAGAATGCGACCAAGTCGTAGCCCATCTTGGTGAAGCGGAACAGATTGTCCGCCGGAGGGATGTCGGCCGCGGCATCGTTCAGGGTCGGCACACCGCGCTGCTTGCCGACGCGGACGAATTCTTCATGACCGATTGCGCCGTCGCGTTCGGCATGGTTGAGAAAGAACAGCATCGCAGTGCGCTCGTTAATCGCCGATTCGAGGTCCCGCGCCGAATCCACTTCGACGAGTCGGACGCCGCAATTGCGGATCGCGTGGTCGTAACCGTTGCGATGCGATTTCTGAAGCACGACCTCATTCTTCATGCCGACCGTGTCCGGAAGGCGTCGGATTCGATCCACGGAACTCCCAGCCACGCAAGCGGCCGTGCCGAGAGTCAGGGCCGAAGCGCACCCGGCGGTTACGAGCGCCGCTTCGCATTCGAGCAGCTCTGCGATTCGGTCGCCTGCCTTCTCGTGTAACTCGTTCAGGTCCACGTACTGGGTTGCCGCCACCTGCATCGCGTCCAGCACCGACTGCGGCATCTGGGACGCAGTCAGCCTGGTGTAAGTCCCGGCCGCGTTGAGAAACGGCTGGACGCCGAGTTCGGCCAGCACGTCGCGGTTGGCGGTCCGACGCTTCCTCTGAGCCGTGGCAGTCTGCGCGCCCAGGCCGATTCCTGGAACGGCCAATGCGGATTGCATGAAGCCGCGACGATTGCTAAAGAGCCGGCGCAACATTGAATCCCCCCTTGGTCAAGCAGCCAGCAGTTTGGTTCCGGCCGAGTTCAGCCAGCGCCGGTCAGGGCAGGCGCTTGACGCGGATATTCCTGAACTGTACGGGTTCGTTGTGACCCAGAAAGCCGATATGGCCGCTCCTTCGCTTCAGGCCTGGATGCTTGGCCAGCAGCGCCGGGTCCTTCACTTCGGCGGTGTCGACGTCGAGGATCTTCGTCCCGTTGAGCGTGACTGTGATCCTGGACCCCTCGGCCCTCACCTCTTGGCTGTTCCATGCGCCAACCGGCTTCAGGGCACCGGTCTTGGCCGGAGCAACGTGGTAAAGGGACCCGTGCTTCTGCCAAGGCTTGATATTGGCGTACCGCTCGGCCGAGTTGTCGATGATCTGGAGTTCGTTGCCGGCGTAGGCCATGTCGCTCCATCCGAGCGGGCAACGCACGCACAAGCCGTTATTCGAGCCAGACTCGAGCTTGAACTCGAAACGCAGCACGAAGTCGGCGTACTCGGAAGCGGAAAGCAGGTTTCCGCCGCCGCCCTTGGCGCAAGCGATGCTCTTGTCCTTGATCGTATAGCCCTCGCCGCGTTGGCCGAGCAGTACCCAGCCATCAAGCGACTTGCCATCGAACAGCTGCACGAAGCCTTCTTCTGCAACGGCCGCCCCGGCAAAGGAGAGCATGAACGCCATCAGCAAGCAGGTTCGTCGCATCACTGGCAGGAATCATAGCACCGAACTTGCGGAATGGCTTGCAAAGCTCCGGCCCGCACATGCTGCGACTGGGCCTGGTCTGGCGATGCGCTAAGAATGGTAGCCGTGGAGGGCAGCGTCTTCGAGATCGTTGGGGAGGCCGGCTTCGACCGGCTGACGAAGGCCTTCTACGACCGCGTGCCGGCCGACGAGATCCTTGGCCCGATGTACCCGGAAGGGCAAACCGAGCAGGCGCGCGTGCGCCTGCGGGATTTTCTGGTCGGCCGTTTCGGCGGGCCGCAACGTTACATCGAGATGCGCGGACATCCGCGCTTGCGCATGCGACACATGCCGTTTCCCATCGACATCAATGCACGCAATCGCTGGGTCGAGCTGATGACGGAGGCACTTGACGAGGTCGGGTTTCCGATAGCCGTGGCGGAGTTGCTGCGGCGATACTTCGCCGACACGGCAACGTTCATGATCAACCGCGCTGAGGCGTAGGCGTCAGTCCGGCAAGAACTCCTCGAAGGCGAGCGCCACTTGGCGAGCAATGATCTCGTTGCCCTTTGAGTTCGGGTGGATTCCGTCGGCGTTGTTCAATTCGGGGACCATTGCAACGTTCTCCAGCAGGAAAGGGATCAGGGGCAGGTCCAGCTCTTCCGCCAGCCGCGGATAAACCCTGTCGAAGTCTCGCACGTACTCCGGGCCGTAGTTTCGCGGCAGCTTCATGCCTGCCAACACGACGCTCGCCCCGGCCTGCCCGAACTGGCCGATGATCTCTCGCAGGTTGCGCTCCATGGCATCGAGGGGGAGGCCGCGAAGGCCGTCGTTGGCTCCGAGCGCCAAGATCACCCATTTCGGCCGGTGCGCGATGGCTGCGTCGATTCGGCTCAGGGCCACCGCCGTGGTATCCCCGCTGATCCCCTCGTTGACCACGCGGAAGCTCATGCCGCGCATGTCGAACTCGCGCTGGAGGAAGGCCGGGTACGTTTCGGACCGACCGACCCGCTGGCCGGCTGTCAGGCTGTCGCCGAAAGCGACTACGACGGGCCGCGCGTCAGGCGCGCCAGGTGCGACTGTTGGTCGGCTGTCCGCCGCCAGCTCGGCATCAGGCGGCGCTGGGGCGTCTGTCTCGCTGGCGCCGCAGGCGGCCAGCAAGGCAATCGCCACGCTCGTAGCTAGGCTTGGGCAGCGGTAGTGCCGGAACAACCTCGACATGTCGTCTGGGCCTGCTAACCTCAGTATGTGCAATCAGTGGCCGGGATGTTCGCTCGAGCGCCGTGGCAGGTCCAATGCGGCCTAGGGCGTGCGGCTCGGCTGGCGGCTTGAGTCCGCGCACGGTGCGGCGGGGCAAGACTGCGCGGTTGGTCGGCCTGCCGGTAGAATCGAGAGAGGAGCACTGGCGCGCGACATGTCGAATCCTGCCCCGGTGCTAGAAGTCCGCGGGCTCGTTAAGTCCATTCCCAGCGGCTCGCGCGTGGTCGAAATCCTGCGAGGGCTGGATTTCACGATTCCGGCCGGAACATTCGTGGTCATCCAAGGGCCGTCCGGCAGCGGCAAGAGCACGCTGCTGGGATTGCTGGCCGGCTTGGACAAGCCGTCTTCCGGCGAGATTCTAATCAACGGGGAGCCGCTTTCCGGCTTGGCTGAGAACCAGATGGCTCTGTTGCGCGGAAGCAAGATCGGCTTCGTCTTTCAGGCCTACCAGCTAGTGCCGACGCTGACCGCGCTTGAGAACGTCATGTTGCCTCTCGATCTGACCGGTCACGCCGACAGGGAGTCCCGTCGTAGGGCGATCGAATTGCTCGGCGAGGTGGGCTTGGCAGAGAGGTGCGACCACTATCCGGTCCAGCTCTCCGGCGGCGAGCAGCAACGCGTCGCCCTAGCGCGTGCCTTCGTCACGAATCCCCCGATCGTGCTCGCCGACGAGCCAACGGGCAACTTGGACAGCCGCAACAGCGAGTTGGTGCTGGAGATGCTGTTGCGCCTGAATCGCGAGACCGGCACCACGCTCGTGATGGTCACCCACGACGACCAGATCGCCGCAATGGCGAGTCGCCGAATCCAGTTGGTGGATGGCTTAGTCGTTGCCGATCGTGTTGCAGAACCAGTGCTTGCGGCAGTGCCCGCCTAAGCGTCCCGGATTGGCGGTGATAGACTGAGGGTGGACTCCGGATCCGTGCAGCGGGATGCTGTGAACTCCGCCAGGTCCGGGAGGAAGCAACGGTAGCGGCCTCTGCCGCGTGCCGCGGGCCTCCGGAGTCCATCTTCGGCGCAATTCGGGGTCCTCTCGATGTACCAAGTCATTGCGCGCAAGTACCGTCCTCAGAGATTCGAGGAGGTTGTCGGCCAAGCTCATGTCAAGCTGACGATCAAGAACGCCATAGCTCAAGGGCGCATCGCTCACGCCTACATCTTTTCCGGCCCTCGCGGTACTGGCAAGACCACCATGGCCCGCATTCTGGCGATGGCCCTGAATTGGGAAGACGGCCCCAGCGCATCTCCCGATCCCGATTCGCAGGTCTGCAAGGAGATCGCCGCCGGTTCGTCGCTGGACGTGGTCGAGATCGATGCCGCCTCGAACCGGGGCATCGATAGCATCCGCGAATTGCGCGAGAGCGTCAAGTTCCGTCCCGCGCGGGACCGCTACAAGGTCTTCATCATCGACGAGGCGCACCAGATCACGAATGACGCGTTCAACGCCTTGCTCAAGACGCTGGAAGAGCCGCCTAGCTGGACTGTGTTCGTGCTCTGCACGACCGAGCCGCAGGCTATCCCGGCCACAATCACCTCGCGCTGCCAGAGCTTCGCGTTCCAGGCCGTAGACCAGCGGGAGGTAGTCCAGCACCTCGGCAAGATCTGCGCCAGCGAGGGCGTGGCCGCCGATGCCGACGCGCTGACCGCCGTCGCTCTAGCCGGTGACGGATCTGTCCGCGATTCGCTGTCGACGTTGGACCAGGCGATCGCAGCGTTCGGCGACAGGCTGGAGGCGCAGGCTGTTCGCGACCTGCTCGGAGTGATACCTGGCGAGGGCATCGGCCAGATTCTCGGGGCAATCCGGGACAGCGATCCGGCGGCCATGCTGGCGGTTGTCGACGACCTGTTCCGACAGGGCCGGAATGCGCAGCATTTCTGCGGTGAGCTCACGCGGCAGTTCCGCAATCTGATGGTGATGAAGGTCGCTGGCTACGACACCAGGCTCGTGTCCGCCGGCCATGCCGAGCGAGAAGCCGCCAAGGACTGGATTGGAGCCTTCTCGCAGGACGATCTGAACCGTTACGTGCAGATCTTGCTCAGCTTGTACCAAGACCTGCAGAGTTCCACTCATCAGCGCTTTCGCCTGGAGGTCGGGCTGCTCAAGCTGGTGCATGCTGGACGGCTGGCTCCGATCGAGGAGGTCTTGAGCGGGCTTGGCAAGGGTGCTCCCTCAACACCCCGGGTTGACGCCGCGGCGGTCCCTGTACCCGAGGCGGCCGCGCCAGCGGCCGGCTTTCTAGAAGAGCTTGTGCACGCGCTTCGGAACGCTGAGAATGAGTCGCTGGTCGATGCAGTCCGGGCCTGCCGGGTCGACCGCGAGGAACGAGTGGTGACGGTCCACGTTCCCGATGATTGGTTCGCGACTCTTGACTTGCAGAAACCGGTCTTGGAAGCCGCTGTAGCGGCCGTGATCGGGGCTAAGCCCGATGTTAGACTCGTGGCTGCCGAGGCTGGCGGTCAAGCCAGCCAGCGCCCAAGCGGTTCCTCGCGGAATTCCGGTGCTGCCAGTTCTGGGGGCGGCGACGACATCAGTACGCGCGCCCTCTCCGACCCCGCGGTTCAGGCCTTCACCAAGCGTTTCGAGGGCCGCGTCACCAACGTAGTGGATTTGAGAGAGAAGACACGATGAAGCTCCCACCCAACGCCAAGCAGATGTTCGAGCAGGCCAAGCAGATGCAAGATCGCCTCAAGCAGGAGGTCGATGCAATCCGCGTCGAGGCTTCGACAGGAGGCGGGATGGTGACTGTCAGCATGGACGGTCACAAGAACGTGACCAGCATCAAGATTGACCCGGAAGCTGTCGAGGACATCGAGATGCTTCAGGACATGGTTCAGGGGGCGTTCAACGAAGCTGTGCGGCGAGCTGAAGACGAAGCGCAGCAACGGGTCAGCGGAATGATGGGCGGTATGTTGGCCGGCGGGCTCATGCCGCCTGGACTGCGGGGCTAGGCCTCCGCGCCGATCGAGGGTAGGTCATGGCTGCTGGCGACTTGGCTGCACCGATGGCCCGCTTGGTAGATGAATTGAAGCGCCTGCCGGGCGTGGGCGCGAAGTCGGCGCAACGGCTCGCCTTCCACCTGTTGGGGATCGAACGCGCCAAGGCTGAGGAACTGGCTCATGCGATCTTGGCGATGCGCGAGCGCGTGCGGCTCTGCGAGCGCTGCAACAACATCGCCGAGGCGGGGCTGTGCCCGATCTGCAGCGATCCGAACCGCGATCACGGGCTAGTGTGCGTCCTTGAGCAGCCCAACAACATCATGGTGCTCGAGCGGACTCGGGCCTACACCGGCGTGTACCACATCCTGCACGGCGCGCTCTCGCCGTTGCGGAGCGTGGGGCCAGAAGATCTCAAGATCAAGAACCTGATCGAACGGATGCGGGACAACCCGATCCGCGAAATCATCTTGGCGACGAGTCCGACCACCGAGGGCCAGGCGACGTCGGCTTACCTGAGCCGCCTGCTCAAGCCGCTCGACGTGAAGGTCAGCCGCATCGGCCTGGGGATTCCCATCGGCACCGAACTGGAGTTCATCGACGAGGCCACGATGATCGAGTCGATCGAAGGCCGGCGCGAGCTCTGACCAGCTACTAGGCCGTTCAGCTTGCGGGGTGCGCCAGCATGAACTGTTTGATCAGCTCCACCAGCTCGGGCGCGGCGTCTTCCTGGCAGAAGTGCGCCGCATGCTCGATCTGCGTCACCTTGCCTTGGGGGAAGAGCGCGCGGAAATCGGCGATTGCCAGCTCGGGCGGAATGGCCTTGTCCAGCATTCCTTCGGCGAGCATGGCAGGCTTGGAGCGCAGAGCCGGGACGCCGGACGCGCCTTCCTTGACATAGCCTCCGATGCGGTTCAGGGCTACGTCTAGCGGGAATTCGACCGCACCCTTGCATTCCTCCGGGCTGCTGAACGGAGCAGCGTAGGCCCGTTCTGCGGTCTCGTCCAGTCCGGCCGCGCAGCCCAGCCGACCGATTAGGTCGCCCACGTGGTTGCCCAGATTTCGCATCCTCTCGTAGTAGGAGCCGTCAGCCTCGGACGAGCGCACCCAGCGGAACCAATCGGACTCGTGCAACTTGGGCGGTTTCGGAGCGTCGCGCGGGGCCACCATCGCTCCGTACCCACAGATGCTGTTCAGCAGGCAGATGCGGGCTACGCGTTCGGGATGCCGGACCGTATAGGCGGTCAGCATCGGCCCGCCCCAGTCCTGCCCGACGAATGTGATACCGCTGAGTCCCAACTCATCGATCAGCGCTGCCAGGTTGTTTACGTGGGTCTCTAGCGTGTACGTCATCTGCTGCGGGGTCTCGCTCTTGCCGAAGCCCATGTGGTCGGGCACGATCACTCGCCATTGCCGCGCAAGTTCCGGCACGAACTTGCGGTAGATGTAGCCCCAGGTGGGCTCGCCGTGCAGCAACACGATCGGCTCGCCCTCGCCTTCGTCGACATAGTGCATACGGAATCCGGCGGCGCGACAGAAATGCGGCGCGAACGGGAACGTGCCGTCAAAGGTTTCGTTTGGATCGATCATGTGTGCATCATCATATGACGCCTGTCACCTACAGCCCGTAGAGATCCAGCCAGAGCTGCTTGAGTGCTTGCGAAGCGAGCCCTCGTTTGGCGCAGTCTCCGGCGGAGCTTCGCGCTAACCCGTTCTGGCCTCGATGGATCCGCCGCCGGTGCTACACTCTTGCCGATTCCAACATGCGACGCTTACTCTCAGTCTCGTTGCTGCTCCTGTTGGGCGCGTCTGTCGTTGCGCTCGCGGCGCCGCCCCCGAACTTCATCGTGCTCTTTGCCGACGACCAGGGCTGGGGCGACCTCGGAGTTTACGGCCATCCGGACATTCGCACGCCGCATATCGACCGCATGGCGGCCGAGGGGATGCGCCTGACCAGCTTTTACGCCGCGCCGTTTTGCGGCCCGTCCCGTGCAGCCCTGATGACCGGATCGTATCCGCCACGTGCGAGCCTCGATTTCAACCACGGTCCCGAGGCTACAACGGGGATTCACCCGGACGAGGTCACCGTGGCCGAACTGCTCAGGGGCAATGGCTATGCCACCAAGATGATCGGCAAGTGGCATCTCGGCGATGCCCCGGAATTCCTGCCTCACCGGCACGGATTCGACAGTTGGTTCGGGATCCCCTACTCCAATGACATGTGGCGCTACCACCCTGTGATGCCGATCCGCCATCCAGAGTACGAGCGCATGATTTCGGCCCGCCAGCGCGCGGCCATGACCGGCTTCGCCGGGCAGGGGAGCTACTACGATTTGGAGCGGGGGCAGGGGTTTCCACAACCGCTTCCGCTGATGAGCGATGACGAAGTGCTGGAGACCGATTCCGACCAGCGCAACCTGACCACGCTGTACACAGAGCTGGCGCTGAGCTTCATCGAGGAGAGCAAGGGCGGCCCGTTCTTCCTGTATCTTCCGCACGCCATGCCGCACGTGCCGCTGTTCGTCAACGACCGACGCTGGGGCAAGTCCCTGCGCGGCCGGTACGGCGATGTCATCGAGGAGTTGGATTGGTCCGTAGGACAGATCTTGGGCAAGCTCGCCGAGCTGGGCTTGGACCGCAACACATTGGTGGTCTATACCTCCGATAACGGCCCTTGGCTGCAATACGGCATCGATGGTGGGTCCGCCGGTCCCTTCAAGCTCGGCAAGGGGACCACTTGGGAGGGCGGCATGCGTGTTCCCGGGATCTTTTGGATGCCCGGGCGGATTCCCGCCGGTCGAGTGAGCTCGGCGGTTGCGGCGAACATGGACATCCTGCCCACGTTCGCCGGTCTGGCGGGAGCGGACCTGCCGACAGACCGAGTTCTCGACGGCCGCGATCTCTGGCCGTTGCTGAGCGGCGCGACCGACGAGTCGCCGCACGAGTACTTCTACTTCTTCGCCGGCCGAGGCCGCCAGCGCGAGACCCGTCTGCAGGGGATTCGCAAGGGCCGGCACAAGCTCCGCCTGGCTAGCGGCGCCGACGGGCAGCTCGGGGCCGGCGAGCTCTACGACCTGTACGCCGATGCGGCCGAGAAGTTCGACATCAGTTCCCGCCACCCGGACCTAGTGGAGCAGCTGCTCGCCCAAGCGCGCGCCTTCTTGTCCGAGCTTGGGCACTCGAGCCGTCCCTTGGGAGGCACCTAGCGGTACGTGGGCACGAGCGCCCGGCGAGGCTAGAGTGTGGGGACCTCGAAGAGCACCCCGCCAAAGAGCAGCCACGCAACCAACAGGGTCCAGCCGATGTTGACTGCCTGCGCCAGCAGGAACGCAGCCGCCGGCCTGCCCTCGTCCATCGCAACCAGGTCTCGGAAGCGTGTTTCGAGGCCGATACAGACGAAGGCCAGGGCAAACCACCACGTGCGCAACCCCCTCATCAGGCTCTTGGTCGAGTCCACGAATTCGGCGCTGAAAGCGAACGAGAACAGCAGCGAAGCGGCGATGAACCCCAGCACGAACTTCGGAAAGCGCTCCCAGATGATCGCGGCGGACGGCGCTTCGCCGGTTGCCGCTCCACTGCGGAACGTCCACCACACGGAGAGCGCGAACGCCGCCAAGCCCAGCATGGCGTTCTGGGAGAACTTCACGATCACCGCCGCGTTCATCGCGGAATCGCCCACGATCTCCCCCGCCGCCACGACAGCGCCAGAGGTGTCGATGGTGCCGCCGAGCCAAGCCCCGCCGACGACGTCGGGGATATCGAACTGAGAGATGATCCAGGGCATGACCAACATCATGGGAATCGCCACGACAAGGACAAGGGAAGTGACATAGGAGAGCTTCTTGCGGTCGCCCTGTACGGCGCCGCAGGCTGCGATGGCCGCTGAGACGCCGCATATCGACACGGCCGTGGCGAGCATGGCGGAGAATTCGTCGTCGACGCGCAGCTTCTGGGAAATCCAGAAGCAGACGTACCAGATCACCAGGATGACCAGCAGCGCTTGCGCGATGCCCAGAACTCCCGCTTGCAGGATGTCTCCGATCAGGATGTTCGATCCGAGCACGACCAGCCCGGTCTTGATGTAGTACTCGGTGCGTGCCGCGGCTTGCAGCCAGCGCGGAACTGTCAGGACGTTCGAGATGAACAGGCCGATGAAGAGCCCCGTGATGACGTATGTCACGCCGGCGGCCTTGATGGCCGCGTTGCCTGCCAAGAACTGCGCGAGCCAACCTAGCAGGAACACAGCGGGGAACGCGACAGCGAAGGCCTTCAGGCTTCCGCCCATCAGCTTGACGCCGATGCCCGCCAGCGCCATCAAGAGTGCGCCCATGGAAGCGATGGCCGCGATGCCCTCTCCGCTGAATATCGAGCCGACCGATCCCAGGTCCCACGAGAATCCCGGCAAGGCTGGCCGCAGGCCGGCCAATGCGAGCACGACCAGCGCGAAGCCGAGCCAGCACGCGACCCAGTCTTCGGACGAGAGCAGGCTGGAGCGGCGGTTCGAAGCGTCGGTCATGGGCGGATTCTCCGGAGCGCTAGATAGCGTACCGCGATCGACCGCACGGATTGCCTCGCGGCGAACGCGCTAGCCGGCCTTCTCGGCGCCCAGGCCGGTATTTGCCCTCACGCTGAGTTCGTAGTACTTGTCCTCGGCCGAAGGCTCTCGCGACAGCAGCGAGCCGACGACCGCCGCCAGGAAGCCGAGCGGAATGCTGACAATGCCCGGATTCTTTAGCGGATACAGGGCTTGCGCCTGGATCATGCGCCTGGCGCTCTCGGCCACCTCTGGGCCGTCGATTCCCATGAAGCTCGGGCTGACCAGGATCAGGCCCACCGACGAGAGCAGTCCCGCCGCAAGGCCGCAGACCGCTCCGCGGGTGGTGAACCTCTTCCAGTAGAGCGAGAAGAGGATGACCGGCAGGTTGGCCGAAGCAGCGACCGCGAAGGCGAGTCCCACCAAGAACGCGACGTTGGCGTTCGGTCCGAGCCCGATGGCAATCAAGATCGAGACCGCCCCGACCACGAATGCGGTCCAGCGGGCTACGCGCACCTCTTCTCCCGGTCGGCGCTCGCTGCCGTGGTGCAACACGTTGGAGTAGAAGTCATGGGCGAACGAGGTTGACGCGCTGATGGTCAGTCCGGCCACCACGGCGAGTATGGTGGCGAAAGCAACCGCCGATATGAATGCGAAGAACACATCGCCCGCCAGCGCCTGCGCCAGCAGGGGCGCGCTCATATTGGTGCCGCCGTTGGCGGTGATCTCGTCGGGGCCCACGATCGTCGCCGCGCCGAAACCGAGGAACGTCGTCATGATGTAGAACGCCCCGATCAGCAGCATCGCCCAGAACACGCTGACCCGCGCCGTCTTGGCATCCGGCACCGTATAGAAGCGGATCAGGATGTGGGGCAGGCCGGCGGTGCCGAAGATCAGCGCCATGCCCAGCGAGATCAGGTCCAAGGCGCCGTACGGAGGCTTGTAGTACAGGCCGGGCTCCATGAAGTTCCGGGTCACGACAGCTCCGTCGGACTGCAGGGTGATGTTGGTGGCTGCCTTGAACAGCTCGTCGAGATCGAAGCCGAAATGGGCGAGCACCAGCACGCTGAGCAGGAACGTGCCGCTCATGAGCAGCACGGCCTTGACGATCTGCACCCATGTCGTCGCGAGCATGCCGCCGAAGACGACATAGACGATCATCAAGACCCCGACGCCGGTGACGGCCGTGGTGTAGCCGATCCCCGATCCAGCTAGCAGCAGGCTCACCAGAGCCCCGGCCCCCACCATTTGGGCGATCATGTAGAACGTTGAGACGGTGAGGGTGCTCAGGGCGGCCCAAGCCCTCACCGGACGCTCCTGCAGGCGGTACGCCAGCACGTCGGCCATCGTGTACTTTCCCGAGTTGCGTAGCGGCTCGGCAACGACCAGCAGGACAGTCAGGTAGGCGACTAGGAAGCCGACCGAATACATGAAGCCGTCGTAGCCGTAGAAGGCGATCAAGCCGGCGATGCCGAGGAACGACGCCGCGCTCATGTAGTCGCCGGAAATGGCTAGGCCGTTTTGCCAGCCAGTGATGCGCCGCCCGGCGGCGAAGAAGGCCTTCTCGCCCGACGAGCGGCCGGCAGCCCAGTAAGTGATTCCGAGGGTCGCGGCGATAAACGCCAAGAACATCAGCAGGGGAAGCGACACTCTATCCCCCTCCGCCGTCCGGCCCGGACTTGCCTGCGTCCGCTAGTATGTCGTCGGCCATCTTGTCGAAACGACTCGCAAAACGCATGTAGATGAGGGCGATGGCCCAGGCCATGAGGAACTGCGAGAAGGCGAAGAGGTAAGCCCAGTTGGCCTCGCCCCAGGCTGTGCGGGACATCAACTCTGGCCAGTACCCGACCAACAGCGGCAGGGCGAAGTAGTACGCGATGAAGAACACCGTCATGGCACAGACAGCGCGTTTTTTCTGCATGATCATGCGCCGGTAGGGCGCTCCAGAGTAGATTTGGTGCCAAGCGCTCATCGCAGTTGAGACACAGCATACCACCAACGAAAGCGCCGCAGCCGCGAGCCATCGGCACCTGTCTCAGGCTGGACGGGTTTGGTCTTAAATAACTGATTCTTAAATAAGTTGTATGATTCTAGCGAACGCTCGCACGCGTTAGAACGAAGTTCCCCAAGAATAGTTCAGACGGGTGTACCAATAGGCTCCGTTAAAGCCGAACGGCGATGCTTGGCTGAACTGGGACCCGACTGCGTATTGTGATGGGCTGATTTCGGTGAAATTGTTCAGCGCGTTCTGCGCGCCTCCTGCGATCGACACGCCCTTGCCAAGCTTGTAGTCGATCTCAAAGTCCACGATCCACTCTCCGGGATAGGTGTGATTGTCCCTGCGTTCGTACCATTCCCCGTAGTAGCTCAGCCGGCCCATCAGATTGAACCGCCCGACCCGCTGTTTCCAAGCCGCGTTCAGGCGATCCATGGGCAAGGAATACTGCAGTCGCCGGATTCGTTCGTCGTTGAGCAGCTCTGGATCGAATTCAGTGACATTCGTGCCGGTGTGGTTGTAGAGGAAGCTCAGTTCCGAACGGGCCGTGGGAGCCAGCACCGCCACGATATCGATGCCCTGCGTGACCGTGTCGAAATCATTGACAAAGAAGCGGAACGTGCTGAGGTTGCGTGCGCTGGTGACACCTTCCGCGATCAGGTCCGTCACTTCGCTCTCGCTCAGGGTGAAGTTCTTCGACAGTGTCAAGCGATCGCTGACCGCAATCCGGAAGAAGTCCGCCGTTAGCGTCAAGATCCCGGCCTCGGCGATCGCGCCCGCCGTGAAGTTCATCGAGGTTTCGGGCCGCAGCCCATGCCCGCCTCTGAGAGCGGCCACCTGCGAATTGGATGGTATGGTGCCGCGATTCACCAGTTCCTGGACCGTGATGTCGAAGATGGTCGAAACGTTGAACGCGTTCTGCTGTCCCGGGGTCGGGGCACGGAATCCGGTGCTGGCGCTGGCCCGCACGGCGAAGCCATCGGCCACCTCGGCGCGGGCGGCAGTCTTCCAGTTCAGGGTGTTACCGAAATCAGCGAAGCGTTCGAAACGCAAAGCACCGCCCCAAATGAGGCGGTTCTCCGCGTCAGAGAGTTCGATGTCGGCGTAGAGAGCCGAATTGCGGCGGTTCCAGCTTCCCACCGCGATTGGGCTGAAGCCGGGAAAGCCGTTGGACGCGGCGCTGAAGCCTTGCTGAGCATACGGGCCGAACGTCCACGACTCCTCTTGCCCCTCTTCGATCGTGAACTGTTCGTTGCGAACCTCCGCACCAGCAGCGAAATGGACGAGTTCGCTGGCCTCGTAGGCGATGTCGAAGTTCAGGTTGAGATCCTGCTGGCGGTACAGGCCGGGCTTGAACTCGGTCGGCGTGTCGGGCCCGAGCGAAGCGTTCACCGTGTTGTTGATGAAGAAATCGACCTCGCTGGTGCCGACGCTGGCGCTGGCGTCCCACCGCAGCCCGCCCGCGAACTGGCCGCGGATGCCGCCCACCGCCGAGTTGTCGATGTAGAAGCCGCCAAAGTTTGGCGTAAAGCCGCCGGGAAACAACTCTTGGAAGCTGAAACAATTCGGGTCGGAGAAGACCTGGCTCAGAGCCGCTTGGTCGGGAACGTGATTGACGACGGGCACAACCGGGCAGCCGGCCGAGCCGTCAAGGATGCCGTCCCGAGCGTCCAGGGCGTCGCCCACTAACAGCGTCTTGCCGCCGTCACTGCTGAAGACTGCCGAGCGCGTGTTTGGATTGCGGAAAAAGAAGCCGCCGGTCACCCTGCGGCTGGCATAGTTCGCATGGCCGTAGACTTGGGTCGACTCCCCGACGAGTTTTCCGAAGTTGGCGAAGAACTTCGCGTTGTTGCGCTCTTGTGGCGAACCCCAGACTTGGGCCGGATTGCGAACCGCGGTGTTGCCGGCAGCGATCAGGGCCGTTGCGTCGGCGCGTTGCACGCTGCGATCAGTCGGATCGCTGTTACCGTATTCGAAGCTGAGGTTCGCGAAGCCGTCCTCGCCTAGCGGCATGCCCACGTTGGCCGCGTAGGTGATGCTCTGGCCGTCCGGTCCGCGGCCCGGAATGTCCCCGCCTTGGTGGGTGCCCGCCCGAACTTCCACGCTGCCGCCGCTGGGAGCGTCTTTGAGGGTGAAGTTGAGCACGCCGGCGATGGCGTCGGATCCGTATTGGGCAGATGCGCCGTCGCGCAACACTTCGACCTGCTTCAGGGCGATCGAAGGAATCACCGAGATATCGGCGCCTTGCGAGCCATCGGCTACGCCGCCGCCGATCCATGTAATGACGGCCCCGCGGTGCCTGCGCTTGCCGTTGACCAGCACTAGCGTGTGATCCGGCGCTAGATTGCGCAGGTTGGCTGGGCGGATGATCGTCGCCGCATCGGCGATCGGCTGTCGGGTCACGTTGAACGAGGGAACAACGTTGCGCAGTTGCGAAAGCAAGTCCGGGCCGCCCTGTTGCACGAACTCTTCAGCGGCGATCACGTCCACGGGCACTAGCGATTCGGTCACCGTACGAGCTTCAGCGCGAGTTCCCACCACGACGAGCTCTTGCGTGACGGCCTCGATCTGTAGGACCACCGTGATCTGCCCGGTCCCTTGCAGTGCTTCGACCTCCTGCGGCTCGAAGCCCGGCGCGAACACGACGACGGAGTGCGGACCGGGTCCCAGATCGCACAGCAGGGCCACGCCGCTATCGTCTACGGGCACCTCTTTCGATCCAACCGAGACGGCAGCCGTGGGCAGTTGGGCAGAAGTCGGATCCAGTACTCGCACCTCAAGGCACGGCGATTGGGCCGCCGCCTGCTGCACGGTGAGGGAAACGGCGAACGCTATGGAGGCGATCGCCAGAATACGCCTAACGGAGATGATCGGATTGTGTCGCACTGCGATCTTGCTCCTCTCGGTCGACATTGGTTCAACAGCTTATGTTCTCATCGTAGCGTGACCTTCGAAGTTCGCGGTCTTGATATCTATCTTGTTGAATTCAATTGACTTGAATACCCGTGCGCCCCTCTGCTAGCCACATCCCGCTAGGCGCCAAAGTCGGCCATTGGGCCGTACCCTGCGATCCGGCACGAGTCATCGTTCGCGATTGGCTACAGTGGGCGCGTGACGGACTGGCTCACGGTCGAACAGAGACGCCGTGTCATGCAGGCCGTGAAGGGCAAGGACACCGGCCCTGAGCTGACTGTGCGCAGGATCGTGCATCGCTTGGGCTACCGCTATCGGCTGCACAAGAAGGGCCTGCCCGGCCGTCCGGATCTCGTGTTCGGGCCGCGCAAGAAGGTGATTTTCGTCCATGGCTGTTTCTGGCATGCCCACAATTGCCGATACGGGCGAATGCCGGAATCGCGGCAGGAGTACTGGGTTCCGAAGCTGATCGGCAACATGGAGCGCGACAAGGCCAACGTGGCCAGGCTAGAGGCGATGGGTTGGAAGGTCCTCACCGTCTGGGAGTGCGAGGTCAAGCAGACCGCGGAGTTGGTGGAGCGTCTAACCGAGTTCTTGGACGAGGGGCAAGGGGTGCTCGCCAACAGCGACGAAGACGTCGCCTGGCGGCGCGTCCGTACGGCTCAGGCGAAGTAGACCAACATGAACAGGGTGCCTGCCCCGAGCAGCCAAGCCCACGGGCGTTCGCTGGCCCAGAAGTTTCTAGCCTCACCGTCTCGTGCCATTGGCCGGCCCCACCATGTGAGCTGGTCGGTGTCCGCCCGATGGGAACGGTCGCGCGAGCTCACCCATACCAAGATGGCCAGGGCGAACGCCGAGGTCAGAGCCGTGCGGTGCAGGAAGTTGAGTTGCGCCCCGAACAGCGGCTCGACAGCCGAGCCCGGGGCCCACAACCCGTAGAGCCACTGGACCCCGAAGGAGAAGAACGGGGAGACCAGCAGCGCCAAGAACGCGCCCTCTGCCGATGCCCGCCGCCAGAGCACGCCGCCGAGGAACGCTACGGCGATGCCCGGCACCACGTGTCCCATCTGCGCCGGCACCTTCAGGAAGAAGTTGTCCGCGGCTTCCTCGGTGTAGATCACGGCAGCGATGCAGGCAGCGATTAGCACGAATGCGACGATGCACAGTCGGCCTACCCGGATCAGCTTGCGCTCCGAAGCGTTCGGATTGATGTACTTGCGGTAGAAGTCGAACGTCAGCAGGGTCGCGCCCGAGTTCATCATCGAGTCGATGCTGGAAAGGATTGCGCCGATCAGACCGGCCGTGATGATGCCGACCAAACCATAGCCGGCCGGCACGACCATCTGAACCAGCAGCGGGAACGCGTCGTCGGGCAGTGGCAGGGCGGATATCTCCCCTCGCGCCAGGCTCGCGTCGAATAGCAGCCCGGCGGCCACTCCGGTCGCAATGGACACAAAGGGAATCAGCAACTTGAGAAAGCCGGCTGCGAGAATGCCCATGCGAGCGTCGAACTCACTCTTGGCCGCCAGCGCCCGCTGCGCGATGAACTGGTTGGTGGACCAATAGAAGATGTGAATGATCACCAGACCGCTGAGCACGCCAGTCCACGGCAACTGCGGGTGATCGGCGGGCAAGTATAGGTGGAACTTTTGCTCGGCGGCGGGAAGCGCCGCATCCTTGGCGAGCAATCCGCCCAGTCCACCGACCTCGGGTTGGCCGAACACCAGCACCGCGACAAAGACGCCGGCCAGCAGCAGCAGCACGGATTGCATCACGTCGGTCCAGATGACCGCCTTGAGACCGCCGACGATTGTGTAAGTGGCCGTGACCAACGCGAAGATCGCAATGCCGGCCGTGTAGCTGATCGCCAGCGGAGTGCCGTCGAGCAGGTAGCTCAGCGCCCTCGCCCCGATGTAAAACCCAAGCGCCATGCGCACGATCACGATGGTGAGGATGTTGAACGCTGAATACAGCACGCTGCTGCGGTTGTCATAGCGCTCGGCTAGGTACTCGGAGAGCGTGTACAGGCCCATCCCGCGATAGAGCGGCAGGAACACGTAGGCCAACATCAACAGCCCGGCAATCGCCAAGAACTCGAAATGAGCCTGCGCGAAGCCGATCGAATAGCCGATTCCGAGCATGCCCACCAAATGGTCGGCACTGATGTTGGTGCCGAAAACCGACCCGGCGACGCCCCACCACGGAACGGTCCGCCCGGCCAGAAAGAAGTCCGCGGCCGTCTCTTCTTTGCGTCCGGCCCACAACCCGATCCCGAGCACGGCCGCGATGCTGGCGACGAAGATAACTATGTCGAGCGTAGTGAGCGGAATAGGCACGGCTCAAAGCGTAGCGCTGTGGCGCAGGGTGTCAGCTACCAGATCCCGATCAGCTTCCACCACAAGGTGCCAATCGTACACCACACGAACACGTTCCAGAGGGCGACCACGAAGCCGACTGACCACCACTGCTTGAAGCTGGCGTAGTCCTGGGAATAGAAGATCGGCGAAGGCACGGTGCCGTAGTGCGTCAGGCCCGCCGACAGGTTGGCCAGGCATGCGAGCAGGTAGACCATCAGGCCTACGGGGGCGCCTTGGCCGAGCAAGAGCAGCAAGAAGACCGGGAACAGGGTCAGAAAGTGCATCGTGATGCTGGCCAGGCCATAGTGGGCGAAGAAGTATATCGGAAGCGCGATTGCCAGCATCGGCAGCCACGGCATGTCTCCCAGGCCAGCGCCGATCGCGTCCGTGAGGGCCCGGGGCACGCCGGCATCGCTGAGCGCCCTGCCCAACGTGATCACCCCGCCGTACCAGATCATGATGTCCCACACGCCGTGCTGGCGGACTGCCTCCCTCCAAGGAAGGACTCCGCATACGATCAACACGCAGGCCCCCGAGACCGAGGCCAGAGCCACCGGCACAGAGTGCAGGTTGGAGGTGATCCACAGGCTGCACACAGCGCCCACGAGAGCGGTCGTGAACCATTCCCGCGGCCCCATCCTGCCGAGTTTCTCCAGCTCGTCTTTGGCGAACTGCGCGGCGTGTGGCGTGCGCTGGATTTCGGGCGGCACGAGCTTGGCCACGATCCAGACCAAGCCGACAATGCTGGCCAGGCCCGGCACGATTCCGGCGGCTGCCCAGTGCGCCCAGGTGAGTTCGTAGTCAGCCAGTGTTCGGGCCAACTCCACGGCCACGAAATTCCCCGCCTGCCCTGTCAGGAACGTTGCCGTTGCCACGATCTCGCCTTGGTAGACGGCGACCATCAGGAACGTGCCCAGCAGCTTCGCTGTTGGGCCGGGGCGCGAGCCGTAGAGCTCCGCCATGCTGCGCGTGATCGGCATGATCACGCCGCCCGCCCGTGAGGTATTGGACGGGATCATGGTGGCCAGGGAGAGATCGCTGAGGATTAGCGCGTAGGCCACTCCCTTGGAATTCGTGCCGAAGTAGCGCACGAAGACAAGAGCGATGCGCTTGGCGAGATTGGTGGCGATCAAGACGTGAGCGATCAGCAGCGCGCCGACCACCAACCACACCGCAGGGGTGGCGAAGCCCGCCAAGGCTTGGTCGATGCTCATCGTGCCGCTCCAGACGGCGGCAACCAAGGCCAGCAGGATCACCGCACCGCCGGGTAGTGGCCGCAGCATCAACCCTGCTATGGCGGAAGCGAACACCCCGGTCAGGCGCCAGCCCTCGTCTGAAACGCTTTCCGGGCGGGGCACGACCCAGTAGACGGCGGCACCTATCGCGACGACAATGGCCAGGCGCCTGAAATCGGGAGCGGCGCTTGCGGCGGGATCGGACGGCATTAGCGGGTATCGAGAGCCTGCTGGCGCGGCACGGGCTCGACTTCGGGTCAGCGATCTCCCATCAAACCACGGACAGCGTCTCGGCGTTCCAGCCGACGGTCCGCGACTCTTTCAGAGAGATGTTGGCGAGCTGCACGATTAGCGCGGCTTGGAAGCCCTTGTCCATCGTTGCTCGCGGCCTTTCGCGCGTTTGCACGCAGTGCAAGAAGTTCATGACGTGGTCGATGGTGGCTTGGGCGAAGCCGCCGGGCTGTTCCCTGTCGAGGGAGGGAACTTCGGGTGAATCGTGGGGAAACACGCGCAAGAACTCCCGTCCGATGTCCATGCGGGCCAGAGAGCCGTCGTAGGCATTGAGCTGGTCGGCGCGGCTGGCGTAGCGCATCGCGTTGTAGTTGATGGTGAATATCGCCATGAAGCCCTGTGGGTACTCGGCTGCCACCACGACGGATTCGGGCTGGTCCATGCCTGCCACGTGCGGTCGCAACGCGGAGGCGTTGACCGCAACGGGGTAGCCCGCATCCATGATCAGGTGGATCGAGTCGAAGATGTGGCAGCCTTGGTCCTGTGCGATGCCGCCCGAGTATGCCGCTAGGCTGCGCCAGTTGAAGAAGGCCAGCGGGTCCTGGGGAACCT
Source organism: Terriglobia bacterium (assembly GCA_009838515.1). GTDB lineage: Bacteria > Acidobacteriota > Terriglobia > Bryobacterales > UBA6623 > VXMF01. Next base: position 81,659 of record VXRL01000025.1, on the reverse strand, counting down.
CGGGCGAAGGCCCGAGCCACGCTTCCCAGTTGATCGGCCCCTTGAATGTGTCGCGGCGCGGTTCGGTGCGCGAATTGAGCCAGTAAGTGCGTACCATGCGCACCGTGCCCAACTCGCCTTCGCGTCGGATTTCGCGAGCCTCGAGGTACAGGCTGTAGCTGCGCCGCTGCATGCCGACCTGCACGATGCGATCCGACTTGCGTTCCGCTTCGACCAGTTCCTTGCCCTCCGCTGGCGTGTGGCACAGGGGCTTCTCGACATATACGTCTTTCCCGGCGGCCATCGCGTCGAGCGTCATACGGTGATGCCAGTGCTCCGGTGTCGCGATCAGGACCGCATCCACATCCTTGTCGTCGAGCGCTCGTTTGTAGTCGCGGTAGGCCTTGGTGCCCGGGCCGGCCGCCGACAGGCCCGACTCGAGGTTGGGCTCGTAGACGTCGCACACGCCGTGGACGAAGAGGTTTGGATCGCGCTGGAACTCGGTCATCACCCTTCGACCGCGCCCGCCCGCGCCGATCAACGCGAGGCGGACCGAATCGCTGGGAGTCTGTGCTAGGGCCGCGCCCGCGCCGGAGAGAAAGAAAATCCGCCGGTTCATGCGTGCGAAGATTCTCGCATACCGCCGGCATCTCCAGCTCGTACCGAGCAATGCCTGCTTGGCGCCCGCGGAATCCCGGATTGGCCATACGACAATGAAGGCATGGATGGCGACCAACAGGCCGGCTCCGGTTTCGCATCGCGCAAGGCGACGCTGTTCGCCACGGCGCTGGCAATCGCCAGCGTCGTGATTCCGTTCTGGTTCTGGATGGACACCTGGTTCGGCAAGGAACTCTCTGACGAGCAGATCCGGGAGTACCTCACGGACACGGAGCGACCTCGCCGGGCCCAGCACGCGATGGCCCAGATCTCTGGGCGCATGAGTGCCGGGGACGAGTCAGTGAAGGCGTGGTATCCGTTGCTGCTGGACTTGGCCCGCCATGAGTTGCCCGAGTTGCGACTGACCGTTGCTTGGCTCATGGGCGACGACCCCTCCAGCGATGAATTCCACGCGGCGCTGCTGGACCTCGTCTCCGACCCGCATTCGCTGGTGCGCCGCAATGCCGCCCTCGCGCTGGCAAAGTTCGGCGACCCGGCCGGTCGCGCCGAGATGCGCGGCATGCTCGAGAGCTACCGGGTCGTCAGCGAACACGACGGCATCGTGCGGAATCGCCTTGAATCCGGCGACGCCTTCGACTCCGGGGCGTTGCTGGTGCGGATCGAGCCGGAAGACGGAAGCGATCCCTTGGATGTCCGCGCTGCGGTTCCCGGAATCGTTGACCGCCAGCTGCACGCTGACGGTGACAGGGTTAGCAGTGGGGACGAAGTCACTCTGGTTCGACCGGAAATGACACATGTCATGCAAGCCTTGCTGGGACTCTACATGGTGGGCACCAGCGAGGACATCGCCTTGATCCAGCCTTACCAGAGGCCCCGCGACGAGCTGGGACCGCAAGTCGCCCAGCAGGCCCGGCAGACTTTGGAGCGAATTCGCCAGGTGGCGGGAGGTCAGTCTGCGGGCGCGCCGGCTGCCGCTTCCAATTGATCCAGCGTCACGATTTCGTAGCAGCTTGGGTCATGCATGATGCGATCCACCAGCGCTACGTGCATCGCGTGCCCTGCGCGGGAGGCGACGACCTTTCCCAGCAGCGGGTAGCCGAGCAGGGCAAGGTCGCCGATCAGATCTAGCAGCTTGTGGCGGCACGGTTCGTCCGCGAAGCGCAGGCCGCCCTCGTTGAGCACGGAATCGGTTCCGAAGCAGACGGCGTTTTCCAGAGACGCGCCGCGAATCAAGCCTTGGTCTCGCAGCTGGTCCAGGTCCTGCACAAAGCCGAAGGTCCGAGCTGGTGCGATGGCTTCTACGTAGGCCTGCGGAGTGACTGTCAGCTCCATCCTTTGGGGGCCGACCAGCGGGTGCGGATACCGAGTCTCGCAGACCACGCGGAACTCTTGGTCCGGTTCGATGGAGATGCGCTTTTCCCCGTCGCTCACTTCGACGGGCCGGATCACGCGCAGGTAGCGCCGGGGCCTGCGTTGCTTGCGCATCCCGGCCTCGCGCAGCAAGTCTGCCCACGGCAGCGCGCTGCCGTCTAGGATCGGGACTTCCAGTTGGTCGATCTCGATCCGCACGTTGTCCACGCCCAGGGCCCGCAGGCTGCTCAGCAGATGCTCGGTCGTCGACAGCAGCACGCTTTGGCGCATGAGGCTGGTTGCGAAGCTGACCTTCGCAACATGGCGCCAGCTCGCACGGATCGAGAAATCGTCCAGGTCCGTGCGCACGAACACCACTCCTTGGCCCGCCGCGGCCGGTGCAAGGCGCAGGTTGACGGAGACTCCGTAATGCAGTCCGACGCCGCAGGCGGCCACCGGGCGTTCGATCGTGTGCTCGTAACGAGCAGCGCTGCCGTTGGCGGGGATAAGCACGAACCGAAGCTCTCTGTCGTGATAGCAGGTTCGGCGAAGTTTTGCAAGTATCTGTTAAATAATGACTTGGACACACTCATATGTGTCAAAAATGCAACATCAAGCGCTCAGATCACATCATACAATCGGCTCCGATTGAGCAGCGACAGGGGATCGAAGTCGGCCTTGATGCGCTGCATGAGCTGCAACTCGCTACCGCCAGCGTTCCATTGCTCGATGCTGTGCTTGAGTGAGTCAGGTCCGGCCTCGAGGGTAGCGCGAAAGCCCCCTTGCCTAAGTTCGGCGATGGCGCGCCCGGCCGAATCGGCGTCGGGAGCCAGCAGGAGCCCGGCGGCATTGCCGGCCCGAAGCGCGGCGGCGCAGCCGTTGCGGCCGGCCAGGTCCAACAGCTCTGCAAGCCTGGCTTGGACCGTAGAGCAGCGCACCAGCGCACCGTCGGGGTGCGCCTTCAGCCACTTCGGACCGCATTCGCGCACGCGCTCCCACAATCCCTCTGGCGCGTCGTCAAGACTCACGCTGTGCGCGGCTGCGAGCTCGGCAAAGCCCTCTTCGAACCGGCGTGTCACGGCAGGGCTTCCCGCGGCCTCGGCGAGCAGCGCTGGCGAGGCACCCAGGCCCAGAGCTTGGGCGGCGCCAGCGTCGAGCCAGTCGATCGCGATAGGCTGCAGGACGCCCGCTAGGATTTGCTTGCGCACCTCCAGCAGGGGCGCAGATGCCGCACGGAAGACGAACGAAGCGAAACTCTCGGGCATGGGGAACACCTTGAAGTTCGCTGAAGCGATGACGGCGAGCGTGCCAAACGATCCGATCATCAGCTTGGCCATGTCCAGTCCGGTCACGTTCTTGACGACCATGCCGCCCGAACTGACGACCTTGCCGTCCAGCGTCGCGAAGCGCATGCCGATCGTCATGTCCCGCGCGGTGCCGAACCGTCGACGTCGGCTGCCGCTGGAGTTCGTTGCAAGGATTCCGCCAACCGTTGCATCCTCGGCGAACGGCGGGTCGAGCGGCAGAAACTGATTGTTCTCCGCGAGCGTCCGGCTCAGGTCGGCGTAGCGCATGCCCGCTTCAACGCTGACGGTAAGGTCGGCGGGCTCGTACGCCAGCAGGCGGTTGAGCCGGGAGGTCTGCAACCGGCAGGTGGCCTGCCGGATCGGACCGCCGAAACTTGCCTTAGAGAACGCGCCCAGCGTCTCGATGCTGGCCTGCTCCTCAGCGCAGTGGACTAGGGCAGCGCGCAACTCCTCGATGGTCGATGGTGCGAGGGAGTCGGTCATGAGGCAATGGACAGGACTCAGGAGGGTGCGGGCTGCGACGCTCCGCTGTCGGCCGAGCGCCGATAGTCTTGACCGTCAGCGGGCGTGCTGGCGCAATCGCTACATCACGCGCTCGAAGATGGCAAAGTCTCCCGGATTCCAAGCTTGCGCGATGACGTACAGCTTGCCATCGGCCTTGTGTAGCACCGCGTTGTGGACATGCTGGAAGTTCTCGAGGCCCAGTTCGGCCTTGGGCAGGATCGTCGATACCAGCCTGTCATCTTCGAGGATATAGATCGGCGCGCCCTGCGGCCGGTCCGCGCCGTGCAGGGCACCGACCACTCCGAGGTTGTCCAGATAGTCGACATCGCAGGGAAACGATCCCAGCGGGAGCTTGAGGGTGGAGATGTATTGGCCGTGGCGCGTAAAGCGATCGATCTCGGCGTTCGGACGGTCGGCGACATCGATGCGGCGCGTTCCCATCGGAACGGTGATGCCGTGACCGGTACCGAACTGTCCGGCTCCGCTGCCCTTGCCCCCGAAGGCGAGGTCGTACCACGAGATCTTGAATGGACTGGTGTTTTCCACCTTGGCGGTGATCACGTAGTCCAGAGACGAATAGCCGGTGGCGACATACAACAAGCCGTCAAGCTCCTCGACGTCAGTCGGCACGAAGTTCCCACGTCCCATGAAGTAGTCGGTGGCGGTGGGCGTTCCAAGGTCCTCGCCGCCACTCGGGGTGGTTAGCTTGTGCTCGAGCTTACCGCCCAAGTCCGTCGTGTAGACCGTGCTGTTTCCATTGCCGGGAAACGTCAGGTGGGCCTCGCCGCCAGAGTCGTACCAGATCGTGGCATTGTGCATGTTGTGCGGCTTCATTTCGGCCGCGGTGGGTAGCATCTTGGTCGCGCTCAGGTCGCTGCTGATCTGGATGATGCCGGCGCCAGGCAGCGCGAAGTAGACCTCGCCCTTGCCATCACGGCGGTCGATGGCAAATCCGCCGTGGGCCTTTTCGAGCACGGCCTGGGCCTCTTGCGGCAGGTGGCTGCCCTTGTAGACAACCTTGAACTTGTAGTCGCCCTGTCCGCTGGTGAGGTGGTTGTCTGCCGCTGTCGGCTCCGGCGCGAAACCGGCGTTCCACGTGAACAGCAACAGTGTGGCGAATAGCGCTGTGAGAATTGTGCGTAGCATGAATGCGTACCTTTGGCAATACTGTACACGACTGTGCTGCGCCACGGTGCCGTACGCGTGCGGAAGACCCCGAAGGTGTCGGTCTAACGGCTTGGCGGGCGGCCGAGGCCATTGTTGAGGTTTATTTGTTCGGTCTCTGCCGCGCCTCAGGCTTGCGCTCAAGCCTGCCCGTAGCACGAGCTCTTCGCGGGTGTCGCCGATCCAGTCGAATCGGGCGGTGGTGGTAACATCACACTAGCGGTTGGCGGCCCCGCCCGATTCGAGGCAGGGTCCGCAGTTGCCGACGCCCGTTGGGCGGGTTCACAGCATGTCCGAAGTCAACCTGAAGCCCGTGGACACCAGCGCCGAATGGGGGCACCTGCCCACCGCGACCCGGGAAGAGATCGACATCTTCGAGACCGAGTTGCGGCGGATCCAGGCCGGCTTGGTCGACGAGAAGATCTTTACGGAATTCCGCCTGCGCCACGGGGTCTACGGACAGCGCCAGGACAGGGTCCAGATGCAGCGCATCAAGATCCCGATGGGGCGGATGACCGCCGACCAATTGGTAGCCTTGGCTGACATTGCGGAGGAATACGCCGTTGGTGTGCTGCACGTGACGACACGTCAGGACTTCCAGTGCCATTTCGTCGACATCAATGACACCCCGAACCTGATGCGGCGGCTGGCAGCCGTGGGCATCACCACGCGCGAGGCGTGTGGCAACGTCATTCGCAACGTGACCTGCTGCCCGTGCGCGGGAGTTTGCACCGACGAGGCGTTCGACGTCGCTCCGCATGCCCATGCGATGGCGTACTTCATGCTGCGCCACCCGGACGCACAGAACTTCGGGCGCAAGTTCAAGATCTCCTACTCGGGATGCTCGGGGCACGGTTGCGGCCTAGGCCGGATGCACGACATCGGCGCTGTCGCGAGAGTCCGAGATGGGGTTGAAGGATTCGAGGTCTACGTCGGAGGCGGACTCGGCTCTTTGCCGCACCAGGCAAAGCTCTACAGCGAATTCGTGCCGGCTGACCAGATGCTGCCGCTGGCCCAGGCGATTTCGCGCGTGTTCGCGAAGCTGGGAGAGAAGAAGAACCGCGCCAAGGCGCGCATGAAGTTCTTGATCGCCAAGCAGGGGATCGACGAATTCAAGCGGCTGGTCGAAGAGGAACGCCAGCGGCTGCCGGCCGACCCCCGCTGGGAGAGCGAGATCCAGCTGGCGCTGGAGCAGCTCTGTGACGAACCGCTGAAACCCCCTTCGCGGCTCGACGCGGCCTGCAGCCAGGCGCCGCAGTTCGCCGAGTGGCTCGAACTGAACGTGCATCCGCAGCGCCAAGACGGCTACTCGATGGTGGACATCTATTTGCCCCTCGGCGATATCACCTCGCTGCAGGCGCGGCAGCTGGCAGATCTCTCGCGGAAGTATGTCAAGGACACGTTGCGCACCACGGTCGACCAGAACCTGCTCTTGCAGTGGGTTTCTAACGGGGACCTGCCGGGCTTGTTCGCCGAACTGGCCGAGATCGGCCTCGCCGAGACCGGGGCGGGCCGGCTCAAGGACGTGGTTGCCTGCCCGGGAACTGACTCCTGCAAGCTCGGTATCACGGCTTCGCGGGGCTTGGCGGCCCACCTGAGGAAGGAGTTCGGCAATGGCATGAGCGCGATCGCGCATCGCTCCGATCTCAAGATCAAGATCAGCGGTTGCTTTAATTCGTGCGGCCAGCACCACATCGCCGACATCGGGTTCTTCGGCTCTGTCCAGCGCAAGAAGAACGACACCGCGCCAGTGTTCCAAGTAACGCTCGGCGGCTCGACCCGCAACAATGCCGAGTCGTACGGCCTCGCGATCGGCAAGATCCCGTCGCAAAACGTGGACAAGGCCATCGTCAGGGTGACGGAGTTCTACAACCGCGAAAAGCGCGGCGACGAGACGTTGAGCGACGTGGTGGCCCGCCTCGGCAAGACGCGGGTCAAGCAAGAGCTGGCCGAGTTCATGGAACTGCCCACGTTCGAGGAGTCGCCCGACTTCTACCGCGATATCCGCCAGCCGTGGCAGTACAAGCGCTCGATCGGCGTCGGCGAGTGCGCCGGCGAGGTTGTCGATCAAGCGGAGTTCTTGCTCGAGGACGCCGACCGGATTCACTTCGAGTCCACCTTGGATCTCGAGCGGGATCGCTTCGGCGACGCGTCGGCCAAGGCGTTCGAGGCGTGCAAGAAGGCCGCCGACGCGCTGCTGTTCACGAAGGGGCTGTGGCTCTCGGACCGCTACGACACGGTTGAGGAGTTTCGCAAGCACTTCTGCGAGACCGACAGCTTCTACAAGCCGTTCGCCGACAACTTCCTGCGCACGGCGCAAGAGGGCCCCAGCGAGGATTCGGAACGTGCCCGGCTGCGCGTTGAGGAAGCGACCCTGTTCATCGAGGCCGCGCAGGGCGTGTACTCTCAGGCGACGGACTTTTAAGGCCTGGCCGACCGCATGCAACCCGACTTGCAGAGGATTGATGTCAAGCTGTTGCTCGACTGCCCGCCCGATCCCGACCTTGACCAGTTCTTGGTGATCTTCGACCGCTGGCGCAAGGCGGACGACCATCCGGCCGATTGGGTGGACTTGGCAGACTACGCCCACATGCCCGGCGGGCCCGGAATCCTGATCGCCGGCAAGCGGGACACGTTCTCTGTCAATCTCAACCCTCCCGGCCCGGGCCTGTTGACCAGTGTTCGCCGCGGCTTGGAGGGGTCGTTGGAAGATCGCTTTCGCGAGGCGTTGCGGCGCGCGCTAGAGTTCACTGCTGCGGTGATGGCGGAGCCGGAGTTCCCGGCCGAATTCTCTGTTCGCGAAGGTGCTTGGGAAATCTACGTCAACGACCGGCTGGGCTTCCCGAACACGGATCCGACGGACAGGGTGGTGCGTCCGGCGGTGGCCGCCGCGCTCGGCGTAGTTCCTGAGTCGTTGATGCGCGACCTCGATTCGCGAAATCGGCTGGGATACTCGGCCAAGTAGGCGGTCGGCCAGCGATTAGGCCCCGCCCGATCCAACCGGGCAACGTCGGCGAAGCCGTTACCTTCGCCTCCAACGCTTGATCCAAGGCACGGATTGCGTGTCAACGTGATCCGCGCTGGTTCCGGATGCCGTAGTCGGGCCGCTTTGAGCCAAGGTTTCAGAATCCCATCGAGTGCTATTCTCAAATTTTGAGCCCGGCACTCCGACCCGGAGTTGGTGCAGCCTCTGCCTGAGGCGCGTGGAGCTCCCATGCTGACGTTCCAAGAGATCGTGATGCGCCTGAAGGCGTACTGGGCCAGCCAAGGCTGCATCATCCAAGAGCCGTTCGACTGCGAGGTCGGCGCCGGGACGATGTGCCCGGAGACTTTCTTGCGCGTCCTGGGCAGCGAGCCCTACAAGGTTGCCTATGTGCAGCCCAGCCGCCGTCCGGCCGACGGGCGGTATGGCGAGAATCCCAACCGGCTGTACAAGCACATGCAATTGCAGGTGATCCTAAAGCCCGCGCCTGAAGACGTTGTGGATCTCTATCTCAAGAGCTTGGAAGAGATCGGGATTGACCTGTCGCGGCACGATTGCAAATTGGAAGAGGACAATTGGGAGTCACCGACGTTGGGTGCCTGGGGCGTGGGCTGGCAGGTCATGCTGGATGGCCTTGAGATCACGCAGTTCACCTACTTCCAGCAGTGCGGCGGATTGGACTTGGATGTCGTTCCCGCCGAGCTTACCTACGGCTTGGAGCGCTTGGCGGCGTTCATCCAAGACGTCGAGAGCGTTTACGACATCCGCTGGAATGACCGCTGGACCTACGCCGACGTGAGGCTGTCCGACGAGGAGCAGTATTCCGCGTACAACTTCGAAGAGGCCGACATTGGCTTCGTCTGGGATGAGTTCAACTTGCATGAAGCCGAGTGCAAGCGGCTCTTGGAGCGCTATGCGAGCGAACTAGCGCCCTTGGAACGCCGGCGTTTTCCCCTGTTGGCTGCCTTTGACCAGACCTTGAAGTGCTCGCACTTGTTCAACACGCTGCAGGCGCGGGGCGCGATTAGCGTCACCGAGCGTGCCCAAGTGATCCAGCGAGTGCGCAACTTGGCGGTTGCGGTCGCAAAGGCGTGGGTCGACCAACGGCAGTGCCTGGCTGGGGAGGCAGCGTGAGCGACCTGCTCCTCGAAGTCGGCACGGAGGAGATCCCGGCTCGCTTGGTGCCAGGGGCGATGCGGGACTTGGAAAAGGGCTTCCGGTCGGCCCTGCGCGAGCTCGACCTCGAGTGCGGCGGGCGAATCTCGGTCGATGCCACGCCGCGGCGCTTGGCGCTGGTCGCGGAGGGCCTGCCCGACCGGCAGCGAGACCGGGCGGAGACTCTGACCGGACCGTCGAAGCAGATAGCCTTCGATCCCGACGGCAATCCCACGCGCGCGGCGGAGGGATTCGCGCGCAAGGCGGGTGTCGCGGTCGAGGAGCTTGAACTTGGCGGCGATGGCAAGCTCACACTGCGGCGGACCATCGCCGGCCAGCGAACGCACGACCTGCTGGCTCGCGTGCTGCCGGACATCGTGCTCGGCGTGCGCTTTCCGCGCAGCATGTACTGGATGGGCAAGGGCAGCCCTCGATTCATCCGGCCGATTCGCTGGCTAGTGGCGCTGCTCGACGGCGATGTCGTGCCCGCTGAGTTCGCCGGGGTCCGGACCGGCAATATCACTTGGGGGCACCGGCGGCTCGGTGCCGGACCGATCACCGTGAACTCGGCCGAAGAGTATCGGTCTGGCTTGCGGGCCAATGCCGTGCTGCTTTCCGCCGAGGGCAGGGCGTCGAAGATCGTCGCTGATGCGGAGGCGCTGTTGCCAGCCGGCCACAGACTGCGTCGTAACGAACGCTTGCTGCAGACACTGGTGTTCGAGACGGAGTATCCGACGGCGGTCTTCGGGAGGTTTGACGAGAGCTATCTGGCCCTTCCCGAGGAGGTGCTCGAGACGGTCATGCTCGTGCATCAAAAATACTTCGCTGTTGAGGACAGCTCGGGGGCGATGGCGAATCGTTTCGTGGCCATCGCGAACTCTGGCAGCGACACCGACGGCGTGATTCGCAGGGGTCACGAGCGCGTCCTGCGGGCCAGATTCAATGACGCCCGCTTCTTCTGGGAGTTTGACCAGCGGAGCTCGCTGTCGGATCGTCTTGAAGAACTGAAGACGGTCACTTTCCAAGCCGCGCTGGGCAGTTACTGGTCCAAGACCGAGAGCAACCTCGAGGCGGTCGCGCACCTCAGCGAACCTCTCGCCGTGGACGCAAGCGACGCGACGAGCGCTCTCCGTGCCGTACGTCTGGCAAAGACCGACCTGACGACCGAGATGGTAGGCGAGTTCCCGGAACTGCAAGGCAAGATCGGAGGCCTTTACGCATCCGCGCAGGGAGAGTCGCAAGAGGTCGCTGACGCGATTTACGACCACTACCTGCCTGCGGGCGGCTCGGGTCCGATCCCGCGATCGCAAGTTGGACAGCTGGTTGCGCTGGCCGACAGGCTGACGACTCTTGGCGGGATGTTTCGGATCGGTCTGATGCCTACCGGATCCAAGGATCCGCTGGCACTGCGCAGGGCAGCCTTCGGCGCGATTCGTATTGTCTTGGAAGGCTCTCTGGCGATCTCGCTAGACCAGTTGGTTGAGATCGCGTCTGCCGGCGACAATGCACCGAAGCTACGACACTTCTTCTTGGATCGTCTGCGCTTCTGGTTGCAGGATTCAGGCGGTTTCGGTGCAGATTCCGCTGACGCAGTCTTGGCTGCTTCCGACTCCGTGCCCGTCGACGTACTCGCACGGGCGCGAGCCTTGGCCGAAGTGCGGCACACCCCCGACTTCGAGGCTCTGGCGGTCAGCTTCAAGCGCATCCGCAATATCTTGGAGCAGTCCGGAACGGCAGAATCGCTGGACGGCGCGAACCTGGATCCAGCCCTGCTGGAGGGCGGGGCAGAGGCGGCCCTGCACGCCTCGCTGCAATCCGTTGGGGCCAAGATTGCCGAATGCAACGTCAAGCGCGACTACGCGACTTCGCTGCGAGCGATCGCGACTCTGCGGCCGGCTCTGGACCGCTATTTCGACGATGTCCTCGTGATGGCCGAGGACGAGGATGTGCGCCGCAATCGCTTGGTGTTCCTGGCGAGCATGCTTCGGGCTCTGTCCACTATTGCCGACTTCTCGCTGATCGACGCCGGGCCAGCCGCCGCCCAGAGCAGGTAGCTAGGCCCATAGCCTGAACTTCACGTAGTCTCGCTAGGCCCCAATCGGTCGTAAATGCTTTCGCCTCAAAGAATTCTGAAGCCCCCAGAGACTCGCTAGAGTGCATTCTTGTTCAAGCGCCCTGGCCTTCTACGTCGAGCCCGTCCCCAATCGCAACAGCCCCGGTCGCGCTGTTCCGCCAAGCCTGGCACGAGGGCTATCGCATCCGGCGCAAGACCAGTCCCAACCTCTCCCGACCCCGCCCGAGGCCATCCACGGGATCCGCACCGTCCTGCAAGGCGTCGTCGCCGTCCCAATCGCCCCTGACGGCGCAGATCCACGATCGCGACAACGCAGGAGCGTGCCTTCCCCGCCGATCACCCGCTGATATACTCGGCGCGATGTTGCGCTGCTGCCTTAGGAGCCTTGCCTCGATGTTCTTTGCCGGATCCTGCATTCTTGCAGCGGCACCATTCGACGATCCATCGCTTGTGACGCTCCGCATCGAACTCGGGATGGGTGACGAGGCACCGGCGACCGTCTCCCCGACGCAGGGATCCAGATGGTTCCCGCCGGCGGAGACTTCCGCCGCAGGGCTCTGGCATGGTCGGGTCTCAGCAGTCGGGGGCACGGTCGAGTCGCTGACGAGCCTGCGCCCCCGTCCTTCGGACGTGATCAGGCCCGACTCGTGGGAACTGGAGTCATGGCAGGGGCCCAGCTTCGGGCATCCTCCCGAGAAGCCCCAGCCCGTCACGGGCACGCCCGTGAATGTCTTCAATCCGGGCTTGTTGCTTCGAGTCCGGACCGGTGGTGGGACACGCTTGGACGTTGAGACCGAGCAGGGCGATTTCAGCCTCCCCATGGCCCGCTTAAGGTCGGGGGAAACGCTGCGGTTCTTGGACGGCCGGGTTGCTGTCGGGAGTGCGGTTACTTCCGAGCGGATCACGGACGAGCGATACGAGGACGATTTCGCAGCGGTGGCAACAGGGCCAGGGGGCCAAGTCTGGGTTGCTTGGGTCGGCTACCGCGACTCCGCCAACGAGGTTCTCCTACGCCGCTACGACGGCGATCGCTGGGAGGCGGCGCAGGTCGTTACGGAGAGGCCGGGAGATGTGTTCTTGGCGAAGGTAGCCCGCGATGGCCTCGGCCGGGTCTGGGTGGTCTGGTCCGATCAGGTCGGAGGCAACCGCGACCTGTATGCCCGCAGCCTTGACACCGCTAGCGGCGACTGGTCTTCTGTCGAGCGCCTGACGGCGGCTCCGCAGCCGGACCTCTATCACAGCGTCACCACTGACGCGCTCGGCCGTGTCTGGGTCGTATGGCAGGGATTCCGCGACGGGCGTTCGCACATCCTCGCCCGCTATCGCGGTGAGGACTCATGGTCCGACCCGGAAGCGGTGTCCACGTCAAGCTCCAATGACTGGGAGCCCGCGATCGCCGCCGACAGCACCGGCGCTGTCCATGTCGCTTGGGACACGTACGACAAGGGCAACTACGACATCCTGACCCGTCGATTTGCCGGAGGGTCTTGGGGACCAGTCGTTCCCCTTGCGGACACTCCGAAGTTCGAGGCCCACGTCAGCCTGGCAGTCGACGGGGACGACCGCCTCTGGGCCGCATGGTCGGAGAGCGGCACCCAATGGGGCAAGGACGATGGGTTCGGGCTCGAGTCGGAGGGCACGCGCCTGTACGCGTGGCGGTCCATCGGGGTCGCCGTCCGCGATGGTGGCCGATGGTCCGAGCCTGACGTTCCGCTCCTCGATGCGCTCCCTCCCGGGCTGGCTCAGGACCGCAACGACTCGCCCGTGATCCAGATCGACGGCAATGGAGGGGCGTGGGTCTTCTTCCGTCACCGCACACCTCGGGTCTTGGACACCATTTCCGACCATTGGAGCTACTACGCGACTTGGGAGATGTGGGGCGTTCCGTACTTCGGGGGCGGCTGGGGCCGGCCAGTGTACTTCCCGGACAGCGCGGGCCGGCTCGATGTGCGAAGCGGTTTCGCAGTGGCGAGCGACGGCGGCATCGTGGCGGCGTGGCCCACCGACGGGCGCGACTACGACCACATGATTGCCGAGCAGTCCGATGTCTACGTCGGCAAGCTGTCGCCGGTTGAAGGCACGGGCCGGTCTGGCCTCCGACCCCGCCGGCAGCCGGAAATCTCCGTCCACCCGATCCACCCAAACGAAGAGCGGGATCTCGAGACGATCAGGAGCTATCGCATCCGCTCCGGCGGCACGACCTATGCCATCTACCGCGGGGACACTCACCGCCACACGGAATTCTCGATGGACGGCATCAACGACGGATCGCTGCTGCAGGCCTACCGTTATGCGCTTGACGCGGCCGGTCTCGACTTCTACGCAAACTCGGAGCATAACTTTCTCGGCGGCCCTGACGACGAGTACCACGACTTCCTGCTGCAGCAAATGGCGGACAACTTCCACCTGCCGGGGAAGTTCGTCCCGTTGTTCGCATACGAGCGCTCCGTGACCTTTCCGAACGGCCACCGCAACATCCTGTTCGCTAAGCGGGGCGTGAGGCCGTTCCGCGTGTCCCGCCAAGAGTTTGGCGGCGGATTCCCGTTCTCGAGCGATTCCGTGACGGATCGCTACGCAAATCCGGAACCAGTCGGCACGAAGGATCTCTACGCCTACCTGAAGGAGAACGACGGCATCAGCATTCCCCACACATCGTCCTCCACGAGGATGGGGACCGACTGGCGCGACAATGATCCGGACGTGGAGCCGCTGGTCGAGATCTACCAGGGAGATCGGTACTCCGCAGAGTACGAGGGAGCCCCGCGAGGCGCGATCAGCGGCAACCCGAGCTCCGCGCCAGGCGGCTTCCAATCCGAGGGCGTAGTGTGGAACGCCTGGGCCAAGGGCTACAAGCTGGGCGTTCAAGCGGCGTCGGATCACGTCTCGACGCACATTTCCTTCGCGTGCACGATCTCCGACGACGGCAGCCGTGCGGGCCTGCTCGAGGCCATGCGGAAACGCCACTCCTATGGGGCGACGGACAACATCGTCCTCGACTACAGGATGCGAGCAGATGGCAGGGAGTTCCTGCAAGGCGACATCGCGAGCGTGAGCGGAACATTCCGCCTCTGGATCCACGTGATCGGAACCGAGCCGATCCGCCAGATCGACATCATCAGGAACCAGGAATTCGTCCACAACCGCCAGAATCTCGGCCGGGAGGTCTCCCTCGAGTTCACCGACAACAGTCCACGTGACGGTGAGAACTACTACTACGTGCGCATCCAGCAAGCAGACGGACAGCTGGCCTGGTCCTCGCCCATCTGGATCACGAGTGGCTCCGGTAGTTAATCAGGGGTGCTATATTTCCAGACTGGACGTGTGGACCAAGCGCTTAGCGTTTCTGGAAGCGGCGGAAACCAACCCGGATTCGACTGGGCCGCAACTGATTCTGGCAGAGGTAACTAGCTTGCGTTTGCCGGACGAAGTTCACGACAGCCCGCTTCGTCTCGGGATGTACTGCCGCAGGAAGCCAGCGCTCTGTCGCAGTGACAGCTTGCGGTCCTGCAAGGAACCCTCGTAAGCGCGGTCCTCCACCTCCACGCAAACCGGGCCGTCGTATCCAGTCGAAGTCAGGACGGAGAAGAATCGACCCCAGTCGACGTCGCCCAGCCCGGGGAGTTTGGGCGTGTGGAACTGGAGAGGATACGCCAGGATGCCGACGTCGTCGAGCAGCGTCCGGTCCACGCGCACGTCCTTGGCGTGAACATGGAAGATGCGATCCCTGAAGTTGCGCAATGGGGCGATGGCGTCCATCTGCATCCAAGTCGGATGCGATGGATCGTAGTTGAGTCCGAACGAGGGGCTGGGGATGTCCTCGAACATGCGCCGCCAGATGGCGGGCGAGCAGGCAAGATTCTTGCCCCCCGGCCACTCGTCGCGGGTAAAAATCATCGGGCAGTTCTCGATTCCGACGCGAACTTCGTGTTCCTCGGCGTAGGAGATCAGGGGACGCCAGACATCGAGGAACCGGGGCCAGTTCTCGTCTACGGACTGGGTCCAGTCGCGGCCGACGAAGGTGTTGACGGTCGACAGGCCGAGCGCTCGAGCGGCGCGGATGACGGAGCGGATGTGCTCTTGCGCGACTCGCGCCTCTTCATGCTCCGGCGCGAGCGGATTGGGGTAGTAGCCGAGGCCGCTGATCTGGATGCCGTGGCGCTCAAGCGTTGCATGGATCTGGTCAATGCCAGCCTCGTCCAACGTCGCGGTGTCGATGTGGGTGACGCCGGCATAGCGGCGCTCCGCCTTGCCTGGCGGCCAGCACATCACTTCGATGCAGTCATAGCCCTCGGCCGCACCGATCCGGCAAACCTCATCGAACGAGAGCTCGGGCAGGATCGCGCTTACGAATCCAAGTTGCATGTCAGTTCACAGGGTAGCGCCCGCGCCATCGAGAGCCTCAGCGTCGGGGTTGGTCGGATGTCCACGCCGTGACAGGCGGGACGAAGTGCTTGCTAAGCTCATAGCCAATTCGCTGCCAAGGCTGTGGTCTACGGGGACGATTCTTGGTATTCGGCAGTCCGCTTCGAAACAGCTTGCGAGAGAAGTCTAATGTCAAGAGCGCGAGGCTTCCCTAATGCCTCAGTGCCTACGGCGATCTGGTGATCAAGATCCAGCCTCACCTTGAAATCAGGCCGTTCAGTAAGATCGGCGGGCGGAGGCTAAGAGTTGACAGCAGCGAAGGGAGAGAATAGCGCTGGCACCATCGAGGCTCCAAGGCACTCCGGCTCGCTCGCATCTTGAACCGATGGAAGACACGCAAACAGCCCCCGATTGCGCCCAACGACCTGCTTGTTGGGGTCGCCTGATCATCTCGCCCGTCTGCCGCGGATTGCCGTCGGCCCACGCAAATGACATCGAAGGTGTCCGGATGGACGCGCGGGATTTTGGACTTTGGAACATGGAAGGTTCGGGCCCAACGCCATGACCAGCCCCAACTTGGAGACGCCGAAGGGCATGGACGGATACCTTCGCGCCGCCAGTCGGCGGTCAGTGCTGTGGGGCGGCCTACTGGCCGCTGTCCTGTCTTCTGGTTCGTGCGGAAGCAGGTCACCGATCGCAGATGGCCTCGAGCGCCACGAACCGCTATCCCCGGCTGAGGCGCTGCAGGCGTTCCAGCTCGCGGAGGGCTTTCGTCTGGAGGTCGCGGCTTCGGAACCGAACGTGACGGACCCGATCGCGATGACCTTCGACGAGAACGGCAGGCTGTACGTAGCCGAGATGCGGGGCTACCCGTTCGATCCGCCACCGGGTGGAGAGCCCGCAGGGCGGATCCGGCTCCTGGATGACGCAGACGGAGATGGCGCCTTCGAGATCGCCAGGGTGTTTGCCGACCGCCTGCACTGGCCGAGCGGAATCGCGTGCTTCAACGGGGGGATCTTCGTCAGCGCGGCGCCGGACATTGTGTACCTGAAGGACACCACGGGCGATGGCGTCGCGGACATCCGCCGGACCGTCTTCACGGGATTCGGCACTGACAAGTCTGAAGACATCGTGAACAACCTCAAGTGGGGGATGGATCACTGGATCTACGGCACCACCTCGTACAATGGCGGCACGGTGCGGCACGCCGAGCGCGCCGGGGACCGCGAACTTCCCCTGGGTTCAGAGGACTTCCGCTTCCATCCGGTCACCGAAGTGATCGAGGCCACCGAGGGCACGCGGGGCGACTTCGGCAACGCCTTCGACGATTGGGGCAACCGATTTGGCTCGAACTCCGGCAGTCCGGTGATTCACGCGGTGTTCCCGCTTCGACACGTTGTCGAGGGCATGGAGCCGGCGCGACTGGCGACTCCGATCCTTGAGTCCGACCGGCTGGTGTACCCGATAAGCGACGCCGAACCTTGGCGGGCCGCCCGCAAGACGTACTGGAGCCGCTGGGTGGATACCACCCACGAAATGAGAGCGCAGCGGTTCCCGCCACGGGAACTTGCCTTGCAAGGCCACTACACGGGTGGGGCCGGGCTGGGGATCTACCGAGGTGCGGCGTATCCTGCCGAATTCCACGGCAACGCCTTCACCCCGGAGCCGGCAGGCAACCTGGTGCTGCGGATGACCGTGGAGAGAGCGGGCGTTACCTTCCGCGCCCGTCGCGCCACGGCCGGCAGGGAATTCTTGGCGTCGACCGATACGTGGTTCCGCCCGGTGAACTTCGCCAATGGCCCCGATGGCTGCCTGTACATGGTGGACATGTACCGAGAGGTCATCGAGGACCCGAGCGCAATCCCCGACGAAATCCTCGAGCACATCGACTACTACACCGGTCAGCACATGGGTCGCATCTACCGCATTGCCCCAACCAGCCTTGAGCGGGGAGCGGTGCCGCAGCTCGGCGAAGCGTCGATCTCCGAGCTCGTAGCCCTGCTCGACCATGAAGATGGCTGGTGGAGGTCGACCGCCCACAGGTTGCTGTTCGAGCGGCAATCAGTCGAGGCAAGTGCAGCGCTCAGGGCCTCGCTTAGGCGGTCACAGTCCCCCCGGGGTCGGCTCCATGCATTGTGGTCGCTCGAGGGGCTCGGCCAGCTCGACGATGGGGCCCTCCTGGCCGCGCTCGCGGATCCCCACCCAGCCGTTCGCCAGAACGCAGTCCGCCTTTCCGAGACACGGCTCCTGGGCTCGTCCGCGTTGTCCGAAAGAGTCGCGCCACTGGCCGCGGACGAGGATCCCGCGGTTCGCTTTCAGGTTGCTCTTGCGGTTCCAGGAATGCAGCGTGGCGATGGATCAGTGCTCTTGGCGCGAATTCTGAGGGCCGATCCGGGGGACGAGTGGATCCGTGCAGCCGTCCTCTCGGGGGCTCGGGAGAATCCCTTGGCACTCCTAGGCCTCCTGCTCCAAGAAGATTCGTTCCTGGAAAACCCGGCTAGCCCGGCTGCCGTCAGGCAATTGGCGGACAACGTGGCGGTCAGGGAGTCGCCGGATGCCATGCGGGCCGTGTTGGCCGCCACGAACAAGCCAACCGGCGCCTACGGGAAGTGGATCCGCATGGCGGCTGCCGCCGGTATCGCATCTGGATTGGCGCGGACGGGGAGTTCGCTGCCCGCAATGCGAGACAGCGGCGAGAATCCAGAGCTGGGAGCTGCGATCGCCGAGGTGCTGGCAGAGGCTCCGTTTACCGCCGTAGACAAGGACAGCGGGAATCTGCCGGAGCGGACTGAGGCGATCCGTCTGCTCTCCTGGGCTCCGCCGGAAGCGGCCCTCAGCGCCCTCGATGCGCTGCTGTCCCCGGACGAGGCGGCCGAGATCCAGCTGGCGGCCGTGCGCTCGCTCTCCGCCCACGGCGGGCCGGAGGTGGGGCAGATTCTTGTTCTCGCCTGGAGGACGTACAGTCCCGCCGTGCGCCGCGAGGCAGTCGAGGTGCTGTTCAGTCGCACTGAGCGGCTGCGGCCCTTCCTTGACGCGTTGGAAGCAGGCACCGTGGAGGTGGCCCATCTGGACCCGGCGCGAAGGGCGGCATTGATGGATCATCCCCGGGAAGAGATTCGCGTGCGGGCGCGACAGATTCTCGCCCGCGCCGAAGTGGCCAGCCCGGAGGAGGTAATCCGGGAGTATCGCTCCGCCCTCGTGGCGGAAGGGGATGCGACTCGTGGCGAGGCGGTCTTCGAGCGAGAGTGCGCAACTTGCCATCGACTCGGGGGCAAGGGCCACGAGGTGGGCCCGGACCTGACCGAGAGGGCTTCCGCTCAACGAGAGGAACTGCTCGTTGACATCCTCGATCCGAACCGGTCTTCGCAGTCGAACTTCGTCAACTACAGGCTTGACACCGTGGATGGCAGCGTCGTCACGGGAATCCTAGCGCGCGAAACGCCTCAAAGCGTTACCTTGCGTCGCGGCGAAGGCATTGAGGATGTGGTCCCGCGATCAGACATCAACACCCTGACCTCCATGGGCCTTTCGCTGATGCCAGAGGGACTCGAGGACGAGATTGGACCGGCCGAGATGGCTGACCTGCTCAGTTTCGTGCAGTCCCAATCGCTTCGATGAAGTCACGTTGCGCTCCTTCCCCAAGCGGCACCGCTTCAGCGGGGCCGACCGGAGCGTTGCTCTCCCGCAGCCCGTCGCGACTCGACCGCCCGGTCAACCGTCCTCCGAGCGTTGGCTGGAGTTTTCGGCTTGTCACGCCCCCAGCGGACGGCCCACTGAGAACGGGGGTACCTGCAGCTAACACCCACCGATATCGCTAACGTCGCGGAGCCCTGTCCCGAGCTAGGGACGGTCCTAGGCAACGCGACCCTGCAAACACAGTCCAGTCACTTGCGGGCAGTCGTGCGCGCCGGCTTTCCGGCCTTGTAGCTCTGCCAGGCGAACCAGTAGGCGACATGCCCGGGGAGCCGGGCGAGGCTCTCGCCGCCCGGGCCGGTAAGGGCGGCCTCGGTGACGGTCCATCGCGCCCCGTCGCTCGTCACCCGGGATCGATCCTCCTCAGTCGCGACAAACGTCCTTCCTCCCGATTCGTAGGCGCGGACCGTCTCCGTCTGGGCGTTTCCGATGAGGACCACATCACGCGGTCCCACTCTGTCGTGGATGACGGCGCCGCCTTTGAAGAGCGAGAGGGCCCAGGCCATTTCGTTGGCTCCGTCCCGCAGAACGAAGATACGGTCCTTCGGCGCGAGCCGACGATCTCGGATCACCACCGGAAACATGAGATCGGGGCTTGCAAAATACTCTCCGTACGCTCGTCCGGGCCGATAGTCTCGATCGAAGCCGGTGTTTAGGGAGAGTGCCGTGGTGTCCGGATGGGCGGCGAGCCAGTCCTGCCAGCTCGCGATCACCACCGGCAGGACCTTGAGTTCGATGCCGGAGTTGGTCAGTTTCCCCACCACGGGCCGCCCGGTGAACTGATTCCAGAGCGACTTCGTCTGGGTGTCGTACATTAGCTTGTTCGACCGATAGAGAAGGCCGGAAGAGCCGAAGACGAAAGGCTTCCGCCGGTCGTGGGCCCGGGTGTCGAAGAGGATGCCAGACCCGCAGAGCGTGCAATAGGCGAGGGACACCGGGACGCCGCCTACCACGTCGTTAAACATCTCGTGCCAGTCGAGGATGCGGAGCGGATAGGCGCGCGAGTCACCGTTGATGCTGACCCCGAAGACCAGTTCCCGGTCGGTGAGGTAGGTCGCTTCACCGGCAGGGATCTGCTTGGCGTTCGCCAGCGCGGGGATCCCGTCCTTCTTGACCCCTCCCCAGACGATCTCCTCGAGACGGATCTCGTGCCTCACTCCCGGGTAGAGGAAGCCACGGAAATTGATGTCGATCCCGGCGAGGAGGTCTGCCTTGAAGGAATCGAACTCCCGGTAGGGGCGGATCTCGGCGTGCTCTTCCAGCCACTCCATCCATGCCGTCCAGTCTCGCGGTATCTTGGCTCCGGCGAGTCGTTGGAGCGCGTCGAGTAGCCGGCCGTCAGAGTCGGGCATTGCGCGTAGCACCGTGATGAGAGCCGGAATGACGTCCTTCTTGTTGCGTTTGACCAAGAAGCGCAGCGCTCGGTCGCGGTCTGCCCAGTTCCGGGAGAACAACGCGGTGCGCACGGTCGCAGCGATGTCGGCTCCCGGTTGGGGAGGACTGCGGCGAAGCGGGGCATTGCCCGAGGTGTCGCCGGGCAGTCTGGGCCCCTGGGCAGGGAATTGGGCACCGAGTTCAGAGACGTTACCGAAGAGGAGCAGTCCCGCGAGCAGCAACGCAAATCGCATCACTCGGAACATCGCGGGATTATTCTAGTCCAGCGGATGTGCCCTCGCGATTCCTCCGTTGCTGCCAACGCGGACCCAAAGCCTCTCCACTTGGACCCGCATGCCACTCTCTTAGCGCTGCAAGACGTGCACACACTTGCCAACTGGCGCAGCCTGAACATCGGCCGCAGCATCAATTTCGTGCCGTCCAGCTGGAGGAGCCTCGGCCCGCTACACGACGCCTTCAACTCGGAACACGGCCGGAGTCGGCTCAACGAGCGGGGCAGCGACGCTCTAGGAAGCCGGCGGCGAGCGATTCTTGTAACTGCCGATCGGCTTGGTGGACCATGCGGTCTGAACCGCGAGCGGGCTGCCTGCTGTGAAGCTCTGCGCGACTGAAACGGCAGTATCACCGGGCTAGGGCGAGGGAATGCCGAGAAATGGCTTGGAGCTGTCTGCCGGGTCACTCGTTCCTCGTTGTCCAGACGATCTATACCGCAATCGGGTTGATCGCGGCCGCGCCTCGCCGACTCTAGACGCCCGATTCTGGAAGATTGTGATTCAATCAGCATGAACCACCCGCGTCCGAGCGGGCATCGCCTCGTTCGGATTGCAGTCGCCATGGAGCTAGCGTCTTCGATGGCGGGAAAGATCCATGGGCGCTCAACCCAATCCTAGAATCAGGTCGATTGCCACGGCGGTGCCGGGCCACCGGATGACCCAGGACGAGGTAAAGAACTTCAGCTCCTCGTTCTTTGCCGGTGCCGTCTCGGGTCTTGGGAGTCTTTTGGGCATCTTCAGCAATGCCGCCATTGGGGCGGGATATGTCTGCGCCCCTCGGAGTTGGTACGAAGGCGGCGAACATGGCTTGGAGGAAAAGAACCGTCTGTACCTCGAGAATGCGATTTCACTGCTGAAGGAGGCCGCCGTCGAATGCTTGGCCACCAGCGGTCTGGAACCGCGAGACATCGACCTGATCGTGACCGTTTCGACCACTGGAATCGCCACGCCCAGCCTAGATGCCAGACTGATGAACGAGCTGCCGTTCCGGCGCGACGTACAAAGATTGCCGATCTTCGGGCTGGGATGCGGCGGGGGCGTGCTGGGACTGGCTCGTGCCGCCGCATGCGTGCGGGCCCGACCGGGCAGCCGCGTCCTGTTGCTCGTTGTCGAACTCTGCACCCTCACGTTCCGATCCCGCGATCGCTCCGTTCGAAACCTTGTGGCGACGGCCCTCTTCCGTGACGGTGCCGCCGCGGCTGTGCTAACGGACCACGGTCCGGGACCGGAGGTCTCGGCGTGGGGCGAATACACTTGGCCAGAGTCGCTCGACATCATGGGGTGGGACGTTGTGGACGACGGGCTGGCAGTGGTGTTCTCTCGCAGCATTCCCGAGCTAGTCCGCACGCGGATGCGCTGTGTGACCGAAGAGTTTCTGGCCTCCGAGGGCCTCGGGCTCCACGATATCGACAGCTTCGTTTGCCATCCCGGTGGTGCCAAGGTGCTGGATGCCCTTGAATCTGCGTTCAACCTTCAGCCCGGCGGTCTTGAAGAGTCTCGAGCCGTCCTTCGTGACTACGGCAACATGTCCGCCGCAACCGTCTTGTTCGTTCTCAAGCGTGCGCTCGAGCACAGAGTGCCGCAACGCCATTTGCTCACGAGCCTGGGACCAGGTTTTTCGGCTGCGTTTCTGGTCCTGCAATCAACGTGAATATCATTAGCCCGCTCTATGCGCTCGTCGCCTTGCTTGTGGTCCAGCGGCTGGCAGAACTTGTCTTGGCGCGCCGCAACCACCGGGCGTTGCTGGCTCGGGGTGCGATCGAAGTCGGCGAGCGACACTACAAAGCCTTCCTCGCCCTGCACGCTGGCTGGCTGCTGGCGCTTCCTGTCGCGATTGACCCTCGGACCTCGGTATCGATTCCGTGGCTCTTTGTCTTCGGCCTGTTGCAGTGCGGGCGATTCTGGGTGATTGCGACCTTGGGGACGCGATGGACGACCCGGGTCATGGTGCTTCCCGGTGCCACGCGCATTCGTAGCGGCCCTTACCGCTTCGTGGATCACCCCAACTATCTCGTCGTCTGTGGCGAAGTCGCCGTCGTGCCGCTGATGTTCGGAGCGTGGACCCTGGCGGTGATCGCGTCCGCGCTGAACCTGCTATTGCTTCGCAAGAGGCTCGTCGTTGAGAACGAGGCACTCGCAAAGGCTTACGATCAGCCAAGCCCATCGCCACCCGGCGCAGGAGGTCCGGCCTCCGACTCTCAGGGAAATTGAAGGGGCGTGGCGCGAGAAGACCCCTGATCGTTATCCGACTGATGCGACTTCTCGGACCGCAAGCCCGGCCGTGTCGCGACGGGGCTTCTTCTCGAGGGTCGGGGATGGCTTCTATGGAGCCTCCCTGGCTTCTCTGCTAGCCGCAGACCTGATCCAGCCGCGCCGCGTCCGGGGTGCCACGGGCAGTCGCGAGGTCTACGACCTGAGGTCCCGAAACCCGCACTTCGAGCCCGCGGCCAAGGCCGTCATCCACCTCTTCATGAACGGGGGGCCCAGCCAGATCGATCTGTTCGACCGCAAGCCCATGCTGGAGAAATACAGCGGCCAGCCCCCGAGCCGGGAACTCGCCAACGATATTGAATTTTCCGACCAGATGGGTGGGCTCATGCCGTCGCCTTTCCGCTTCGTCAGGCACGGGGAGTCGGGTATGGAAATCTCGGAACTGCTGCCTCACGTTTCAGGGCACGTGGAAGACATCGCCCTGATCCGCTCCATGTTCGGCGGCCATTTCAACCATGAGCCGTCCCTCTTTCTGATGCAGACGGGCCGATTGATTCCCGGATGCCCGTCCCTGGGCTCGTGGGTCGTCTACGGGCTGGGCACGGAGAACCAGAACCTGCCCGACTACGTCGTGCTGGACGACCCCAAGAGGCTTCCGATCAACGGGATCCTGAACTGGCAGTCGGGATGGCTGCCGCCGGTCTACCAGGGGAGCCGGATGCGATCGCAGGGTTCCCCGATTCTGAACTTGCACCCCCGCGAAGAGTTCCCGGGTCCCGTGCTGCAGCTGGCCCGTTCGATTCTTGCTGACTTCGATGCAGACCATCGCCGCAAGAGGCCTGGCTATCCAGAGCTGGACGCTCGCATCGCCAGCTACGAGCTCGCCGCACGCATGCAGCTGTCGGCCACTGACGCCCTGGACGTTTCCGACGAGAGCGCTGCCACCCGCGAGATGTACGGCTTGGACTATGAAGTCACGGCATCGTACGGGCGGCGCTGCCTCATGGCCCGGCGTTTGGTGGAGCGAGGGGTGCGGTTCGTCCAGATCTATATCGAGGGACAGATCTGGGACAACCATTTCAATCTGGAAGAGGAGCTCCGTTACTGCTACGGCAAGACCGACAAGCCCGTGGCGGGCCTGCTGACGGATCTCAAGCAACGAGGCCTTCTCGACAGCACCCTGATCGTGTGGGGAGGGGAGTTCGGCCGCATGCCGCTGTCCCAGGTCAGCCCCGGGGAGAAGAATGCCGGTCGCGACCACGGTCAGGGAGGGTTCAGCGTGTGGATGGCCGGCGGGGGAATCAAGGGCGGCACGGTCTATGGTGCGACCGACGAGATCGGCTACAAGGCTGTGGAAAACCCGGTGAGCGTGCATGACTTCCACGCCACGATCCTGCATCAGCTCGGCATGGATCACAGCCAACTGGTGTTCCAGCGAAACGGTCTCGACGAGAGACTCTCGGGAGTGGACCCGGCCCGCGTGCTGCAGGAAATCCTGGCCTAGCGGCCACTCAGGATCCGAGCGTCAGCAGCAACATCAGCCATAGCGCGCGTGTTGCTGATCCAGCACCTCGGTTCGCTGAAGCCATCGCAGCCGCCTGTCCGCGGATCGCCGGTCCGGGTGTGCCCTCGCCCGGAGTCCTCGTCCGGTTGACCATGCCGACGCGCAGGAATCTGGCGACGTCCGATTGCCTCAATCGTCGTCGGGCGGCTCGTCGGGAACAGCTTGAGCCGCTGTTGTACGGAACTCCGCCAATCCCTGGCTCACGAGAATCCCTTCGATACGCGCTGTCCTCTCCGCAATCTCTGACAACTTCTCCGTGACCTTCGCGTGGTCGTCGCGCTGCTGCCGGGTCTGGGTGGCGATAGCGTCTTCCAGTCTGGAGCGGTCCTCGCGTTGCTGCCTGGAGAGGCTTCGGACCTCCTCGCGAATCCCCCGGAGTCCTGAAAGGATTGGAACCGCCAGTGAAACCGTTACGGCGGCCGCTGCTACCATGACGCCCAGCCACTGCGCGTCCGTTTCCGGATAGTATCACGGGGACGGATTCGTGGCCTCTCGTACGCGTGCACGCCTTGTTGGCGGGGAATTGCCGGATGGGCCGTACTGGCGGTGAAGACCAGATTGAGGGTCCTGAACTCTCAATTGCGGTCGGGCCGCCGCAGTGTCGTTCAGCCCGGTTCAAATGGCTTGGGACATGCGCCTCGCGCGGTCATCCGAATGGAGTGCCCCGCGCGGTCCGTGACTTCGTAGCCGAATTAGCGGCCATCCCCGCGGGACCGGACCCGTCGCTACGAGGGAAGCCGCAGAATGTAGGGCAGAGCCGGGGCGGACCAGACAAGGGAACGGGCAGAGACATGTCGGGGACGATGCTGGAGACACGGGAGATCAGCAAGGCCTTCGGAGGAACAAGAGCGTTGGACCGGGTCAGCTTCTCCTTGCGAAAGGGAGAGGTGCACGCCCTGATCGGCGAGAACGGAGCGGGCAAATCCACGCTGATGAAGATCGTCTCCGGCGCCCTCAAGCCGGATTCCGGCACGATTCACCTGCACGGCTCCCCGATTGACGTCGACAGCCCTCACCAAGCCTTGCGACGGGGTATCTCGATCGTCCACCAGCACTCGGGCCTCGTTCCGAGCCTGACGGTTGCGGAGAACATCTTTCTGGGACGGATGCCCAGCACCAAGCTGGGCCTGGTCGACTGGGAGAAGCTGTACCGAGACGCAATCGCACTGCTCAGGCGCCTGGATTTCGAACTGGATGTTCACCGGCCGGCAGGGGATCTGGACGCTGCCGGCCAGCAAATTGCCGAGATTGCGCGCGCTCTCTCGGTGTCGGCGCAAGTCCTGATCATGGACGAGCCTTCCGCGGCTCTGGGGTCCAGTGAGCTGGAACGGCTGTTCCGGATCATTCGCAAGCTCAGGGAGGCGGGCACGTCGATTGTCTACGTATCGCATCGCCTGGAGGAGGTCTTCCGGATCTCGGACCGGGCAACCGTGCTCAAAGACGGCCGAACTGTCGGCACCTACGCTCTTGACGGCGAGGTGGACTCCGCATTCCTCATCCGCAGGATGGTAGGCCCGGGATGGGTCGAGCGATCCCCGGAACTGCCGGCTCGGAGGGGAGACGAGTTGCTGCGCGTCGAGGGACTGACTCGCGAGGGCGCCTTCGAGGACGTGAGCTTCGAGCTGCATGGTGGGGAGATCCTAGGCCTTGCCGGATTGGTGGGAGCAGGGCGAACGGACCTGTGCAAGGCAATCTTCGGAGCTGTGTCCCACGATGACGGAAAGGTCTATATCGAAGGAAAACTTTCGCAGATAGAATCCCCGGGCGATGCGATGGCTCGTGGAATAGCCTTTCTGTCCAAGGATCGCCACAATGAGGGCCTGATCTTGTCCCACCCGATTGGCAGGAACGTCACGCTGCCGATCCTTCGCCGGTTCACCTACCGGGGCCTTCTCAACCTGGGCGGAGAGAATCGGTTCGTGGATTCAATGCTCGCCAGAATGAATGTCCGCGCCACGGGACGACGGCAGCTTGCGGCAGACCTGAGCGGGGGCAACCAGCAGAAGGTTGCGCTGGCGAAGCTCCTCGGCACACGGGCCAGGATTTTCCTGCTCGACGAACCGACTGTCGGTATCGACATCGCGGCCAAGAGCCAGATCCACCAGCTCGTCGCCGAACTGGCGAGAGACGGAGCGGCCGTCCTGCTGGTTTCCTCGGAAATCCCCGAGATACTCTCCCTGTGCAGCCGCGTCCTCGTGATGAGCAAAGGCCGGATCACGGGACATCTCCGGTCCCAGGACGCTACGGGGGAAGACGTCTTGCAACTTGCCACGTAGCGGAGGGCCGCCCCGCCCCCTCCGGCTTCGCTTTCGTAGCGGTACGCTAGCTGTGCCAGGTGCGTCCGAGCGATCCCAGGTTCCCGCCTCACGTCGAATTCAGGACTCGGCTATGATGATTCGCCAACGATGAACGCGAACACCAGAGTTCGTTGCGGAATCGATACCGGTGGGACCTTTACCGATTTCGTCGCGGTGGACGAGGCCTCGGGCGAGCTGGTTGCGTCCAAATGGCCCTCCTCCCACGACAACCCGGTCGAAGCGATCGTCAATGTCGTGAAGGAGTCGGGCCTGCCGCCGGAAAGCATCTATTTCCTGATTCTTGGAACCACGGTAGCAACGAACGCGCTGATCCAGCGCAGGGGAGCCTACGTGGTCTATGTCACCACCGAGGGCTTCGAGGATGTCCTCTATATCCAACGGATGAACCGGCGCTACCACTACTCCTACGAGTGGACCAAGCCGCTTCCGTTCGTCGAGATGCGCAACTGCGTGGGCGTGCGGGAGCGTATCGACGCCAAGGGCCAGGTCGTCGTCCCGCTGGAACGGGAATCCATGGAGCAGCTGGCCCGCGAGGTCGAGGCACGGCTGGAAGGACACCGCGTGGAAGACTCCGCCATTGCGGTCTGCCTCCTTTTCTCGTACCTCAATCCTGACCACGAACTCCGCCTGAAGGAGTTCCTGCAGTCGCGGTTTCCCGGGGTTGCGGTGTCAATCTCGCACGAGGTTGCGCCGATCTGGAGGGAATACGAACGGGGCAGCACGGTCGTCGCGGATGCCTTCGTCAAGCCTCTGCTCCAACGCTACGTGAACTCCGTCCGCGAGAGCCTGGACAGTCTGGGCCTGTCCTGTCCCTGGGCCATCATGAAATCCAACGGTGGCCACGCGAGTGCCAGCGCTGCAGAGGGTCAGCCCGTCAACCTCATCCTGTCCGGGCAGAGCGGCGGGATCATCGGAGGCAAGTACTTCGGGGACCTCGCCGAGCAGCAGGACCTCATTACGGTGGACATGGGAGGCACGAGCTGCGACGTGGGCGTGGTACAGGGAGGCAAGCTCTCCTACATCACGAACTACGAGATCGAATGGGGACTCCCCATCAGCGCTCCATTTGTCGACCTGACCGCGATCGGGGCGGGTGGCGGAAGCGTGGCCTGGATCGACAAGGGAGGGTTCCTTCGAGTCGGCCCGCAGAGCGCCGGGGCCATGCCCGGACCACTCTGCTACGGGCGAGGGGGCACTGAGGTGACTGTCACCGATGCCAATCTGACCCTGGGACGCCTGAATCCGGAGTACTTCCTCGGGGGCAAGATGAAGCTGGAGGCGACGAGGGCTCGCGAAGGACTCGCCAAGCTGGGCAGCGAGCTGTCTTTGAGTGCCGTCGAGGCGGCCCAAGCGGTCATCGACATGGCCAACGAGAACATGGCCAACGCCATTCGCCTTGTTTCGATCGAGCGCGGCCTGGACCCGCGGGACTTCAGCCTGGTCGCGTTCGGCGGGGCCGGGCCGCTGCACGCCGGTGGCATTGTCGAAAAGATGGGCATGACCCGGATCGTGATTCCCCTCTATCCCGGACTTTGCTCGGCATTCGGAGCGGCACTCGCTGACTTCCAGGTGGACAAGGTGTGGAGCACCAACTATCGCTCCGACGGCATGGACGGGGACCTGATCATCGAGCAGTTCCGGGATCTGGAGGCCGCTGCTCGCGACGAGTTGCGCGAGGAAGGGTTTTCCGCGGTTCCGGAGATCCTTCGCTCGATCAGCATGCGGTACGCGGGACAGAACTACGAGCACGACGTGTCGCTCGAGGGCGGTGGCGTGAGTGCCGAGAGTCTGCAGCAGGCCTTCGGCGAGTTTCACCGGCTCCACGAACAGCTCTACGGCTACTCGATCAGCGGCGAGGTCATCGAAATGATCCGTGTCAACGTCACCGCGGTGGGGCGAACCAGGAAGCCTCGGCTTAGGGCGCCTCCGAGCGGTGGAGACCCTCGTCCCAGGCAAAGCCGCGAGGTCTTCTTTGACCGGAGCGGGTTCGTCTCGTGCCCCGTCTACAGACGCGACGATCTGCCCGGCCAGTTCTCGCTCGTCGGCCCCGCCATGATCGAGGAAGCCGATTCCACGATCCCGGTTCACCCCGGGCACACGCTCAGGGTAGACCGCAACGGCGTCATCAGCATCCTCGCGTGAGAAAGCCCGAAGCATGGAAACGATCGATACCGTCACCTTGAGCGTGATCAACAATGCTCTGATCAACATCTGCCGAGAAATGGGGACGGCGATGATGCGGACGAGCTACTCGCCCATCTTCAACGAGGGCCTGGACTTCTCGTGCGTGATTTTCAACAGGCGGGGCGACATGATCGGCCAGGCCGAATTCTGTCCGACCATGCTGGGCTCGGCACAGTACGCGGTCAACTGGACCATCGAGGAACTCGGCCTGGAGTCGTTCGAGCCGGGTGACGTCGTCGTTCACAACGACCCGTATCGCGGGCAGTGCCACATGCCGGAGCACATGGTGCTCAAGCCGGTGTTCTTCGAGGGCCAGATTTGGGGATTCGTTGCCAACATCGCGCATGTCGGGGAAATCGGCGGCATGGCACCAGGCTCATTCGCGGCCGATGCCACGGAGGTCTACCAGGAGGGGCTGCGGCTTCCGCCTGTCAAGGTCATCAGCCGTGGAGAGTATGTCAAGGACGTCTGGAAGATCATCCTGAGCAATCACCGCACCCCGAAGACGAGCTGGGGGGATCTGCATGCGATGATCGGTTCGCTGAGCATCGCGGAAACGCGGCTGCTCGGCATGCTGGAGCGCTACGGCGGGTTGTTTCTCACGGCCGCAAGTGACCGGCTTCTGGATTACTCCGAGCGATGGATGAGGGAGGAGATCCGGGAAATCCCGAACGGCGAGTACCATGCGAGCGATTGCATGGAGGACGACGGAGTCACCGACCAGCCGGTATGGATCAGGCTCAAGCTCGTCGTCAGGGACGACGAGGTGATTGCCGACTGGACCCAGTCCGACCCGCAGGCCAGAGGGCCGGTAAACGCCACCTTCGTGGTCACGGCCGCCGCCTCCTACAGCGGCCTCCTTCACCTGACGAGCAATGACATCCCTCGCAATTCCGGCTGCTACCGGCCGATTCGGGTCGTGACCAAGCCCGGTTCGGTCGTCAACGTGCGACACCCGGGTCCCTCGGTCGGCGGCAACACGGAAACGCACCCGCACATCCAGAATGTCGTCGTGGCGGCCCTGAGCCAGGCGATTCCCGAGCGGGCGGCCGCCGCGGAGGGGGCCAGCGGCTGCAACTTCCTGTTCGCTGGCGTTCACCCCGATACCGGCGAGTACTACACCAACTACCACATTGACGGCAGCGGCTGGGGTGCCACGGGATTCCACGACGGGAACTCGGCAATGTGCCCAGAGAACGGAAACTGCCGCAACACCCCGGTCGAAGTGCTGGAGAACAAGTTTCCCTGGAGAACTCTCGAATACCGGCTTCGATCGGACTCGGGCGGGCCCGGCAGGTTCCGCGGCGGACTCGGTAGCTCCCGCATCCTACGTGTTCTGGCCCCCGAGATCACGGTGAGCGCGCTGATGGACCGCACCAAGACCCACGCGTGGGGCCTCTTCGGGGGCGGCAAGGGTGGCCGTGGCGGGATCTTTGTCAAGAAGAAGGGCGACACGCAGTTCCGGACTTTCTCGGAGGCGTTCGGCACGGTCTCCGATTCCAAGTTCACGCGGGTCCTGCTGAACGAGGGCGACGAGGTGATGATCCATTCGCCAGGAGGTGGCGGCTACGGTCCGCCAGCGGAGCGATCGCCCGAAGCGATCGAGCGGGATTTGCGCCAGGGATGGATCTCTCCGGACGGCGCGCGAGAGCTCTATGGGTATGACCCCTAGGAAGCGTTTCGGATTCCTGCGAGCGACCGACCCGACGGTCGGGCCGGGAACGAGCCTGCAGTTTCGATACGGAGCATAAACGGATGGGTCGCTGGGACGAGAACACCGCGGAGTGGTACGAGCAAACGATGATCTACTGCGATCTTTGCGGGCGAATCATTCCGAAGAATTTCTGGGTCGTGGAAGAAGGCGCGGAACGGCTGGTCTTCTGCGATCCGGACTGCGAGAAGCTCTACAACGACTATTGGGTCCCGTCGCAGGACCGGGAGGCGTGATTTCGCCGTTCGGCGAAGGCGATCCTCTCTCCGGTGACCTGTTCACACGGTTCGGCCGCCCGAGAAGGACACTCGAGACACGGCCTACCGGGTCCAGAAGTCGTCGGGCTCGTCCATCGCGACGAACTGGTCGACATTCTCCCGGGTGATCTCGTCCAGCGCAATTGGCTGGCGCATTGGGACTGTCTCGCCCCTGAAGATCTGGATCATTGAAGTCACGCTGAGCGAGCCGTGCAGGCGAGGCGGATGGAGGATGGTGTACTTGCCCAGCCCGGCCTTAATCATCTTCAGGCCCCCGTTGTAGCCGTCGAGCCAGGTGAGGCAGGGTCGACTGGCCCTCATCATGTCGTCGGTTATGCCTGCTGCGCGCAGCGCCTGGATGCCTCCAACCGCCATTTCCCCGTTGTCGAAGTGAATGCCGTCGAGATCCGGGTGGGCCGTGATGATGTTTTCCATGACCCGCTGCCCGCTCGCCCTTGACCAGTCTCCGGCCTGCCGCACCGCCTCGACCTCCGGATACTTCTCGAGCACTTCGTCATAACCGGCATTCCTCTCCACAGCCGGACCCGCCCCCGGGAGTCCTTCGAGGATGGCGATCTTCCCTTTGCCACCAATCAACTCCATGAGCTTCGTCAATCCCCTGACGGCACCGTACATGTGATCCGTCGACACGAACGTGTCGTACTTCTCACTCGAGACCTTGCGATCGACGATCACGACGGGGATTCCCTCTTTCTCGCACTCATCCAGGATCGGATTCGCCACATACAGATTCGCCGCGCCGATGATGAGTCCGTCGACCCCCTTGGTCAGCAGATCCTCCATGTCCGAGACTTGCTTGGCCGGCGAATCGTTGGCGTCGGTAATCAGCAGCTCCACGTTGTCGTACTTGGCTACCTCTGATTCGATGGATTCGCGCAGAGCGGTGCGCCAGGTGTTGGTCTCCGACGCGTTGCTGAACCCGATGGTCCAATCCCGGTCCCCGAAGGCCTCCGGCGTGCTAGCGTCGACCGGAGCCTTGTCCTTCGCGCAGGCACCGAGGGCGGCAATGAGGCCCGCGAGTGCCAGGCACGAGGCAAAATGCCGATGACCGGATCGCTGTTCCGTCCTCACGATGGCTCTTCCTCCTCTTGCCTAGGGCCTGGCCCGGTCGCCAGTATAGTTCGCGGCCCTCAATTCCGGACGATTCCGCATTTGCTCGCGCGCCGGCAGGACCGCTGCTTCCTAGTGTTCACGCCTCTCGCTTCTTGTAGAGCGCGACGGCGACCAGAATGATGCAGCCCTTGGCGATTCCTTGGGTGTAGGGTGACACGTTCAGCAAGTTCAGCAGATTGTTGATCATGGAGATGATCAGCGCGCCCAGCAGCGTTCCCCATAGAGACCCCACTCCCCCGAACAGGCTGGTCCCGCCGAGCACGACCGAAGCGATAGCGTCCAGCTCGAGCCCGCGGCCGGCCCACGGATCGCCGACCGTGACGCGGGCGCTGAAGATGATGCCGCCGAGCGCGGCAGACGCGTTGCTGATCATGTAGGTGACGAGCTTTACCCGGTTCACCGGAATCCCGGACAGCCGCGCCGCCTCTTCATTGCCGCCCACTGCGTACACCTGGCGTCCGTAGGGCGTGAATCGGAGCACGAAATCACCCAGCACGAAGGCCGCAAGCATGATGAGCACGGGTACCGGAACCGGCCCAATCGACCCGGCCCCAAGCCAGGCGTACGTTCCCTGGATTCCGCCAATCGGCTTGCCGCCCGAGATCGTGAGGGCTGCCCCGCTAGCGATGGCCATCATGGCCAAGGTCACGATGAAGGGGGCCACCCCGCGCCAGATGATGATCGCCGCGTTGAACGCGCCCACGGCGATACCCAGCACCAGTGTGGCAACGACGACGATCGCCAGTGGATAGCCCGCTCCGTCCGCGAAGAGCATGGCGGCGACCACGCTGTAGAGGCTGAGCGTCATGCCCACCGAGAGGTCGATGCCTGCCGTCAGAATGACGAACGTCATCCCGACGGTCACAACCCCGAGCATTGAGGTCTGTCGCAGGATGTTGAGGACGTTCCGCTCGGAAATGAAGTTCGGAGATAGCACCGCACCGAGCACGATGATGAGGAGGAAGCCGATAATCACTCCCGTGCTGGGTCCAAGCCGCTCCAGCGCCGGGCGCAGGTACCCCGACTTGATCCGAGAACGCAACGCTCCCGAACGAGAACGGGGTCGGGTGCCGTGGTCCTCGCTGCCGTCAGCCATCGAGAGTGTCGCTTCCTCTTGTCAACTGCCTGGGCTGGACGGAGTTTCGGGCCGTTGCAAGGCGGCGCAGTCGGCGTAGTCCCGTGGCGTGCGGTCTGACGGCCCTGTGCAGATGGGATTGCACCCGTGAAACGGTCTTTCCGAGAGCCGCCGGATCTCTCCGACGCGCCATTCGGTGGTCCGGCATTACCAGGTCAGGAAGCGCGAGCACGTCAACACCGGACCGAGAACGACGGAATCGTCACGCCCAACGAACTGAGCAGGTCCAGTGGAATCGAGACGATCCTCGAAGGCCTCGCCGTCATTCACCGCCTGCCTCCGATTGTTCATTCGAGGCTGGCCCTTGTTCGTACCGATACTAGCGTAGGCAGGCGAGAGTCGCCTGAGGCCAGGCGACTCCGCGTTGGCCTCGTATCGGTAACCGAACGTGCGTCGCCCGGAGGTGCTAGATGAACGGCGCCTTGACCTTGTCCGTGTTCTTGAGCGGGTACTGCGGAAGCTCGCCGCCCGGGTCTCGCATGATCCGGCGCTGCGCAAGATTGACCCTGTCTGAAGCGCGTCGCGCGATCGTCTCGCTGAATGGATCGCTCGATTCCAAATCAAACAGCCGGATGTTGTCCCAATGGACGTCGGAAAAATACCAGTTCCTCTCATCCCTGTACCAGACGGAATTGCTGTACCGGCAGGTCAGATACTCCCTGCTTTCGAAATGACCTCCTTCGAGCAGAGACAGGAGGTTCTTGCCCTCAAGCCCATCTTCTGGACCTGTTCCGGCCGCAGCACAAACCGTGGCTGGCACGTCGAGCGTGTAGACCAACTCCCGCAGGCGCTTGCCCGCGCCCAGCCGATTGGGATGCCGCATCAGCAGAGGGATGTGCATCGTGCCCGGGTACAGGGCACCCGCCGGCTTGCCGGTCACCTTCTCGAGGTTGTCTGCAAAGTTCGTGCCGTGGTCGCTCAGGAACACGACCAAGGTGTCGTCTTCCATCGGTTTCCTAGCGGACTCAATGGCCGGGTTCTCTCCACAGCGCAGCAACATCGAGTCGATGTAGGATGTGGGGCATACGGGCCGGCTGACTGCTCGAGAGCAACGCTACGAGGGGACGCCGGCCCAGCGTGCGTTTGAGATCCTAGCGGGTCCTCCGGAGTTTGAGCTGTACGATCTGGACGAAGATTCTTGGGGATTCCGGAATCTCGCCGGCGTGGAACACACAGCGACACTGGAACGATTGCAGGCGGCCTTGGACGACTGGTGTCGCAAGACGAACGACCCATCGCTTGATCCTGCTTTCGCTGCAGAGATGTTCCATCGGGCCGACAGCTATTGATGCGCGGCAGAGAGGGGCCGAAGGCGTAGCCAGCGATTTGGCCAATGGCGTCGGGGCAGCTTCGGTCTTTGCCAGCGAGGGCCTTGCCTTGCGTGGTCTGGCGAGCTGGAAATCGCCTTCTCTGAGGGCGGGGCCGTGCTTCGACAGCCTGATCAAATTCGCCCAACGCGACGCTGTTTTTCCCGGACTCTGGCGCTGACCGATCCGCCATTCACCCTTGCTAGCAATCGCTCCCTTCAGCAATGTCCTTAGTGGATCGGGCATGTCCCGGCGGACCGCATGCACAGCCCGGAAACGATCTCTTCCAGATCCGCAAACCTGTTGGGCGTAGTCAACGCGACCAGCGGCCAAGTTTGCTAAGATCAAGGCTTCGTTACCTACGCTTGCAGGCTCGGGGGTGTCCGGTCGCGACGCTCCGAGTCCAACCTCCGACCAGTCCAATAACACCGGTTCCGCGCACACTCCGCGCGGGCATGCCGAGTCTCCGCAGGGCGTTTGGGAACGCGATCCGACACAGAGGGTAATCACCAAGATGGCAAAGCATGTGTTCTCGTTTGGCGGCTCCAAGACCGATGGCGACAGGTCAATGCGCGACACGCTCGGCGGCAAGGGTGCCAATCTCGCCGAAATGGCCTTGGCGGGGGTGCCTGTCCCGCCGGGCTTCACCGTGTCTACGCAAGTCTGCAACATGTATCTCGCAGGCGGCAACCGGGTTCCCGATGAGGTTGAGGCTGAGATGGCCGCCTCCCTGCGGCACCTTGAGAGCGATATGGGCAAGGAGCTCGGCGACGCCTCCAACCCGCTGCTGCTGTCGGTGCGATCTGGGGCGAAGTTCTCCATGCCGGGCATGATGGACACGATCCTCAACCTCGGCCTTAACGACAGCGCGACAGAAGGTCTCGCCGCCCTGAGCGGCAAGCGGACTTTCGCCCTAGACTGCTACCGGCGCTTCATCATGATGTTCGCCGACGTCGTCATGGGCGTGTCCAAGGGAGAGTTCGAGGAGATTCTCGAGGACATCAAGGAAGCCGCGGGTGCCGAAAATGACATGGACCTCAATGCCGAGCAGCTGGCGGGGGTGGTCGAGGCGTTCAAGGCCCACTACAAGAATTCACTCGGCGAGGCCTTCCCGCAGGATGCGCAGCAACAGCTCAAGATGGCCCGTGACGCGGTCTTCCGGTCGTGGGACAATCCCCGCGCCAACCACTACCGGCGCATGAATGACATCCCGCACGACCTCGGCACAGCCGTGAACGTGCAGGCGATGGTGTTTGGCAACCTTGGCGAGACTTCTGCGACGGGCGTGGGCTTCACCCGCGATCCCGCCACGGGTGCCAACGAGTTCTACGGAGAGTTCTTGGTCAATGCGCAGGGGGAGGATGTCGTGGCAGGGATCCGCACCCCCCGCCCGATCAATGAACTCGAGGCAGTGCTGCCCGAGGCCTACGGCGAGCTCCGCACCATCACGGCCCAGCTGGAGCAGCACTACCGCGACGTGCAGGACTTCGAGTTCACGATCGAGGAGGGCAAGCTGTTCATGCTGCAGACGCGAAACGGCAAGCGCACCGGTGCCGCCGCGGTGAAGTTTGCAGTGGACATGGTCGACGAAGGGCTGATCAATGTGCGCGAAGCCGTCATGCGGGTCGAGCCGCAGCATCTGGACCAGCTGCTGCATCCCGTGATCGAGCCCTCGTCGAAGGGCCAGCTCACCACCCTGACGGTCGGCCTGCCTGCCTCTCCCGGAGCCGCGGTTGGCCGAATCGTTTTCACGGCCGATGCTGCCGTAGAAGAGGCCGGGAGCGGTAACGCCGTGGTGCTGGTGCGGGCGGAGACCACTCCGGAGGACATTCACGGCATGGAAGCTGCCAAGGGCATCCTCACCTCCAGGGGCGGCATGACCTCGCACGCTGCGGTGGTGGCCCGCGGCATGGGCTCGCCCTGCGTAGCCGGCGCGGGCGACGTGAATGTCGACGCCAAGGCCGGCCAGATCGTCTGCAAGGGCCACACGCTCGGGGAGGGAGACTGGATTTCCATTGACGGCTCGACTGGCGAGGTGTTCGCCGGCCAGGCCAAGACGATCGATCCTGACCCCACCTCGGGCGACTTCGCTCAGTTCATGGAGTACGTCGACCAGCACCGCACTGCCAGGGTGCGGGCCAACGCCGAGACGCCGCGCGACGCTCGCGCGGCCCGGAATTTCGGCGCCGAGGGCATTGGCCTTTGCCGAACCGAGCACATGTTTTTCGAGCCTCACCGAATCGAACACGTCCGCGAGATGATCCTGGCGGAGGATGCCGAAACGCGAGCGGATGCGTTGAGCAAGCTGTTGCCGATGCAGAGGCAGGACTTCGTCGAACTCTTCGAGGTGATGGACGGCTTCCCAGTCATCGTGCGCACCCTCGATCCGCCCTTGCACGAGTTCTTGCCCAAGCGGGAGGAGCTGATGGTGGAATTGGCCCAGTTGCAGGCCAGCGGCGGGGACGAGGCCAAGCAGAAGGAGGTCGCGGCGCTGCTGGAACGCGTGGAGGAGCTACACGAGTTCAACCCGATGCTGGGACATCGCGGCTGCCGACTGGGGATCACATTCCCCGAGATCACGGCGATGCAAGCGCGGGCGATCTTCGAGGCGGCCGTGGAATGCGCCGAGAAGGGTGTCGACGCGATCCCAGAGGTGATGATTCCGCTGGTTGGCAGCCACAAGGAACTCGAGAATCAGAAGAAGGTGGTCGTCGACGCGGCCGACGAGGTCTTTGCCGCTGCCGGGCGGGAGGTCCACTACAAGGTCGGGACGATGATCGAGGTGCCGCGCGGAGCGCTGACAGCCGACGAGATCGCGCAGCATGCTGAGTTCTTCAGCTTTGGCACGAACGACCTGACCCAGACCACTTTCGGCTTCAGCCGCGATGATTCCGGGACCTTTATCAGCCCGTATTTGGAAGCAGGCATTCTTGAAGACGACCCGTTCCAAGTGTTGGATTCCAGCGGTGTCGGGCAGCTGGTCGAGATCGCCCTTGAAAAGGGGCGCAAGACCCGCCCCGGACTCGAGGTGGGAATCTGCGGCGAGCACGGTGGCGAGCCGAAATCCGTGACGTTTTGCGTGCGCGCCGGGCTGAACTACGTCAGCTGCTCGCCGTATCGCGTGCCCATCGCCCGCTTGGCCGCAGCACAGGCTGCGATCTCGGCGAACTAGTCCCGGAATCGGCGACGCAGCTCGTCAAGACGGTACCGCTCCAGCTGTGCGGCGCAGAATTCAAGTCCACGACTGGGCGTTGACACAGCCCAGCTTCTGACGACGAAGTCCACGACAGTCGGCCCTGCCGCCGGGGCCTACCTTCGAGGTCTTGGCCAACTTGCGGCCGCTCGCGGCCGGACAACGCCCTTTCAGTGGTGAAGATATCCAATTCGGCGTCGTCGTCGGCTGATCGCATCGCGCAAACCGAAACGCGCCATCCGGGCTGCCCCAGCCAGTCGTCAAACACGTTCACAGTGCGCTTCGGCTGAATCCTTGGGAAGCGCGCCAGCTCGACGTGCGAGAATAGCATCGGCGATCGTGGAATCGTTGTACCAAGACAACGTTTCGACCGCACAGAGCCGTGATAGCCCGTCGATTGGCAGCCTTGCTCCTCGGCCTCCTGCTGGCTGCACCGATGGTCAGCGCCGCCGATTGGCAGGACCTCATCACGCCTGGACTTGAAGCATGGGAGTCGCTCGGTGACGGCATCTGGAGGGTCACTGACGAAGGCACACTGGTGGGATACCGGAGGCCGACAATCGATGCCCTGTTCAGCGAGTCCGAGACGATCACCAAGCAGCAGTTCGAGGACTGGTTCAGGGTGCAGTCATGGCTCTACACGAAGCAGGAGTACGGTGAGTTCGACCTGCATGTCGAATACTGGATCCGCGTTCCGGGCAACAGCGGAATCTCGATTCGCGATCCGACGCGCGCAAAGTTCGCCATCGTCCAACCGGCCGACTATGAGAAGACTCCGGCCCACAACGGATACGAGGTGCAGATCAACGGTTCGAGCGGCTCGCGGAGCCCGAGCGGCAGTCTCTACACCTTCGTCACGGCGACGAACGGCCTCCAGCGGGATGGCGAGTGGAACTCGTTCGACATTGAGTCGAGGAAAGACGGGATCCGGATCTGGGTCAACGGCGAGATTGCCGCCGAGCATGGCGGCGATCCGGACAGGCCCAAGGTTGGACCGATCGGCTTGCAACTCCACGATCAGTTCAACTTCGTGATGTTTCGCAACATTCGCATTCGGGAAGTCGGTCCGTCCCCCTGAGATGGCTCGCTTCGCCACGGCACTGGTGCTCGCCGCGTCGATCCCCTCTGCCCACGCCGCCGACTGGCCACAGTTCCGCGGGCCCAATGGATCCGGGATATCGGATGCGGTCAACCTACCGGTGGAGTTCGGTGTCAGCAGGAACGTTCTCTGGAAGACGAGCCTGCCTCCCGGGCACTCCTCTCCCGTACTGGCGGGTGACCGTATATTCGTTACGGGCGCCGAAGGGGAGAAACTGCTGACGGTGTGCCTGCGCCGTGAAGACGGGAGCGTCCTCTGGCGGCGGGAGGCGCCCCGGGCCCGGGTGTCTGAGATGAACCGCGTGAATCATCCGGCTTCGCCTAGCCCGGCCACCGACGGAAGCAACGTATACGCCTTCTTTGGCGATTTCGGGTTGCTCTCCTATGGCCCCGACGGCAACGAGCGCTGGAGGGTGCCCTTGGGCCCGTTTGACAATTGGATGGGCGTTGCGTCCTCGCCGATCGTTGCTGACGGCAAGGTGGTGCTCGTATGCGACCAAGATAGCGGTTCCTTCATGGTCGCCGTCGACCGGGACACCGGGGATCTCGTCTGGCGGGCCGAGCGGCCCGAGTATACGCGGGGGTTCGCGACGCCGAGCGTGTATCGGGGGGCTGGCGGCCCGCCTCAGGTGATCGTGCCCGGGGCATATCAGGTCGGCGGGTATTCGCTCGACGACGGCGTGAAGCTCTGGTGGGCGCGTGGGATCGCGTTCGAAGTGAAATCGCTAGCAGTCATGGACGACGGGATGCTCTACGTGCACGGGTGGTCCTCGACGGGAAACGCCGTCAACGACCGGCTTCCGCCCTACGCCGACGCGCTGTCCAAGCACGATGCCGACGGCGACGGGAGGTTCTCCGAGGGGGAGGCTTTCCTGCCGATGATGCGCGATCGGTTCCGCAGCTATTTCGATTTCGACCGCGACGGCTACGTCGACGAGGGGGATTGGAACAACACCCAGATGCGGCTGGCCTCCCGGAACGCCTTGCTGGCGATTCGGCTGGGCGGCAGGGGAGACTTGACGGAATCCGCCATTGTCTGGGCGTACCGCAAGGCGCTTCCCAACGTCCCCTCGCCGCTTCTGTACCGAAATGTTCTCTACCTGGTGAAGGATGGAGGCATCCTGACCAGCCTGGACCCCGAGAGCGGAGCGGTCTACAAGCAGGGACGTCTGCCCGGCGCTCTGGGCCGGTATTGGGCATCGCCGGTCGCGGCGGACGGGAAAGTGTACGTTGCGAGCGAGGAAGGACGCGTGACCGTGCTGCGAGCTGGTGCCAAGTGGGACGTCCTCTCCACGAACGACCTGGGCGACGACGTGTTTGCCACACCGGCGATCGAACCGGGCAGGATCTACGTCCGCACGCGCCAGGCCCTGTACTGTTTCGGCGACAGCAATTAGCCTTGGCCACGAGACTGGCCTGCGGCCTTCAAGGGAAAGGAGTCAATTCTGATGTCAACAAGCCGCAGACGCTTCGTGAAGGGAGCCGTCATCAGTGCCAGCGCCGCTGCCGTGGCAGCGCGGCGGTCACAAGCTCAATCCGCCCCGAGCGACACCGTGAATGTCGGAGTCGTTGGATTCCGCAGTCGCGGCCGGTCTCACATTCGCGAGTTCTTGCGGATGCCCGGTGTGCGGGTTGGCTATCTATGCGACATCGACGAGCGCCTGTTTCCCGGTGCCGTTGCTGAGGTTGAACGGACCGGTGGCTACACGCCGCAGACCGAGACGGATATTCGCAAGCTCCTAGAAAAGGATGATCTGGACGCGATATCGATTGCCACACCTGATCACTGGCATGCGCTGATGACGATCTGGGGGTGCCAGGCCGGCAAGGACGTGTACGTCGAGAAGCCCTGTTCCTGCACGTTGTGGGAAGGCCGCAAGATGGTAGAGGCGGCCCGCAAGTACGACCGCATGGTGCAGGTTGGCCTGAACCGCCGGAGCAGCCTGCGGACTCGCTCGACAGTTGCGTTTCTCCGCGGCGGGAGTTTCGGCACCGCTTACCGTGCAAGGGCCATCGTCTATCGCGGTCGGATCAGTATCGGCCGAGTGCAGGAATCGGCGATTCCCCAGGGAGTGAACTGGGACCTTTTCCTTGGCCCCGCTCCGTATCGCGCCTTCTCCCTGAATCGGTTCCACTACGGCTGGCACTTCTTTTGGGACACCTCCACGACGGAGGTGGGCAACAACGGCGTCCACGCGCTTGACGTGGTGAGGTGGGGCCTCGGAAAAGACGTCCATCCTGTGCGAATCCACTGCACCGGAGGGCAGTTCGTGGAGGATTCGGACTCGGAGGTGCCGAACGTCCAGGTCGGCACTTTCGAGTATGCGGACGGCACACTGGCGGAAATCGACGCGACGACGCTATACAGCCCGACGTTCGGAGGGACGCGCATGGGGACGTTCTTCTACACCGACCAGGGCTATGTGTCCTCGGTCGGCGACTGGACTGCTACGCGCGGGCAGTTTTCGCCAAGAGACGAGCCGGACTCGCCATCGGGGGTCTCGATGCGCGCCAGCAGACTGAGCTTCCCAGACATGGAGTATCCTGCGGGTCCGCCGATTCCAACCCTGCAAGAACAACCCACGAACCAGTTCAAGAACTTCATCGACTGCGTGCGTTCACGCAACCGCGACGCCCTGCGTTGCGAGATCGAGGAAGGACATCTCTCGACATCGCTGTGCCACTTGGCGAATATTTCCTACCGCACCGGCCGCAAGCTGGTCTTCGACTCGGAGACCGAGACCTTCCCCGGAGACGGGGAGGCGAACCGCTTGTTGCGCAGGGAGTACCGCGAACCGTACGTGGTACCCGAGCAGGTGTGATGGCACGGTGAGGCCGAAGAACGAAACGCTTGCATCACCCCAGCCGCCCTCAATCTGAGCTTTCGCGCCACTGGACCAGGCGCGAACCCTCCGAATCTCGATGCTGCCCTGATTTCCGATCTCAGCAAGCGCAGATACGTTTGCCAGATAAGCTTGTCCCTCTGTGTTCCGCAAGGTAACCGCTACGCTTCGCGTCTCGTTGGGCCAAGGCAGACAAAGCACTCGAGGCCATGACTCGGAGCTCGTGTGAAGTCCAGAACGGGCGTCGCCGAACGACCTTAGCGGAGTCGCTGCCGGGAGCATCTCGTGCAACGAGCGAGGCACTTCGTTCGCGCCCTTCACAGAACGGATCCCAGCGCGCCCCGCAGTAGTGTTCTTGGTTCTCGGGCTCCAACTCAAAGGAGGATTCCGGCCAAGTTGCTCCGGATCAAGTGGGCGATCACTCTGATCTAAACGGGAGCCGGACGCGCCGGCAGGTTGACGCCAAGCCGCGGCACCATGCATCCGAGAATCGTCTACTCGCGGGTGCGCTCGGTCAACTACGACCTGGCCCGACTGAATTCAGCACACACGGCACCAGACGCCGCGCCGGCCTTCGGCCTGTTCCTCGCCGCCCACTGCAAGAGAGTCAAGCTCGCGTCGGTGTTCTGACGCTCCGACCGCTCCGCTCCCAGGTCTTGTGCAACTGCCCGCCCTGCCACAGTGAGCGATGGCGGCCGTACGTCGATGGTCTCGGCGCCCGAGAGGAGCGCTAGTTATGGACTCGCCCGCGATCCGTGGTGCAGGATCGAAGAGAATATGTGCGGCAGCGCGGCTCGGTTTCGAGCGATCCAGCCGGCCGTCTCGCCAAGCAGCATGCAACAGCGCGTCATGGCAGGAACGAGGGCCGCCATTGCGGTCACGCTGGCGCTTGCAGCGATGACCGCGTCCGCCGCGCCTGCAGGGCAAGAATGCGCGACCTGCCACCCAATGGAGGTTGACCAGTACCGCCTCAGCGGAATGGGCCGCTCGATCTCCAAGCTGGCCAACGGCCATCCGGTTGGCCCGTACGGACACGGGTTCTCCGGCACAGCGTTTCGCACGAGCGCATCGGCTGCGGGCCTCGTTCAGGAGATCGAAAGGGGCGGACTCAGCGCGAAGTACACGATCGACTACGTGATCGGGTCCGGAAACGCGGCATTCGGATACTTGGTCCGTGTTGGCGATGCCTTGTTCCAGTCCCCAATCACGTACTACACGGAGCGCGGCCGATGGGGCATGGCACCCGGCATGGAGCTAGAGGCGAACCCGGACTTCAACCGCCCGGCAACGGCGGAGTGCTTGTGGTGCCACGCGGGCAGACCCGCGCATACGCCCGACACTGTGAATCGCTACGGGGATCCGGCTCTCGCGGTGGAAGCCATTTCCTGCGATCGCTGCCACGGCCCCCCCGCGCCGCATCTGGCCGAACCCAGCGCGGCCACAATATTCAATCCAGCCCGCGCCTCGCCACGCGAGCGGGACAGCGTCTGCGAGCAATGCCATCTGGG
Organism: Terriglobia bacterium; assembly: GCA_009838515.1. GTDB lineage: Bacteria > Acidobacteriota > Terriglobia > Bryobacterales > UBA6623 > VXMF01. The sequence continues at coordinate 38,340 of VXRL01000025.1, read as the reverse complement.
AGGGATCATTCGCGTCCTGCATCCCGACCGCGATTTCGGTTCTTTCCAGCCTGGAGGACTGCTCGAGGACTCTTGGACGGTGTTCGTGGGAGTGCCACGGACCGAAGGAGGGCAGGACCGTTTTCAGGTCGTCAGCCACGTCGAGCAGTTGAACCTGAGTCGCTGCGCCGTGGAGTCCGGTGATGCACTTTGGTGTGGCACATGCCACGATCCCCACGAAACTCCTGCTGAGCCGAAGGCCTACTTCAGCCAGAGATGCTTGCAATGCCACGAAGGAGGCTTGCCCCCGGATCATGCGACGCGTAGCGGAGACTGCGTTTCCTGCCACATGCCGAGACGGCAATCGCACGACAGCGGCCACAGCGCATTCACGGATCATCGGATCACTCGTCACCCGCTACCAGCAGTGGATCCCGACCCACCCGACCGGCTTCGACCATGGAAGCCGGGCCCTCGCAACCTGCGCCTCCGAAACTTGGGACTTGCGAACATCCTTTATGGCCAGCAGCGCGGTTCCCAAGAAATGCTACAGCGAGGCCTTGGGCAGCTGAGATCAGTCTCTGGACCGCTTCGGAACGATCCTGCCACGCTGGACGCCCTAGGAACCGCTATGGTGCTTACCGGATCTCCCCGCTCAGGCCTGCAGAAGCTGCGAGAGGCTGTCTCCGCCGGACCGGTCGGAGCGCTTCAATTCAATTCGCTGGCGGCTGCATGGTGGGCATTGGGAGATGCGGACCGAGCTGAGGCTACGCTCCAAGAGGCTATCCGGCGGGAGCCGACGCTTGAGTCCAGCTACCGGATGCTGGCGAAGGTGTACCGCGATCTAGGCCAGAATTCGAGAGCGACGGCAACGTGGCGGAAGTTCCTCGAGAAACGACCGAGACTTCTACAGGCGCGGCAAGCGGCGCGCGACGCCGAGCCGCCGTAGCTGCAATGATGTTTGGGGCTCCGAGACTCGGATTGCTTGTGCCGAAGCAATGGTCCCATGGAAGGCGGAAGTGACTAGACGCGTATCGCTGTCGCCGGCGTTCGACTTGGCGGCGAGATCCGGGTCGGTCGGACTGCCCTTGGAGATCTCGCCATGATCCCAGACCATCGCTTGCCGCGTCGCAGCGTTCTGCTGGGCCCGTCCGTCGCAAGCTTCCTAGCAGGAGCTTGCCAGCATGCACCGAGCAACGTGGAGAGCGGATCCGGGTGGGCTCCACGACTTTCGGAGAACATCGGCTCGCTGGACGATGCGACGCTGCGCTGGATGGCTCAGCTGGGCTTGAAATGGGTCGTCCTCCAAGGCACGGACTCGGTTGATCGCGACGGCAAGGGACATTGGTCCGAGCAGGATGTAGCAGCGGTCCAGGAACGGTGCGCCAGCTATGGCCTGAGCCTGCACTCCCTCATGCTGCCTATCAGCTGGCTGATGAATTCAATGCTGGGAAGGCCGGGCCGCGATCAGGACATCGAGCGCATTCGAACGAGCATAGCGGCCGCTGGCGCCGTTGGCGTCGCCGTCATCGAATGGCGCTGGTCGCCGGACTTCCGCTGGGGAGACGAAGTCGGCTACTACGACAAGCCGGGCCGTGGCGGTGCCACCTACAAGGCGTTCGACTTCAACCGCGTTCGCGATGCCCCGCCGTTTGAAGAGATCGGCGGCATTTCCAGGGAGGAACTCTGGCAACGCATGATCTATTTCACCAACGGTGTGATGGATGCTGCCGAAGCAGCCGGCGTCAAAATGTCATTGCATCCTAAGGATCCCCCTGTCAAGGCGATGCGAGGCGTGAGCCGCATCCTGACATCGACCGGGGAGATCGAGGCGTTTCTGGATGCGGTGCCTAGTCCTGCCAACGGGTTCACCTTCTGTCAGGGAACAGTGGCCGAGATGGGTGTCGACGTCATCGACGCCATTCGGCGAATCGGCGGACGGGGGCGGATTCACCACGTCCACTTCCGGGCAGTGCGCGGCAGCGTGCCCCGGTACGAGGAAACCTTCATTGACGAGGGAGACGTCGACATGCTGGACGCCATGCGGGCATACAAGGAAGTGGGCTACGATCTGGCGATCGTCTCGGACCACAGTCCGGGCATTCCGGGGGACCTGCCGGGTCGCAAGATCGGCCGCTCGTTCTCTCATGGGTACATCCGCGGCTTGGTGCAGGCGGTGAACGCGTGACGGCAAGGCGCCGAGATCTACTTCGCGATGGCGCTGCCCTTGCCGCGGCGGCGGCAGTTGCTAGATCCGCGGCTGCCCAGGGCCCCCGGATCAAGGTCGGCAAGGGATTGCGGGACCTCGCGGACGAGACGCTCGACTTCTTCCGGATGCTGGGCATACGCCATGTCGTGATGCCGACGTCCTACTCGCTGGCGCGGCGCCGACGGGGTCTCGTGCCCGCCACCGACACCGGTCCCAGCACTGATGCACCCATGAAGCCGTGGGACGCTGAGGAGCTCAGGCGGATCAAGTCCCGCATCGAGAACAAGGGCCTCGTTCCGATGATGCTCCATCTCGGCAGAGTGCATCGCGTGGTGCAAGGACGACCCGACGCCTCGGCTGAGATCGAAGCTGTCAAGACGAACATCCGGATCGCGGGAGAGTTGCGGATCCCCGTAATCGAGTACAACTTCATTGCCCTCAGGGGCTCGGAGGGCTACGGGAGGACGACCGGCTCAGGAGGGATCGGGCTCCGCGACTATGACGAGTCCCGAACGCGCGAGCTGCCACCCTTGGACAACGTCGGGACCCACTCCAGAGAGCAGCTTTGGGAACGCCTGGACGGCTTCTTGAGAGCAGTCATCCCTGTTGCTGAAGACTCAGGAGTCCGGCTCGCCATGCACCCGAACGATCCTCCGATTCCGGTGTTCCGAGGCGTGGCGCAGCCGATGCGCTCGCTGGCGGACCAGCGGGAACTCATCCAGCTAGTCGACAGCCCCTCAAACGGGATCACATTGGACACCGGTGTCACTACCGAAATGGGCGAGGATGCGGCCGAAGCGATTCGGTACTTCGGATCGCGCGACCGTATCAATCACGTACACTTCCGTAACGTCCGCGTTGAGGTGCCGTACTACAAGTACCTCGAAGTGCCTCATGATGCCGGCGATTGCGACATGCTTGCGTGCATGAAGGCCTTTAGGGAAGTCGGATACCGGTATCTGGTGATTCCGGACCACACCCCGGAATTCAGCGATGACACAATCGGATCCCAGATGGGCTGGGCCTTCGCCATCGGCTATCTCAGGGCTCTCGAACATGCCGCCGAGTCGTAGTCGCGGTTCCCGTCCGAGAGAACGGACCCAGAGATTCGCAGATCGCGCAGTGTCACGAGTCAACACGTCAGGGTGGATGGAGGGTTTGATGGCAGCAACGCTTCGGATCGCACTTGGGGCGGCGCTGGCCGCGACCTTGCTCGCAGACGTCGTCGAACAGGGGCCGCGAGACTCAGCGCCGTCGGGCTTGCTGGCGGGAATGGCCCGTGGGGACATCACCCCGCCGGTCGGCATTGCGCAAATGAACTGGGGCTCCCAAACGCACGTGCGGGCCGAAGGCATTGACCCGGCCGGAATGAAGGCCACGGCTCTGGTCCTGTCGGACGGCAACCAGAAATTTGCGATGGTCGACGTCGACCGCATCTTCAGTGCGGGCCTGGAGCCCGCGATCACGGTGGCCGCGAAACGGACCGGAATTCCCGAGGCTCACATCCGCATCGGTGTAAGCCACACTCACGCCGGCGTGATGGTCAGTCCCGCCAAAGGCCCGCCAGGCCTCGACTTGACTCCGCTGGTGGACATGGCCGAGAGGTACCGCTTGTCTGTCATTGACAAGGTTGCTGGCCTGATCGCCGAGGCGAATGGCCGTCTCGAGCCTGCGCACATTCATGGCGGCAGGGGGGAAGGAACGATCAACATCAACCGGCGAGTTCGCGCTGATGGTGAGAGCCCTCCCGCGGTGGGCCGCAACCCAGCCGGCTTCGTGGACCGTGAACTGGTGGTGTTCCGGATCGATGACGCTCACGGACAAGCGATGGCTATCTTGGCCAACTTCCAGTGCCACGGCACGGTCCTGGCATACGAGAACCGGTTCATTTCCCCGGACTGGATCGGAATGACACGCGCCACGGTCGAGCAGGCGTTCCCGGGGGCGTTGGCTCTGTTCTTCCAAGGAGCGGCCGGCAACCAGGGGCCGATCGAGGGATTTTCCGGAGATCTCGCGGTTGCCCACCGTCTCGGCCGCACCTTGGGCCACCAGGTTGCGGCGGTCGCAATGCAGATCGAAACGGTGGACAGAGGACCGACGTTCGAGGGATTCGTCGAGTCCACCGCCTTTCAAGCCAAGCAGCACTGGCGGGTCCGGGGCCCACGGGACGCCACCTTGCGTTTCACCTCACGAATCGTCGACGTGCCCCGTCGGACCTACTCCGGGGACGAAATAGCCAGTATGCGGCGGAGGCTGGAAAGGGCGCAGCAACGGCTCAGGCAACTGCCCGAAAGCGCGACTGCTCTGGAGAGACATCAGGCTGGCGCTCGAGTCCGCCGCTTTGCCGACCTGCTGGCACAGTGGACACAGCCTGTCGATCCCTCCCCGCTGCAGATCGAGGTGCAGGCCCTTCGGGTTGGAGAACTCGCGCTCGTAGCCATGCCCGGAGAGCCGTTCGCCGAGATCGGTGTGGCGGTCAAGCGGGCATCGCCCTTCGAATTCACGATGTTCTGCGGCTATTCGGACGGCGTCGGAGGCGACTACGTCCCAACCGCCGCCGAGTATCAGTACGGGGGCTACGAAGTCGAGAGGACACCGTACAACCCGGGCGCGGCAGAAATAGTGGTCGAGGCGGCCTCGGCGCTGCTAGCGAGCCTTCGCTGACGGGCCGGCGCCGTTCCGACGTCGTGGTTGTAGTTGTCGGCAATGCATAGGTGCTCTTCGTTGGGTGAAACCACAAGTGCATTCGGACGACTGGAGAGCGGCGCGATCGCTGATCGGCGCGTAGTATCGCTCGTGAGTAAGCTGGTCTAGAGGGCGTCTGAGCCTACGCTGATGATGGCGCGGCCAGTCAGGAGAGAACAGCCCCGGCCATCGAACCTCGGGATGTACGAGCTAGGCGCAGCTGTCCTCGTCATCACCGGGCTAGTGGGTTCGCTTCAGTGAGTCATTCCGTTCGCAGCCACCTAGGGATCGAGATCCGGTCATACGACGAGACGATTCGTCGTTTCATTCCGGGATACGAAGCGATGCTTGAAGCAGCCTCGCGCGAATTGGTCAGAAACGGACCGGCGTTGGTGCTTGACCTCGGGGCCGGCACGGGCGCCTTGGCCGAGGCCGTCCTTTCGGCGGATGATGGCGTCACCGTAGACCTCATCGACATCGACCCCGAAATGCTTGCTCAGGCGCGTGCACGACTGGCCAGCTTCGCAGTCCGGGCGCGTTTCTCCGGGATTTCCTTCCTCGGGCCGTTACCTTCCTGCGATGGGGCGTCGGCTTCACTGTCCCTCCACCACATACGAACACTGGACGCCAAGCGAAGCCTGTATCGCAGGATTCATGAAGCACTTAGACCGGGTGGCACGTTTGTCAACGCCGATGCGGCTGTGCCTGCAGAACCTTCAGCACGAAAAGAGGTGCTGCGGCAGTGGGTCCAGCACATGATGAGCTGGGGAATCGGAGAGAGCGAGGGCTACGAACATCTCGAGCGGTGGGGAGAGGAGGACACCTACTTCCCGTTGGAGGATGAACTGGAAGCTGTCGAGGCGGCGGGTTTCGTCGCGGATTGCGTCTGGCGGCAGGGGCCGATAGCCGTGGTCGTCGGTCGAAAACCCGCGTAAATGGTCGGCAATCGAGAGCGATCTCGCAGGCTGTCGTGACCGTAGCGTCAGCTGTAGCCACGCGTTCCGTTCGGGTGCTGGATCAACCGCCCCCAAGCGTGCCGAAAGGCATCGCGCAAGGCCTATGAGCCGCTTCAGGTGCGATGCGTAGAACCGCCCATATTGCGAGCGCAAAGACCGTTTACTCAGGGCTCTGCTTCCGCAGTCGGGCTGGCCTCCGGCGCGTCCACGGCGATATAGGTAGTGTTCGAATCAACTCCGGCGACTTGGATGACTAGGGGGACAGCGTTCCCGGGCGGGGCTTCCTGCGCCAATTCGACGTTGACTTGGTATAGGCCAGCGAATGATGGCACGAGGCCGGCGAGCACCACTGTCATCGACTCGCCGCCGACCAGCGCACTGACAGGCTCGACTGTCGCAGAGATGGGATCCGCCAAAGCCGCCGCGCCCGTGCCGGGAGGATTCGTCACTGGCCCCAGACCCGTAGCGAAGATCATCAGAGTCTCGCCGGACCGGGCGGGCCGAGCCCACGGGAACGCTCCTGCCGGCCCAGCCACCAACCCTCCGCTGGAGGCGATCAGCGCAGCAGCTTGGCCGAGGCTGTTCAGCGTGAAAATGCCTGGGCTGACGCGGGCGAGGGGCACCGTAGCGGCCGGGCTGGTCATGTCTTCGACCGTAACAGTGAGCGATGCTTCCGCGAGCCCTGCCAACTCCCAAGGCACTTGGAAGTTCCGTTGTCCCGGCGAGGCGAATATCTGCGGCGCCGCTGTCGTTTCGTTGAAGGACATCGACCCGCCGCCGAGTTGGTGAGGCAGAGGTCGTCCGTCAGCCGCCGCCGTAGTAGTCGCGAGACCCACTCCGAACGCCGTGGCTAGGCTGCCGGGGGCCAGCCCCGAACCGACTTCAAGCGTCGCTGAGTTCACCACTCCTCCCTCGGAAATCTGCGGCAACGGTCGGGGCGCGTCGATGCGATAGACGACGCCTGAGTCGGCAAAGTAGATTTCGCCGGCCTCGTCCTCGCCAAATGTCCTGATCGTGATCCCAGTCTCTCGAGGTCCAAGCTGCTCCCAAGCGCTGTCTTCCTGATACGCCGCGAACAATTCGCCCGTGCAATAGTCAGCGAAGAAATACGTGCCAGATAGTTGGGGATGCCTCGTTCCGCGGTAGCGATAGCCGCCGGTGACGGAGCCTCCGCAATTGCCGCCAGAGTTTGCGTATTCGAGAATCGGCAGGACCAGCGATCCGGCGCCATTGCAGCCGGTCGGCGGGTTGTAGCAACGAGAGCCCTCCATCAGCCGCCATCCGTAGTTCTCGCCGCCCTGGCTGCCGGCTGGCTGAAACGAGATCTCTTCGACGGCGTTCTGGCCCACGTCTCCGATGAACATGTCACCGGTGAGACGGTCGAAGCTGAATCGCCACGGGTTCCGCAATCCATACGCCCATATCTCCGGGCGAGCGTTCGGCGTATTCACAAACGGGTTCGACTCGGGTGGCAGAGCAGTGGACCCTTGGTCGATGTCAACCCGCAGCATTTTCCCCAACACGCTGCTCAAGTCCTGAGCCAGATTGGGCGGATCTCCCGCCCCTCCGCCATCGCCCATGCCGATGTATAGGTAGCCATCAGGTCCGAACTGGATTTGGCCGCCATTGTGATTCCGTCGGGGCTGCGCGGCCTGAAAGAGAACCGTCTCCGATTCCGGATCGGCTAGGTTCGAATCGGGACTGACCCCGAAGCGCGAGACAACCGTTCCCCCGCCTGGGTCGGTGTAATTGACGAAGAAGTAGCCATTGGTGGCGTACTGTGGATGGAACGCCAGGCTGAGGAGCCCTCGCTCGCCGCCGGCGCGGACACGGCCTCGAATATCCAAGAACGGGGCGCTCAGCAGGCTCTCGCCATCGTGGACCAAGACCCGGCCGACTTGCTCAGTGACGAATAGCCGGCCCGTGCCGTCACCCGCATGCGTGATCGAGGTTGCGCCTGAAACGCCGCGGAAGACCTCAACAAAGGTGAGCTCTTCCAAGTCGACCTGGGCGGTCGCTGGAGGAGCAAGGACAAGCGCCAGGGCCGCGGAAGCGACGAGTCTCTTGATTGAATAAAGCAATTTCCCCGAACCTGTTGCGACCAGTCCGAATTATAGGGGTTGTTGTTGTCTGCCGGATTCGGTGGCACTGGTCCGGCACATGCTCGGTAATCACTCTGACAATCTCCGACCGCACGGCGAATCTAACTCATGTTCCAAGCGCTTGGGCCAGCTTACGGTAGTGATTTATCGATACCCGCTGGAGACTCGAGCGCGCAAGTCGCCTCATCCCCAAGCTCCCGAACCGCCCACGCGCACCAGTCGCGTGCGGGATGAGCGAGGGTTGCTCCTTACCGGTCTGACAGCGAGCGAAACGCCGCCAGCGCTCTCTCGCGACCCTGCCTGTGCCCAATAATCGGCGGGACACCGGCCGAGCCGGGCTCGTAGCTTGAAGCTGCGGGCTGCCATCTGCGCAGGTAGCGGCCTGTCCGGTCGAACTTCGCGCCCTGCGCGATCGGGTTAAAGATGCGAAAGTACGGCGCGGCGTCCGCCCCGCAGCCCGCCACCCACTGCCAGTTCGCGATATTCTGGGCCGGGTCCGCATCGACAAGCGTGTCCCAGAACCAAGCCTCGCCGTGCTGCCATGGCAGGAGCAAGTGCTTGGTCAGGAAGGATCCGACACCCATCCGGACCCGATTGTGCATCCAGCCCGTCACCCAGAGCTGCCGCATCCCCGCGTCGATCCATGGATAACCTGTCCTGCCACGCTGCCAAGCCCGAAGCGACTCTGGATCGTTCGCCCACGGGAACCGGCTGAATTTCTCCTGGAATGGCCGACTTGCGAGGTCGGGGAAGTGATGGAGCAGGTTTGCAGCGAAGTCTCGCCACACGAGCTGCCGGACAAACGCAGCGATTCCCGGTTCTGCCGCAGGGTCGGCGCGCTGGAGCTGTCGGGCCGCGTTCCACAGCTGGCGCGGGGATAGCTCGCCGAAGGCTAGGTATGGGGAAAGCGCCGAGGTCGCGTCCAGATCCGGCCTGTCGCGATCCTGCGCGTACGAATCGATCCGGCTGTTGAGGACATCCTGCAGTCTCGACTCGGCGTTGTGCGCTTCCGGTACCCACGCCTCGCGCAGACCGCTTGCCCAGTCCGGGGCGGTGGGAAGAAGCCGCCAATCTTCGAGCGACTCCGACTCCGCTGAGATTCGGGGTGCTGCCTGTGGGCCGGGGGTTGGTAGTGGAGCCGATGGCTCGCCCATTGCGAGAGAAGCCTTGTAGAACGGCGTGAAGACCTTGAAGCAAGTGCCTTGCTTTGTAAGCAGCGTGTGCGGTTCGCGCAAATATGCGCCCTCAAAACTGTCAGAGACGGTCCCAGTCCTTTGCAACTGCGATCTGAGAGCCTCGTCAGTTCGCATGCCCCAAGGGGTGTAGCGCCGATTCCAATAGACTCTGCGAGCGCTTGAAGCGATGGCGACATCGATGACAGCAGTATTCTGGTCTCCCCTTCTCAGGATCAGCGGCACGCCGAGGTGCGCCAGATGCCCACGCAGACGGACGATAGCGTGATGTAGCCACCAGCGCCCCGCACCGCCCAACGGGCGCCCGTCGGCCGCATCATCAAGCACATAAAGTGCGAGGGTCGGGCCGTAGGCCATAGCCGCGCGCAAGGCAGCGTTGTCGGCGATGCGTAGATCCCGCCGGAAGACGACTATCGCGGGTTTCTTCATCCCCCCTCGAAGCGATGAGTTAAGGAGATCATTCTCGCAGCCGGGACTCGTGAGTTGCGCAACGGCAATGTTCTGGACTGGGTGAACGCATGACCCTTTGGCCGAGCAGGCAGGTCAGCCTGGATGGTGGTCGCGAGACGGTCAAGAGAAGGTTGACAGTTGGCGAACCTCCGCCATGGTCTGAGGTAGGGGCACGCTCGGGTGGTACTCCAATCCCGCATACCCATCGAACTTGCCGGCCTCCTGCAGCTCGTAGATTGCTCGGAATACATTGCGGTGGTTGATCTCGCCTGTGCCCGGCTGCATGCGGCCGGGGTGATCCCCGATCTGAAAGTGGCCGATTAGGTCGATGTTGTTTCGAATCTGAAGAATCAGGTCACCGTCCGTGACCTGCACATGGTAGATATCGAACAGCAGCTTGACGCGGTGCGAGTCCACCTGGCGCAGCATTTCGAAGCCCTCCCGCGCCCCGGCGAGGAAGAATCCCGGTCGTGTCACAAGCGTGTTGATCGGCTCAACGACGATCGTGGTTCCGGCTTGCTCCAGGATCGGCACGGCCTCCTTCAGGCCTGCCACGCAGCTGTCCATCTGCTCTGCGCGCGACACGCCCTCGCGCTCGGGTCCGGTCAGCACCACCAGTCGTTGGCAAGCGAACTCTGCCGCAACCGACGAAGCATCCGCGATCTCCCTTAAGAAGCCTTCTCTTTCGTCCGGGTCTGTCAAGCTGCATCCAGGCGCCTGCACGCCCTTGTTGGCGGTGATGCAGACGGCTTCTAGGCCGTGCTTGCGCATCGCATCTGCGTATGCGCTGCGTTCCCGGTCATCGCGCCAGTCGAACATCTCGAAACCGTCGTACCCGAGGCTCTTGGCCAAGGCCAGGCCCTCGTCGGGCGTGTATTTGACATCGGGGTCTGGGCGCGGGTCCGTGCGATCAATCGTGTCGACTGGCAGCCTGCGTTCACTTCCCTGGAACATGTCGCACGTCACCGAGAGCTTGAGACCGCCCGGGGCTCTCCGGGCCTGCCGATCGCAGGCGAGCGCCAGCGGAGCCGACGCCGCGACAGATGCAATGAATTCCCGCCGATGCACGATTTCTCCAATCCTTGCGGTAAGGCTATCCGACGACAGCCGCATTAGACGACCATCACCGCGTCCGGCCCCCTCGCCGCGCGCTTCCATAGCCACTTTGTGCGCTGGGCAGTGGCTAGGACATCATGCCCGATGCTCTCAGCAGCATCTCATGAACTAGCAGCTCGTGATCATAGGACTGCTGCAAGGGCTTCTTGCTCTTGAACGCTCGCGCAAACTCCACGAAGTCCGCGGTGTAGCGCGGCTGCGGACCCAAGTCGATGGTTTGCCAGCCTTGCTTGTATGGCCCCCGCGCCTCGCGCATGGCGACCTGCATCTTGGAGTGCCCTCCGAGCGGCTGGACCATGAAGCTGCCGTCTGTCCCTATGACTTCGAACGACCTGTGGTCGCCGGATCCGTACATGCGGGCCGTCGTCGAGATCAGCGCGAGGCCGCCAGCGTATTCCAAGACCGCAAGCGTGTTGTCCTTGAGGTCGTCATCTGCGCCTGTATCGTGGCGCAGCCACGTGTGGACCTTGTCGGGTCGGCCGGTGAATTCGAGCACCCGGTCAATCAAGTGGCCCAACAGTTCGAACATCGCTCCGCCGGGATACCGTGCCTCGAGATCCCTTTGCTCTTGGTCGCGGTCGGAATTCATAGTGCCCCGCACCAAGTGGACCTTCCCCAGCCAGCCTTGCTTGGCGGCGTGCAAGGCGGCGTTGATACCCTCCTGGCCGCGCAGGACCCACCCCATCTGCAAGAGCAAGCCCTTCGAGCGGGCTTCGTCGACCAGCTCCTTGAAGGGTTCGTACGTGTCTCCGGCAGGCTTCTCCAAATGGAGGTGCTTGCCTGCCGCGATGACCTTCTGCCCCCACGGAATGGCCTGCCACGGCTTGCATTCCACGACCACGAGGTCGATCGACTTGTCGGCCAGCAGCTCGCTCTCCGAGACCCAGGTCTGGTCCTGAAAGAGGGGGTCTGCGGCCTGCCTTTTCTGGATTGCGGGATCGTGCTCGCAGATGCATGCGACTTCGTAGTCTGGAGAGTCGATCATGGCTTGGAGCTTGCCGCGGACATGTCCGTGCTGCGTGCCCAGAACCGCCGCGCGAATCGGGGCTCCGGCTCCGATAGCGCCCTCTGCCGCAGCAATCGCCGCTGCGGAATAGGCGATGAACTCTCTTCGATCGATTGGCATTGCATTACCTCCGCTTGCACCGGCGGGATCGCGCAGCCCGAGTCGTCCCTCAGGCGGTCCTAGGCATCGTCAGGGGCCTGAGGTGCTCATAGCTCTTGCGAACCGCTTCGGTGACCGGCATGATGTCGCCGAACGCTTGGTGAACGGTGATGTAGCCTTCGTATCCCACCTCGTGCATGGCGTCAAACACTGCTTCGACGTCGATGCCGCCTTCCTGCCAGACTCCAATGTGGTCTACGGTCACAGGTCCCTTCTTCCATGTGGTGACGGCTGTCTCCCCGTCGGGGTTCAGACTGTGGTTCTGGATGTAGAAATTGAACAGGTACGGCTTCATCCTGCGGATCGCGTCGATGCCGTAGTTCTCGCCAGCAATGAACCAATTGGCTGGTTCGTAGATGATCCCGAAGTTCGGCCTGTTGACCGCCTCCAGCACGCGCAGGGAGCCGCTGACAGTCTCGAACAAGCTGGCGCAGTGTGACTGGTGAGCCAGGCGGATGCCGCGTTCCGCGGCCTCGTCAGCCGACTTCTGCGCAAATTCGATGTCCTCGTCCTTCTTCATGCAAACCCGGATGAGATTGGAGTCGAGAGCATCCGCGAGGTCCAAGTACGGCGTGATATCGCGCAGGAGCATCGGACCCTCTTCATTGTTGCTAGGCACCGCGAAATCGCCTGTGACCATCGACACCTTCAGGCCGGCCGCGTCGATCTTCTCGCGAGCTTCGGCGATCTGTTCGGCCGGACTGTGCGTGCCTAGCTGCGAGGCCCTCATGCAGAGCGCTTCGTAGCCGAATGTCTTCGCGAGATCGATCAGCTCGTCGATCGTCATCTCCGAGTTGCGCTTGTCGGAAAACGATTCCGCGACTCGCACGGAAAGCGAGAGCTTCATTGGAGCCTCGGCAGCTGAAGGCTCCGCAGCCGGTCTCTCGGCCTCGGGCCCGGAGCACCTATAGAGCGAGAGTCCGGCGGCGGCTGCGAGAAATGATCTTCTTGATCCGGGCATCATCGATTGGTCCTCTGCTTTCGTGCATAGTGTTGCACTCCTAGCTATGCGATTGTGCGGAAGTATCCATGGCCTGTAGCGCGAGTCTTCCATGCGCTACCCGCTGCCACTGGCTACTGGCGTGCAGCGGGATTCGACCGGACCGCACCCAAGTACCCCTTTTGAGCCGACTGAGATCGCCCAGCTATGTGTCGGGGCCCAGGCTCAGCTGGTCATCGACGCTAGGAACTCTTCGTTGTTCTTGGTCTTGACCATGCGATCCAAGAGCAACTCGGCTGCTTCGACCGTTTGCAGCCCGCTCAGCACGCGCCGCAAGACCCAGACCTTGTTCAGGGTCTCCTGCCCCAGCAGCAGCTCTTCCTTGCGCGTCCCGCTGCGGTTGGTGTCGATGGACGGGAAGATCCGCTTGTCCACGAGCTTGCGATCAAGGTGGGCTTCCATGTTGCCGGTGCCCTTGAACTCCTCGAAGATCACCTCGTCCATGCGGCTTCCGGTCTCGACCAAAGCGGTGGCGACGATGGTGAGCGAACCGCCCTCCTCGATGTTGCGCGCCGCGCCGAAGAATCGCTTGGGGCGCTGGAGCGCGTTGGAGTCTACGCCGCCGGACAGCACCTTGCCCGAGGGCGGAGCGATAGTGTTGTAGGCCCGCGCAAGGCGCGTGATCGAATCCAGCAAGATCACCACGTCGCGCTTGTGCTCGACCAAGCGCTTGGCTTTCTCGATCACCGTCTCAGCGATATTGACGTGCCGGGAGGCCGGCTCGTCGAAAGTCGAGCTGACCACCTCTCCGCGCACCGAGCGTTGCATGTCGGTGACCTCTTCCGGGCGCTCGTCGATCAACAGCACGATCAGGTAGACGTTCGGTTGGTTCTCGGTGATCGAATTGGCGATGGCCTGCAGTAACATCGTCTTGCCCGTGCGCGGCGGAGCCACGATCAGCCCGCGCTGGCCCTTGCCGATGGGAACCAGCAGGTCCAGCACTCGCCCGCTCAGGTTGTTCTTATTGGTCTCGAGCTTGAACCTGCTCTCCGGGTAGAGAGCGGTCAGGTTGTCGAACAGAATCTTGGTCTTCGCTACCGTCGGCGGTTCGAAGTTGACCGCCAGGACTTTCAGCAGGGCGAAATAGCGCTCTCCGGCATGAGGCGGGCGCACGTGCCCGGCCACTGTGTCGCCGCTGCGCAAGTTGCAGCGCCGGATCTGGCCCGGCGAGACGTACACGTCGTCCGGGCCGGGCTGGTAGTGGTACGCCGGCGAGCGCAGGAATCCGTAACCCTCCTGCATGACCTGCAGCACCCCCTCGGCCAGGATCAGCCCCACGCCGTCGGTCTGCGTTTGCAAGATGCTGAAGATCAGTTCCTGCTTGCGCAGGCCGGCTCGGGTCTCAATGCCCAATTCCCGCGCCTTGCGGTACAGTTCGGTGATGCTGAGCGCTTTGAGCGGGGCGAGTTCCAGTGGACGCTTGCCCTCTTCAAGCATGCTCTCGACGATGGCTTGGTATTCGGCCTCTTCGTCGGCGTGCTCGGCCTTTTGGCCTTGGCGCTTGCCGCGGCCTCCCCCCTCGCGCCGGAAGCGCGCTTTGCGCCCGGGCTTGCGGCCGTAGCGCTCCCCTTGGGGCGGTCTGGCCCCGCCCTCGTCGGTCTTGTCTTCGGAGCTTGCTTCGGATCCTGCCGCTTCCCTGAAGCGACTGCGTCTGCGTCGTCCGCTCTGCCCCGACTCGGCATCTGAGTCATCGGGAGTCTCTTGGTCGCCAGATGTTTCCTGCTCGGCGGAGCGAGATGATTCGGATCCGTCCGCTTCGGCACTTTCGGAGCCTACCGGCGGAGCGTCGGCAGGCTCTTCCTTGCGGCGGCCCTTGGGCTTCGCTGCACGGGCCGGCTTCTTCTGCTTGGCTGGCGCCGCCTCCGCCGCCTTCGCCGTGGCACTAGCTACCGGTGTCTCGTCCGGGCCGTCGCTGGAACTGGAAGGCATGGTTGATCTCGTGTGTTCCACAAAGCCCCGGCGCGGATGCCAGCCGGGACTATGCGGCAAGAGCCGAATCGATGGCTCGCCAAAGTTGCTGCACGCCTTCCCCCGAAACAGCCGAGAACGCCACAGGGGGGGCGAAGGTCTCCTCGATGGAGCGGATCGAGCGCAGTCGCGCTGCTCTTTTTAGCTTATCCGATTTGGTGGCTGCCACGCAGAACGGCTGCTCGTTGGCCTCCAGCCAATCGGCCAGCTGCCGGTCAAGCGCGGTCGGGCCGTGGCGGATGTCGACCAGTGCGACGACGAGCTTGAGTTGTTCCCGCCGGACCAGATACGACTCGGCCAGCCGCTTCCAGTGATCTCGCTCGGCATGCGACGCCTTCGCGAAGCCGTAGCCCGGCAAGTCGACGAAGTAGAACCTGCGGTCGATGCGAAAGAAGTTGATCGCTCGCGTCTTCCCCGGGGTCTGGCTGGTCTTCGCCAGCTGCTTGCGCTCGGTGCCGGACTTGCGCTTGCGGCTGCGCTGCAGCAGGGCGTTCAGCAGGCTCGACTTGCCCACATTGCTGCGCCCGACGAATGCAACCTCGGGAAGCCGGTCGCGGGGGAATTGCTCGGCGTTGTGCGCGCTGAGGACAAACTCGACAGCCATGGTGCGCCGCCGGGCGGTCGGCTAGACCGCCGGACGGTCGCCGTGTTGGATCACCTGCACGCCGCCCGCGGTGAACGGATGCTTGGACAATCCCGCGATCGGCTCGGCGAGAGCCAGATCCAGCACGTCGTCCATCGTCTCCACGAAGCGCAAAGAGAGGTTCTCGCGGACGTTCTCGGGCACGTCGGGCAAATCCTTCTCGTTTTCCTTCGGCAGCACGACGTCCTTGATGCCGTGACGGCTGGCCGCCAGCAGCTTTTCTTTCAGGCCGCCGATCGCAAGCACCTTGCCGCGCAGCGTGACCTCGCCGGTCATGGCGACATCACCGCGCACCGGGACCTTGGTGAGGGCGCTTGCGATCGCAGCGGTGAGAGTGATGCCGGCCGACGGGCCGTCCTTGGGAATTGCGCCTTCGGGCACGTGGACGTGAATGTCGAGGTTCTGGTAAAAGCCCTTGGGCAGGCCGAAGGCGCCGGAACGCGAGCGGATGTAGCTCATCGCGGCGCGGGCGGACTCCTGCATGACGTCGCCCAGCTTGCCGGTGAGGGTCAGCTTGCCCTGCCCGTCCATCAGCGTCGTCTCCACATGCAGCAGCGTGCCGCCCAGCTCGGTCCAAGCCAGGCCTATGGCGGTGCCGATCTCGTGCTTGAGATCGGTGCCGGGCTCGCGATACTTGGGCACCTTGAGGTACTGCTTGACCGACTTGGCGTTGACGATTGCCTTCTTGACGCGCTTGGGCTTGTCGCCGCGCACGACTTCGAGGGCAACCTTGCGGCAGATATTGCCGATCTCTCGCTCTAGGTTTCGCACGCCGGCTTCGCGGGTGTACTGCTCGATGATCAGTCGGATGCCATCCTCGCGGAAGTCGATGTTCTTGCCCTGTTTCAGGCCCACGTTCTTGATCTGCTTGGCGATCAGGTGGCGTTTCGCGATCTCAGTCTTCTCGTCCTCGGTGTAGCCGCTGATGCGGATCACCTCCATGCGGTCCAGCAGCGGGGCCGGGAGCGTGTGCAGCACGTTCGCCGTGGCGATGAAAAAGACCTGGCTCAGGTCGAATTCCACGTCGAGGTAGTGGTCTTGGAAGGCAGAGTTCTGTTCCGGGTCCAGCACCTCCATCAGCGCCGCGGACGGGTCGCCCCGGAAGTCGGCGGACATCTTGTCGACCTCGTCCAGCATCACGACCGGATTACGCGTTCCGGCCTTTTTCATCATCTGGATGATCTGCCCCGGAAGAGCGCCGATGTAGGTGCGCCGGTGTCCCCGGATCTCCGCCTCGTCCCGCACGCCGCCCAGCGACAGGCGGACGAACTTGCGGCCCGTCGCCCTGGCGATCGACTTGCCCAGCGAGGTCTTGCCCACTCCGGGAGGCCCCACGAAGCACAGGATGGACCCTTGCGGGCGGCTGACCAAGCGGCGCACGGCAAGAAACTCGAGGATGCGCTCCTTGACCTTCTCGAGGCTGTAGTGATCCGCGTTCAGCACCTTTTCGGCGTTGGACAGGTCGCGGATCTCGCGGCTCTTGGCCTTCCAAGGCACCGATAGCAGCCAGTCGATGTAGTTGTGCGAGACCGTGCCCTCGGCGGACATTGGCGGCATGTTTTCGAGCTTCTGGACTTCCGCCAGCGCCTTCTTGCGGGCGTCTGCGCTCATGCCTGACTCGTCGATACGCCGGCGGTACTCGTCGAACTCGCTTCTTTCGCCGCGGCCCAGCTCCTTCTGGATGGCCTTGATCTTCTCGTTGAGGTAGTACTCCTTCTGCGCCTTCTCCATCTGTCTCTTGACGCGGCCCTGCACGGTGCGATCCACGGCGAGTTTTTCGAGTTCGATGTCCAGGAGTTCGGCGATGCGCCCCAGCCGCTCGAGAGGATCGAAGATCTCGAGCAGGTCTTGCTTCTGGGAGACGGACAGCGGGAGGTTGGCACCGATCGTGTCAGAGAGCTTGCCCGGGTCGTCGACGCGGACTGCCGCGATCATCGTCTCGTAGTTCAGGCTCTGGCTCTGCTTGACGTACTGCTCGAACGACGCCGTGACGCGGGAGACGAGGCTTTCGAGGTCCGGATCGCTGATTTCGGGGAAGCGCGCCGTTTCGACCAGCGCCTGCATGAACCCGTCGTCGATGCGCACGCTACGCAGCTTGGCGCGCTCAAGGCCCTCGACCAGCACCTTGATGTTGCCATCGGGCAGCTTCAGGCTTTGGACGATGCTGACGACCGTGCCGACCGCGTAAACGTCCGCAGGCGTAGGGTCGTTGTCCGACGCGTCATGCTGCGTTGCAAGGAAAATCTTCTTGTCGTGGGCCAGCGAGGCTTCTAGTGCCTTCACGCTGGCCGCCCGCCCGACGACGAACGGGGACATCATGTGCGGAAAAATCACCACGTCCCGGATCGGCATCATCGGCATCCGGGCGCTGGTCTTGGCAACGGTCGCACTAGGCATGTCTCTATTTTATGCTGCGATTCCGATGCGCGGCGAGTCGCGGGCACAGGTGGATACAGAGTATGCTGTTGTGGCAGCAATCCCCGCGAAACTGCCGCAGTCGGGGCCGGGCCGGGTTACTAGCCCGCCTTGTCCAGCAGGCGGGCGCGGAACTTCCGTTGGTCTTCTAGCACCATCTGCTCGGTGACCACGAACCGCTTGACCCGCTTTGGTTGCGAGGGCAGGTAGTACATCAGCTCGAGCATCAGGTCTTCCATGATCATGCGCAGCCCGCGCGCTCCCAAGTCCCGCTCCACCGCCAGCTTGGCAATCGCCTGCATCGCGGCTGGGTCCAGCACCAGTTCGATGTTTTCGTACTCGAAGAGCTTCTGGTATTGCTTGACGAGCGAATTGCGCGGCGTGGTCAGGATCTGCACCAGCGTCTGCTCGTCCAGCCCGCTCAGGGTGGCGCAAACGGGCAGCCGCCCGATGAATTCGGGGATAAAGCCGAAGCGAATCAGGTCATGGGGCTGGACTTGGCCCAGCAGGCCCAGGTCGGCGTCGCCTTCCGAATCGCCCGGCTGCAAGGGCAGGCCTTGGCTGATCGAGTCAGCCTTGCGGAAGCCCACGACCCGCGTGTCGACGCGGCGCGCCACGATTCGGTCGAGGCCGACGAACGCGCCTCCGCAGATGAACAGGATGTTCGTGGTGTCGATCGGGGTGAACTCTTGGTGCGGGTGCTTGCGGCCGCCTTGAGGCGGCACGTTAGCGACGCTGCCTTCCAGGATTTTCAGCAGCGCCTGCTGGACGCCCTCGCCCGAGACGTCGCGGGTGATCGACGGATTCTCGTCGCGGCGGCTCAGCTTGTCGATCTCGTCGATGTAGATGATGCCCTTTTCCGCTCGGCTGACATCGCCGTTGGCTGCTTGCAGCAGCTTGAGGATGATGTTCTCGACATCTTCGCCGACATAGCCGGCCTCGGTCAGAGTCGTGGCGTCGGTGATCGCGAATGGAACGTCGAGGATCTTGGCTAGAGTCTGGGCGAGCAGCGTCTTGCCCGTTCCAGTAGGGCCTATCAGCAAGATGTTTGATTTCTGGACTTCGACATCCGGCTCCGCCCCCGTTGTGGCTGGGCGCTTCTGCTGCATGAAGATGCGCTTGTAGTGGTTGTAGACGGCGACCGACAGGCGCTTCTTCGCGGCTTGCTGCCCGATGACGAATTCATCGAGCTTGTCCTTGATCTCGTGCGGCTTGAGCAGCGTGAAGCCCTCGTCAGGCGGCTTCGTTGAGCGCTCCTCCTCTAGGATCGCGCTGCAAATCGCGACGCACTCGTCGCAGATATACGATTTGGGGTAATCGCCCGGGGTGGCGATGAGCTTCGTGACGATTTCGTGGCTCTTGCGGCAGAAAGAACAGCGCAACGCTCCTTCAGCAGACGACCGTTTCACCGACCTCTCCGAAGCGCGGGGATAGATTGTGGCGGCAAAGCACGCTAGGCGACCGATCCCATCGTACCAAGAATCGTCCTGGGGCGGTTTCGCATGCGATATCTCGACGGGCGAGTCCTACGCGCAGACGGAGGCGGCCAGCCAGGCTAGCGCGCGGCCAACCTCCTCGGGCCCGCCCACTCGATAACGCGCCCCGGAATCCCCCGCCTCCGGTCCCACGTACACGGTAATGGCTTCGTCCGGCAGGGCGGCGAAAGCGGTCTCGTCAGTGGTGTCGTCCCCGAAGTAGATCGGCAGCCCGCCCAGTTCGCCCAGCAGCTCCAGGGCGGCCGTGCCTTTGTCGACGCCATCGTTCGGGGTGATGTCGAACACTCGCTTGCCCTGGCTGACATCGAGGGATCCGATGGCCGCTGCTTGGCGGACCGCGCGCTCCACGCGCTGCCAGTGCCGCGCATCGACGTTGCGAAAGTGCGCCGCCGCCGCCGCGCCCTTGTCCTCGACTTGGAATCCCTCGATGTGACCCAGCTCCTCTGCGAGGCGTCGGCAGCATGCTCGGATTTGCGACAGGCCCGCCGGGTCGGACTCGACCTCGGTACTGCCCGGACGAATGCGCTCTCGACCGTGGCTGCCGAAGTAGTGAGCGTCGGCCAGGCCCGCCAGCGCCCGCACGTCGCGCGCGCCGCGCCCGCTGATGATCGCCAGAGTGACGCCAGGGCTGGCCTGCAGCTTCCTGAGCGTCGACAGCGCGGCATCAGGGATGCGTGCATCGGAGGGACGCGGCACGATCGGTGCGAGTGTGCCGTCAAAATCCAGCATCAGCAACAGCCGCTCGGCTTGGGTCAGGCGACCGGCTATCGCGTTCCAGTGCTCGAGTAAGTGGATCACTGCGCGTCCGGCCGGTCAGGCACGGCTTGGAGAATGCTGCCGATCCAGCCGTAGATGTTGTGCGTGCGAACGTGCTCGCGCAGGCGCCGCATGCGTTGTCCGCCGTCAGCGTCTGCGCGGCGGCTGAGCGCATACAGGCGTTCGGCGAAATCGTCGACTGCGAGGGGGTTGAAGCAGTCTGCGCCCGGCAGCTCCCAGGCTGCGCCTGTGAACTCGCTGAGCAGCAGGTGCCCGCGTTCGTCGTTGCGGGCGGCCAGGAATTCCTTGGCAACCAGATTCATGCCGTCTTCCAGCGAACTCACCACGCACACGTCAGCGAGGCGGTAAAGCGCCAATACGTCGTCATCCCCGAGCTGCCGCTTGATCGAAATGACCGGGCCGGGGTCCCGGTCGCTGCTGCCTGCGTTGATGCGCTTCTCGATCGCGTCGACCGCCTCGTGCAGGTCGCGGTAGGCCGGTATCTCGGTACGGCTGGGAGCGCCGGCATGGATGTAGGCCGTCTTCGGGCGCATCTCCGGGTGCTGCGCGAGCATTCGCTCGAACGCCTGCAGGCGCTCGAGCACGCCCTTGGTGTAGTCGATGCGATCAAGGCCGAGCACGACAAACTTGCCGTCCAAGCGATAGCGTTCGCGAATCCGGCTGAGCGCCTCGTCACACGCTGCGCCGGAAGATCTCCGCGACACGCGGTCGAAGTCGATCGAGATCGGAAAGGCCTGCACTCGCACCGGGCGTCCGTTCCGGAGCAGAGTTCGCGAGTCGGCGGTGGCGCAGTCTGCGCGTGCCCGCGCCGCCCGCAGGAAGCGCTCGGCGTACTCCGGGACATGGACGCCGAAGACATCGTTCCCCAGCACGCCGTCGAGGATCTGCTCGTGCCATGGGCACATTGCGAGCACTTCGGGCAGAGGCCAGGGGATGTGCCAGAAATGCACGCACACCGCGTTGGGACAGCGCTGCTTGATGAGCCTCGGGAGCAGCGCGAAATGATAGTCCTGGACGAAGATGATCGCGTCCCGATCGCCCACGACCCGGGACACCGCATCTGCGAACTTGGCGTTGACCTTGCGATAAGCCTCCCAATGGGAGTTGCGGAACACGGGCTTGGTGAAGGCCAGGTGGCAGACTGGCCAGATCGCTTGGTTGGCGCAGCCGTTGTAATAGCCGTCGTTCTCTTCGCTGGTCAGCCAGACGCGCTGGAGATCATAGGCAGGGTTGTCCGGGGGGACTCGCAGCCTGCCTTCGGGATCAGCGCTTGCGCGATCGGCCTCCCCCGAGCCGTGGGCCACCCAGACGCCCCCGACCGCTTGCATCACCGAGTTCAGAGCGAGCGTCAGGCCCCCCACGGCCGCTTGGGCTCGAACCCGGCCGTCGGGGCCGAAGCTGTGCACGAAAGGCTCGCGGTTCGAAACGTTCACAAAGAGGCGGCTGCCGACCCGCCTGCGGATCAACTCGGCGAGGTCCGACTTCGACCGCATGAGGCCGGCGTTGCTTGCTTGGGATGGATCGGAAGGAGACATCAACGGGGAGCCGTCGGACTGGCCTCGGCCAGGGTGCCCTAGCGCAATAGGGATTCCAGTTCCACCCGGGCATCCGTGCGCTCGTCACGGTACTTGACGATTACTGGGGCGTACAGCGACAGCCCCATTTCGCGCCCCTTGCCCGACGCGATCGGGCGTGACCCCGGAACGACCACCGCTCCGGGCGGGATCACCAGCGGCTCGTCGCCCGCGGCGCGGTGCACGACGCCATGCACGATGTCATACACCGGGGTGGAGCGGGTCAGCACCGTGCCCGCGCCCAGGACGGCGGAATGCTTGACGATCGTGCCTTCGTAGACTCCCGTGTTGCCTCCCACCAGCACGTTGTCTTCGATGATCACGGGCAGGGCGCCGACCGGCTCAAGGACCCCGCCGATCTGGGCGGCGGCGCTGAGATGGCAGTTCTTGCCGATCTGGGCGCAACTGCCGACCAGCGCGTGCGAATCCACCATCGAGCCATCGTCGACGTAGGCCCCCACGTTGACGTACATGGGCGGCATGCACGTCACGCGCCGGCCGATATAGCAGCCATCGCGCAAGCTGGAGCCGCCTGGCACGAGCCGCACGCTGTCTTCCACATTGAGGTCACGCGGTGGATAAGTGGACTTGTCGATGAACTTGAAGCGGCTGCCAGCCTCGGACATGTCGACGCTCTTTCCCATGCGGAATCCCACGAGGATGCCGCGCTTGACCCAAGCGTTCACGCGCCAGCCGTGCGGCGTTGCCGAAGCGTCCGGCTCGGCGGCGCGTACCGAGCCGGCGTTGAGTGCGGCCTTGAACTCGGAGAATGTCTCCAAGTCTTGATGCGTGTACGATTCGGGATTCTGATCGTACATGGCATCGATTCGAGCTCGCAGCATCCATCCAATCGTACAAGGCTTGCGGACGCAGCCTTCGATCTAGCCCGCCGAAGCCGGCGGCACCCAGATCCGTCCCTGCAGGCTCCATCCGACCGGGGCGCGAGGCCGTGCCCGAACGACCAGGGTTGAGACTTCGCGTCCTCCGCGGCGCTCGCGACCCAAATTCAGCAGCAGTGTGCCCGTTACGAGGGGCCTTCGGAATGCCTCCGCTGGTTTCTGTGCCGCCCTGCTTCCGCACCAGGCCGGACTCGGGTACGATAGCGGCTTTCGGTGCGAGGTGTCCGCAGGACGCGGCCGGGCGAAGCACATGCCTCGGCCGCACCCCCGGTTCCATCGTGATCCGCAATCGAATCAGAAGCAGTCGGCGCGCGACTCGGCCAGTGCCTGTCGTCGCCATCCTTCTCTTGCTCCCGGCTTGCGTGTTGGGACCTGTTGCAAGCTGGGCACAGTCTGCGGAAGCTGCGTTTCAGTGGCCCGATGGCAAGCGCGCGGCTGTAAGCCTGAGCTTCGACGATGCCCGCCCGTCACAGGTCGATACTGGGCTCGCGGTGCTGGCCCGCTTGGGTGCCCGGGCGACGTTCTATGTCGTCCCGGTGCATGTCGAGGCCAAGCTCTCGGGCTGGAAGAGGCTGGTAGCGGCAGGCCATGAGATCGGCAACCACTCGGTGCGACACCCCTGCACGGGTAATTTCGCATGGTCGCGCGAAGCCGCCTTGGAGAACTACACGCTCGAACGCATGCGGCAGGAGCTTCTTGAGGGCAATCGGCGCCTCGAGCAGATGCTGGGCGTCATTCCGGTCACGTTTGCCTATCCATGCGGGCAGACCTTCGTAGGACGCGGCCGCGCCACCCAAAGCTATGTCCCGTTGGTTGCCGAACTCTTCCTCGCTGGCCGCGGCTGGCTTGACGAGACGCCGAACGACCCAATCTTCCACGATCCTGCCCAAGTCAGCGGCATGTCGATGGACGGCATCGACTTTCCGGATGCCAAGGCCCTCGTCGAGAATGCCCGCGAGGCAGGGCAGTGGCTGGTGCTGGCAGGTCACGAGATCGGCCACTCCGGGTCTCAGACCACCCGAATCGAAATGCTCGAGAGCCTCGTTCCCTTTCTGCAGGATCCGAACAACCGGATTTGGTTCGAGACTGTCGAAGCCGTGGCGCGGTACCTGAAGCGTCATCGGCACGACTAGCCGCGGGGTCAGGGTCGCCAGCTGGCGAGGACGTCGGCCACGCGTGTGCGGGCTGATTTCGCCTGAGGGGTCGCGGCAGGGGCCCGTCTTGGCTAGACGGCGACGGCCGCCGTTGCCAGCCGCGACTCGCTGCGATTCCGTCCACATTCTTTCGCACGACCCTGCGTGCCGGTGATAGACTTGACGCTCACGGAAGATGGATGGCTTTCGTCCCAATTCGTACTCTGGAAAGCTGATCATCGTCGAAGGCATCGATGGCTCCGGCAAGTCCACCCAGCTCTCGCTGCTGAGCCAGTGGCTCAGGTCCAAGCGCCTCGTAGTCTCGTTCAGCGAGTGGAACTCGTCTTCGATCGTCCGCGGCACGACACGCCAGGGCAAGCGCAAGCAGATGTTCACGCCAACCACTTTCAGCCTGATCCACGCGACCGACTTCGCAGATCGGCTCGAGCGCCACATCCTGCCGATGCTGGAAGCGGGCGCCGTGGTCTGCGCGGATCGCTACGCCTTCACGGCCTTCGCCCGCGACGTCGCCCGCGGCGTGCGTCCCCAGTGGGTCCGCAACCTCTACCGCATGGCCATCAAGCCAGACTTGGCGTTCTATTTCCGGGTGCCCCTCAATGTCGCGCTCGACCGCATCCTAGGCGGGCGCGCCGCCCTTAAGTATTACGAGGCCGGCATGGATCTCAATCTCAGCTCCGACATCCAGGAGAGTTTCGCGCTATTCCAGGAGCGCATCCTCCGCGAGTACGACTCGATGGCGGAGGAGATGGGCTTTCATGTCATCGACGCGACCGGCACGATCAAGGAGCAGCAGCGGCAGGTGCGAGAGATCGTGATGAACACCATCGGTGATGCCCTCGAGAAGGACATCCTGCGCCAGCCCAGAAGCGAGCGCCGAGCATGACCAGCGACAACCTCAAGCCGCTTGATTTCTACGCTGACCCGCTGCCGAACGTTGACCTGACGGAGCTGCAAGGGAAGCTCTTCGTCATCGAGGGGCCCGATTCCGTGGGCCGCACCACGCAGGTCGAGCGCCTGCGCGCCTGGCTCGAGGCCAATGGCCACGCCGTGGTCGACACTGGCATGACCCGCTCCACGCTCACCAAGGAGGGCCTGCAAGAGGCCAAGAACGGCCACACGCTCGGGCCCCTCACCATGGGCCTGTTCTACATGGCCGACTTCGCCGATCGCTTGGAGCGCGTCGTCGTGCCAGCCCTGCGGGCCGGTTTCGTGGTCCTGACGGACCGCTATTTCTACTCGGTCGTCGCCCGCTCCGTGGCCCGTCATCAGGATTCTGAATGGCTCGAGCGGGTGGCCGGGTGCGCCCTTGTCCCCCATGCCACGTTCTACTTGCGAGCCTCGGTCGACGAGATCGTGGCGCGCACCGCGCGCGGTCGACGGTACTTCGACTACTGGGAGAGCGGCATGGACGTGCCTTACGGTCCCAATCGATACGAGAGCTTCCGCGGCTACCAAAGCAGGCTGGTCGAGATTCTCGATTCGCTTTCCGAGCGCTACGGTTTCACCGTAATCGACGCCAACCGGCCGCCGGACCAGATCTTCGTCGACCTGCGCCAGCGCATTGCGGACCTGCTAGAAATCTAGCGGGCGGATTCCTTGTGAAGCCAGCGTACGAACTGCTCGTCTTCGACCTGGACGGGACGCTGATCGACTCGACGGAGGATCTGGCACAGTCTGTCAACGCGACCAGGGCGGACGCCGGCCTGCCGGCTCTGCCGACTGCCGCCGTCGCCTCGTACGTTGGCGACGGGGCCGAGATGTTGATCCGACGGGCGCTCGGGGCCGGTGCTTCGGACGCCCAGGTAGCCCGGGGCCTAGCCTACTTCCTACAGTATTACCGCGAGCACATGCTGGACCACACGGTCCTCTACACAGGCGTGCGGGATGCTCTCGCTGCGTGGCAGGCGGCGGGGCTGGCCATGGCCGTGCTGACGAACAAGCCCGAGCGCTTCAGCCGCGATCTGGTCGCCGGGCTGGGACTGGGCGAGGTCTTCGCGAGGGTTTACGGCGGCAACAGCTTCCGCACCAAGAAGCCCGATCCGCACGGGCTCCGTCGAATCATGCGCGAACTCGGCATCAGCCCCGCGGGGACGCTGATGATCGGCGACAGTTCGGTGGACGTGCTGACCGCGCGCAACGCGGGCACGGACTGCGCGGGCGTCCGCTATGGCTTGCGTCCGGAGGACTTCGACCGGCATCCACCGGACATCTTGGTCGACGACATGCGCGAACTCGCCGCTGTCGTTGGCGCTGGCGAGCGGTCTGCTCCCGTATCTACGTGAAGGCCGGTATCCCGGTAACGTGCGAGCCGAGGATCAGCGTGTGGATGTTATGCGTGCCTTCGTATGTCTTGACGGTCTCAAGATTGCACATGTGGCGGAAGATCGGGTACTCGTCGGTAATCCCGTTGGCTCCAAGCAGGTCGCGCGCCCGGCGCGCCACCTCTAGGGCCATCTCGGCGTTGCCGCGCTTGATCATAGACACGTGAACATGGCTCAGCCGTCCTTCGTCCTTGAGCCGGGTGGCGTGCAGCGTGATGAACTGAGCCTTCGTGATCTCGCTGATCATCCACGCCAGTTCGCTCTGAACGAGCTGGTGCGAGGCGATCGGGCGATCGTCGAACTGCTTGCGCAGGATCGTGTACTGCCGGGCGCAGTCGTAGCACGCCATGGCCGCCCCGATCGCGCCCCAGGCGATTCCCAAGCGGGCGTTGGTGAGGCAGCCCAGGGCAGCCTTGAGGCCCTTCGCCCCCGGCAGGATGTTGGCTGCCGGAATGCGGACATTGGAAAACCCGACGCTGGAGGTTGTCGAGGCCCGCATGGAGAGCTTGTTGTGCAAGTCGACGGCGCTGAAGCCGGGCCGGTCCGTTTCCACCAGGAAGCCGTGGATCTTGTCGGTATCGTCGACCTTGGCCCAGACGACCGCGATGTCAGCCACGCTGCCGTTGGTAATCCAAGTTTTCTCGCCATTGATCACGTACTCGTCGCCGTCGCGCACTGCCCGCGTGAGCATGCCCGCCGGATTCGAGCCGAAGTTAGGCTCCGTTAGCGCGAAGCAGCCCATCGCCTTGCCCTGCTGCATGCCCGGCAGCCAGCGCTGCTTCTGCTCGTCGGTCGCGTACGAATGGATCGCGTACATCGACAGGCTGCTCTGCACCGAGACAAAGCTGCGCAGCGAGGTGTCGCCGCGCTCGAGTTCCTGCATCACCAGCCCGTACTCGACATTGCTCAGGCCGGCGCAGCCGTAGCCGTCAAGGTTCGCGCCGAAGAACCCGAGACCGGCGATCGGCGCCGTCAGTTCGTTGGGGAACGTGCCGTCGCGGAAGTGCTGCGTGATCAACGGGATGAATTGATCCTCGACGAATTGGCGCGCAGTCTGCCGCACCAGCAACTCTTCCTCGCTCAGCAGCGAGTCGAACTCCATGAAGTCGACGCCTCGAAACTCGAACATCAATGCCTCCGCATCGGCACCATGGTAGCGCGGGCCCCTGGCGCTTTCGCGCTGCGTGCTAGGATGCCCGAGGTGGACCTGCGCGAGCCCCGGGATTGGATCGCCGCCGCGTCGCGCATCGTGGGCTTCACGGGGGCCGGGATTTCGACCGAGTCGGGCATACCCGACTTCCGCAGCCCGAACGGTGTCTGGGCGCGCAACCGGATCATCGACTTCCAAGAGTTCGTGACGAGCGAAGAGGGACGGATCGAGTATTGGCGGCAGAAAGTGGAAGCTTGGCCCGCCATGCGGCTGGCGCGCCCCAACGCCGGCCATCAAGCGTTCGTCGACCTGCACCGCAGGGGCAAGCTAACCGCGCTGGTCACGCAGAATATCGAGCGGCTGCACCAGAAGGCGGGCCTGCCAGCCGACAAGGTGTTGGAATTGCATGGCACCACGACCGAGGCGGTCTGCCTGTCGTGCGGGGATCGGATCACGTCCGACGAGGCTTGCGAACGGGTCGAGGCTGGCGAGAAGGCGCCGCGCTGTCGGCTCTGCGGCGGCTTGCTCAAGCCCGCCACGATTTCATTCGGTCAGTCCATGCCGCTGGACGTCATGCAGGAGGCACAAGCCGCTGCCGAGAATTGTGACCTGCTGCTGGCAGTGGGTTCGTCGCTGGTCGTCGAGCCTGCGGCGTCAATCCCCCGCCTGGCCAAGCGCGCCGGCGCGCGGCTGGTGATCGTCAATCGAGACAGGACAGCCTTGGATGACATCGCCGACTTGGTTGTGCATGGTGAGATCGGCAGCGTGCTGCCTGCGATGGTGGATCAGGCCGATTGATCGGGTGTGGCTCGCGCCCGCCACGGAATGAGGGATGCCGGAACTTCCAGAAGTTGAGACGGTCAAGCGCTCGCTGGCCCCGCATCTCCAGGGCAGGACGATCGAAAGGGTCGTTTTTCATTGGCCGCGCACGTGCGCGGGGGATCCCGACGAGACGAGTGCGCGACTGGCCGGCCAGCGCATTGACGAAGTTGGCAGATACGGCAAGTACCTGCTGTTCCGGCTGAGCAAGCACGGCCGGGGCTCGTTTCTGTGGATCCACTTGCGCATGACCGGAAATCTCTTGCTAAATGCCCTGCCAGGTCCCTACACCCGCGCCGAGATGTTCCTCTGCGGCGGCACCAACGTTGTTTTCCACGACATCCGCAAGTTCGGCAAGTGGCAGTGGTCGCCGGGCTTCCCCGAGCGACTGGCCCAGCTGGGGCCGGAGCCGTTAGAGATTGACTCGCGCGATTTCGCCAAGCGCCTCTCGGGGCGTTCCACGCGGCTGAAGGCATTGCTGTTGAACCAAGAGTTCGTGCGGGGCTTGGGCAACATCTACGCCGACGAGGCCCTGTTCCGCGCCAGGCTGCACCCCGAGCGCAGCGCGGCCAGCGTCAGCCCTCGCAAGGCGCGCGCGCTGCACAAGGCGATACGCGACGTGCTGCAGGAGTCAATCTCGGCCGGCGGGACCAGCATCCACAACTATGTGGACGGCCAGGGCAGCCCCGGCTACTTCCAACTGCGCACGCAGGTCTATGGCAAGACCGGCCAGCCGTG
The DNA here is from genome assembly GCA_009838515.1 of Terriglobia bacterium. GTDB lineage: Bacteria > Acidobacteriota > Terriglobia > Bryobacterales > UBA6623 > VXMF01. The sequence goes on along the minus strand of VXRL01000025.1, from coordinate 9,531 downwards.
CGCGAGTTGTCGCGCGCCGCTGCGGCGCATCATCGTAGCGCAACGCAGCACGCACTATTGCCCGCGCTGCCAAAGGCGCTAGCCGGGATGCCCATGCGCCTGACTAGGATCGGCCTGCGCAAGATCCGCATGCCCTTGGTGCGCCCGTTCGAGACCAGCTTCGGTCGCACCACGGAACGGCAGATCCTGCTAGTGCAGGTGGAAGACTCCGACGGCGCCATCGGCTGGGGCGAGGTCACGTGCGGCGAGCGTCCGTTCTACAACGAGGAGTGGGTCGGCGCGGCCTGGCTCGTGCTGCGCGATTTCGTCGCTCCGCGAGTCCTTGGCAGGGAGCTTCGGTCGGCGGCCGAGGTCGGGGGCCTCAGCCTCGCGATCCGCGGGCATCGAATGGCCCGCGCCGGTCTGGAGGCTGCCTGCTGGGAATTGGAGGCGCGCAAGCTGGGTCGGCCTTTGTGGCAGCACATCGGCGGCGTTAGGCGCGACGTCGCATGTGGAGTCTCGATCGGCATTCAGAACTCCGTGAGCGAGCTGCTGGAGCTGATCGCAGCCGAGGTCGACGCTGGCTACCAGCGCATCAAGATCAAGATCAAGCCGGGGCGGGACGCCGACGTCGTGCGGGCGGTGCGGAGGCAGTTTCCCGATATCCGGCTGATGGCAGACGCCAACTCTGCCTACACGCTCGATGATCTCGAGACCCTGCAGGGGCTGGACGAATTCGACCTGATGATGCTGGAACAACCGCTGGGGCACGACGAGTTGATCGATCACGCCGAGTTGCAAGCCCAGCTGAAGACTCCGGTTTGCCTAGACGAGTGCATCCGCACGGCTCATCATGCCCGGCAGGCGATCCGGCTCGGGGCTTGCCGCATCATCAACGTCAAGCTCGGCCGCGTCGGCGGGTTCGCCGAAGCGTTGCGCATCCACGATATCTGTCGCGAGGCGGCCGTGCCGGTGTGGTGCGGGGGGATGTTGGAGGCGGGCATCGGCCGGGCGCACAACATCGCTCTGTCGACCCTGCCGGGATTCGTGCTGCCAGGAGATGTATCGGCTTCGCAGCGCTACTGGACTCAAGACGTGATCGATCCGCAGGTGCAGGTCAGCCCACAGGGAACGATCGCCGTCAGCGACGCTCCCGGCCTGGGCTATGGCTTGGACGAAGAGCGCATCGAATCGCTCACAGAACGTCGGCAAGACCTGCGCTAGGCCGCCGCAGTCGGGTCATCGCGCAGCGTCTGCGTGGCGCACCAGCACCACGGTCACGTTGTCGGGAGCTCCCAGCCCGAGCGTTGCGTCGATGAGCCACTGGGCTTTGTCTTGCAGCGATCCGTCGCGGTCGAGCGTGCCGGCGATCACCTCGTGCGAGGCGACCCCATGCAGGCCGTCGCTGCACAGCAGCAGGATGTCACCGGCGTCGAAGTCCGACGCCACTGTGTCAGCGGCCACGTTGTACTCCGCCCCGACGGCCTTGGTCAGCACGTGGCGCTTCGGATGGTTCTTCAGCTCAGCTTCGCTCAGACCGGAGGCCTTGGCGATCGCGGTGACCCAGGTGTGGTCCGCTGTCAGCTGCTCCAGCTTCCCGCGCGAGAAGCGATAAGCGCGGCTATCGCCGGCGTTGACGATCTCAACCCTGTCGCGCTGCGCGATCGCAGCCGTGACCGTGCAGCCCATGCCCTCGAGGCAGGGATCGTTCTCAGCCTCCCAGCGGACTCTCTTATTGGCCAGTTCGATCGCCTGCGCGACCGTGGCTGCGGTCGGCGCCGCCTGTGCGCTGCGCACTTCTTCGACCAGCGTCTTGACGGTGAGCGCCGAGGCGCGCTCGCCGCCCGCCGCGCCGCCGAGGCCGTCGGCCACGACGAAGAAACCCAGCTCAGGCACGGAGTCGAAGCGATCTTCGTTGTTCGCCCGGACGTTCCCGGCGTGGCTCGCTCCGCAGGAATCAAACATGAACTGCGACTAGAGCGTATCACGACCCCGGCCGCGACCGGTGCCAGAGCCGGTTCCGTGCCCTGGAGGCCGAGTGCCGGAATCGCCGCAGGTCCGCCGGCAAGCTCTGCCTGCCCGGCTTTTCGACGTCCCGCTCGGTTCAGTCTCGGGAGACGTCGATCACCACCCCCGGTGTATCGCCGACACGGACTGCCGTGCCCGCGCCCCCCGCTGCGCGCCGGACGATCGAGAATCCACGGGCCTTGCCCCCGGGCCCGCATCCCGGTGTCGCCGAAGTCATGTCCCCCACTGCGCTGCCCTGATGCTGCACCACCGCCTCGGCCGGCACGGCTGCGGAGTCGAGCTCGATTCCGACCAACAGGCGGCGCACTTGGCCTTGCGACCGCACCCGCTCGACGATCTCTTGGCCGGTGTAGCAGCCCTTCGTGAACGAGACGGCGCAGAACTGCTGGGTCTCATGAGGAATGTTCTTGGGGCCGAAGTCCGCACCGAAGCGAGGGACGCCCATCAGCACGCGATGTGCCTCGCACTCTTCGGCGGTTGCATGGTGTGCCCCTGCGGCCAGGAGCTGGTCGGCCATGGCCGGACCCTCGCGTGCCGGGACTTCGATCCAAAAGCCGTCTCTGCCCGCCACCAAGCCCTGGCGCACGCAGGTCGTGCCGTTCCATGCGAACGTCAGGCGCCCTGCGGGAGCCGGCAGTCCCATGGCGGCGACAATGCCGGCTGCGTCCGGCCCGGCGACGCCGAATCGAGCGGTCTCGGCCGAGACCCCTTCGAGGACGACATCGTCCATGATGATGTAGTTCTCGATGTGCTGCCTCAGCGCTTTCGCGGCTTCCGGCTCGCAGTCGATCACGGCATGATCGTGGTCGACATAGATGTGGCTGTCGGCTTGGATTCTGCCTTGGGCGTTCAGGAAGAACGCATAGGCTCCTTGCCCCGGAGCCAAGCCCTCGATGTCATTGCTGCAGATTGCGTGCAGTAGCCGGGTCCGATCGTCGCCGGTCGCGCGGAGCCTGCCGCGCGCCGAGAGATCGCTCCACGCCGCGCGCTGGTGGAACGCTTCGCTGGCCGTCACTGGAAAGTTGTTAGCATACCAGCGATGATCCACGAAACCATGCCCGTCGGCATGCTGCAGTGCAACTGTTCGATCTTCGGCGACGAGAGCACCCGGGAGGCGGTCGTGATCGATCCAGGCGACGAAATCGGCCGCATTCAATCGGTGTTGCGGAGGCACGGGCTAACGGTCAAGTGGATCGTCATCACTCATGCGCACATCGATCACATCGGAGCTGCCGGCAGGCTCCGGGCCCTGACCGGGGCGCCGATCTACATGAACGAGGCCGACTACGGGCTCGTCAAAGCCCTACCGGACCAGGCCAGCTGGCTGGGCATGCCGGAGCCGGATTCGACTTCCATCGATGTCGTGCTCAATGACGGGGATTCGCTCAAGATGGCTGGAGTCAGCTTCGAGGTGTTCCATACCCCCGGGCACACGCAGGGAAGCGTGTGCCTCTTGCTTGCCGCCCAGAACAAGCTGATCGCCGGGGACACGCTGTTCCGAGACTCGATCGGGCGGACCGATCTCCCGGGCGGCGACTACGGCCAGATTCTCCGCTCGATCAAGACCAAGCTGCTCCCGCTCGACGACGAAATCAGCGTCGTCTGCGGCCACGGACAGGCCACGACGATCGGGCGCGAGCGGTTGCACAACTACTTCCTGCGGAATCTCTAGGACGCCTCTCGGGCAGCCGCGCCGCCGGTCGGTAGAATCGTGGCATATGGCGAAGAGGATCTTGCTCGTCACCGGAGACGCCGGCGAGAGCTACGAGGCGCTGTTTGCGCTGCACCGCTTTCAGGAGGCAGGCTACGAACCCGTCGTGGCTGCGCCGTCAGCCCGCCGGCTCCATCTGGTCATGCACGATTTCGAGCCCGGCTGGGACACCTACATCGAGCGCCAGGGCTATGGGCTCGACGCCAACATCGCGTTTGACGAAGTGGAAGTGGACGGGTATGTAGCGGTGCTGCTGCTCGGCGGCAGGGCGCCGGAATTCTTGCGGCACATCCGGCGGCTGGTGGACATCGTGCGGGAGTTTGTCGCGCAGGGCAAGCCGGTGTTCTCGATCTGCCACGGGATCCAGATCTTGGTGGCCGCAGACGTAGTTGATGGCAGGACCGTGACCTGCTACGAGCACGTCCGTTCGGAAGCCGAGCGGGCAGGTGCCTGTTACTCGGAGCAGCAGGCTGTGCGCGACGGCAATCTCGTTAGCGCCCAGACTTGGGAGTCCCATCCGGAGTTCTACCGGGAGGTCTTCGCCTGCTTGGAAGGCTAACGCCAGCCCGCGGCGAGCCTATCAGTCGTCACTGTCGACGATTTGGAACTTCTGGTAGATAACATCCGCCTCGCCCGACGAAGGCGGCAGCATCGCCGCCAAGATGTACTCCCCGGCGCGTAGGCCGCTCGTGGTAAGTGCCGCGAGATGGCGCACGCGGTGCGCTTCGGGCTGTGCCACGGTCTGGTAGCTCTTGACTGGCAGTCGCGGCACGCTCACGCGCCCGCGGTACAGCGCGAGCCGCGGCCCGGGCGGATCGTCGTAGCTGCCCGGCCCGAGATTGTAGACGTCGTAGAGCAGGTAGATGGGCGTGCCGCGCCGGAACGCCTTCACCGCCGTTGCGAAGAACCGGCTGCCGTCGACGAGCAAGACATCCTCGGGAGCCTTGCGGGACTGCTTCCCGGTCTTGGCCCGGCCGACATCGTCGATGCGGCTTGTCAGCAGCAGCGAACTGCCCGCTGTCCCCGCCGAGTGTTTCGGAATGCGCAGGCGAGTCTGGTAACTGCCTAGCGAGCCAGACAGGTCGTCGCGCACGACGACCTTCCAGTCGTATTCTCCCGGCGCAAGCGGCATCTGCGAGCCGTAGTGCAGCCAAGACGCCGGATCGCCGCTGAGACGCTCCAAGGCTGCGGGTTCCACCGTCATCGTGAAGCGCCGCTCGTCCAGCACTGGCGGCTGTCGCCCGCCTCCCTCGGATGACCGTGACATGGCTTGCGCGATCACCGTGAGCTTGACCGTCTTGCCCTTTTTCACTGTTTCGGTGGGGATGTCGCGCGCGTGGAGCCCGACGCTGTAGATCAGTGTCGGACTGCCGTTGGAGTTTCGAAAGAACTCGTGGTCGACCAAGATGGGCAGGTCCGTGTAGGGAGTATCGAACGTGAGGGCCTGATGCATGCGCAGGTTCCTCTCCGAGCGTGACATTTGCCTGAACGGGCGCTCTTCGTAGTAGCCTCGCTGGTGGCTGATTCGCAGGCTCGAATCGTTCACGCGAACCCTGAGGCGGCGCAGCCGTCCGCGCTGCTCGCGATCTTCGGGATAGTAGCCGAGCAGGTAGTAGCCGCTGTTCTCTTGATTGACGACCTTGAAGACCTCGCCGAAATCGTTGCTGTTCAGGATTGCCTTACCGCCCGTCCGCTGCGCCAGTTCCCATAGGCCGTCTTGGCTGTCTTGGCGCTGCTCGATCGCGGCGGTGAGTCCCTCAACGGCTGCGACGCCACCAGCGGCGGCAAAGCCGCCGGATGTTTCCGCGTCGCCGTAGAGAGGAGTGGCGTCGAGGCGCCGCACGTCCGAGACGTAGAAGCGAACCCGCGCCTTCATCGCCTCGTCCTCCAAGACCTTGATAATGTCGAGGTTGTCTTCTTCAACGGGCAGCCCGGTGGCGAACAGCACGACCAGCTTCTTCCCCGGGTAAATGCTCAAGGCCCGTATCAGGTCGATGTACTCGTACATGCGCAGGCGGTTATAGAAGGCGCTGCGGTCCGCGATCTCCTCAAGCGCCTCCCCGAACTCCTCGTTCGACTCCTCGATCAAGCCCTCGAATGCGTCGCTGTACGTGATGTCCCGGGCTAGGTCGACCGCCAGCGTATCGACAAAGCCGCCGGGGCTGTTGCCGACGCCTTGCCTCATAGCGTCAAGTCGTTCGTGGAGCTCGCTGCGTCGCGACGTGAAAGGCGAGCCCTGGATGGAGACTAGCATGCCGGGCTGCAGGTCGTTGTCCACGAAGTCCCGGACTGCATCGTAGATCTGGGGCCGGTCCTCGCGGCGTCCCCGGGTTGCGATGTAGACGAACGTGCTGCGCCGCAGCTGGTCAGCGGCATCTGTGCCCGGTTGACCGGGGCGCCCTTGTGCAATCCTGGCGGCGGTCGTCGCTTCCACGGCCCCTAGGCCGGGGACGAATTCGAACGTCGCAATAGCTTGCGGGTGGCCGTTCTCTCGCAGTTCGAAATCGTCTTTGGACAGCCCCGCCACCGGTTGGCCGCGCCTGTTCGTCACACGAACTTCGAGTTCGAGCAAAGCCGTTTCGGACCGGAACACAGGGGCGGGCTGCCCCAGCAGGGGCACTGCCCAGCTGACCAGCGTGGCCGCTGCCGCCACGCCGCGCCAGCGAGCATTGCGGATGGGGTCGGTTGTAGCGCAGGTCGGCTTCACTCTTGATCTGACGGGCGCTGGCGCGAACCCGTTGCTAGCCGCTAGCTTCGCACGGACGGAGGGGACGGTCTCGGTTGCGATGCAAAGATCGAGACTTCGCGGGCTGCCAACATAATGAGACATAGGCCGCGTCTGGCGCTTCTCGAGAGTCGGCTGTCGTCCTAGGACTCTCGAGCGGAATTGAGGAAGCATCCATGCTGGTGATGAAGTTCGGCGGTACCTCGCTTGCCACTGCCGGGGCGATTGAGCGCGCTTGCGCGATCGTCGAGCGCGCGCGCCAGCGCGATCCTGTGGTCGTGGTCTCGGCCATCGGTGACACGACTGATCAGCTTGCTGCGGCCGCTGATTCCGATCTGGAGCGCGGCCGCGCGATTCTCGCAGACCTGCGGAACGCAACCGAAGCAACAGCCCGGGCCCTGGTTTCGGAAGCCGACGCCGACGGGCTAGTTGCCCGTGTGCGCGCAGTCTTTGAAGATGCGGCAGAGCTCGTTGGGAGGGCGGGCTCCAGCGGGCTGGAGCAGTCGGCCGAGCTAGACGCCCTGCTGGCTTGCGGGGAGCGAATCTCGAGCGAGGTCACAGCCTTCGCCTTGCGCAAGCGGGGCGTGACGGCCACCCACTTGGACGCGCGGAAGCTGTTCGTCACCGATTCGAGGCACGGCGGCGCCGACGCTCTTTTCGAGGTCACCAAGCAACGGCTGCGAGCCGCCGTGCCTCCGGTGCTGGCTGCCGGAGCTGTGCCCGTCATGGGCGGATTCATAGCGACAGCCGACGATGGCTCCGCGACGACTCTCGGCCGCGGCGGGTCGGACTTCACGGCATCGCTGGCCGGAGCTGCCCTGGATGCGGAAGAGGTGCAGATCTGGACTGACGTCGACGGCGTGATGACCGCCGATCCGTCGCTGATCAGCTCGGCGCGAAGCCTCGATGTTCTGTCTCTGCTGGAGGCTTCCGAGCTGGCGTACTTCGGCGGGCGCGTGCTGCATCCGGCGACCATGCATCCGGCGATTGAGCACGGCATTCCGATCCGGGTCCTCAACTCGACGCGTCCCGGCGGGCGCGGCACCTTGATCGTCAAGCACCCCCCCGAGTCCGCGCAAGTCGTCAAGTCGGTCGTCTACAAGGAGAACATCACGCTGATCGACATCTACTCCACCCGCATGTTGATGGCCCACGGCTTCTTGGCCAGGATCTTCGCCATCTTCGAACGCCACAAGACGTCTGTCGACATGGTCTCGACCTCCGAAGTCAGTGTCTCGCTGACCGTGGACCGCAGCGACAAGCTGTCCCAGATCCTGTCAGACCTCGGCGAGTTCGCCCAGGTCAAGGCAACTCCCGGCAAGGCGATCGTCTGCGTGGTGGGCGAACGCATCCGCTATACTCTGGGCATCGCGGCCAGGGTTTTCCAAGCGCTCGAAGGCATACACATCCGCATGATCTCGCTGGGCGCCTCGCGTGTGAACGTCGGATTCGTCGTGGACGAGGATCATCTTGCGGCCGCCGTGGGGCGGGTCCACGCGGCCTTCTTCCCCGAACTTTCTCGGCCGCCGGGAGCGTCGCAGCAGTGAGTTCGAACCCCAGCGCGCTGGCATTGGTCGGCTACGGGCGAATGGGGCGGCTCGTCGAGGAGTTGGCCCCGGCGCACGGCTTCGAGGTCGTGCTCAAGCTAGACGAGTTCAACAATCAAGGGGCCGCGGGTGTTACCGGGGAGAATTTCGCCGGCGTGGACGTGGCCATCGACTTCTCGACGCCCGAGGTGGTAGCCGAGAACGCAGTCCGCATCGCCGAGCTTGGCGTGCCGCTTGCCATCGGCACGACGGGATGGCTAGATCAGCTCGACCGCGTTCGAGCCGCGGTGGAGCGCCATGACGCAGCCTTGGTGTACGGGGCGAACTTTTCGATCGGAGTTAACGCCTTCTACCGCATCGCGACGGCGGCGGCGAAGGCGTTTGCTGCCCAGCCGGACTACGATGCGTTTCTCTACGAGGCGCACCACAAGTACAAGAAGGACGCCCCGTCCGGCACGGCGCTGCGCCTGCTGGAGGCGGTGCGGGAGGCCGGATATGCCGGCCCAGTTGATGTTGCGACGCAACGCAGCGGGCAGTTCCCCGGGATCCACGAGATAGGGTTCGATTCCGCTGCCGACACTATCCGCATTAGCCACACCGCCCGCAACCGCGTAGGCTTTGCCAGCGGGGCGCTGAAGGCCGCCCGCTGGATCATGGGCCAGCGGGGCATCCACGAGTTCTCGCAGGTTTGGGATCGCCTCGACTGAGGCCGCCGGCCGGCGCTAGAAGATCAGCTTCATGCCGAACTGGACCTCGCGCCCGTCGCGGGCCGCGAGCACCCGCCCGAACCCGGGCGTTCCGAAGAAGATGTTCGGATTGAGGAAGTTCGGCGTGTTGAGCAGGTTGAACAACTCGGCGCGCAACTGCAGCGTGGCTGCCTCGGCGATCCGGATGTCCTTCAGCACCGAGAAGTCCACGTTGGCAAGGCCGGGGCCGCTGACGATGTTGCGACCAGCATTCCCGAAGCTGCCGTACTCCGGCATCGAGAACGCTCCCGGATCGAACCACTGCTGCGGATCCGGGCTGGCAAGGTTGGGGTTGGAGTTGACGTTCGGGCGGTCGCCCGCACCGAATCCGTAGCTCGAGCGCCCGGTGTTGGAATTGTCGAGTTCGCCCGGCAGGGCGACTGTGTACGGCTGGCCCGACTGCAGACTGACGATGCCGTTCAGTTGCCAGCCGCCAAGCAGCCGGGCGGCGGCTCCTGTCTGGCCGCCGCCCAGCGCCCGACCGGGCCCGAAGGGCAGCTGGTAGACGAAGGCGCCTGTGAAGCGGTGCGGCACGTCGAAGCTCGAGCGCGCTCGCTCGGCTGCGATGTTGTTGCTGTCCTGCGGGTAGTTCGCGTCACCGGCCGAGGCGAAGAAGTTCGACGCGTTGTCTAGCGACTTCGACCATGTGTACGTGAATAAGCCGGTCAGCCCGGTCTGCAGGCGGCACTGAAACTGCGCTTGCAGGCTGTGGTAGACCGAGTCGAACCCGGACGCGATCAGGTTGATGTCGGAGAACGTCGGCAGCGGCCGATAGTTGGGCTGGGCGGGGGAGGG
>VXRL01000042.1 GCA_009838515.1 Terriglobia bacterium | reverse complement strand
CAGATTCTAGCGGTTTAGCGAGCGTTGCCAATCCCTTCTGAGAGGCCGGAGCCAGCGTCCTTTTGGGGCTGGTAACATCTCTCTCGATGCGCTATCGTCGTGCGCATGGCGGTTCTTGAGAGCGATTTTTCCGTAGACGACACGCTCGCGGCGGGTATCGATGAGCCGATCTGGTCGCTGCCGGCGCAGGACGAGGCGGGCCGCGGCGGCACCGTGGTATCGCAATCCCGGGCCAGTCAGGGCGCGAAGGCCCGCAAGGCGAGGAGGTCCCCGTACAGGGATGCCAAGCGGCTGCGCAAGGCCCAGGAAACGGTTGAGGCCCAGAAGGACACGATCAACACGCTGCGTCACCAGATCCGCGATCTGCGCAAGGCGGTCAAGGAGGCGGAGACCCAGGAGAGCACCATCCGGGGCCTGTCGGGGATGATCGAGCGTCTCCGTGCGAGACTGAGGGACTTTCAGGATCAGAGGGACACGATCCGGGTGCTGAACTGGCAGGTCGACACCCTTCGCCTGGACCTCGACGGCCTGCGCGGTTCGCTGAAGAGGTCGGAGGACGAGAAGAAGGCGCTGGAAGCCGAGATGGCGGAACTCCGCGCGACCAGGAGCGTGCTGTCGAGGAGGCTCTTCGGCCGTAAGAGCGAACAGCAGAAGAAGCCGGGCACAGGGCGCAAGCGCGGCCAGCAACGCGGTGCGCCCGGCCACGGCCACACCCAGAGGCCCAAGCTTGATGAGCGGCGCGAAGAGATCAATCCGCCGCCGGAGGCATGCGTCTGCGCATCCTGCGGGCAGCCCTATGCGCCGAACGGTGCCGAGGAATCCACCCTTGTCGAGATCGAGGTCAAGGCCCACAAGCGCGTGATCGGCCGTCCGCGCCACCGCCGGACCTGCGCGTGCGCGTCCTCGCCGATGGAAGTGTCGGCGCCGCCGGTGCCCCGGCTGTTCGCCAACACGCACTACGGGGTCAGCGTGTGGGCGTGCTACCTCTTCGAGCGTTATGCCTGTTTCCGCACGCTCAATGGCGTCGCGGTGTGGATGTCAGACCGGGGACTGGCGATATCGCCCGGGACGTTGGGCAACAGTGTCCCCCGTTTCATGCCGCTGTTCGAGCCGCTCTACGAGGCGATCCTCGCGCACCAGAACACCGCGACCCTGCGTCATGCCGACGAGACCTCCTGGCGCGTGCAGGAGTTGCGTGGAAAAGACCGCTCGGGCCGCGCTTGGCTGTGGGCCTCGGTCAGCAGCGACGCGATCTATTTCACCATTGACCCCTCGCGCAGCGCCGAGGTGGCTCTCAAACTGTTCGCAGGAGCTGTGCCCGGCACAATCATCGTCTGCGACCGCTACAGCGCGTACAAGCGGCTGGTCCGCCTTCTCGGGGACAAAGCGATTCTGGCGTACTGTTGGAGTCATCAGCGCCGCGATTTTATTGACGCTGCCGCCGGCCAGCCGCGGCTGGAGCAATGGTGCCAAGGATGGATTGAGCGGATCGCGGAGATATTCGCACTGAACGATGCACGGTTGGAACATTATGATCCCGACCGGAAGGGCCAGACAGCGGCGTTCAGGAAGGCGACGCGTGAACTTAAGAAAGCGGTCGACAGCCTGTTCACGACTGCCGAGGCGGAACTGGCGGCTTTGCCGGACCAGACGCGCGAAGGCAAGGCGCTGCGCTCGCTGCTCAGCCATCGGGAAGGGCTGTGCCTGTTCGTGGACCGGCCCGAAGCGCCCCTGACGAACAACAAGGCTGAGAGAATCCTGCGTGCGCCGGCAATCGGACGGGGGCTGAGCTTCGGTTCCAACACCAGGGGCGGCGCCGACTTCACGGCGATCATGTACTCCGTCATCGGCACGCTCTCGATGAACGGCATCGATGTCCCGCGCTGGTTGGAATCGTGGCTGACCGCATGCGCGGAGAACTGCCGCAAGCCGCCGGACGACCTGACGGCCTGGCTGCCGTGGTCGATGAGCGAGGAGCGCAGGCACGAGTTCATGGCGCCGGGATGACCGACGCGATCGAATGCCGGTATTACGGCCGCGACTTCACCACCGACGAGATGGCGCTGCTGCGCACCCTGATCGCCGCCGATCCGCAGCCGACCCGCGCTGCCCTGTCCAGGGAGTTCTGCCGGCGCGTCGGCTGGTTCAAGTCCGACGGCGGCCTCAAGGACATGATGGCGCGCGTCACCATGCTTGCCATGCATCGCGATGGCGTGATCGCGCTGCCGTCGCCGAAAGGGAGGCGCAACCCGCCCCGCCCGATCGTCTTCGGGCCTGACACCGAGCCGCCGCTGTTCCCCGCGCCCACGGCCCTCGACGAGGTCCGCCCGCTTGACATGCGCATCGTTTTGGGCGGCACCCCGGAAGGGAAGCTCTGGAACGAGTTCGTCGCCCGCTACCACTACCTCGGATACAAGCCGCTGGTCGGCGCCCAGATGCGCTACGCCGTCCACGACAGGAACGGCTTGCCACTCGCCATGCTCGGCTTCTCCACCGCCGCCTGGAAGCTCGCACCGCGCGACAAGTTCATCGAATGGTCGCCGGAGATGCGCGAGAAGAACCTGCCGCTGGTGGTCGACAACCCGCGCTTCCTGATTC
>VXRL01000010.1 GCA_009838515.1 Terriglobia bacterium | reverse complement strand
GTCGGCGGGTTCGGCGGGTTGGCATGGTGGGTACCTCGTTTGCGGGGTGCTCGTGCTTGCACATGGGCGAGCGGGCCAGGCCGAAGGGAACTGGCTGCCCGCTCCCCGGCCACCGGCGATCACTCAGCCCGGATACGGAGAGACTGAATGACGTGCGGGACGGGCGCAAGCGGGATTCCACCGGGAGTGTCATCTTTCGCGGCAGACGACCGTTCGATCACTTGACGCCCAGGAACCGGGGCGATCTCTACACCGCCAACTGATCCCTCGAAGCCGCGACTTGACATCCGTGAACGACGCTCACAGATTTTGTGAGCGTCGTTCACGGCAAGGGAACAGGCGGATGTCCCCTCAGGACGATCTCGTGGGTGTCCAGGAGATCGCAGCGTGGGCAGGGGTCAGCTCATCTGCGGTAGCGAACTGGCGTGCACGGAATCTTGGGTTCCCAGAGCCAATCGTTCAGCTGGCAGCCGGTCCTGTCTTCCGCCGGAGCTCCGTACGGAAATGGCTGCGCAAGAGGAGACCCGAAATGCCGACGACTATTGCGTTCATCAACCTCAAGGGCGGTGTAGCAAAGACGACCACCGCCGTTGCCACCGCGCAGATTCTCTCCGGTGTCCACCGAAGGAAGGTCCTGCTGATCGACTTGGATTCCCAGACCAACGCGACCGTGATGTTGGTGGGAGAGGACCGCTGGAAGGAGCTGAACGAGGCTCGGGCCACCGTGGCACAGCTGTTTCAAGACGCGGTGGAGGATCCCATGCATCCGAGGTTCGATGTTCAAGCCGCGATCCAGCATCGGGTCGGAGCTGTTGACGAGGTGCGCTCCGTCTCCCTGTTGCCAAGCTCCTTGGATCTCATTCGCATCCAGGATAAGCTCGCGACCATGCCCTTGGGGCAGTTCCAAGCAAGGACCCCGATCGACATACTCTACCGCGCCATTCGCGATAAGCTGGACGAATACGATTTCATCCTCATCGATTGCCCCCCATCGCTGGGCTTGATCACCCTGAACGGTCTTAGGTTCGCCGATGGGTACGTCATCCCCACGATTCCGGATGTTCTGTCCACGTACGGCATCCCACAGATCACCAGTCGAGTCGCAGAGTTCGCGAAGGAGATTGCCGAGCCTATCGAACCCCTAGGCATCCTGGCTACGAAGTACCAGAAGCAGCAGGTCGCGCACCGCAATCAACTTCGCATCCTCAGGCAAGACGCGGACGCTCCGGTGTTTGACACGGTGATTTCGCAGGGTTCGGAGCTATCTTCCGCTGCGGAGTTTGTTCGGCGGGGGACGCTACGCCAGAAATGGGGTTATCAAAAGGGGTTCCCCTCGTATTCCAGCTTCGTAAAGGAATTGTTGCAGACGCTCGGGGCTGCCAAGGTCGTTCCAGTATGAGCGCTCTGAACCAGCTTTCCCGAGCTTTCGAAACCATCCTTGAAGAGGCTCGAAGGCGTCCCGAGTTCGCCGAACGCCTCGCTAAGGCCCTGAATGCTGGCGCGGCGCCACGCTCGTCAAGCCTAGCGCCTCGGCCCGCGAAAAGTCCGGCGGGACGTGGTCGGAATCGACGGTCTCGCCCCGTCTTGGATCCACTGCAACTCTATTCTGACGGCGAAGATCGCCTGCGCGAGGGCCTCGCAGGTCTCTCCATCGAACAACTGAAGGACATCGTGGCCGAGCATGGCATGGACACACGAAGGCTAGCGATGAGATGGAAGAGGCGAGATCGCCTTGAGGAGTTGATAGTGACGACGGTTCGAACTCGGCTCGCCAAGGGATCCGCCTTTCGGGAGGACCCTGCCGGAGGGTAAGCTAGCGTAGAAGCACATCAGCAGATTCGGTTAGACTTGTCCTGACCACTCCGTTATGCGCTGGATAGTTTCGAAGTTGTGGAAGTCGGACTCCCCAATGCGGCTTGAGATCGCTCCGGTCGATGTGGCTAAGTTGATCGCCTCGAGGACTGCTGTCTTCCCGCTGCCGTTCGGATCCACCAGCCAGTGGGCCTTGCTCAAATCGCATCGAAGATGTACCGTGCTTCCTGCAGTTATTGAGTTCATCACTGTTTTCAGGTGTCTCGATGTCCGTGAGTTTCTAACAGTCTCTGCCGCGTGTACTGTTCCAAGGTCGTCGTCGTTGTAGCCGGCATGGCGCCCACGGCTGCTCAAAGGGCGCTGCGCACGAAGGTTCTCCTTCACGGTACATCCGCTTGGCGATCCCCCTCATCCAAGAAGGACCGCAGCCGTTCGGCCAAACCGTCGGTGTCGGTTGTTTCGCATTCCCAGATGACGAGAATGCGCCAACCCATATCCGAAAGTACCGCACGATTGCGCTTATCTCGCTGCACGTTTCCGTTGAGTTTGGGTTCCCAGTATGCCTGTCGTGACTTAGGGATCTTATTATCGGTGCATCCTTCATGTTGGTGCCAGAAGCAGCCGTGAACGAATATGGCCTTTCGGCGAGGACGTAATACTATGTCTGGGCTCCCGGGCAAATCCTTCACATGAAGTCGATAGCGATACCCCATCCCGTGCACAAGCCGCCGAACTCGCATCTCCGGCTTTGTGTCCTTGGAGCGAATCCGGCTCATCAACCTGCTTCGCTCACTCGCCGTCAGGATGTCTGTCATAGCAGTCCGTATTTGCCCTGCTCATGGTCTCTGAGTACGCGATCAACCATCTTACTGGTCATGTCGTCAACCACTTGGTTCGTCTCTCGTGCTAGTGTGTTCAGCCGCAAGACGATATCCGGGCGCAGCTTGATCGGACGATATTGTTCCGGAAACGCCCATCCGCATGTATGACAGTTCAACGAACAGTTGCTGCACTGTGTAGATTTCCTATTGTTGCACTGTCGACACAGCACTTGGAGGTTGGTCTTGTGGCTGGTTCCCCCCCGCCTTCTCGGAACACGATGATCTACTTCAATTCTCTCTCCCTCTATCTCAATCGGCTCCCCGCATACCGTGCAACGACTGCCCTGCTCAAGGGCTATCTCCCGCGCTTTGGTAGCGGAGATTGCCTTGCGAGGCTCGCGCTTAGCCCCCACCGCCAGATGGATGAGCTGGTACTTGCTCCCGATCTTTATTAGGCCCGTTACACCCTCTTCGCCTTGCAATTCCCGAACTCGGCGGAACACGTCCTTGTATCCAGGCTTTATGGCGTGAACAGCGTTTCGCATATCGTCAGCCGTTACGATGGGGCCCGGGATGCCTGCACCGGACGGAAGTACGCATTCTAACAAGGCACGATAGATGTCGCGATTCGATTTTCCGGGGGCGACGAAACCCGCGCACACCTTGTCTATCTGCGCAACGCGAGTTGACTCCGGCAGAGGGCTCTTACTTGGTGCCGGAACCATCATCAAACAGTACCCCAGCTTCTACGGCATGGATGGTTTCGGCAAACCATTGCGCTATCGGCACAGCAACAGCGTTGCCGATCAGTCGGCCTCGACGACCGTCCAGTCGTCCGGGAATCCCATTAGTCGCTCCCATTCGCGCCACGTCAAATTGCGCGCCACATAGTATTGGTCTGTCTGAATGGCCTCCTTGATGTCTTCCTCCTTGGGAACGTAGCGTGGGGCAAATATCTGCTTCTCGGGTGTACCCAAAGCCTCCCCGACGTTGCACCACAATTGGATCGTTTCGTCGAGCGCCTGACGGAACAGAGGCGTGACTTTTCGACCATTCTTCTCCTCTCGTCGAATGATTCCGGCGCAATTGGCTGCCGTGAGCAAGGACTTCGTAGGCACCTTCGCTTCCAAAACTTCCAACAATGAAGATGCGTGTGCGGTTTTGGGGCAAGCCGAAGTCGAGCGTGTTACACGTAGTCCACCCCCCCAGATACCCGACTTTTTCCATTTCGTCGATAACCGACTCAAACGCGGTGCCGTTGTCTGCCGAGAAGAGGCCCGGGACATTTTCCATGACGATCCAGCGTGGCCGAACTTCGCAAACCAGTTCCATAAACGTGAAAAACAGGCCGCTTCGCTCTCCTGTAATGCCGGCCCGTTGGGGGTGGCCTGCACTGAGGTCCTGGCAGGGCCAGCCGGCTGTCCAGACGTCTGCATAAGGAATATCCCTCGCTTTCAAACTGTGGATGTCGTCATGTAACGGCGCCCTGGGCCAGTGCCGGCGAAGAACCAATTGGCAATGCGGATCGATCTCGCATTGGAACACAACATCGAAGCCAGCGCGTTCAAACCCTAGATCAAAGCCGCCGATCCCCGCGAAGAAGGAGGCCATGCTTAACCTGTTTGCCTGACGGGTCGCCTGTCTCCCGTTCGTTTGGCTCACAGCGTGTCTCCGTCTCGTTATGCACCAGCGTTGCGCGGCCGGTGCGCTAGGGCGCCAGGATATCGAAGAGTTTGCTCAACCCGTCGCGTGGGCGCAAGGGGTTGCGAAGGGATTTGGCCAGTCGGAGTTTTCAGAGGTTGCCGGTTCGACACTCAATCGGCGGATCGATGAGGAAGAAGGCCCTGAACTGGCGGGAGAGAGGCGGACGTTGTAGAGGCGGCCATCGGCTTGGATGTCGGGGATGGGCGGGCAGCGCGGCAGACTACTCCAAGCCGTTACCAGAGAGGCTGGACGCCGCCTCGTTGGAGGTGGCGCTGTTCCCGCCGCCGTCGCGGGTTTGCCGGCCGGAGTCCGGCTAGGGAGGTGTCAACCGGGAGCTGCGGCGCCTCAAGGGCGTGGCGCCGCAGGTGTTGTCGCTGGAGGACCGGGCGCGGCTCATCTGAACAGCTATCAGTACTGCTGGTTCTGCGAGGGCTACAACGCGTGGAGCGGGCCGCTCGACGTGGTCATGCGGCAGATCTCCCGGGCGGGGGGAAGGCGTTAGCCGACACACGGGCCCGCAGTTCCCCGGTGGTGGACCGGAGCACCGCGGGAGGTGCGCGACACAACGGCTTCGCCGGCGTTCTCGGTGGCCTCAAACCACACCATCGCGGACGTGACTTGGAGCCGTGCACTGCCGGACTAGACGACGTCGCACGTCCAGATGCTCGAGCTCCGAGGCGGGTTGCCGGAGCTCGCAATCCCGGACAACGAGAAGGCCGCCGTCCGTGAAGCCAGCCGCTCCGAACCGGATCTGGACCCGACGTACCAAGGGCTCGCCACCCACTACGGAACCACGGTGTTGCCGGCGCGGCCCCGCTCTCCGCGGGACAAGGCGCAGCTGGAGGTCATTGGCGGCGAATCATCGCTGGACTCCGCTGACCACCAACTTACAGAACCGGTCCCACGTCGACAGATCGCGTATCGCCCGGTGATGTTTCCGATCAAATTGCTGAAGAGTCTGGAACAACCCGCTTTGTTCGGGACTGTCACCGTGTCCGATCCCCCTCGTTCCTAATCGATAGGTGGGGTGGCCTTGATCGCAATTGTGAATGCCTACACCGCTATTTGATGCGATCATCTCCACGATTGCATCGAACATTATCGCTTCGGCACGATCTCCATAGTACTCCGTCCCCGACTTCGGCAACGGCGCACCGCCATCTTTCGCTATCTTCCGCACCAGCGCCTCGATGACGTAGTAATGCAGTCCATACTCGATGTGCCCGCACTTTTCACACGATGCCGGGATGAGTTCAGTCATGTTGTCGTGTCCTCCTATTCTTTTCCCTCAGTCGCATCCTTAACCAATCCTATCACCGAGTTAGGGGGTGTGAACCCCTCGCCGCCTTCTCTTGTGTATCCGGTCGGCTGCGGCCCAAAGATACACGCTGCCGCATAGGTTAACACTACATCTTGATCTGTCCGGCTATGGGCTGCCTCTGCCAGCGTGGTATAGGTGAGCAACGCGTTTTGCCGATGCCTATTCACGATTGCATTGTGCTTGTGTGCGAGAAAGTTCCTAGCGCACAGATAGACGGCATAGGAGACGGTCGCAAACACAAGCACTTTCGCTACGGCCAGTTGAATGGCGTCTCCTGGGGAGTCGGCGTCTAGGCCCAAGTTGCGTGCAAACAGAAAGACCACGGCGACGACGAAGAGCACGACGGAAGACCAAGCTGTTCGAGTTTGCCACGTCGACGATTCGTCCTCATGCTCCTTGGCGGCATCTTGAAAATGGATTGCTTGCTGCGAAACACCCACCTCTGCTGCCGCCGTTCTCGCGGCAGCAAGGATTTGGTGGATTTCAGTGAGCGCTGCCTGCATACGCGTTTCACCATCTGCAACAGATTCTTCGAGCTTTTGCCTCGTCTCGCGCGCTTCTCGCTCCAAGGACTGGAAGTCTGCCGAGCGATAGTGAGAGTAGGCAATAAGGGGATGCAGCTCGTTAAAGCATGGCTGATATTGAGCAACGATCTGACTGATGAGTGAATCTCGAACCCCCTGCGGGTTTGACTGCGCCGCCGTGAAACCCGCGACTTGGGTAAAGACGCTATGGATAGCGTCAGCACGGCTCATGATGGTTTGCAGCTGCTGATCGGGCATATCGTCAAGAATTGACGATGGAATCCGGTCAAGGAGGCCAATGAGCCGTAGGGCGGGCTCGACGATCCCCGTGAACGCAAGCTGCGCTCCGAGTTCCTTTTCGCGAACGAGGCTCTGGACATCGAATCCCTGGACGCGCTCTAGGGATTCTCGGGTTGAAGCGAGAAGCGCTGAATCTCCGACCGACATGTTCTCCGCATTCTCCTTGTGGGGATTGAGCAGTGGTTGACTCTAGGAGACTAATATACTACGGGTGTCAACCGGGGTTCAAACGCTCGGACAATCCCAAGCCGAAGACCGAAAAGCTCACGGGCCGGCAGCCGACATTCCCGACCTTTCAGCCAACGCGGACGTTGCTTCAGCCAGAAGTGGGCTGCTAGCTTTCGGTTTCACCGTAACGCAAGCGCTACGCACGATCCTGCGAAGATGGGGGAGACGCCGCTTTGACGACCACTCACAAACGGCACCACCGCGTCCACGCGGATGCCGCGCGTCTACGCGTCGGCCATCATCGCCTTGAGTTGGCGGGAGCTATAGCAGAACGCCCGCAGCTCCAGGTCCAATCACCAAGTTGGATAGAAGAGGAGAAGAAGAAGTACTACTGAGGCAGATTGGCGCGGGTAGTAATCCTGCTGTGCGAGAGGGCCATCGCCAAGGGGATCATGGCTAGCCCAGTTGCCGGACGTCTGGTAGGGATGAGCTATTGTGCCGGTGAGAGCCACCTCACCCCCTCTCACCCCACCGGCTCCCAAAACTCGATCGCGTTCCCCTCAGGGTCGTGTATCCGCGCGAAGCGCCCGATGCCCTCCATCTCGCTTTCGTGGCTGACCTCGATGTCCACGGACTACAGTTGTGCGATCATCGCGTCCAGGTCGGCCACGCGGAAGTTCAGCATGAAGGTCTTGTCCGCGGCGAAGTAGTCCCTGTCGGCGGCGAAGGGTCCGAAGACCGTGACCCCGGACTCGGTCACCCGGGGCGGCATCTCCATGCTTGCACAATCTGCGCATCGGAAGTCTCGCGGAGCGAGGCCGTCCCTGCCAGACTCGTGGCGGGCCTGCGGCGGGACAGGGTTTGTGACGCATGGGTATAACCGTTATGACCGATGTCCCATAACTACGGCGCGGGGGTCATAACTTTCTGTCGCCGTCCTCCGGCAGCCCGTACCACGTGCCTCTCTTCTTGCCGTGCATGACCAGGTCGCGTCGACGGGTCAGTCGAGCCAGGATCCGGCTCGCCTGCTTCGGATGAACCTTGCAGAGCTCAGCTGCGTCGCGACGGGCGATCCGGCGGTGCGCAGCCACGTGCTGAAGCACGAGCTGATCCTGTTGCAGAGGCTCGAATCCCTTTTGGCGCACATACTGCTGCTCGAGACCGAGTCGACGATAGGTGGCGGACGACAACTGATAGGATGCTCCTCTGCCTCTGCCCCGGGACTCGGCCAACCCGTGCTCGACCAGACGCGACAGGTACCTTCGGGCCTCGGTCTGCGACTGCTGGATGATCTCCGCGGCGGCGGCACTGGTGATCGATCTCTCCATCCATAGGTGGTTGAGGAGCAGCAGGTCCTGAAGTCCAAGCTCCTGGCCGCTGCGCTGCTCCTCCACCAGCATGCGGACGAATCCCAGATTCGCCCTGCCGCCCGGCAGCAGCAGGGTCACGCCCGTCGAAGTGCTGCGCTCGTACGACGGCGCCGCGCGACCGCCGCGAAGCTGCGCGTGGAAGATCGCGTCGATTCCCCGCGCCGTCCGTTCGACGATCCCGGCCCGCTTGAAGGCGTCGGCGAGCAGGGGTTTCGAGGCCGGGGATCGGTGACCAACAGATTGTCCAGCCGCACGCCCTCCGGGAAGCCGCCGGGACTGGAGATCTGCAGCCGGTCGTCGTGCCACTGGACATGTATGGCGCCAAGCGGGGCGTAATCCCGGTGGATCCGTGCGTTCGCGACCCCTTCCCGGTAGGCGCTGAACGGGTAATCCGGCACTCCGACGCGGATCATGCCGACCAGAAGCTCCTGTTCCTGGTTGTGCGCCCGGTGGCGAGCCTCCAGCTCGTCCATCACTCTCAGGAGAGGCCACCGGAAGAAGTCGTTGACCTTCACCTGACTGCCCGACAGCCGCTGAAAGGCGACCTCGTGCACTGGGACGGCAGTCCGAATCACGTCTTCGCGGCCGAAGAGAAGCAGCCCCAGGCCTTTCGACGACCGTCTGTCCCTGCTCCTCGAACGCGAGAAGACCGAACGGGAACAACGACGCTGCCTCCGCCTCAAAGGCCTCGCCAAGCTCCACCTCGACGCCACCATCGAGGACCGCCAGAGTGATCGGCATGCTCTGGACTCGGTGATCGGCATCAAATGGAATCACTGATCGGCATGCGCCGGAATCAGCACCGAAGGCTTCCTCGAATGCCCTCATATCCTTATCCTTGCGGACCTGTGCCGCCGCCGTTCGGCATCCTGACCCTTCATCAATCCGGGAGATACGCCAGCGGTGACCCACTCGTCCTTCCCGGTTCAACTGGACCGTCCATCCTATCCGGCGGCCGAAGCCGGCCGTCTGGTTGGGCTTACCGCAAGCAGGGTGCGGCGCTGGCTGGCCGGATACGGCTACAGCTACGGAGACGCCGTGCGTCATCAACCCCCGGTGCTGCGCCGCGGCGAGACCGCAGGCTCGTATGCGTCCTTCCTGGATCTCGTGGACTTGCTCTTCGTGAAGCGGTTTCTGGATGATGGCGTTTCGTTGCAGAAGGTACGCCGCGCACTTGACGAAGCCCACGAAATTCTCGGGACGACCCACTTCGCAAAGCAGGCGTTCTTTACTGACGGCTCGAACATCTACCTCGAAGTTCGAGATGAAGGAGAAGCAATCCTGGAACTGCTGTCAGGTGGACAGTGGGTGATCGAACCGGTCATTCGGCAACTTGCCACGGAGATCGACTTCGGGTCCCCGGAGGGCTTGGCGCGCCGGTGGTTTCCCCTGGGCCGAAACAGACCCATCGTGCTTGACCCGTTCGTGTCCTTCGGTGCGCCGACCGTCGTCGGGCGCGGTGTGAAGACCGCTAACGTTCACGATCTCTTCGTCGCCGAGAACGAGAAGGTGGCGGCGGTTCGCGCTTGGTGGGACCTCACGGAGGGCGAAGTGGAGGCGGCGGTGGAGTTCGAACGCCGTTTGGCGGCATGAAGTTCTTCGTTGACAACAACCTCAGCCCCCAGCTGGCAAACGGAATGAAAGCGTTCGGCGAAGACGTGATTCACATCACGGAGATCTTCCCCGATAACACCGATGATACGGAGTATTTGCCCCGTGTCGGCTCAGAGGGTTGGTTCCTCGTTACACGCGACAACCGAATCCGCTACCGACCTGCGGAGCGAACGGCCCTGCAGGAGCACCAGGTCGGAGCGTTTTTCATGGGGGGCAAGAATCGCAATCGGTGCCAACTGATTCAGCAACTCGTCCGCAATTGGCCGCGGATGAAGGAGCTCGCTAGCAAGACCCCTGTGCCGTTCGCATTTCAGGTCCCGCCTTCCGGGACCAAGTTCCGGCCTCTCCCGTTGGGATGACGCAGAAAGCCGGCGGTTGCCCGGCGGTCGGGCGTACGTGAACGTTGGTCTTGAGGCAGAGACCCTAGCCGGCGGCTGACGCCAGCTCTACACCAGCGGAGAGACGCCCTGTGAGACGTAACGACTGGCACAGAGAGCCCAACGACTGGCAGTCGGTCGGCGACAACGCGACGTGGGAGGGAGCAGTCAGGAGATTCCGCGCGCTGACCGACACGTCAGTGGCCAAGGCCGTCGACCAAGCCTACCGCGCCAGCGGCGAGGAACTTCGCACCCGCGAATTCGATTCGGTCGCGAGGCACGTGGCAACCGCAGTCGTGAGGAACGGACGATCCGTGCTCGCAGCCGCAGAGCTAGCCTTCCCAGCCGGTGGCGCTCCTCCGCTCCGGCCCGGGCTTGGCGGGGTGAATGCCTACAAGGCGGAGACGCGTCGGCGCAAGATTGCCAAAGAGCTCGAATTCGCCGCGCATGATCTGTCGACCGGGAGGATCTTCATGGCAGCCCACCGCGTAGCCCAAGCTCGTGCCCTGCTTGGACGCGAAGGTGAGCGCTACTACTACGAACCGCAGGTTCGCCCGGCGCCGCGGCAAATGAGGTAACCACCTCCGGGTAGGTTCTCGCGCATGCAATACCGATGGATCGGGTCCAAGGCGAATCCACCCCTCTCGATCCTGGTAGTGAACAAGACAGGGTTGCCCGGAAAGGGGTTTACGGCTTGGGAAGCGGAGCGATTTGGTGAAGGGCGTGAGGTGGTCTTCAACTACGCGTGGGAAAGCCGGCCTAATCCCTTTCTCTACGCTGCGAAAGGCGCTCGAATCGAGGAGTTGGCCATCGAACTCATGTCTACCGCCGATCCAGAGGAGATGTACACACGCGTAAAGGATCGAGGAAGTGCACAAGAACTCTTCCGGGAAGTCATGCTTAGGACCTATCGATCACGGTGCGCGGTCTGTGAGTTCCCTATCGTGGAGGCACTTGACGCGGCTCACCTGAAGCGTTGGTCTGCCTGTCGCCACAGGGAGCGGCTCGACCCGGCGAACGGTCTCTTGCTCTGTCGGAACCATCACGCGCTGTTCGACGCGGGCCTCTTTGCGGTAGCCACAGATGGCAAGCTTCGCGTGAATCGGGCCAAGCTCAAATCCGATGCGATCGATGAGCTCGACGGGCTCATGCTGTCGCATCCTGCCTCGCCGAGCACCGGACCCGGAATCGAATACCTGCGGTGGCATCGAGAACACATAGCGGAGCTGGACGAGTAGCGCGCCCGTAGAGAAGCGAATGCTAAGAGGCCCTTGGATCATTGGAGACCTCCGCAGAACTGCATAGATGGCGCGCGCACTTGGCTCGCTTGGTGCTGACTCGCGCGAGCGCGTGCGCACGCACGGCCTCCCACACCAACGGCTGCCGAGTGGTTTCGAACGCTTGATGAAGAGCTACATCGTCGTTGTTCGCAAGGGCCGTGACGGAACATACCCCGACCAGGCAGCGATGAAGGCGCTCCCGCGGCCCCCTAGCTAGGACGAAGCCGATGGGCGAGATTCGTAAGAAGATGGAACGGTCCAAGCAGGCGCTGGTCGCCGTTGCTACATATCACTATTACGCTCAGGAAGCTACACTCGGTTACGATGCGTCATCACTCCTTACCACAGATGATACTGAGGAACTTCTGTAATCGCGAGGGTAAGCTGTGGGTAGGCGACCGTCGCCGCAACAAGCTTTTCGAGACATCGCCTCGTAATGCCTTTGTAGAGAAGTGGCTTTATGCCAGACACACGGTTCGTCTCTCCAGAAGCGGCCATCTGGAGTGCGACCGCAGCAACGAGTTCGAAGATGCTCTCGCTTGTATCGAGAATGATGCTGCTCCCGCTATCCGCTGCATTATCGACAGCGTTCGGATGGGAGAATGGCCGAAATTATCATCCGAGCAGTGGCACTCGTGTAAGTTGTTTCTCCTTGCTATTGCTCGGCGCACTCGCGAGTCCCAACAACGGATTACAGCGGGCCAGAAACCCTTTCGTGATATCTTCTACGACGCTTGTGCCGCCGTAACGGATGGCCAAGGAGTCATTCTTCCGCGCCGTGCATCCATCTACGACGATCCCCGTATGGTGGACTTGATGACTTACGTGAAGGCGAATGCAGATGCGAGGTTCGCTTCCGGGACGGGTGCTCGTGCACAGCGAAGAGACGAGCAATATTGCCGCACATTCCAGTTTTCGATGGCCGTGATTACCATCCCGTCAAAGCGCAGCTTCATCATTGGCAGTCATGGACTGGCGGTACTCACCGAGCGTAACGGGCCTGCCAGTTGTTGGTTTCCGATCGCCCACGACGTCGCGCTCACACCGGTCACCGTGCAGAACGACCCGTGGTTGCTGTCGCTCGACAGGAGCAGAGACAACTTTATCAGACAGATCAACGAGTCGTCATCGTCGCTAAGCCATGTCATCGCTGGTCCGAGCAGAAGGCTCGTTCAGCGGCTGATGATGAAGGCCCAGAAGAAGCCGCACTCTGGTTGCCCGCCAAGACCCTGATATCCACACACGCCCTCTCGCGCAACCTACCAACGACATCAAGGGTGTGTGGAGCTTTTCAAGCGCAGCATCGTCGGTTGGTTTCTCTTGCATCGACTCATTCCCATTCCCGCGATGCCGACCACCGACTCCGACGAACCCATCGCAGGTCGTCAAGTGCCACTTGGGCTTCCCGGGCCGGTCGCCCACTTCGAGGAGGTGAAGGACTTCTGCTGCACGTTCTTCCAGTGGTACAACAGCGAACACCACGACGATGGCATCGGCCTGCTCACACGGGAACAGGTCCACCTCGGCCGAGCGCGCGGACGCTGGGACTTGATTGACTCGGAAGACAACCCCTACCGTTGGTGAAAGCAGGCCAAGCTACCGCGCGAGCGGCGCATACTGGGCCGCCCACTGAAACGGAGCAGGATGAGTAAACCCGCGACAAACCAAGACACTAGGCGGATTCAGAGGATCGCCGATGCAGGTGTCGGCTTGCTGCAGGGAGCAGGCGGCAACATCGCTGGAGCAGCGGTCGGCTTCCTGATTGGCGGCCCTTTGGGTGCGGCGGCGGGCGGTGCCGTAGGATGGACCGTGTCTCAAGGTCTTGGGCGGTTGGGCCGCGAGTTCAGCCAACGCACCCTTGCTCCTCGCGAAGAAGCTCGCGTCGGCTGCGTATTGGTGCTTGGCGTGGAGCAGATACGAAGACGACTTGAAGCAGGGGAAAGAGTGCGAACGGATGGGTTCTTCGACGCCGAGATGAACGACCGCTCCGGAGCCGACGAAGTAATGGAGAACATCCTACTCAAGAGCCAACGAGAACCCGAGGAGAAGAAGCTCCCATACATGGCGAACTTGCTCGCGAACATTCCGTTCGACTCAACCATCAGTTCAGAGATGGCACATCAGATCACGAGAACCGCTGGAGAACTGACCTATCGCCAACTGTGCCTACTGAGACTCGCTGTGGTCAAGGACGAATTCGACCTCCGTGATTCGGACTACCGAGGACGGGGATCGTTCGCCAAGGACCTCTATCAGATTCTCTACGAATGCTTGGGACTGTATTCGCGAGGGTACGTCAACTTCGGTGGTGAAGTAGTGTTCGGCCCCACGGATGTGAAGCCCGCTAGCATTACCGTGCAAGGATTGGGTTCCGACACATATAACCTCATGGGGCTTCGAGACATACCGCAGGACGAGCTCGTGCCCATCGCGGTGCAACTCCGCAGAGATGGATGATCGATTGCGCGAAGGTCCAAGCACCGGCAACGCACCCAGCCGGACTCGGACTACCACTCATGGGGCAACCGGCGGGACCGGGAAGCCGCCGTAACGTCGGGTGCACCCCTTGCGCCCGGCGCCCGGACATCTGAGCGTCAGATAGCGCCCGTTCCGGGCATCTCTCTGGTGTCCTTCCCAATGGCGGCTCGAACTTCACCCCACCGGCTCCCAAAGCTCAACCGCATTCCCCTCCGGGTCGTGTATCCGCGCGAAGCGCCCAATGCCCTCCATCTCGCTTTCGTGGCTGACCTCGATGTCCGCGGACTTCAGTTGTGCGATCATCGCGTCCAGATCGGCCACGCGGAAGTTCAGCATGAAGGCTTTGTCCGCGGCGAAATAGTCCGTGTCGGCGGCGAAGGGTCCGAAGACCGTGACCCCGGACTCGGTCACCCAGGGCGGCATCTCCATGTTCTTCGGGGCGGGACTGATGCCCAGGTGATCGTGATACCATTTCGCAAGTCCTTCCGGGTCCTTTGCCCGGAAGAAAAACCCGCCGAATCCCTGAACGCGTTGCACGCTGCCTCCTTTTCGATGATGGACTTCCACGGTCTTGGCATCGGAAGTCTCGCGGAGAGAGGCCGTCCCTGCCAGACTTGTGGCGAAACTCGACTCTCGACGGCAACCATCGGCAACGGGATGCACCCATGGCGAAGAACATCGTCGTGTGCTGTGACGGAACGGGGAACGAATACGGCTCGAACAACACCAACGTCGTGAAGCTGTACGAGGCGATCGTTCGCGACCGGGACCAGGCCGCCTTCTACGATCCGGGCGTCGGAACCTTCAGCTTTCTCGGCAGGACGCTCGGGCGGCGGGTGGGCCGGACGCTGGGGAAGGCGTTCGGCGCCGGGCTCCAGCAGAACATCGAGGATGCCTACCGGTTCCTCATGGACCGCTACGAGCCGGGTGACAGGCTGTATCTGTTCGGCTTCAGCCGCGGCGCGTTCACCGTGCGCGCGCTGGCCGGGATGCTGAACCGTTGCGGCCTGCTGCAGAGGGGCAGCCTCAACCTGGTGCCGTACGCGTCCAGGATCTACAACGACCGCGCGCGTCACGGGATGGCGCCCGGGTTCAAGCGGACCTATTGCCACGACTGCCGCCCGCACCTCATCGGCGTGTGGGACACGGTCGGCTCGATGGGCTGGTTCTGGGGCCGGAAGTTCTTCGATTCAACGCTGAACCACGACGTGAAGTACGGCTACCACGCGGTCTCCATCGACGAACAGCGCAAGAAGTTCCCGGCCAACATGTGGAGCGAGGACGCCAGGGCCGATCACCAGACGATCGAGCAGGTCTGGTTCGCCGGCGTCCACTCCGATGTCGGCGGCTGGTACACCGATGCCGGCCTCTCCGACATCGCACTGGAATGGATGCTGAACAGGGCCGAGGCCCGGGGCCTCCGCCTGAGACCGGACTGGCGCGACAGGCTCTCACCCGATCCCGCAGGCCGCCTCCACGTTTCCAGAGCCGGCTTCTGGCGGCTGTGGAGGCCGGCGCCGCGCACCATCCCGGAAGGCGCGCGCATCCACAGGAGCGTGCTGGCGCGCATGGAGGATTCCGCGCTGGGGTACGCTCCGGGTAACCTGCCGGGGCGGTATGAGGTGGTGGAGTAGGAGCTTCGAAGGGCGGGACTCCGGCATCGTCCCTTGGGGCGCAAGATGTCGCGTTGCACGGTGGTGTGTCGGGGCTCATCTTGGCGTCACGTGATCGGATCCTTCCACCGGGTGGAGCAGGATCGCACGGAAACGAAGCCCAAGGTGGTTGAGTACATGGCGCGACAGCAGTTCCACGAGCTCTTGGCGGAACTCGCTCCTCACATCGAGGCAGACAGAAAGCTGGAGCGGGAACTGGACCGCCATCTGGCTCCTCGCTTCAACGTGTTCGAGTACCTCCGCACCGACGAGCTGGGCCTGTCGCGCGTCGTGGCGGACCTGCTCGATCCCGCAAACGAGCACGGGCAAGGCACTACGTTCCTCCAGGCGATGCTGGAAGCGTTTCCGCGCACACAGGAACTTTCTACTCGGCTTCTATCAACGCCCGCGAAACCCATAGTCGTGCGGACGGAGCACGTGACCAACGCGGGGGGACGCATCGACATTACTGTCGACATCCCGGACGGCAGCAAGTCCTTCTGCCTGGCTTTCGAGAACAAGCCGTACGCGCCGGAGGATGCTGACCAGGTTACCGCGTACCTCAGGTACCTAGGCAAGCAATACCCGAAGCGCTTCCTCCTCGTTTACCTGCCACCGTCAGGTGACGGGCCGTCCGACGCGGATGTCTCGGAAGCAGAGCGCCAGCTCTGGCAGAACCGTTTTGTGGTCATGCCATACGAGGGCGAGAACTCTCTTTCGAACTGGTTTGCTACATGCCGACGGCGCTGCGACGCAGAGCGCGTGAGAGGATTCCTTAGAGACGCGGAGCGTTTCTGTGAGAAGGCCTTTGGAGAATCTACGATGACGACAAACCGACCGACGCGGACGGCGATGAAGTACCTGCGCGGGAATTCGAAACACCTGCCAGCCGCGCTCGCGGTACACGACGCATGGTCTCTCCTGCGCGACGAGGTGTGCGAGCGATTCCTCGAGCATCTGCGGTCTGACGTCGAAGGCCGACTTCGCCAAGAGTGGTCCGGCATCGACCTCCATGTGCGGTGCCGCTATGAACGCAACAAAGCCTATTCGACCGATCTCTGGATCGTCCGCGACGCATGGATTCAGTACGAAGGGAAGACCGAATCCGGACTGGAAGGGCGTACCGTGATTCGGCTTCAAGCCGGAGCCGAGAGAGGGCGCGGAGGGCCCAACGGCTGGTATTGGGGTGTGTGCAGCCCGAAGGACCGTTCCGTAATGACGGCATCCGAGAAAAAGCGGCGTGACCAGCTGTGCGGGAAATTGCTGGAGAAAGGACTCCAGCTCGCTCGCAGGAGTAGCAGCTATTGGCCGCAGTACGAATACCCCAAGCGTTATGCGCACTGGTATCCGCTCGTGCCCGACCTGCACAAAGAATGCGAAGTGGAGGGCGGGCCGATAACGACCTACTTCGCCGACAACCTGCTCGCCATTGCGCGACTCGCGATCCCGGCCATCAATGAAGTGGAAGGCACAGATAGCTGACTCGCGCGTGTCTCCGCATCTCCGCACCCGAGGACGTCTGTATCGGCGTCAGGCCCCGAACCGTCGAGCCCGCACAAGGTCCTCGTGCTCGAACGCCGACTCCATGCGATCGGTTTCGCGCCTGGACGCGCCGAGTCGCGCAGCCACCTCCCGCCACCCGGAAGCCGCCTTCCCCACCGCACCCGCAATCCGTTTCGCCTGCTTCGGGTTCAGGCCGTAGTAGTCCGCGGTGGCCAGCGCCTGGTCCAGCGAAGCGGTGCCATCGAATTCGTCGATGTACGTCGTGAGAACCCGGGGGCTCACGTCCGTCGGCACGGGATTCAGATCGTAGGCTGGTGAGAGTCGCCAGCCCTGCCCGATCTCGTAAAGGAAGCCGTGGTTCCGCAGATGATCGTCGGTGTTCGAGATGAGAACGCTGAAGACAACGCGTCTCCACAGCTCGGCGAGGTCGGATCGTGCCGCAGCTCCGTGAGTGCGCAGTGCATCAGCCAGCTCCAGATACGATAGCCGCTCGTTGTCGCGGGCATCCAGCATGCTCATCGCCGAGAGAAACGGCACCCGATGGCTTCCCTCGCGGTCGAATCGCCGGATAATCAGGATTCGTCTTCCGGCAACGGTTTCCAGTCGCCATGCGGGGACCTGAACCCCGGCGCGCTTCGCGAGCGCAAGCGCGACTCCTTCCCAGAGCACGATGTCCCGGTCGTCCTCCGTGCTCGGGAACTTGGCCATCGCCAGCTCGGCGCCGGCGTCCCTGACCGCGGCCTTGGGCCGGGAGCCGCCGAGGGAGGACCCGGGACCGACCAGCAGGCGGAGATCGTCGTCGTTCTCGCGCCGGCGGAGTACCCTTCTCGAAGCCGCCATGAGCCGCCGCAGATCGTCCAGCGGAGGAATGCGCACCGCGCCCGCTTCGGCGAGAAACGGCCCTTCTCCCCGCGTCGAGAATCTGAGCGCGCCCATGCGGACCTCGTCGTCCGCGCGAAGGAGGAAATCGGATTCGAACAGCGTTCGGGGTGCGCGCCCTTCCGACCTCGCCCGCCTGACTTCGGCGCGGCGGAGGAGAACCCGGCCCCAGCGGTCCGGCGCCGAATCGCCGATGGATCCGAAGAGTCTCCCGCGAGTGTGGTATGGGCCCGGTCCAACGGTCAGCGCGGGCTCGAGGGCGAAGCGCAGGGGGTGGTCCATCCACGCCGGGTCGTATTCGAACGACGCGCTCTCGCGGCCGCTGCGCACACGAATCCACAGCCGGCCAACTCGTATGGGCACGCCCCGCAGATCGACGTGAACCAGGACGGGGGTGCCCATCATCCCGAGCCCTGGTCGTCGGCGCCCGGCCGACGCGTGTCGTCCCTCCGTCGCGCCGCCGAAGGCACGCGCACGCGCTGAGGCAGGCGCTCTTCCAGCAGATCGAGCCCGATCCCGTCCCGGGTGCGGTCGGCCAGCGCCGAAATGCCGTCGTGCATGCCCAGCACGAACAGGACCGTGGCGTACATGCCCATGGAGACGCCCGCATCACCCCGTTCGATCTTGTGCAGCGTCGTGCGGCTGATCAGCGCGCGCTCGGCCATCGTCGATGCGCGGATGCGGCGGCGCAGCCGGGCGTCCCGGATGTCGCTGCCGAGCTTCTTGAGGATGCGTCGGACCGGAAGCGGCAGGGTCCCGCGGATGTAGGAAGGCATCTGTCGCTCCTGTACGGTCCAGTAATACATATGTGAACACTGTCAGCGTACAGGATACTGAACGTTACAGCAATGGGTGAGGAACGCTGCCGGAGTCAGCGCCTGTCGCTCTCGCTGTCCGCGGGCAAGGGCTTCGCTCCCGACGGCACCGACGATCCCATGCCTCGCCCCGGGCTCAGGTATCGCACGAGCTGCGAGTTTCTCGGGCGGCTTTCCAAGGCCGTCCGAAGTTGTCCAGCGTCGGTCTTGAGGGCGCGAGCAAGGCGTTGTAGATTGGCCTAGATACCCGCCGGCAGCGTGCTGTCGGCTCAAGGGCTGCTCCATCTGGAGTGGCCCTTGCTTTATTAGGAGTCGCCCATGAGGACTCGGGTCTATGTTGACGGCTTCAACTTGTACTACGGCGCCCTCAAGGGAACGCCGTTCAAGTGGCTCGACCTCGTCAAGTTGGCGTACCAACTGCTTCCGGCCGGCTACTCCATCACCAAGCTGAAGTACTTCACGGCACGCGTATCAGGGATTCCCGACGCCGGTGCACCAGCTCGGCAGCAGGCCTACCTGAGCGCGCTCGCGACCTTGCCCGAGGTCCAAATCCTTTGGGGGACGTTTCTCTCCAAGACGGTTTGGCGGCCCTTGACCAACCTTCCGGTCGCGGGTCGACGTATCGGCACTCCCAACCCTGTCACCATGCCCGCAGGCACCCACTCGGTTTCGGGCCCAAGAACCCAGATGCTACCTGTTGGCACGTATGGGCAGCCCGCCAGGGGGACGAAGAAGGGGCGAAAACGCACCAGGCCGCTTCTGGATGCCGTCGTGTCCGAAGTCCATACGATGGAGGAAAAGGGGTCTGACGTGAACCTCGCCGCACATCTCCTCAACGACGCGTGGAAAAAGTCGTTCGACGCTGCCGTGGTAATCTCGAACGATACCGATCTCGTCACGCCGATTCGCATGGTATCTGTCGAACGGAATAGGCCCGTGTTTGTGGTGTGTCCCAAGGGGAACCGAATGGCTCCGGCGTTGGCGAGAGTTGCAAGCCATAAGCGGCATGTGCGGACGAGTATGCTGCGGAAAGCGCAGTTTCCGACGAACATCCCAAGGATATCGGTCTCGAAGCCGGCAACCTGGTGAGGGCCAGCCGGAAGTTCTTCGACTCAACGCTGCGCGTGCTGGCGCGGATGGACGATCCCGCGCTGGGGTTCGCTCCCGCCAACCTGCCCGGTAGGTATGAGGTTGTGGAATGACGCGGGCGTCTCCCCCCTCGTGCTGCCTACGGGCAGATGTCGGCGCAGACGTCTTCCCGGTACAGCGTGAGCCAGAGCGCCTCGTGCTCGTAGTTGGCGGCTTCCTCCGTTATGGGGAAGCGCCAGTTCTCCCAGCACCAGAACCAGCTGCACTGTGGATGGCGGTCGCCGAACCCGTTGAAACCCTCCGACGGCGGGTAGGGTGCCCGGTTGACTTCTAACCGCCACTCGGCCCCGGGTTCGAGCTTCCACCCCTCGGACCCCTCGGCGGCGACCCAAGCCAGCAGTCTGGTCATCCGGGGTCTCCGGCAGCCGTGACAGGCTCGGCTCAGCGATCTGCCAAGACCTTGATGGCCGTCTGCCGCCGAACCGAGACCTCCTTGATGATTGCCTCGGACTTGCTGGAAACAGGGTGCGCCGACTGATGAGACGGACCGCGATCCGTAACGGACCGGCCTTCGCCCGATCCCACGGTCACGGCACCGGCCGACTTCGGACTGGTTCTCTCATCGGTCATGGTTTCCTCCCTGGCTTGACGTATCTTCAACGCGCCGGTTCAAGGCGGCAAGCCCGGTGGCCGCACTCGTCGAGGCCATCCAAGGCTCGAGAGAGGAGAAGCGTTGGATACGTTCGCAGAAGACCTGATCCAGTCCCTGAACGAAGCCTTGGCCCACACGAAGGGTTAAGGACCCGCCATCGTTCACGGCCCGGTGACCCCACGCGAGGTACGGGAACGAGCGAAGTTGACGCAGTCTCAGATGGCGCTGGCCACGCGGCCGGCGCGACTGCGGTTGCTGGAGGAGACAGATGCACCGAAGGCTTCTTGAGAAATGGATCTACGAGGGGCTGAGCGACGAAGAGCGGGACAGGATCCCACCTGAACTCTTGGACCGTGTTCGAGCCCATTTCCACGAACTCGCTGACGCGGCTCTGGAGCAGGTCGGGGACGGCGATGTATCAGATGGACCGACCGCCATGAAGCGGCTGAGAGAACGCATCGAGGCGCAGTCCTGAGTGCCGGCATGCTACAGGCTCAGGCCAAGACCGACCCGCAAGCGACGCGATGCACCCCGAGTGCGACCACCGGTCCCTCTATCGGTTATCTGTCTCTGCATTTAGCAAATAGTCCACCCAACGGGAGTGACACGATGGCCATACCCGATCACCGCCAGGAATGCGGAACCCAGATGTGGCCGACGAAGTGCTCGGATTGCGGCGGGCAGGTTTGGTATCTCAAGTGCACCTGCGGGAGCCGCGTGGTGTTCGACAAAAAGGGCTGGCCGTGGCCGAAGCACGACTGCACCCCCGTGGATCGGGACGAGGTCAGACGGCTGCTGAGCCTACGGAACGCACGAGGCAGGATGCAGGCCTGCGACGGGACATGGAGCGTTGAGGTGAGGGTGGTGGATACGGAGGTTCGAAAGGGACGGCAGTGGTACAAGGTCGCCGGCAAGGGCTGGAAGCCCGAGGCTGAGATACGGTTTAACGCCAATTGACCGACCCCGAACGCGGGAGGAGGAGAGAATGAGCGGGCACACGGAGGACGCCTACGAGGAAGATCCCCCGCCAGACGGAGTCGGGATGACTGGGTGAGTCAGGCGTCGTCGGGCGGATCAGAGGGCTGTCCTACCTTCAACTCGCCCACCGTGGCCCTTAGGACTTCAGCAGTGTAAAACACGCGCCCGATGAGCCGGACTTGCGTTTCCATCGAGTCGCGCAAGCCGGGGTCTTGGATCTCGACGATTCGTGCTTCAGCGGCCCGGAACATATCCCGCCCCTGATAGAACGAGTGGTCATCCGCGCCGGGTGCCAACGCCACCGCTAGGGCTTCGGCTATCGCGGTAAAGATATTGGCGATCTTGCGAGAATCGCCGACAAGATGGTGGCTGACTTCTCGTTCGTCGTCGCTCATCCGGTCATTCCCCCCGTGGTCATTGCGTGGCGGGGCCACGCTACCGGGGTGATGCGGATGTGTCAATCCGCCAGCATGAAGATCGTCCGATACGCGCCTCTCATTGCGTTCTCTGCCCACGGGTGCCGGGCTCGGCAACACACCGTGCGGAAAAGATGAGTCCCGCCTATTCGCCCTTGATCTCGGGGAGCGACCCGTCTGATCCGCTGGTTAGGCGCGGGTCTACAGACAGGCATCCTACGATCGCCTCCCGCATGTTCTCTAGTAGTTCTCCGAGCGACTCGCCTTGGGAAACGCACCCGGCACTAGCAGGCGCCTCCGCCCAATACCGCCTTCCCCCGCCTCATGAACCACAATCGGCAGTATCATCGCCCACCAGTGCCGTCGTGGGCGCGCTCAAGCAGTTGGACGGCCTGCTCTCTCGTGACGGTCGGGTAGTTGTCGAGGAACTCGTCGAGCCGGTCGCCCGCTTGAAGATGCTCCATCAGTATCCTCACCGGGACCCGTGTGCCGTGGAACACCGGAGTTCCACCCAGGATGTCCGGGTTCCTGTCGATCAGCTTGTCGGTCATCCAGACGTCACAGCCACGCGTTCGGCCACGAAACGATCCTCCTGCCCCGCATCCTGAGGACAGACTTCGGCCCCGACACCACGTAGCGGGGAACACCCGCTTTGGATCAGGGACGTGGCGTAGGGGCCTTGTTTTCCAAGGACGGATTTTACCGGAACCGATCAACCTTGTGTCAACGTGGTGGTTGCTGATACCGGCTCACATGCAACACCCGTGCCGAATCAGAAACACGCGACCCGCCCGCATCTGACCGCCGCGGTCCGCCGCCCCTACCCCGGCCCCGCCGCCATGTGCTCCAGCAGATATCGCACCATCAGCATGCGAACGTGGACCGCCGTCCCCTC
>VXRL01000077.1 GCA_009838515.1 Terriglobia bacterium | reverse complement strand
CGGGGTTGCTGTTTCTGCCGAGCTGTGCGCTGAGCTTCCTGCTGCTGTGGCTGCTTAGTGTCCTGGTGGGCCTGACGGCTTTTTGGGTCACTGACTTCGGGGATGTGAGCTCAGTGAAGACCAGTCTCGTCTTCGCCCTGTCGGGACGATTGGTGCCAATGTGGCTATTCCCCGACCTCATCGCCGATGCATCGCGATGGCTGCCCTTCCAGTACATGTTCCAGGCACCGCTGGAGATCTACATCGGCCGCGTCTCTGCCCAAGAGGTCGTCCACATCCTCTCCGTGCAGGCCATCTGGGTCGCGGTCTTCGCCTTGCTCACAGGTTTCGTCTGGACGCGCGCCCAGCGGCGGGTCTTCGTGCAAGGAGGATAGGTAGCCCGTGATCGCCGATGTGCGTCATCACTTGTCCGTTGCAGCCCTGTACGGCCGCCTGTCGGTGCAGCGGGCGTTGGAGTATCCGTTCTCGCTGCTGAGCATCTGCCTTGGCTTGGGCTTCAACTACGTCTGGATTGGCGTCGCCCTGAAGGTGCTGGTCGATCGGTTCCAGCCGCTATCGGGATGGACCTTCTCACAACTCGCTTTCCTGTATGGGCTAAGCCTGATGAGCCGTGGCATCATGTCCATCTTGTCATTTCAGTCGCGGCAGATCGATCGCTTTGTCACGCGCGGCGAGTTCGACTTGATGCTTCTCAGACCCCTGGAGATCACCTTCCACTTCTCCTGCAACCGAATCAACGTGGTCGGCCTCGTGCATCTGGGCATCGGCACGGGCTACTTCCTCTACGGGGCCCGGCTGTCTGGCTTTGTCTGGACGCCGCTGCACGTCGCCGAGGTACTCCTCGTCATTGCCGGCGGAACCCTGATCTACTGGTCTTACCTCACCCTCATCAGCTCCATCGCGTTCTGGACCATGCGAAGCCAGCCTCTCGTGGACGCCAGTATGGAACTGATGGCGCGCGGCACGTTCTATCCGCTGACCGTGTACCCGTGGCCTCTGCAGGCGCTACTGACCTTTGTGCTACCCCTCGGCTTCATCGGGTTCTA
The DNA here is from genome assembly GCA_009838515.1 of Terriglobia bacterium. Lineage (GTDB taxonomy): Bacteria > Acidobacteriota > Terriglobia > Bryobacterales > UBA6623 > VXMF01. The sequence continues at coordinate 1,638 of VXRL01000077.1, read as the reverse complement.
TCCCGCCTGCGATTTCCTCGGCCAGAGCGCGAACACTTCTCTGCCTCTTGATGTGGCCCTGTGGACTCCCGCTGTGGGTGTCGCCATGCTCGTACTGGCCCTAGCCGTCTTTGCCGCCGGCCTTCGCCGCTACGAAAGCGCGGGATCGTAAGCCATGGCACATATAGAGTTAGAGAGGGTTTGCAAGACCTTCCGCGTGACCCGGAAGCAAAAGGGGCTGGCCGGTGCGGTGAAGGGCTTGTTCCGGCCAGACCGACGTGAAGTGCACGCGGTGCGCGACGTGAGCTTTGCGATTGAGCCAGGCGAGCTGGTCGGGTTCATCGGCCCCAACGGCGCGGGGAAGTCGACGACGATCAAGATGCTCTCCGGCATCCTCTATCCCACGTCTGGGCGCGTCTCCGTCGTCGGCCTCTCTCCCCAGAAGCAGCGGCGGGCGGTCGTCCAGCGCATCGGTGCAGTGTTCGGCCAGCGCAGTCAGCTAAACTGGGACCTTCGCCTCGGCGAATCCTACGAGTTGTTCAAGCGGATCTACCGCATTGCCGACGACGACTTCGAGCGGAGCCTAGCTGAACTCTGCGAGGTCCTCGGCATCGGGGACCTCCTCGACACACCGGTGCGGCAGATGTCCCTGGGGCAACGCATGCGCGGGGAGCTAGCCGGTGCCATGCTGCACGAGCCAGATATCCTGTTTCTCGACGAGCCTACGATGGGCATGGACATCGAGGTGAAAGCGGCGATCCGAGCTTTCATCCGAGACATCAACCAGCGCCGGCGCACCACCGTGCTGCTCACCACGCACGACCTGGACGACGTGGAGGAACTCTGCGAGCGGCTCATCATCATCAACCAAGGACGCATCATCGAAGACGGGCCTCTGGCGGCGCTCATCGACTCGATCACCCCGCACCGCTATCTGATCGTCGAGTGCGATCCCGGCACCGGAGAGCCGCTGGCTGGCTTCGCCCACGCCCACGCAGAGATCCTCGAACGGCGAGACAGCGTCGTCCGCATCCGCTTTGCAAGGAGCCAAGTGTCTGCGTCGGCGCTGATCTCGGAGCTGTCGGCCCGCTACCCGGTGCGCGACGTGTCCGTCCAAGAGCCCGACATTGAGGACGTGATTCGCACGGTGTATGGGCGCGACGTGGGGGAATAGACGCAGTCAACTAGTTCTAGCTGATCGCTTCAGTTACTCGGATACCCTGAGAGTTAAGAGGGTTGCGGTCGGCCTACTATTAGCCCACGCAAAAGGCACTTGCGAACGCAATCGCAAGTGCCTTTGCTTTCTAGGTAATCCCTGTAAAAATCAGCTGCCGATGCGAATGCGATTGACCGCCCGGGCCAGTGCTGCTTCGGCCCGCGCTACATCGACCCGCTCCTCCCGCGCCCGCGCCAACCGTTCCTCGGCTCGCTGCCGCGCTGCCTCGGCCCGCGCTACGTCGATCTCCTCGACGCGTTCGGCTGTCTCGGCCAGTACCGCAACTTGCTCGCGCCCAACCTCGACAAAACCGCCGCTGATGGCCATTTGGACCTCATTGCCGTCCTCCTCGACAAAGCGCAATCGCCCTATCTGCAACGAAGTCAAAAGCGGGATGTGTCCGGCGAGGACGCCGAAACTCCCCTCGCTACCGGGCGCTTGCA
>VXRL01000068.1:80233-134529 GCA_009838515.1 Terriglobia bacterium | reverse complement strand
GGGGTCTATCTGGAACGCTTCCAACTCCTCGCCGGTGTCTGGCAGGACAATTTCAGCGATGTGGTAGTCTTCGACACAGACCCGGGCGGGGTCGGGCGTGAAGTGTGACAGGGGGCCGGGGTGAATCTCGATGTGGCCATTGCCGAATGCGTACCAGCCGACGCGGTTGTCTGGATCGCGCGTGTAGCCTGCGGCCCGCAGGTTGCGAGCAATTGCCTCCACGGCCCCCGGGTCGCCGACAGAAATCGTGCGAGGCGTAGCCAAGAAGCGGGCGGTCCGATCAAACGCGCCGCCATCGAGACGCAAGTCGATGATGGCGCTGTACTTCCAGTAGAAGTGGTTGTAGACGACACCGCCCACCACGCCGGAAACCAAGCACAGGCCCAGCAACACGGTTCCCATCGGGGTCCGCACGAATCGGGCGATTCGGTTGAGAAAGCCGAGGCGGAGGCGCAGCTTGGCCCCCCGATTCCGAGCCCGGCTCGGCCCCGGATGGCCCTTCTTCGCAGTGGTCATGCTGCGGCGCACCCGACGAGAAGCGAATCTCTGGCTCAAGCGACTGCCGTCGGCTGTCCAGCTCCGCCAGCGCCGTCCCACACAGGCGGCACCTTGGCGTTTTGACGCAGCTCCTGCAGCGCCCGTTTCGCGCCGGTGCCCGTCGGCTGGCGCTAGGCTGCGGCCTCGCTGATTCGGCCAACCAGCAGTTTCGCTATCTCTTCGATACTAGCATTCTCGGAGCGTCCCGTGCTGCGCTCGGTCAATTCCACCGATCCCTCGGCGATGTTTCGACCCACCGTGACCCGATACGGGATCCCGATCAGGTCAGCGTCCTTGAACTTGACGCCGGCGCGCTCGGCCCGGTCGTCTAGGAGAACGTCGACGCCGGACTCGCGCAGTTCGGCATAGAGCTTCTCCGCCGCCCTCCGCTGGTCCTCGTTCTTCAGGTTGACCGGCGTGACAACTGCCTCGAACGGGGCGATCGAGACCGGCAGCGCCATCCCGGCATCGTCATGGTTCTGCTCGATCGCGCCGGTCAGGACGCGCTCGACCCCGATACCGTACGAGCCCATGATCGGGGTGACAGCCTTGCCGTTCTCGTCGAGGACCGACAGGCCCATGGACTCGGAGTACTTGTAGCCCAGCTTGAAGATATGTCCGACTTCGATCGCCTTGCGCCGTCTCACAGGCTGCCCCGAGGCCACATCGATGTCGCCGTCCTCGGCCTCCCGCAGATCCGCGAAGCGCGCCCGGAAGTCGCGCCCGGGCGTGACGTTGCGCAAGTGCGTGTCGGCCTTGTTGGCCCCGGCGATCAAGTTGCGGCGCCCCTCCAGAGCCTTGTCGGCGAGCAGCGGGATATCGCCAGCCCCTACCGGACCGATGAAGCCCGCGCCGGCCCCGAGCCACTGCTCGATTTCGGCGGGATGGGCGGGCCGGACGTCTGGATCCTGCGCCTCGGCTGCGAGCTTTGTCTCGCTGAGCTGGTGGTCTCCGCGCAGCAAGGCCATCAGGGGCTTTCCCCCAGCGACCATCACCAACGCCTTGATATGCGACGACGCGGCCAGGCCGTCAAACTCGGACACTTCCTCGATCGTCTTCTTGCCCGGCGTGGCGAGCTCTTCGGGCAAGGCGTCGCCCTCCGGGTCCGGCGCAGATGGCGGCCGCGGAAGGGTGACCGCTTTCTCTAAGTTGGCGCGATAGCCAGAAGCGGGGCACTCGATCAGCCAATCCTCGCCAGCGGGGGACGGCACCATGAATTCGCACGACTCGCTGCCCCCCATGGGACCGGAATGCGCGTCAACGGGCAAATACTCCAAGCCGCAGCGGTCGAAGATGCGGCAGTAGGCAACGTAGTGGCGCTGGTACGCGGCATCGAGGCCCGCGCTGTCCATGTCGAAGGTGTATGAGTCCTTCATGGTGAAGCGCCTCACTCGCATCAGGCCGGCCTTGGGCCTCGGCTCGTCGCGAAACTTCGCTTGGATCTGGTACCAGATCTGCGGCAGCTGCTTGTAGCTGCGCATCTCGCCACGGGCAATGAAGGTGACGACCTCCTCCTCGGTCATCCCCAAGCAGTGCTCCCTGCCGAAGCGATCCTTGAGCCGGAACATGTCGTCGCCGATCGCGTCCCAACGCCCGCTCTCCTTCCAGATTTCTGCCGGATGCAGTTCCGGCGTATAGATCTCCTGCGCCCCGATGGCGTCCATCTCCTCGCGGATGATGCGTTCGATCTTGCGCAGGCTGCGCTGGGCGAGGTACAGGTAGCAGTACAGCCCGGCCGAGAGCTGGCGCACGTAGCCTGCCCGCAAGAGCAGCTTGTGGCTCACGACCTCGGCGTCGGACGGCGCATCGCGCAACGTCGGAATAAAGAGGCTGTTCCAGCGCATCTGGGGGATTCCGCAGCCAAAGACAGCACCTCGGCAAGCTGCGGAAGTCCCATCGTAGCACCGCCCAACAGCGCCGGCTGAGATCCGGCGCGGCAGCCCGCAAGCCCTACCAAGCCAGGGCGTACGACTTGTCGCGGCGCGGCCCGGCCGCCCCGTAGAGCACGCCCCTGCGTCGGTCCAGCATCAGCGCCGTGGCGTCGCCGATGGACCATGGCCCGGCGGCGAGGACAGTGTGCCCCATAGCAGCGAGAGCGTCCACCGTGGACTGAGCCATGCGCGACTCGGCACGCATGACGCCGGGCTGCACCTGGCGGGGGAAGAACGATGGGGGGAAGTCGAGGATCTGGATCAGGGGCGCGTCCAGCGCCGTCTGGATGTCCATTTCGAACTCCAGCACGTTGAGGAGGAACTGGAGATTGACCTGGTCCTGAGCGTCGCCGCCTGGCGTGCCCCAGGCCATGAAGGGCTCACCGTCCTTCATCGCCAGGGTGGGCGTGAGCGTGGTGCGCGGGCGCTTGCCCGGCCGCAGGCTGTTCGCCTGTTCCTCGGACAAGACGAAGCTCTGGCCGCGTGTGCCGAGCACGAAGCCGAGGCCTTCGATAATCGGCGAGGTCGTAAACCAGCCCCCGCTAGGAGTCGCCGAGAACACGTTGCCTTGCGCATCGGCTACGCGAGTGCCAGTGGTTCCCGGGGGGTCGGGCCGAAACGGAACGGAGTCGGGCACGGCGGCGTGCGCGAGCTGCTCGTCGTGGAACGGGTACGGATTGCCCGGCTGCAGCTTGAGGGAAGGTGCCTCCAAGTCAATCAGCTTGCGCCGATGCGCGGCATAGTCCTTCGACAGCAGGCCGTGTTCGGGAACACCGACGAAGTCGGGATCGGCGTAATACCACTCGCGGTCGGCGAAGGCCAGCTTCATGGCTTCGGCCAGCAAGTGCAGGTATGGCGCGCTGTTGTGCCCCAGCGAGCGCAGGTCATAGGCTTCCAGCAGGTTCAGCGTCTGAAGCAGGACGGGTCCTTGGGACCAGAAGCCGACCTTGTATACGTCCACGCCGCGGTACGAGGTGCGGGCGGGCTTTTCGATCACAGGGCGGAACGCCGCGAAGTCCTCGACTTCCAGCAGGCCGGCAGACGTGAAGCCGTTGGCGTCGGTACAGCGGAAGTCCTTCTGGAACTGGACGATTTCCGCGGCGAGCTGGCCGCTGTAGAACAGGTCGTGAGCGGCCTGCAGGCCGGCATCCCGTCCAGCGCCCGACGCCTGCTGCTCGGCTTCAACCAGCCGCCGAAGCGTGCGAGCCAGGTCCTTCTGAACCAGCAAGTCCCCGACGCTGGGCAGTTCCCCGCCCGGGAGAAAGATCTGCGCGGAGGTCGGCCACTCTGCCCGGATGCGGCCCTGGACCCGGCGCAGGTTGTCCAGATAGCTCGGAAAGGCCGCGAAGCCTTCGTCTGCGAGACGAATGGCCGGGGCCAGCACCTCGCCCAAAGTCATCGTGCCGAATTCGCGGAGCGCGGCGATGAGCGAGCCCACGACGGCCGGCACGGGCGCCGGCAGGAAGCAATCCCCGGGGATGGCCGCGATGCCGTTGGCGCGGAACCATTCCAGGGTCGCCTTGCGAGGTGCCTGGCCCTGCCCGTTGACGGCGACCACCCGGCCATCAGCAGCGTTGTGGATCAAGATCGGGACTTCCCCGCCAAGTCCGAAGCGGTCGAATTCCGTGACCGCCTGCGCGAACACGGTGGCCACGCCTGCATCGACGGCGTTGCCGCCGGCCTTGAGCATGTCGAGCCCGGCATCGCTGGCCTGGTGGTGCCCCGAAACGACGACGCCTCGCGTGCCCATCACATACGGTCGCGTGCCGGCGGCGATGGTCACGGTTGAGACCAGCATAGCCAAGCCGATCTTCAGCGGTGTGTGGAGCGAAATCGGGCGCTTCATCTTGTACATCCAGCGTATTGTAGACGGCACGCGAGCGGCGCGCTCAGACTCTCCGCGTGCCAGCAGCACGTCGCTATCGCGTACCTGGCCGGGCCGCTGACGCGCCTGCAGCAGTCCCAGGCCGCGATCCTGGCCCAACCAATAGGCTTGCGGAGCCCCGCCAGTAACGCATCTGGTCGAACGGGTTTGCGCTAGGGTCCCGACGCCGGTTCGCCGGGCATCGAATTCAGCGCGCCCGAGTTGCCTCAAGCAGACCCGGGCGGGCGAAGTCTGATATTTTGGCAGCGAAGGCCTTCGTCGTGGCGACTCCATTCCGTCTGTCCCTGCTGCTAGTCAGCCTTTGGATTCCGCCGCTGGCAGCGCAGACGGTCCAGATCGATTTTCGTACTGACATCGAGCCGATCCTCCGCCAGCGCTGCATCGCATGTCACGGACCGGCCAACCAGTCTGGGGGCTTGCGCCTCGACAGTGCCGCCGCTGCGACGCGCGGAGGCTATTCGGGGCCGGCGATCGAAGCCGGCGACGGTGCTGGCAGCCGACTTGTCCAGATGCTCACTCGGCCCGCTTCGGAAGGCCCGGTAATGCCGCTCGGCGGCGAGCGCCTCCCTGCCGAACAGATCAACCGGATCACGGCGTGGATCGATCAGGGAGCAGTCTGGCCGGATGTCCTCCCATCGGGAACAGAACCCAGCCAAGGCGCCACGCATTGGTCGTTCGTGTCGCCCGTCCGGCCAAGGATCCCGAGAACTCGAGCCGTGGGGTGGGCGCGGAATCCGATCGATTCGTTCATCGCGGCCAAGCTGGAATCCGCGGGCCTCGAAGCTTCCCCCGAGGCGCCCCCGGCCGTCCTGCTGCGACGCCTCAGTTTGGATCTGATTGGCATCCCGCCAAGCCTCAGCGAGGTCGCCGCGTTCTCGAGCGGAGAGATGAGCTACGAGCGGGCCGTTGAGCGCCTGCTGGCATCCCCGCACAGCGGCGAGATGCAGGCCCTGCACTGGCTGGACCAAGCCCGCTTCGCCGAAAGCGACGGCTATCAGGCCGACTACATCCGTCCCTACGCGTGGCGCTGGCGACACTGGGTGATCGATGCGTTTAACCGCAACCTCGGGTTCGACCGGTTCACAGTGGAACAAGTGGCCGGGGACCTGATCCCGGGGGCAAGCCGGGGCCAAGTCGTCGCGACAGGATTCCACCGCAACGCCCTCCACAACCGAGAAGGCGGCTTCCCCCTCGAGATGGACCGAGTGGAGCGAGTCGTTGAGAGGACGAGCACTGCCGCGACAGTCTGGCTGGGCCTGACGGCCGGCTGCGCCCGATGTCACGATCACAAGTTCGACCCGATCAGCCAAAAGGACTTCTACAGCCTCTACGCATTCTTCAACACCGCCATCGAGCGCGACGTCGACGCCCCGCTGCCCGGGGAGCGCCGAGCATACCTGACACGCCGTCCCGAGTTCGAAAGGCGGCGGGCGGAGCTGTTCGAGCGGTACCGAATCCCCGAGTTGCAGGGCTACTGGGAACGTCGCATCCTGGCAGCTGCGACCGATCCGGACACAAGCCTGGAGCCGATCTGGAAAATCCTGTGGGACCTGCTCCTGTTCGAGTTGGACGGCGGTGCCGAGACGCTCCGCGCCGCACCCGAACAACGCACCGCCAAGCAGACCGACCGCTTGTCCGGATACTTCGTAAGGAACGTCGTGGGGGGCTATGACTTTCCAACGCCAGCCGGTTTCGAAGACCTGGAGTTCGACGAGCTGAAACGGGAATTCAAGGCACTGGAGGAGCGATTCCCTGCCCTCACTCAGGCCTACACGATGGCCGAGAACCCGGCCCCGCCTGCTACTCGGATCTTGGTTCGCGGAGACTACCGCAACCCGGGAATTCTGGTAGACCCGTCTGCGCCGTCCGCCCTGCCCCCGTTGCCAGGCGGCAAGCGCGACCGGCTCGCGCTTGCCCGGTGGTTGGTCTCTGCCGACAATCCCCTCACGGCGCGGGTCACGGTGAACCGACTCTGGCAGCGCTACTTCGGAACGGGATTGGTCTCGACTTCGGACGACTTCGGAACACGTGGCGAGCGCCCCAGCCACCCCGAGCTGCTCGACTGGCTGGCCTTGGAGTTCATGAAGAGCGGCTGGGACACAAAGGCCCTGATCCGCCTGATCGTGACGTCCGCAACCTATCGGCAGTCCTCCGATGTCCGCCCGGACCTCTCGGAAGTTGATCCTTCCAACCGGCTGCTCGCACGCCAGTCGCGCATCCGGCTGCCAGCCGAGATCATCCGGGACTCGGCCTTTGCGGCGGCAGGATTGCTTGACCGCCGTATTGGCGGGACCAGCGTGCGGCCGTACCTCCCCGACGGAGCGACTGAGATCGGATTTGGAAACTTCGTGAAATGGCCGCAGAGCGAGGGGGCGGACAACTTCAGGCGAGGCCTGTACATCTTTCGCCAGCGTACGCTGCCGTACCCGCAGCTGGAAACGTTTGACGCGCCCGACAATGTCCAGGTCGTCTGCAAGCGAGACCGCTCCACCACCCCGCTGCAAGCCCTCACACTGCTGAACGATCCGGTCTTCGAAGAAGCGGCCTCGCATCTGGGAAGGAGGATTCAACGGGAAGGCGGAGCATCAGTCGACGAGCGCCTCCGCTACGCGTTTCGACTGTGCGTGTCGCGGGAACCAAGCGCCGAGGAGCTACGAAGGCTGGCTGCGTACCACGACAGGCAAAGACAGCTCTTCATTGAGGAAGCCGAAACATCTCAGCCTGCGGGAGGAGCCATCCGAACTCCCACCGCAGAGGGTTCCGTGTGGGCCGCCGTCGCAAGCGTTCTGCTCAACCTAGCGGAGTTTCTCACGCGCGCTTGAATCCCTTTGGCAGGCAGCGGGACCTAGCCGCAATCCCAGGCAGCCCGAGGCCAGGCATTGAACCCAGCGAATCCGCTGATGTAAAATCGGGGCGGCCCGCCGACAGAGGCACTGGTGCACGCCGGCCGGTTGACTGGGGGCAGTCCCAATCCATACACTGCCCGCCGCCCAGGAGCGAGAGATGTTCAAGACTTCCCATCCCGTCCACCGTGGAGTGCAGTTACTGGCGGTCTGCGTCATTGCTGCCGCCGCAGCGTTCGGACAGAGCACGACCGGAGGTGTGAACGGGACCATTACCGACACGACCGGAGCGGTTGTGCCCGGCACGGCGGTCACCCTTTCCAACGTGGAGACCGGGGTGGAAGTCACCACCGAGGCGAACGCGAGCGGTTTCTTCGTGTTCGTCAACGTGCAGCCGGGCAACTACACGCTTGTCTCCGAACAAACCGGCTTCAAATCGGCCGTGCTGCCAACGTTCAACGTGGGCGTCAACCAGACCGTCACGCAGAATATCGCCCTCGAAGTGGGCAGCGTGACGGAAACGATCGAGGTGATGGCGCAGGCCGAGCAGCTCCAGCAGTCGACTTCCGAGCTGGGCACGGTGATTGGCGTCAAGCAGGTCGAGGACCTGCCCTTGAACGGCAGGAACTTCACGCAGCTTCTCACGCTCACGCCGGGCGCAACTCCCATTAGCACGGCCCAGAGCAACGGCATTGGCAGCCACGACCTTGCCAACGTCGGAGTTCCGGGAGCGTCGTTCTCCAACCCCTCCATCCACGGGCAGTGGAATCGCATGAACATCCACCTCCTGGACGGTGTCAACAATACGAACTACATCGGCAACATGTACGTCATCCCGCCGATCATCGATGCCATCGAAGAGTTCAAGGTCCAGTCGCACAATGACAAGGCCGAATTCGGCGGTGTGCTCGGGGGCATCATCAATGTCATCTCCAAGACCGGCACCAATGAGTTTCACGGCTCGCTGTGGGAGTTCGTCCGCAATGACGCCCTCAACGCGCGCGATCCCTTCACAGACGAGTTCAACGTGAAGCCTGCGGCGTTCCGCCAGAACCAGTTCGGAGCGGCCGTTGGCGGACCGATCATAAGGAACAAGACATTCTTCCACTTTGCCTACGAAGGCTGGCGCTTCAGCAATCCACGGTCGAACCGCTATTACGTGCCGACGGATGCTCAGCTGGGCGGGGACCTCTCCAACTGGCCCACCGGCATGAACATTTACGACCCGCTCACAACCCGGATGGATCCCGATACCGGGGGATTGATCCGTGACCAGTTTCCCGGCAACGTGATCCCGTCCTCGCGCCTGAACCAAACGATGCAGACCTACCTGAGGGGCTATTACGACAAGCCGAACCTGCAGGGCGATCCGCAGTTCAACGTGATCAACCAAGATGCTGCAACCAACAATGCAGACAACTTCCAAGTCCGCTTTGACCACCAGTTCAGCGAGCTGGACCGGGCCTGGGTTCGATACAGCAAGATCAATGGCGCACAGCTGACCCCGTCTACGCAGCTGATCAATGAGGTCGGCGAGTTCCCGTTCGTCAACTACGGCGGCGGCTGGTTTCATAGCTTCTCTCCGACCGTGATCATGGATCACAGCTTCGGCTACGCCAAGGAGCCCTACCGGCAGGGCACCATTCCGGATGACGAAGTCGGTGACGGCCCAGCCCTAGCAGCCGGCTTCGGCAACCTTGAGGGCGTACGTGCGATTCCTTCGATCGCCATCGGCAGCGGTGGCTTTGCAGGCGGCGACGTGGGGGCACTGCGAAGGATGGAAGGACCGCTGGAGTTCCACTACGAGCAGTATCACTACACCGGAAACCTAAGCTGGATTCGAGGGAACCACACCCTCAAATTCGGAGCGCAGACTCTGCGCCACACCCTGACTCCCAACGCCACAGGCGGGATCAGCTTCAACTTCACCGAAGTGCCCACGCAAGGCCTCCGGCCAGGCGAGGTGGGAACGACGGGTGATCCAGTCGCCACGGCCTTGCTCGGAGTCCCGTCCCAGGTGTCAGGCGGACTGCCCTCATCGATTTTCTTCGGATACCAGACCTTCGGAGCCTACGTGCAGGACGAGTGGAGGATAAGGCCCAACCTCACGCTGAATATCGGGCTCCGTTTCGACCACTTGATGTGGCCTGACGTGGAATCCGCCACCGGCCGATTCAAGAACTACCAAGACCTCCACACGGGGGAATTCCTGCTGGGCCTCGAGTCCATGCCTCCGCCCTGCAATCAAGCAGGAATCGCGCCATGCATTCCGGGTGACGGCCTGCAGGACGTGCTGCACGGCGACAAGATCCGACTCGCTGATCACACGAGCATCGGCCCGATCCCCGTCTGGGACAACTGGCAGCCCCGATTCGGCTTGGCTTGGAGCATGAATCCTACGTCAGTTCTTCGGGTTGGCTACGGCATCGTGTTTGACCAGCTGACGGGCGTCAACCAATCTTGGCAAGGCTCAGGCGGGTGGCCCAATAACGATGGTTTCTTCCAGCCCGCGAACGCCGTCGGGGAGCCGGTCCAATTCATCGACGACCTTCGCAACAAGCTGGGGAGCCCGCTACCTGGCCCGCATCCGTGGGGCGATACGTGCTGGTGCGTCGACCGCGAAAACAAGAATCCCATCGGCCATCAGTGGAACGTCGAATTGCAACAGCAAGTCGGCCAGAATCTCGTGCTGTCCGGGGCTTACGTGGGGAGCATCAGCCGACGCCTCCAGATCACGGGGCTTGGCAACACGGCAGCTCCCAGTACAGGCACTGCGGAACAAGTAGCCGCGAGCAAACCGCAGCCTCACTATCCGACGTTGTTCTGGGGTGACGACCGCGGGCGGTCCAACTACCACGGCCTTGAGTTCAAGGCCGACAAGCGTTTCTCGAACGGCTTCTCGCTGCTCGCCTCCTACACTTGGTCGCGCGCCGTCGACAACGGGGCGAGCGGCTTCTTTACCGCCGAGAACGGCCCGGGCGGTAGCTCGTACGTGCAGGACTTCTACAACTTGGAAAACAACACCGGAGTCGCAGGCTACAACGTCCCGCACTTCCTGTCGGTGTCTTCGGTATGGGAACTGCCCGCCGGCAAGGGTAAGCGGATATTCAACAGGGGTCCCGCCGCATGGGTGCTGGGCAACTGGCACGCCAATAGCCTGTTCCAGACCCGGAGCGGCCAGCCGGTCAACATGGTAGTTAGCGGCGACGTAGCCAACATCGGCAATACTGTCGCTTGGTGGAGCTACATGCGGCCAAATCTGGTCGGAGACCCCAACTCGGGCTCGCGCAGCTCAGCCAGATGGTTCAACACGGACGCTTTCGAACCGCCCCCCTTCGGGAGCTTCGGCAACGCCGGCCGCGGTCTGGTGTACACCGAGACTGTGACCTATCTGGACTTCTCGCTCTTCAAGCGCTTCGCATGGGGCGACGGTCGCTGGGTGGAGGTGCGCTCGGAGTTCTTCAATGTGCTCAATCTGGCCAATTACGGCCCGCCGGACACCACGGTGCTCTCGCCCACCATGGGCAGGATTGTCAACACGATCGTGCCCATGCGCCAAGTGCAGTTCGGGTTGAAAATAATATTCTGACCCGTGGTTCGATGGAGCCAACATCACGCCCTTGGGGGAGCCTAGAGCCGTGAGGCCAAGGGTCCCCCGGGGGGCTAGGCTAGGTTCCGTCAGGCCGCTCGCCAACGCTTTGCATCGACAGCCGGGATCGCCGCAGATTGGCTCAACAGCGTCGGCGAGCACCGTGCCAAGGTGGTTCCCCGCACGACTTGCGCGGGCCGCGAGCGCCGATCTGCGCACACCTCAGCCGGTGACCGGCTCGCCGCCCGTTTCGTCCAGCCGCAGGCTATTGCTAGCGGGCGCTGTTGCGCTCGCTCTGGTCGCCGGACCCTCCCACTCCCCGGCCCAAGCGCCCGGTAGCTCCGCCCCATCCCGCACCGATGAGGCGGCGGCGATGATCGATGACGGCAATGTGATTGAAGCGGTGTCGCTCTTGAAAGGGATCACCCGCGCGAATCCCGGCAACGCCGAGGCCCATTTGCTCTTGGGGGCTGCCCTGTCCCTGATACCGCAGCGGGGGGACTCGATTCAAGCTCTGCTGCGCGCTCTGGAACTGAGCCCCGATGACGCGCAGATCCACGCTTCGGCCGGCATGGCACTAGCGAGACTGGGTGAGCAAGACGCAGCGCTGCAGGTGTTCGAACGAGCGGTCAAGCTGGATCCGCACCTAGGGGCGGCCCACCTGAACATCGCGATCATCTCAGCAGGCAAGGGAGAATTTCAGCGTGCGCTGCGCCACATTTCGACAGCGTTGAGCCTCGCGAGCGACGCCCCGCGGCGGTCGCACCTCCACATGCTCAAGGGAAAGATGCATGCCGAGCGAGAGCAACTAGAGCAGGCTGCGGAGGAGTTTCGGAAGTCCATAGAGGGCGACCCCTCCAACGGCGAGGCCCACCTCGCTCTGGGCGTGACGCTCAAGCGCCTCCTGCGTGACGCCGAGGCCTATCCGCTGTTAATGCAGGCAGTCGAGCTGCTTCCAGAAGATTCGACCGCGCACTACCAAGCGGCACTCGAGCTGCTCCGTCGTCGCGACGCCGGGGGAGCCGCCGACCACCTGCTGCGCGCGCACGAGCTCAGCCCGGAAGACCAGGCCATCCTGTACAACTTGACCCGGGCCCTACACGGCGCCGGACGGCCTGCAGAGTCAGAGGTCTATCGCACGAAGCTGTCCGCCCTGATCGCGGTTGCTGATCGCGCTCGCGAGCACGAGCTCGAGACCGCTCGCCTGCACGGCGAGGCGGTTCGCCTAGAAGAAAGCGGCGATTACGCAGCGGCGCTAGCTACCTACCAGAAGGTCTTGGAATTCGAACCGCTCAACGTCACAGCGCGTCGCAACTACGCCCTGGTCTTGTGTCGCCTGAATCGCTGGGACGAGGGAATCGAAGAACTCGAGGCGATCCTGCGGGATAATCCCGACGACGCGGAGACAGCACGAGTGCTGACGATCGTCTTGGACCAATCACAGCAAGTCTCGAAGTGATGATCTTCATGGCCGGGCCGCGAGTGCTACCCGCACAGCACGAGACTTCAGCGGCTAATCGATGTGCGCGCAATCGGCGCGGCATGTCGGCTTGCCCAGTCTGGAAAGCCGCCCCGGCGGCGATATGATCGCTCATTGATTCCCTCTCCCCTGCTTGTGGACCGAGAAACTCACGCGGCACCGACACTGCAGGAAATCGATCCCACTTCGGAACTTCCGATCGGTCCAAGGGTTGCCAACCCACGGCCCGCCAGCATGCCTGAACGCGTCGCGCTCCAAGGGAGGTATGCACGCCTCGAACCTCTCGACCGCGACACGCATCGGGACAATCTCTTCGCCGCCTCGAGCCCGCCGGATCGGGCCGCGCGCTTTCGCTACATGCCCGAGCCCGCACCAGCTTCGCTCGAGGAATTCGATGCCTGGCTTGCCGGTGCAGCTGCGTCTGTCGACCCCCTCTTTTTCGCGGTGATCGATCGCTCCACCAACCGAGTTGAAGGCCGGCAATCGCTGATGAGGATCAATCCCGCTCATCAGTCCATCGAGATCGGCCACATCTACTGGGGCCCGCGGATTGCAAGCACGCGAGTCGCGACCGATGCGATGTACCTGTTTGTCGTCTACGCCATGCAGACTCTTGGCTACCGACGCTTGGAGTGGAAGTGCGACGCGCTGAACGCTCGGTCGCGCAGGGCCGCGCGGCGATTCGGCCTGACCTATGAGGGAACCTTCCGCCGAGCCGCAATCGTTCGCAACCGAAGTCGCGACACCGCATGGTTCGCGATGATCGCCGAGGAATGGCCCTCGCTGAAGGCAGCCTACGAACGATGGCTCGCACCAGATAACTTCGACGAGCGAGGTCGGCAGAGGGTCAGACTGAGCGAGCTGACCTCGGCCGCCATCGAGCGCCTGCATCAGCCAGGACGAGGCTAGACCGAAAAATCGGACCCCAGGCGCCACCGCGATCTGCCTCTCGCCATCACCGCTTCCTCGGCTAGCAGGAATCGACCGAACGGAGCAGTCCGGTCCTGCTGGCTTGGTGGGCGGATCATCACGCCTGGATCGGCATCCCCCGGCACTGCAGCCGAGGAAGGGCCTGGGGAATCGCTGTAGCTCCGGCAAGCCCCGGAATCGCGTGAAAAGCGTGGACTGCTGAGCCTCGAGATGGGCCGGGCACCTGCCCCTGCTCGGCTCCATAGGCGTTGCCGCTCAGGGGATGAAGAGTGCTTGGTTCGCAACGCAGTTGGACCCGGCCCGCGCCTACGTCCTCCCTCCCCTTCCGAGTAGACTGAAGTCCAAGTGCCTGCCTCTCTACCGCTCGCGAGTCCGCCGCCCATGGATCGCTGCGCCCCGCGCCGTTCCAACATGAACCGCCGCGAATTCACGTCCAGCTCGGCGCTTGGCGCCGCCGCCCTAATGGCCGGATGCTCACGCGAGCCCCGCCCTCCCAACGTCGTGGTTTGCTTCACCGACCAACTGCGACCCTTCGAGATCGGCTGCTATGGAAATCCGATAGCCCGCACGCCGCACATGGATCGCCTGGCGGCACAGGGATGCCGATTCGAAGTCGGAGTGACCAACAGCCCGGTCTGCTCTCCAGCCCGGGGCAACTTGCTCAGCGGCCAGTACGCAAGGACCTGCGCGGGCTCCATCCGCAACGTCGGCTCGATCGGGACCAAGCGCACTCGGCTGCTGGACCCGACGTTGCCCGAAATCCTCTCCTCGGCCGGCTACAACACCGGGCACGTGGGTAAGTGGCATGCCCACGTGGACCCGTTCCTGCTGGGGTTCGACTATGCGTACTACCCGGTCGAGATTCCCCATCGCTACTACGGGCGGGCGATGCGCGAGGCGGTTCGCGATGGGGACGAGCTTTCTACCGACACCGGGACAGAGGTCGTTGTCGAAGGGTTCATGCCGCAAGCAGCGAGCGACAAGGCGCGCGAGTATATTCGCGCGAACAGGGATCGCCCGTTCTTCCTGAACTACTGGATATCGCCGCCGCACATGCCCATTGGCCCGGGCAACCTGCCGGAGCGCTACGACGGCATGTACAGGCGCGAGGAAGTGCTGCTGCGGGACAACGTCTACGACCAAGACGGCAATTTGTTCCGCGACGACTGGTGGTTCAAGGTCTATACCAAGTGGGACTATTTCTGGCGCACGCGGGGCGGCGCGCCGGACGCCCCCGGCGACGCGCTGCCGGAAGGCTTCAATCTGCGCGACCTGATCGCGCACTACTACGCCGCGGTCACCTGCACCGACGACCTGATCGGCGAGTTGCTGCTAGCGCTGGAGGAAAACGGAATCGCGGACAACACGATCATCGTGCTCTCGGCGGATCACGGAGAGCTACTTGGAAACCACGGCACCTTCAACAAGGATCGCCTGTACGAGGAAGCGATTCGCGTGCCGATGATTTACCGCTATCCGAACGGCTTCGGCCCTTCCGCCAATACGGGCCAAGTCGCATCGAACGTTGACATCGCTCCAACTCTCATCGAGGCTTGCGGATTGGCTGTTCCGTCCCATATGCAGGGACAGAGCCTGATGCCGATACTGCGCGCGCAGCGCGAGTCGCTCGAGCGCAACTACGCCTTCATCGAGGCGGCTGGCTACCAAGGGGTTTCGTATGCGATGCCCTATTCCATGATGGGCATCCGCACGCCGTCGCACAAGTACGCGATCGAGGTCGAGGAAGACGACAAGACGATTCGCGACGACCGCGCGGCCTTCCACGATCTCCGATCCGACCCGTACGAGCTGGACAATCTCGCGTCCAACGCCGAGCAGTTTCCAGAAGCCGCGAGGCTACGAGACACGCTGATCGATTGGCATCGCACCACACCATGGCTTGAGGTGCGGGATGAGTTGCCGCATTTGTAGGCACCCGGCAGGACCCTGGGTGAGTAGCGGCTCGCAGCGCATCGCCGCGTTCGAGTGAAATCGCCACTAAGGCAAACCGCCCGCAGCGGCAGGCCCCCCCACCGAGTGCCGGGGCGGCGGAATGCTGTCGAGCGATGCCACTTCCAACGCGCTAAAGTAGCCTCTTGCTAATGACGGTTGACAGGCGCGAGTTCCTCGGGATGATGGCCCTGCTCGGAGCGGCGGCGCAAGCTGCGGCACAGGTGGGCGACCCGGAGTCCATTTCCTATGACGAGGTTCGCGAGAAGATAGCCGACGCAAAGATCTTCCTTGTTCCGTACAGCCACAACGACTTCTCTTGGTTCGCTTCGGAGGCTTGGCACTGGGAGCGCGCGGCGCTGATCGACCAGCGGGCGGTCGAGATCATGCAGCGCGACGAGAACTTCAAGTGGTTCATCGACGTCAAGCTGGAGCGCATCGATCGCACGGCCGAGCTCAAGCCGGATGTCCTGGCCGAGCTCAAGCGGTTCTCCAAAGAAGGACGCGTAGGAATCTCGGCGGGCACCGTAGTCAACAACGACAACCCGTTCAACGAGCCCGAGGCGGTGATCCGCAACATGACGCTGGGCCGGAAGTTCTTCGAGCGTGAGTTCCCGGACGCCAAGCTCGACGTGGCCTGCTTTATCGACATCCACCCCGGCCACACGCAGATGCCGCAAATCTTGCGCAAGGCCGGCTACGACTACTACCGGTTCACGCGTCCCATCTGGGCGCTGGACCGCAAGGGCTACAAGCGCGAGTTTGTTTGGGAGGGTCTGGACGGCAGCGAGGTGACCCTGACTTACGGCCCGTACGGCTGGCTGGCCGGCGGCTGGGGCATGGGCAAGGGTCCGGGCGGCTATCTGGACGAGTTGAACGCATACCAAGATGACTGGGAAGGCGCCGTGCGGGCGCTGTACGACTCGGCGCTGCGCTTTCTGATGCCGGCCAGCGACACCAAGATCATCTGGCTGCCGGTCGGTCTGGACCATACGCTCCCGCTTTCCCTTCCGACCTACAACGCCGACGCAGACGGAGAGCCCTCGCTCGACATGCCTGGGTTTGTCAAGGCGTGGCAGCAGCGCGAGTCCACGCCACTGCGATTCGCAACGCCCACGGAGTACTTCGCCGAATTGGAGAAGGAGCGCTCGACGATCCCGCGCTTCAGCGGCCCGGTCGATCCCGTTGGCTGGCCGTTTTGGTACGGGCAGTGCGGCAGCCACGGCTTGGACAACTGGCGCGACCGCGTGAACAACGAGCTTGTCGAAGCCGAGATTTACAGCGCGTTCGCGGCACAGTTGGGCGCGGCCTACCCCGAGGACAAGATCGAGGGCCTGTGGCACGAAGCGCTCACGCTGTACCCCCACGACGGTCTGTACGTCGGCGATGAGGACATGCCAGACGCCATCGAGGTGGGGCGCAACGTGACCTTCCAGGCCGACAGGCTTCGCAAGGAGGCGATGCGCACGCTAACGCATCGCATCAAGACGGACGGCGAAACACAGACGATCGCAGTGTTCAACCCTCTGGCATGGGAGCGCCGAGAACCCGTCGAGATCAAGGCAGTCTTCGCCGAACCCAGGTTCACCAAGCTCAAGCTGGTCGACGCCAGCGGAGCCGAGCGCCCCCACCAGTTGCTGCGGGTGCGCCACTTCAACAACTCCAGCGAACACCTTCCTCCCGGCGCCAAGAATACCTACAAGGAGGCTTGGCTGCTGGCCGACGTCAGCGTACCGGCTCTGGGGTACACGACCCTGCGCGTCATGCAAGTGGACGGGGACGAGGAGCCGAGCTACCCGGACGAACCCGTGAGCGCTCTGGACAGCGAGTTCGCCCGGGTCGAACTGGACGCCGGCGGAGTTCGGGCGATACACGACAAGCGGCGCAACACCACGTACCAACGGGCTGGGAACGTTGTGTTCTACAAGAACGACGATCCATGGCCCTGGCACGGCGGGCCGGTGACCGGCGAGGAACATATCGAAGGCGCTCGATGGCGGCTCGTAGAACACGGCCCACTGCGCAGTTCGGCTAAGATGACCGGCGGCATTGGCGGCCACTCGGTCGAACTGACCGTGTCGCTGAACCACCACAGGGAACAGATCGACTTCGCTTGCGACATCGACAGTGTCGGGGGCTCCGGCTACTTCGCGGCCAACGCGCTGTTCGACTTCGATGCCATTCCAACGGCGGGAATCCCGTTCGGCGCCGAGCCGCGGGACCTGTCGGGCGAGCCTTGGGGGGACGGAACGGACCCGAACGAGGAATTGCTGCGCAGAAACGTGTTCTTCGCGCACCACTGGGTCGACTACAGCGCAGCCGGCAAGGGCATGGCGATGCTGGCTGCCGAAGGCAAGAGGGGCTGGCTCTTCCATCCTGAAGAGCGTTCGCTCGAGCACATCCTGATGATGACGATCGAGCCCCGAGGCGAAATGGAGAACCTGTTCGCAAATCCGTATTTCAATGGGGAGGGCAAGCACAGCTTCCGCTATTCCCTAGTTCCCCACGGAGGCGACTGGCGCGTTGCGCGAGTGCCGCAGCGGGCCGACGAGCGCACCCATGCCTGCTCGTTTCGACACGTCTACAGCCGCAAGGGAGCGGACTTGCCGCTGGCGAGGAGTCTGCTGTCGGCGACACCGAAGAGCATCGCCGCTTCCAGCTGGCTGTATCGAGACGGCGGATATGAGATCCGCCTCTACGACGCGGCCGGCCGCAGTGGCACCGTCACGGTTCAACTGCCGATACACGCGTCGTCGTGCCAAGCGGTAGACTTCAACGGCAAGCCGTTGGCATCTCCCGCCATTCGTCACGACGGCAGCCAAGCGTCGTTCGAAATCCGCCCTTGGGAGATCGTGACGCTCCGCTTCACGCCGCAGGCTTAGACCGAATTCGGAACGTCCGCTAAGAAGGAATTGCCGGTGCCAGCAGGCGACGCCATGGGTTCGTTGGACTTGTCGGTATTCGGGGCCTACTTCGTCGCGGCCCTGGCGATCGGGTTCTGGGCAGGCCGGCGCAAGAAGGAGTCTTCCCGCGACTTCTTCCTGACATCGGGCACGCTCTCGTGGGCGGTCATCGGATTCTCGACCATCGGAGCATCTCTGAGCACCGAACAGCTGGTCGGCGTGGTGGGCTACGCCTACACGCACGGCATGGCCGTGGCCAACTGGGAATGGCTCAACTTCGTGGGCTACAGCCTGTTGGTCGGGGTCTTCCTGCCGGTATACCTGCGCAACCGAGTGGTCACGATGCCGGAGTTCCTCGAACTGCGCTACAGCGTGACCGTCCGCCAGATGTACGCCGTGATCAGCGTGATCAGCTACGTCTTCATCAACCTTGCCGGCGTTATCTTCTCGGGTGCCTACTTGCTGGAGCAAATGCTGGGCATCCCGCTACAGGCAGGCATTTGGGGGCTGGCGATCCTGTCGGGCACGCTGACCGTTTACGGAGGCATGAGTTCCGTAGCCTGGACGCAGGTCTTCCAGTCAGCCCTGCTCGTCGCGGGCGGACTGCTCGTGTTCTTCCTAGGCCTGGCCGAAGTCCCGGGAGGCTGGCAAGCGGTCGTGGGCACAGGTGAGCGCGCCCATCTCGTCTTGCCCGCATCGGATCCCGAACTGCCGTGGACGGCCATGGTGGTGCTGGCTCTCTCCACCGGGCCGTGGTACTTCTGCACTAACCAATACATCAACCAGAACTCGCTCGGCGCGAAGGACGAATGGCACGCCCGGATGGGCATTGTCCTAGCCTGCTTCTTGGGCGTCTTCACTGCGCTGGCCTACATCTTCCCCGGCATGGTGGCCTACGCGCTCAGGCCAGACCTCGCTACCGGGGACGAGGCGCTGCCGTTCCTTATCAAGACGGTAATCCCGACCGGCCTGCGGGGCTTGATCCTAGCCGG
This sequence comes from Terriglobia bacterium, assembly GCA_009838515.1. Taxonomy (GTDB): domain Bacteria; phylum Acidobacteriota; class Terriglobia; order Bryobacterales; family UBA6623; genus VXMF01. The sequence continues at coordinate 115,489 of VXRL01000068.1, read as the reverse complement.
CCTGTGCGGCGCGATCATGTCGACCATCCAAGCCCTGATCAATTCCAGCGCCACGATCCTCACAATGGACTTGTACAAGGGACTCTACCGGCGACGAGCGTCGGAGGCCGAACTGATCCGTTTCGGGCGGAGGTCCGGAGTCGCGATCTTGATCGCGGGGGCCTTGTGGGCGCCTGTGGTGATGAGCTTCGGCAACATCTTTTCGTATTTCCAGGAGTGCTGGTTCCTGATCGCAGCTCCTATCATGGCGATCTTCCTGTTGGCCGTCTTCTGGCGACGCGCCTCAGCAAAGGCGGCGGCATGGACGCTGGGCCTGTGCTTCCCAATGTTCGTGCTGCCGTATTGGCTGCGGATTGCGGGAATCGAGATGAACGCGTTCAATATCGCGGGAATCGTCTACGTCGCATCCTTGGCTTGCATGGTGCTGCTCAGCCTGGCAACACCGCCGCCAGACCCCAAGTCCGTGGACAGGGTCATCTGGTCGCGCGCGGTGCTGCGCCTGCCGAGAGCGATCATCGCAAGCGGCTATCCGATCTACCGCCGCGTGGGCCTTTGGTGGGCGCTCACGGTGGGTATGTTCGTAGCGCTCTACATCGTCTACTGGTAAGCTCCGCTGGGCGCTTGCGCAGAAGTCTTCGAGTGTTCCACTCGCACCGTCGACGTTGACTCGCGAACACTGAGAAGCGGCTCCTGCGGATCCGGCGGGTCGGTGAACTTGCTCTTCCCTATGTCGGCGCAACGATTCCTAGATCGGCGGTTCTGACCATCAACTGGCTTGCACGTCCAAAACGGGGATTCCCAGGGCGCGGGCCGCGTCAACCATCCGGCGGTCGTAGCTTGCAAGCTTGATCGGCTGCCCTTGGCGCCACAAGAATTCAAACGTCGCCAGATGCAAAGCATCAAGAGTGCGTACACGACAAGGGAATTCGTCCAAGGCCCGCTCAACTACTGGAGGAGCCAACTCCACCAACGCGATACGTTCGATGATTTCGTTGGCTGCTTCGCCATGGGACTCTGCCAGCTTGTACGCGTGCAACCGTGTCCAAATCTCGTACTCGATCAAGCGGCTGGCGACGAGCGTCCCTTCCCAGAGTGCGGGCGACGGGCGGCGATCTTCTGCAAGGAGGTGCGCAAGGGCCACGGAGGTGTCTATGTAGGTCACCGATCGCTGCGGTCAACTTCTAGATCCGCGAGGATCTCTTGTAGCGGAAGAACAGGCTTCGGCCTAGACGGGGGGCCTTCTAAGCGCAGGACCGGAGGTGTTAACCAACCCTTGCGGACCGCTTCGGCCAGCACCGCATCTCCCAAGACCGGGCTGCGCGATTCCCTAGGGGGGCCTATTTCCGCCACGACCCGATCGCGGTCAGTAACCAGAACGGTCTCCCCGGACGCCGCCAGGCGCATGTACTCACTCAGCCGGCTATTGAGCACCCTGATCCCGACCGCTCTCACGTGATTCAATGTAGCAACTTGTCGCTACATCGTCAAGGACGGCTTGCCGACAGATTCACGACACACCAAGATTGCGCCCCGGATACCCGCGCGGACGGCGAGGACTTAGAGCCCGTCACTGCGCAGCATGTTGCCAGTCTCCTTCTCGATTGAGACTAAGGCCCGGCTGCCGACAGTCGACCCAAGAGGACTCGCTCATGCCCGCAGCAAACTGTAGTATTCTAGGCGCCATTGGATCGCAGTTCCCCGGACGGCCGTCCGATGGAGCGAGCGAACTATCCTTGGCGCGGATTGGCACCTAGGCCGCCGCGGGTCGGCCGAAACGTGTTGCTTTGCATTGACGATGTCCGCGAATTCGACGCCATGCTCAAGCGTCGGACCAGGTCGTTCCGCCAAAAGCTGGCAGACCTGCTGGCACCGCACCGGCTGACGCTTGGCGAAGCCAAGGTTCACAAGGTGCTGATCCCGATGGTGGGTGTGTACACGCCCGGTTGGCAGGCGTTGCCAGCAGTGTCGTGGGCATTCGTCGAATTGCGGACCAATGAGGGTCTCGTAGGCACGGGAGAGTGGTCGGTTGACCTCGACAGCAACGCCCGGGATTGTGTCGCGAGACTGCAACGGCAGCCCGGCCGGAACCTGCTGGAAGCGGAACTCGAGGAACCCCTGTTCATGGCTTGGTGGGACCTGGTCGGGCAGGTGCTGGGCAAGCCCCTGCACCAGCTTTGGGCCGAACTGTTCGAGGCCGAATTCACGCCTACGGATCAAGTTCCCATGGCAGCCTACACCTGGCAGCGGTTCGCCGACCGGGAGGGCAAAGACGCGATCACGTACGAGACTTGGCCGGAATTCGCAGCTGAGCGGTCTCGCCAGGGATTCCCGGCGGTCAAGGTCTCGATGACCGCCTACCAGCCCGAGGATCATATCGAGCTGATCCACAGGATTCGCGATGCCGTCGGCCCGGACACCGCGATCCGGATCGACGCTCACGGCACATGGAACTACCAAGAGGCGAGGCGCATCCTGCATGCAGTCGAGGACTGCAATCTGGAGTATGCAGAGCAGCCGGTGCATTCGCTGCTGCCCCAGCGCTTCTACCCGCAGTCCGAGCGCCCGCCACAGCGCGACATGTCCAAGGGCAGCTATCAGGCCGAGTACTATTACCGACGGATGACGGCACTGCGCGGCGAATTGCGCACGCCGTTGTCGTGCCATTGGTGGCCGCCGATCATCCACCCGCCTGGTGCCGGCCCGATGGCCAACCAATGGGATCCCGATTGGTACATGCTTGAGCGCTATGAGGGGGCGGATATATCCGTGCCCGACATCAACCTAGGGCCTTGGGGACTTTGGCGCTTCGCGCAGCTGGCGAAATTCATGGGACTGCATATCGCGCTGCACAGCAATTTCGAGCTCTGCACGCAGCTGGCGTTCCGGGGCGCGATGGCAGCCGCGTTCCTGCAGGAGCCGGAGCGGGTGGGGATTTACATGGGCCGCACGCCGCGCACCTGTCATCCGATCGACAACGAGACGATTCACGTAAGCGACGATGTGATCGTAGGCGGGCAGTTTGATTGGAGCGGCGGACACCTAGGGCTGTCCGCACGCCCCGGGCATGGGCTGCACCTGGACCCTGAGCGGCTGGAGAAGTACCGCTACAGTGCCGAGGCTGTGGCCCCGCACAGGGAACACGCCCGCGAAATCTATGCGAACTACTTGCTCGACCGGCCACGCCGGTCCACCCTCTCGGGCTGGCCGAAGCAGCAAGCCGCGGAGAGCTTCGACCGCCACCTGTGGCCGTATGAAGTGGCGAGCATCTTGGGCAGCGAGGACAGGCAGGACATCGACGTGGAACTGACTGGAGAGCAGTCGGGTTGAGGAGAGAAATGGCGCAACAAGAGCGGAAAGTGGGATTGATCACGGGCGGGGTCGGCGACTTGGGATACGCCTCTGCCGAGAAGATGGTCGCCATGGGCATGGACCTGGCCCTGCTGGACATCAAGCCGAACGCCCAGCGGGTCGGCACACTTCGTGACACAGGCGCCCGCGTGCTGTACCTGAAGGTCGACGTGGCCGACCGGGCCGCTGTGCAGGAGTCTCTGGAAGCTGTTTGGGCCGAATTCGGGCGCTTGGACGTGTGCATGTGTAACGCGGGCATCTCGATGAACGTGCCGTTCCTCGAATACACGGTCGAGGAATGGAACCAGCACATGGACGTCAACCTCAACGGCTACTTTCATGTCACGCAGGAAGTGGCCAAGCGGTGGGTAGCCGCCGGCCACAAGGGCAAGGTCATCTTCACGGGGTCATGGGTGCAGGACGTGCCCTACAAGCTAATCGCCCCATACTGCGTCTCCAAGGCGGGAGTATGGATGCTCGCACGCTGCGCCGCATTGGAGCTGGCCCCGCACGGAATCACCGTGAACGCGATAGCGCCGGGAATCGTCGAGGCGGGTTTGACCGCGCGCGAGCTTAGGGACTTTCCGGAGTTTCGCGAGGAGTTCATGAGCCTGATCCCGCTGGGCAAGATCCAGCAGGCGTCGGATGTGGCCGACGTCGTTGGATTCTTGGTCTCGGACGCCTCGAACTACGTGACTGGCACGACCATCACCTGCGATGGCGGGTGTGTCGTGGGAGCAGCATCGGCACCGAAATGAATACCGCCCAGATCACCGGCATCGTCCCCGTCCTGCCGACGCCGTTCGACAGCAAGGAGCAACTCGACCTCGGGTCGCTGGAGCGACTCGTTCGATTCTGTGCGAGCTGTGGTTTCAGCGCGGTCTGCCTGCCGGCATACGCGAGCGAGTTCTACAAGCTCACCGAGCGGGAGCGCGAAGCCGTGATCGGCACGGCGGTCGACGCCGCGGACGGAAAGGTCCAAGTCATCGCGCAATCAAATCACTACGCGGGCCTGCATGCCGCGACAATCGCAAGCGCCAATGAAGAAAGAGGCGCCGACGTCATTTCAGTGGCCGTGCCGAGAATGTTCGAGATCTCCGAGGAAGACGTGTACAAGTTCGTCGCCAATGTGGCAGGCGCGACATCCCTTACGGTACTAGTGCAGGACTTCAACCCGGGCGGCCCGACCATGTCCCCTGAGACGGCCAAGCGCTTGCACTCGGACTTCCCGAATTTCTGCTATCTCAAGCTGGAGCAGCCGCTGATGGCACCGAAAGTGGCCGAAATCCTAGAGGCGACAGATGGCGGCGTGCAAGTGCTCGAAGGCTGGGGAGGCATGTACTTGCTGGAGGGCATCGATGCTGGAATCTGCGGAGCCATGCCGGCTCTGGGTGTCGCCGACATGCTCCAAGAAGTCTACGACCTCGCGATCGAGGGTAACCGCGACGGTGCCATGGATCGGTTCGAAACGGTGCTGCCCTACCTGGCCTACAGCCTGCAGAACATGGAGCTGCTGCTGCAGATCGAGAAGAGACTCCTCGTGCGCCGAGGGCTCATCGAGTGCGACACCGTCCGGCAGACCACATTGACGCTCGATCCGCACACGGACCGATACGCCGACTATCTCATCGACCGCGTGATGTCTTTGTTCGGAAACAGGAAAGCCGCAAACGAATCATGACACGGATCCGAGCCGTCATGACGCTCTGTATCACGGTGTCCGGAGCCTACGCACAGCAGGACTGCAAGGCGGTGCCCGAGCCGAGGTTCGAGGGTGTCATCGGTCGCACGGCCGAAGATTCCACACCCTCCTTACTGCAGCCAGCGCGACCGCCCGCGGGCAGTCCGAACGTTGTGTACATCGTCCTCGACGACACGGGTTTCGGAGACTTGGGCTGCTACGGCTCGTCGGTCTCGACACCCAACATTGATTCGCTCGCCAAGGGGGGCCTGTTATTCAACAACTTCCAGTCGAAGGCCGTGTGTTCTCCCACGAGGGCCTCGCTGCTGACAGGGCGCAACGCCCATTCGGTCGGGATGAAGGAACTCCCGGGCGGTGACCAAGGATACCCCCACACGCGCGGGCGGGTGCCTGCATCAGCAGCGAACATCGCACAGATCCTAAGCCGCTACGGCTACAGCACCTTCGCGGCCGGGAAGTGGCACTTAGTGCCCCGCGAAGACATGACGCCGGCAGGGGACCGCACGCACTGGCCGCTGCAAAAAGGCTTCGACCGTTTCCATGGGTTCCTCTCCGGCTGGACCGACCAGTATCGGCCCGACCTCGTGGTGGACAACCGCGCGGTTCCGGCGCCCGATCGCTCGGACTACCATTTCTCGGAGGACATCGTGGATCAGGCCATTGCGATGCTGTCGGGAAACCTCGAATCGGATAGCGAGAAACCCTTCTTCCTCTACCTCGCGTTCGGGGCCACGCACGCGCCGATCCAAGTACCGAACCACTACATCAAGCGGTACGAAGGCGCTTTCGACGACGGGTGGGACGCGGAACGGGAAAGACGCTATCGCCGACAGTTGGAACTCGGCATCATTCCACCAGGAGCCAAGCTTCCGCCGCGCAATCCGGGCGACCCGGATTGGAGCGATCTCAGCGAGACCGAGCGTAGAGTCTACGCACGGTTCATGGAAGCCTACGCCGGCTTCACCGAGCACACGGACGAGCAGATCGGCCGTCTGATCTCGTTTCTGAGGGAGAACGGCCAGTTCGACAACACCCTGATCACCCTGATCTCGGACAATGGCGGCGCGCCGGAAGCAGGCGTGAAAGGGAACTTCGCGCGTTCGTACGGCGATCCCACGACGGTGGAGGAGATGCACGAGCGGTTGGACGAACTGGGGGGGCCCGGCACGCAGCCGCTCTATCCCCGGCCTTGGGCAATGGCCTCAAGCGCGCCGTTCAAGTACTACAAGCTGTGGCCGTTCAACGGCGGAGTGCGCACGCCGATGATCGCCTCGTGGCCCGATCGAATCCGCAGGCCCGGATTGCGCGAGCAGTTCGTCGACGTCATCGACATCACTCCAACCGTGCTCGACTACCTTGCGATCGAGGCACCGGGAGCCTTCGATGGCGTCTGCCAGATGCCCTTACATGGCAAGAGCATGAGGGCGGCATTCGAGGATCCCGCGGCTCCGGCTCCACGCGACACTCAGTTCTTCGAGCTGTGGGGCAGCCGGGGAATTTACCACAGGGGCTGGAAGGCGGTAGCGTTCCACACACCGGGGACTGACTTTGAGTCCGACCACTGGGAACTCTACAACGTCGAGGCGGACTTCACGGAAACCGCCGACCTGGCCGACCAGCACCCCGAGAAGCTCCAAGATATGCAGAACTTGTGGTGGATCGAGGCAGAGAAGTACGGCGCACTCCCCCAGCTCGAAGCCATACCCATGCGGCAGCGCACCTATAACCAGATCCTCTGGGACCCGGCGCCGTAGGAATGTCAGTGACACTCGCTTCGCCTGAAATCGTCCGATTCGTGTGTGCTGGCTTGGACCACCCCGAGGGGCTGTGCTTTTCGGCCGACGGCTCGCTGTTGTGCGGTAGCGAGGCGGGAGCAATCTGCCGCATTGATCCGAAGACGGGTTCGTTTGAGCCTGTGGCGCAGACCGGGGGCTTTATCCTCGGACTGTGCTCTGACCGAGCTGGTGCGGCTTACGCCTGTGACGCCGGTCGCAACGAGGTCTTGCGGATCGGACCGAAAGGAAGCGTCGAAGCGGTTTCGACCGGTCGGCTCGACAACCCAAATGACTGCGCGTTCGACGCGGCGGGCAATCTGTTCTTCACCGAGTCGGGCACATACCATCCCACGCAACGCAGCGGTCGGTTATTTGCCATCACTCCAGAAGGGGAGACGCTCTGCGCACACCCCGGGCCGTTCCGATTCGCCAACGGGGTTTTCATCGACCACAGCAACGCGCTGCTCTACATGGTCGAAAGCACTGCCCCCGGCATCCTCGCGTTTCGAATCGATGGCCCGCAAGTCGCCAGCATGGAACCGGAGCGCCAGATTCCCTTGGAGCCCGGCACCGTACCCGACGGAGTCGCTCTCGACACCGAAGGAAACATCTACGTTGCCTACTACTCGCCTGACCAAATCGCCGTGGTCGGAACGGACGACCGATTCGAAGTGCTGTATCGAGACCCGTTGGCGGAATGGATGAACCGACCGACCAACATCGCGCTGCGCACAGACGCGATCTACTTCGCCAACCTCGGGGGCTGGCACATAGGTGCCGTAGAGCACCGGCTTGAGCCGATGCTTCCATTCTTGCCTGACCAAGGGCCGCGTCGCGAAAGCGCCTCGTAGCAGCTCACGCGAGCAGTTTCTCGACCACCTCTCCGCTCACGTCTGTCAGTCGGAAGTCGCGACCTTGGAAGCGGTAGGTCAACTTGGTGTGGTCGAAGCCAAGCAGGTGCAGCACGGTTGCGTGCAGGTCGTGGACATGAACCCTGTCCTCGACGGTGTGGAAGCCTAGTTCGTCAGTCCGCCCCAAAGTAATTCCGGGCCGGATCCCAGCTCCTGCCAGCCACGTTGTGAAGGCGCCGGGATGGTGGTCGCGCCCGTCGCCAATCCCATTGGTGTCCTGGGTCATGGGCGTCCGCCCGAACTCCCCACCCCACAGCACCAAGGTTTCATCTAGCAGTCCGCGCCGCTTGAGATCCTTGATCAGCGCCGCCGAGCCCTGGTCGATGTCTTTGGCCACCTGTTTGATTCCCTTGGTCAGGTTGGCATGGTGGTCCCAAGCCTCGTGGTAGAGCTGCACGAACCGCACCCCCTGCTCCACGAGCCGCCGCGCCAGCAGGCAGTTGTTGGCAAACGAGGCCTTGCCCGGCTCGGCCCCGTACAGCTCCAGCGTCTCCGAGGTTTCGTTGCTGATGTCCATCAGCGCAGGAGCGGAGCTTTGCATGCGAAACGCGAGCTCGAACGACCGAATGCGGGTCTGGATCTCCGGATCCCCCATTCGTTCGAGCTGGATGCGGTTCATCCCGTTGATCGCATCGAGGGTGTCGCGTTGGACACGGTCCGTGATTCCCCGCGGATTGGAAAGAAACAGGACGGGTTCGCCGCCGGAGCGGAATGGCACCCCTTGGTGCACGGTGGGCAGGAAGCCCGCGCCCCACAGCGCGGTGCCTGCGCTCGGGCCGGAGTCCGATGAGTTCAGGACGATGAAGCCCGGCAAGTCCTCCGACTGGCTGCCAAGCCCGTACGTCACCCAAGCTCCCATGCTGGGCCTGCCGAACTGCTGGGCACCGGTGCTCATGAGAAGCTGCGCCGGTGCGTGATTGAACGCGTCCGTGACCGTGGAACGGACAAAGGCGACATCATCGACCACGGTCGCCAGATGCGGCAGGAGCTCGGATATCTCGAAACCGCTCTGCCCGGCCCGCCGAAACTTGTATTTCGGGCCTAGCAGTTTGGAATTCGGATCAATGAACGCCGCCCGGTAGCCCTCGAGCAAATCCGGCGGCGGGAGCGTACCGTCGAACTTTGCCAGCTCTGGCTTGTAATCGAAGAGCTCTAGATGGCTCGGCCCCCCGGCTTGGAAGAGAAAGATGACATTCTTAGCCTTGGGCGCGAAGTGTGGCAGGCGGGTCGCCGCCCCCGCGTCGCCGCGCAGCAAGTGCGCCAGTGCCGCTGTGCCCAGCCCGAATCCGCAGCGCTCGAGAAACCAGCGGCGGGCAATCGGGTTCGCCGTGTCAGATGCAGTCATTGCTTCGTAATGGTCTCGTCGAGATTGAGCAGCGCCCTCGCCAACACCGTCCACGCCGCCTCATCGTCCGGGCTGGGGCCCTTTTCGGAATCGGCGGCGGTCAATTCGCGCGCGTCCAGCAGGCCGCCAGCGAGCTGGTCGTGCGTCTTTCGCAGCAACTCCAGCAGGAGCTCGGCCTCATCGGAATTGGCGTCTCTAGACAAGCACGACCGGAACGCGTGGTCGAGTCGTTCCCGCTCGTCCGCCGCTGCGGCGACGGTTCGCTTCGCCAGTGCGCGCGCGGCTTCCATGAAGAGCTCCTCGTTCAGGGTAGTGAGGGCCTGCAAGGGAGTGTTCGAGCGGCTGCGCCTGACGCAGGCCGTCGCGCCGTTGGGGGCGTCGAAGACTTCGAAGGCCGGATAGGGGGCCGAAATGTACTGGAAGGTATAAAGCGCTCGCCGGAACCGATCCTCGCCCTTCGAGGCAGGCCACGGTTTCTCGGAGAAGCTGATTGGCGGCTTGAACAGCAACTCCGGGGCGGGCGGATGCACCGGCGGGCCGCCGAGCTGGTGGCTGAGCAGGCCGCTCGCGGCCAATGCGATGTCCCGAATGATCTCGGCGTCAGCCCGTACTCGGGGGCCGCGCGACAGCAACAGGTTGTCGGGGTCAATAGCACGGGCCCGATCGGTCAGACGGGAAGACTGCTGGTACGTCCCAGAGGTCACGATCAAGCGGTGGAGGTGTTTCAGGCTCCAACCGCTGTCCATCAGCTCTACTGCCAACCAATCGAGCAACGCTGGATGCGAAGGCAGATCCGCTTGCATTCCGAAATCCTCGGCGGTTGCGACCAAGCCGGCGCCAAAGTACGCCTGCCAAATGCGGTTCACGATCGCTCTGGCTGTTGTCGGAGCGCGACGGTCGACGAGCCACTCGGCGAACGCCAAGCGCGGGGGCTGGCCGCTCTCGCCTAGTGCATGCAGGAACTGGGGTACGCCCGGCTTGACCTCGTTCGCCGGCTCTAGGAAATCTCCGCGCCGCAGAAGGTGGGTCGGGCGCGGTTCCGCTCGCTGCTTGAGGACCAGTTGCGTGTTGCCCTGCGGGAATCGCTCCCAAGCCCGCTCGATGCGCTCATTCGCATCAGCCCAGGCCGGGACGGTGGTCCGCCAGAAGCTGAATACCGCCCTGTCTTCTTGGGGCGTTCGGCCAACGCGACCCTGCTCCACGATCCCGCGGACTCGCGCGGGCAGCGGGTCCGCGACTGGATCGCCGGCACTGGTCACCGAGAGGCGGATCCGGCCGAGATTGTTGTTCTGGCCTACGTTGCTGTCGTACCCCCCGTGGCTCTGGTCCAGAAAGAACGTCAGCAATGTGCCCGGGCTGTGCCGGATCGGCCGGTCCAGCACAAAGACCGCCTTGCGCGGCTGGTTGCTGCGACCATGCCCGGCGAAGAGTTCCCAAGCCGTGTCAACGCAGTCGTCGAAGGCGAAGTGGATCGGTCCGGTAAAGCGTTCCGAGCCCTCCTTGTGAGGGAAGACCTTCGGATCCAAGCTGCGCTCGGGCAGGTCGATGTCCGCGCTGGCAGTGCGGATCCAGATGTCGCGCTGCGCGGACGGGTCGTCCGCGGGCGCGGCCAGCAGTCGGAACTCGCTCAATGCGCCGGTGCCGTAGACAGACCGTCCCGGCCCATTGAGCGGGAGATTGGGGTCGGTCAGCACCTCGAGCCGCACGGCCGTGATCTCGCGCAGGCTCGTTTGCGCGGTGAACTCGGCCACATGCTCGGTCGGTGCATAGCCTTGAGCCAGGAGCGAACCATCGCTCTGTAGCAGGTAGCGCTGGCCCCCCGTGGAAAGGTCGTCCACTTCTGGATGCAGCACTGTCCACTGCGGCTGGTCACCGCGCAGATCCCCCTCCCACGAGGCCATGCGGGATTGCCAGTCGGGATTGGCTGCCATGAGTTCGTCTTCGATGGAACGAATCTCATCGACCACCGCTTGGCGGGCTGCCGCGTCTTCGTCCGTGTACACCGCCACCTTTGCCTCATCGGCATTGTTGAGGAACGCAAACAAACGGTAATACTCGTCGTGCGTGAGGGGGTCGTATTTGTGCGAATGGCACTGAGCGCATTGGATGGTGAGGCCCAAAATGCCCTTGCCGATAGCATCCATGCGGTCGAATAGCGCCTCCATGCGGAACTGTTCCGGATCTGTGCCACCCTCCTCGTTGACCATCGAGTTGCGCAGGTAGCCAGTCGCGACGATCTGCTGCTGGGTCGCTTCGGGCAGCAGGTCGCCCGCGACCTGCTCGACAACGAAGCGGTCATAGGGAAGGTCCCGATTCAGCGCGTCCACGACCCAATCGCGGTAGAACCAGACTTGTCGAGGCATGTCCTTTTCGTAGCCGTCGGAATCGGCGTACCGCGCGGCATCAAGCCAGAGGCGGCCCCACCGTTCTCCGTAGTGGGGGGACGCCAACAAGCGCCCGACCAGTGCCTCGTAGTCCGGATCCCCTGCGAATGCTGCCAGTTCCTCCAAGGTCGGCGGCAAGCCCGTCAAGTCCAAGGACAGGCGGCGGACGAGCGTGGCCCGGCTTGCTTGCGGCATCGGTTCCAATCCGGCTTCAGCTAGCTTGGCCTGAATGAACGCATCGATCGGGTGGAGTGATCGATCACCGGGCGGGACCGGGCGCTGCGGAGCTACAAACGCCCAGTGCCGCCTGACTTCCTCGGGCGCTGCGCCCGTGCCCTCCGGCCAGTCCGCTCCAGCCTCAATCCACTGGCGAATGGTGTCGATCTCGCCTTCAGACAACGCACCGCCCATCGGCATTCGCGGGCCCGCGCTGAGGCCGGCGATGCGCCGGTAGAGTTCGCTGTCCTGCGGGCTTCCCGGCACCACCAGGGAGCGCGCCGCGGAGGCGCCCACTACGGACGCCCTCGAATCCAGGCGCAAACCGCGAAGCTGCTGGTCCGGGCCGTGGCAGCCAAGGCAGGCCCGTTGCAGAATCGGGAAGACCCGCTCGTTAAATTCCACCTCGGCCGCAGCCGGCCAGATGGCACCGACAATCGCCAACACCAAGACCGGCATGTGGTGGCCTAGCTGAACCTGTGCTCGCTGGTGGCGCATTCCGCTGCAACTCACTGTATCACCGGTCTGCCTCTCGGCAGGAAGCATAAAGGCTGCCACGGCCTTCGTTTCTCGGCACTCGAAGTCAACACGACGCACGGGCCAACATCCGCCCATGTCCGGACCAAGCGCGCCACCCGCAGGAGTTCGGCTAGGCGCGCTCCACGCCGAAGTGGTGCAGCGCATTCCTCATCAGCGCCTGCATCTTGGGGTCGGCCGACAGTGCCCAACCCCCAGCGATACAGCCGGTGTGAAACACCTTTCCGCCCTGCGGCCGCTCCCAGTACGTCATTTCGGCGTAGACGCCGTGCTCGAGCGGTTCCCAGCGCCCGAAGTAGTCGATTCCGCGGCGATCGCGGTCCACGATCTGCGCCAGCGGCACGATGCCCGCCGGATCGTCCGGAACCGACGCGCCCGTTGGGTTCTGTTGTGTGATTGCCTGGATCAGGCTTGGTCGGACGTCGGACTCGTGACCGCCCACGCGAGGCGGCCGTCCATCCGGGGCCTGCCCGAACATCTCTCCTGCCTGCAACCCGACCGCTTCCGGTTCGTGAAAGAGGAAGTGGTCGGGACGAACCACCTTGTAGGCCCCGAAATAGGCCTCGGTAACCGGCCACCAGCCAATACACTCCAAGCCCAACACTTTCCAAGCGGGCAAGCCGCAGAATCGCATCAAACTGCCGCGGCGGCCGTCGTGGCTGTGGAAGATTTCGCCGATGTCGGCACCCTCCCTGCCACCAATGTCGATGCCGTGCTTGCGGCACTCCATTGCAGAGCCGTCCGGATCGTAGGACACCCTCCAGAACATGGTGTTGCCGCTCATGACAATTGCGGCACCACCCGAACGCAGGAACTCGTCCACAGCCCGGTAGGACTCCTCGGACCAGTACTCGCTGTGACCGTTGATCACTACGACCTTGTAGCCCCGGAGTTGATCGGGGGCGAGGTGCAGATCGTGATCGCTGGCCACGTCAAACTCATAGCCGTTCTGCTCCATCCAGCGATGGGCGAAGAGCTCGCCACGCATGAGGTGGCTGTAGTTGAGGTCCCGCCGGCTGAAGATCACCTCTGGCCCGGCTACCGGCCACGGCAGTTTCATCCCGACCGCGTACGTCGGCTGCCCCTGTCCGTGATTGCGGTAGCAACAATAGGCCGGCGCATCTGGATGAGCGTTGTCTTGGCCCGTCGTCTCCCAGAACGGCTCTAAAGAGTTCACCGCGAACGGCGTGGCACTGTAGGCCTGCCAGGTATTTGTCGAGCAAATCACAAGGACCGGCGCCTTGGGACGGGTCGGTGAGCGGCGCACGAGGAACGTGACGTCGTAGCGGAGCGACTTGCCCTCGCGGCGAAAGGCGAAACGGCCGAGGTAGACCCCCGGCTTGGCGCTTGCGGGGATTTCGACACTGTGGCTCGCCTCCCAGCGGCAGTCATAGAGATCGTCCGAGGCGAATCGGAGCCCGTGCCCGCGCTTCGGATCGCTCTCTGGGCCGTACTCGCCGTACCGCGGCACGGAGGCTGCATCGAACGACGGCCCCCCGATCATCCAGGTGGCACGATTGACGATCACACCGTGGAGACCGTCACCGCCGATATCGCGAATCCTATCGCCTCGCTCTTCATCAAGAGGCCAGCAGGCCAACACATCTCCAGCAGGGGGCTCAAGCCCGCCGGATTTGAAGCGCGCCATTGCTTCCCGGGAGGACAGCGCTCTGCTGTAAATCGCCGGCATTGCGATGTCGCCATCGAGGAACTCGGCAGCTCGGCCGCCATCTCCGGACGCTCCGAGACGCAGCGGCGTTTCGACTGCCGCGATGGTCCCAGTCTGTTTCCAACTGCCTTGGAACAGGCCATCAACGTACAGGCTGGTTAGCGCTCCATCCCAAGCCAGCGCGACGTGGCGCCAGCGGCGTCGATGCAGAGGCACGTGCGCGATGTGTCGTTCCCCCAAAAGAAACTCGATCCACCCTCCCGCGGACACGAACAATCCAATGCCCCGGTCGCCATCGCAGGCCGTGACGATACCCTGCCTGCGCTCCGCCGACCAGCTGCGGATCCAGACCTCGATCGTCAGCGCGTCGAATTTCTTTCCGGCCAAGCCTCGCGCCACGTGGGCGTAGGAACCGACGTGAATCGGTTGCATCGACGGGCGCGGCTCGCGCAGCCTCGCGATGGCGTCTTCGGCGCCAGCCCGGCTGACCGTCAGGTCGTACGGAGTGTCGCTGCTGACCCGGAAGTCGACGTTCGCTCCGGCGTCCAGACTGCGCTGCGCGTAGGCATGCACTCCGGGCACCGAGGTTTCCGCATGGGGCGGAAGGCCGTCTGGCGCTGCGCTCGCCCAGCCTGCTTTGGCGGCCGTGACTCCCGCAGCGGTTTGCTGGAGGAACCTTCTGCGATCGATCGGCGGCATCGCGGCGATTGTAGCCGATGCCACCGATCGAGAACTCACCAGGGCGGCTGTCGGCCTTGCCTATACAATCTCCGCGCTCTGATGGATCTGGAATCAAGTGGGAAGATGCGATGCATTTTTCATGGAATTTTGCAGTCAATACTCAGTCGTTCCCTGAATCTGCCCGTCGGGCTAAGGTCTTCTTGCTTTGGTATCCCGCCAGACCGGTAAGACCACCCTTTTCAAGCAGCGTTACCCCAAGGTCGCTGGAGTGATCGCTGATGAGACGTCCCGAGAGACACGCACCAAAGCAGGACGGCTAAGCCTTAAGGTCGCGAGTCCGGACGAACGCCGCCTGATTCAGCGGAAGACCACTAGATCGACAAGTGCGATATCGGAGCCTTGAGATCCCGCGTACGGCTCGCCTCGCACCACGACACGCAGAGTGTGCTTAGCATCCTCAAGGTAGTAGTCATGCCATAGGGAATCGCTGCGCTTGAAGCGATCCTCGTCCGGGTACGCGTCGACAGTGCCGACCAACTCCCCATCGAGATAGATGTCGGCTTGGCCCCCTGTGGGCAGGTAGGAGGCCGCAATGATGGCGCCGGTGCCCTCGAACTCGACCAGTGCCTCAGCTCCCTGTTGCGAGCTGGTCTTGACGGTGTAGGCTGTCCGCCGGGTCACCGTTGACTCGGCCCACCCGCCTTTCCACGACCAGCGCGGGTCAGTGACTGCTATGCGCTCGACGGGTAACCCATAGTCGTCCCAGATGTCCAGCTCGGCCGGGACGGCATCCTGCGGCATGGCCACCAGCCGGTCCCCTTCGACACGCCCGCCGTGGCGTTCCGCCATGGCGATGGCACGCTCATAGGTGCTATCCACAATCGTGCGAAACGAGTAATTGGTGTAGCTGAACTTTTCGTCCGACTGGCGGCATCGAGATGTTTGTGCCCATCGCTCGACTCGGCCGTCGTTGCGAGGCGCTCGGCGGCACGCATTGCCGGCGGAATTGACCGGTGGCGACTGCCGACAGGCGGAAAAGACGACGCGACACTCCCGGAATCAGCTTGGGTGTTGGCCCTCTGTCGTTCGACGCTGTTTCCAATGCGACCGCCCTCGAACTATTCGCCCATCTATCAACAGAACTCCTCAATGCCCTTTGGGAACGTCGAGGCGCGAATCGCTGGTAGCACGCCAATATCCAGCGATGCGAAACGAATTCACAGCGATCTTCGAGCGTGAGGAGCAATGGCTCATCGCATACTGCCCCGAAATCCCTGGCGCTAACGGCCAGGGACGCACGGGGGACGAAGCAGGAGAGAGTCTCGCCCAAGACGTCGGGTTAGTTCTCGAGAACCGGCGGGAAGAAATCCACTAAGCCAATATCTCTTTGACCACGCGAGCCGGATACTGGCCGATCAGACGCTCATCAAGACCATGCACGTTATAGACCAATTTCTCGGGATCGAGGCCCAGCAGGTGCAGCATGGTGCCGTGGAAGTCATGCACGCTAACGCGATCTTCCACGGCCTTGTGGCCGATCTCGTCCGTAGCGCCGTGGACATGTCCGCCCTTGACGCCCCCGCCGGCCATCCAAATGCTGAAGCCCGCCGGGCCGTGATCGCGACCGGTAGTGCCGGCCTGACCGACTTGAGCCAGCGGCATGCGCCCGAACTCCCCGCCCCAGATCACCAGAGTGGAATCCAAGAGGCCTCGCTGCTTCAGATCCTTGATCAGCGCCGCGACCGGCGTGTCGGTCTTGGCACATGCATAGCCCAATTCGCGATCTAGATTCAGGTGGTTGTCCCAGATCTGGTACTCGATGAAGACCTGTACGAAGCGCACACCTCGCTCCACCATGCGACGGGCGAGCAGCAGTCGGGCTCCATAGGCCCGCGTGCGCTCGTCGTTCATCCCGTACATTTCCTTGGTCGCCGCGCTCTCCGACGAAAGATCAGCGACGTCGGTGGCGGCCATCTGCATGCGGGCCGCCAGTTCGTAGCTCTCGATGCGCGCATCGAGCTGTGGCTGCGATGGCCGGGCGTCCCGATGGGCGAGATTCAGCCTTCGCACGAGCGCGCGCTCGGCTTCCATCAGCGGGCTGGGCAGTTCCTGCTCCCGGCGCAGGTTGAGCACCGGCGGACCCTCGGCCCGGAACTTGGTGCCCTGGTAAACCTGCGGCAGCCATCCGGACTGCCAATTCTGGAGATCGTTGATCGGATACCCGAGTGGATCGTCGAGCACGATATAGCCGGGCAAATTCTGGTTCTCGGTCCCCAGCCCGTAGACCGCCCAGGCTCCCAAGGCCGGGCGCCCCGGCAGGGTGCGCCCGGAATGCATCAAATACAGCGAAGGCTCGTGGTTGAAGTGCTCGCCGTACATCGAGCGGATGAGCGTGATGTCATCCGCCACGCTGCCGAGACCCGGCAGGAGATCGGAAATCTCCATGCCGCACTGGCCGTGCCGGCTGAAGCCGTACGGGGATGGCATTAGCGTGCCAACTTCGTCGGTGAACTCGAGCTGGTTGGCGATGTCGCGCGGAGCCGCAGCCCCGGCATGTTTCTCCAGTTCCGGCTTGTGGTCGAAGAGGTCGACCTGGCTCGGCCCGCCGTTCATGAACAGGTGGATGACAGACTTGGCCCTGGGCGCAAAGTCCGGCTGTCGCGGCTTCTGGTCGTACGTGCTGCGCGTCTCGCTGGCCGCGAGCTCGCCGTTCAGCAGCCACGCCAGCGCGGCTCCGTGAAGACCGTCTCCGATGCGGGAGAAGAAGTCGCGACGGTTTGGTCTTTGCATGACGGATCTCAATCGATGTACAGGAACTCCGCAGAGTTCAGCAGGGCATGCGCGAACGATCCCAAGGCCATCCAGCGCGCCGCCTCGCGGCGCGGCCCGGCATGCTTCGTCTGGTCAAGGTGGTCCAGCCAGTGCTGGTCCAAGGAATTCAAATCCGTTACGGCAAGCTCCGATTCGGCAGCAGTGGGTCGCCTCGACAAGATGCGCTCGTACGCCTCGGCCACCTGTGACACGCGATCATTGGGATGCTCGTCGATCAGCCGCCCCGCCAAGAACCTGGCATGCTCGTGAGCAGCCTCGCCGTTCATCATCTGCAACGCTTGGGGCGCCACGTTGGACTCGCGCCGCTCGGTGCAGTTGGGCGCGGGTTTCGGGGCATCGAATACCTCTAGCAGCGTCACGGGAGTGCGGCGCTTCTTCAGTACGTAGACCGCCCGTCGCCAGCCATCGTCGGTTGCCTCGGGGACGATCTCGCCGTTCTCCTTCTTGGCGACCTTGACCGGGCGCCCGAAGCGCGTCGGGTCCAACCTTCCCGTCGCCCGCAGGATCGAGTCGTGCAACACCTCGGCGTCCATCCGGCGCAACGGCATGCGGGACAGGAGGATGTTCTCCGGATCCGCCGCGGCAACCTCCGTGGCCACTCCGGAGGATTGCCGATAGGCACTCGAGGTCATGATCAACCGATGCATGGCCTTGATACTCCAGCCCTCGCGCACGAACTCGGTCGCCAGCCAATCCAGCAGTTCGGGATGCGACGGGGCGGCCCCGGTGAGGCCGAAGTTCGAGGGAGTCGAGACGATGCCGCGCCCGAAGTGGCTGAGCCAAATGCGGTTGACCATCACGCGGGACGTCAGAGGGTGCCGAGGATCGGTGAGCCAGCGTGCGAACGCTAGGCGATTGCCGCTCGTGCCTGTCCTTGGGGACACCGCTTTGAAGGGCGCGGTGTGTGCGGCCAGCATGCGCGGCACTCCGGGCCCGACGCGCTCCCCGATAGCCTGCGCGTCGCCGCGCTGCAACAAGTACGTGCGCGACGGCTCCCCGCCCATATCGAAGACCGAACGGATCTTCGGCGGCGGAATCAGCTTGGCCTTCAGTTCGCGGATCTTGGTGTTTACGGGGCCGGCGGTGTCCTTGAGTTCCGGGAACGCCTCGGCGATCTGGTGCCATTCTCCGTCGGCATTGGGAATCTGCAGCAGGTCCTTGTGCTCGCTAGCGAGATTCTTCTGAGCCGCTGTCCGCGTCTTGCGGGGTGTGTGCGCGAGGGTCCGCAAGCTCTCTCGCAGCTCTGCCGGAACCTCGGCCAGCCGCCGCTCGAGCTCGCGTTCGAAGAACGGCGTGACCAATGCATCGAATTCCGATTGCAATAGCTCGATCTCGGCCTCAAGCGGAGCGTTTGCCTCTGCCGCCGCCTCCTTCTCTGAAGCCAAGCCGACTTCTAGGAAGCGCTCGGTGGGATCGAGCCAGTCGTACGGGTCCAAGGCCGACTGAAACACCGCTCCGAGGCTGTAGTACTCCCGCTGGGACAGTGGGTCGTACTTGTGATCGTGGCAGCGGGCGCAACCGACAGTGACCCCCATGACAGAGGAGCTGAGCACCTCGATCTCATCCGCAACCACGTTGTAGCGCTCGGCAATCGAGCCAGTCGCCGATCCGTAGGTGCCGTCGGGCGTCATGCGCAGGAATCCGGTGGCAGCCAAGGTGTCCACGTGCTCTTGCGTGACGCTTTCGAGGCCCTCGTAGTCGAGCAGCTCATCGCCTGCCAGCTGCTCGGTGAGGAACCGGTCATAGGGCTTGTCGCTGTTGAGGGCCCGGATCACATAGTCGCGGTAGCGCCAGGCGTGCAGCCGCAGCCTGTCCTCGTCGATCACGCCCTCCGAATCGGCGTAGCCCGCAAGGTCCAACCAGACCTGTGCCCAGCGCTCGCCGTACTCCTGCGAATCGAGAAGCTGGTCGACCAGCCGCTCGTATGCGTCGGGCCGCGAGTCGCTCGCATAGGCACGAATCTGCTCGGGCGTCGGCGGCACGCCCGTTAGGTCCAGATAGGCGCGGCGCAGCAATGTGTCGCGGTCAGCTTCCGCCGACAGCGCGAGACCCTTGGCCTCCAGCTTGCGCAGCAGGAAGGCATCGATCGGATTGCGCGCCCGGTCGGCGTTCTCCACCTCGGGCGGCTCAGGGCGAACCGGTGTCTGAAACGCCCAGTGGGAGAGTTCCTCGCCACCCAGCGGACGGTCGGCGACCGTCAAGTCGCTCTCGGACGGCAATGCACCGTCGGCGACCCACTTCCGCAAGAGAGCGACCTCCGCGTCAGTCGGGGTCTTGACATGGTTCTCGAAGAGCATGTCAGGCGGGGGCATTTCTCCGCGAAGGATGCGCTGCAGCAAGAGACTGTCGTCAGGCTTGCCCGGCACCAATGCGGCCCCCGACTCCCCTCCCTCCATCAGGGAGGCCAGGCTGCGCAGATCCAAGCCGCCTTCCTGCCGTCGCTTGCCGTGGCAGGTCTGGCACCGCATCTGAAAGATCGGCAGCACATCGGCTTCAGTCACGCGCAGCTCTGCAGCGGCGTCATCAGAACGGCCCGCCTCGTCGATCCATGCGCGGATCGCGTCAATCTCGGACTCGGGCAGCTTCTCACCACCCATGGGCATCTGCCCCGAGACCACCTTGGCCAAGAGCAGGCTGCGATCGGGATACCCCAGTACCACCGCCGCACCCGATTGGCCCCCCTCCAAGACATGACGCTGCGTGTCGAGCTTGAGGCCTCCTTGAGGCTGTTCGCCATGACATGCCGTGCAGCGCTGCTCGAAGATCGGCAGCACGGTCGACTCGAAATCCCCGCCCTGGGCGGCGACAGCGAGGCACCACGCCGCGATAGCGACAAGCCACCGGCCGAATCTGCGAGGAGAGGGCATCGCCAAGTCCATCTTACATTTCGCGCTGCCAGATGGAAACCCGAATCTGCCCGCCACGGCGCCCAATCGCCCGATCGAATCCCGCTAGCGGGCAGGCGGCGCCGTCCGAATGCCAGCCTCGTTCGAGACCTGAGCCTGCCGGCGGCGATACTCCCTGCAGCATTGCGCGGCCGCCCCCGGCATGCCGCCCGCGCTAGAATCAAGCCACTCATGAAATCAAGAGACGCAACCCGTAGGTCGTTTCTCGGCACCGGCGCGCTCGCGGGCGCGGCTTGGACGGCCTGCAGCTCACCGGAGGCCGAAGCACCGGCGGAACCGGACCAGCCATCGTCGCTCGGCACGCCCGTGAGGCGCTACGGGCAGCGCAGCCCGTACGAGAAGGCCGCTCGGGGAGTGCGCGAGAGCCAGACTCCGGAGGCGGCATCGTCAAGGACGCCGCTGGACCAGACCTACGGCATCATCACGCCTTCGGCATTGCACTTCGAGCGCCACCATGCGGGCGTGCCGGAAATCGACCCGGCGACCCACAAGCTGCTCGTTCACGGGCTGGTGGACCGCCCGATGGCCTTCAGCGTGGACGACATCAAACGCTTGCCGTCCGTTTCAAGGGTCCACTTCGTCGAGTGTTCCGGCAACAGCGGCGGCGAGTGGAGTCCGGCTGGAGCGCCCACTGTCGCGCTCAGCCACGGCTTGGCCAGTTGCAGCGAGTGGACCGGCGTCCCGCTGCGCATCCTGCTGGAAGAGGCCGGAATCCAGCCCGAGGCGAGGTGGGTTCTCGCTGAAGGCGCCGACGCATGCCTGATGCAGCGCAGCGCCACGCTCGAAAAGGCCCTGGAAGAGGGCATCGTGGCCTACGGCCAGAACGGCGAGGCGATCCGTCCCGAACAGGGCTATCCGCTGCGGCTGATCCTGCCCGGCTGGGAGGGCAACACCAACGTCAAGTGGCTGCGACGCATCAAATTGACCGCGGGGCCGCAGTACGTCAAGGACGAGACCTCCAAGTACACCGAGCTGATGGAAGACGGCACCGCTTGGATCTTTACGTTCGAGATGGACGCCAAATCTGTCATCACGGCACCCTCGGGCGGACACGGGGTCGACGGACCGGGATTCCTGGAGATCTCCGGGCTGGCTTGGTCGGGCCGGGGCAAGATCACGCAGGCAGAGGTCTCGACCGACGCTGGACAGACTTGGGCTGAAGCAGAGCTGCAGACGCCGGTCTACTCCAAAGCGTTCACCCGCTTTCGGCTGCCGTGGGAATGGGATGGAAGCGAGACTGTCCTGCTGTCGCGGTGCCGGGACGAGACAGGGTACTTGCAACCGGGGCGGGCGGAACTGATCGAACAGCGGGGCCGGAAGTCGGCCTACCACTGCAATCGGATCAAAGGGTGGCGGATCGCCGCCGACGGGAGCGTGACCAGTGCAGAAGTCTAGCTTGCTATCGATCGCGACCATAGTCGCCTGCGCAGCGCCGACGCTCCTAGCACAGACCTACGGCGTAGGACGCCCAGCCAGTGCCGACGAAGTCGCAGCCTGGGATGTAACCATCGGGCCGGAGGGGCGCGAACTACCTACCGGCAGCGGCACGGCAAAGGACGGCGCGCAGGTCTACGAAGTGCGCTGCAAGGAGTGCCACGGCGACCAAGGCGTGGGCGGTGACCACGCCGCGCTCGTGGGCAATCCCGAACAACTCAAGCAAACCCCGCCACTCAAGACGGTGGGCAGCTACTGGCCCTACGCGACAACATTGTTCGACTACACGCGCCGGGCCATGCCGTTCGAGGAGCCCGGAACTCTGAGCGCGGACCAAGTCTACGCTGTCACTGCATATATCCTGCACTTGAACGGGCTAGTATCGGAAGACGACGTGTTGGATCGAGAGAGCCTGCCCCGGGTCGTCATGCCGAATCGGGAGGGCTTCGTCCGCGATCCGCGCTGAGCAACGCGGCTTAGAGGCCCGTTAACCGTGCCGGAAGACCAGCACGTCACCGTCCTGCACGACGTAGTCCTTGCCCTCTAGGCGCAGTTCCCCGCTCTGCTTGGCCTTTGCATAGCCGCCGTGGGACACAAGGGTGTCCCACTGGATCGTCTCCGCCCGGATGAAGCGCTTGGCAAAGTCGGTATGGACCGCGCCGGCAGCTAGGACAGCGGAAGCGCCCCGCCGAATCGTCCAAGCGCGACACTCGGCTTCGCCCGCCGTCAAGAACGACATCAGCCCCAGCAGGTCGTAGGTCGCCGCCACGAGACGTTCGATGCCGGAGTTCGCCAGCCCGTAACTTTCGAGATACTCTTGCCGATCATCCTCGTCGAGGTCCACCAGCTCGGACTCGACGCTGCCGCAAACGGCCGTGAGTGCGAGATTGTCGCGCCCGGCAGTTAACTCCGCTTCGTACCGGGCCTGCAACGACCGCATCTGGTCCGCGCGCTCCTCGCCGATGTTGAGCACGAGCAGCATCGGTTTCTCGGACAGGAACTGGAAGCCCTTGAGTAGCCTGGACTGCTCCGGCCCCAACTCCATCTCGCGCAGCGGCCGTTCTTGTTCCAACCATGCGCGGCACTGCTCCAGCAGCTCGCGTTCAGCCAGCAGTGTCGCGTCTTTCCCCCGCTTGAGATCCTTAGCGAGGCGCGACAGGCGGTTTTCCACCACCTGCAGGTCGTTCACGACGAGTTCCAGGTCGATGTTGGCCCAATCCCGCAATGGGTCCAAAGAGCCCTCGGCATGCATGACGGTATCGTCGTCAAACAACCGCAGCACATGGGCGAACGCATCGACGGTACGCAGACTGCCGATATAGCTCGGTTCGCGCAGTGCTTCGCGCGACAGCCCCGGCATGTCGGCATACTCCACCGTAGCCGGTATGACCTTTCGCGGTTCGAAGACCTCGGCAAGGGCAGCGAGCCGCTCGTCGGGCACCTTGGCCATTCCAAGCTGGACCTTGGTTGCTCCGACCCTGCTCTCAGACACAACGCCGGTAAGGATTTTGAAGAGCGATGTCTTGCCCACTTGCGGCAAGCCGATGATGGCGGTCTTCATGCCGGTACGAGTCCCATCTTGACACGCGCGCAGATTCCAGGCTCAGGGCGGCGCAACCACCCCGGCGACTGCTTATCCCCAAGCACGAGCCCCTTCCGCTGGGGCCGAATTGGATGGCGGCCTCGCCCGAGGACGCCGGATCTGCCCAACCTCTCGCCACGCCCCGGAATGTGGCTGCCGAGCTACAACTCACTCAAGTAAAGGCAGTAATCGCCCAATTTCAGTCTTTTTCTTGAAGGGCCCTAGGCATGCCGTGGCGGACAGTCGGCTGCCTCGCGAGCAGGCCTCTCTCCGCAGCTTGAAAAGCCCTGTGCTACGGGCCATACCCCGTCGTGTCGGCCGTATGTCACCATGGAATGGCGTTCCCACGCAGTTCGATTCGAGATACCTATCAATGACATCCACAACGACTGAACTGCCCGCCCTTGCCGTAACGCAGGCCGCCGCGGCGGATCCGGACGACGTCGAGTATCCAGAAGGGCATTGGGTCGCGCAGAGCGTCTCGCACGGCGACGCGGTTGGCCAAGCTACGACGGCCCTGCGGCACCTGTTCCGCGACCGCGTGGACGTGCTCGTGGCCATGGAGTTGGTGGTGTACTACAAGCACGGCGACAACAAGGCGAAGCTGCAACCAGACGTGCAGGTAGTGTTCGGAGTCGAGGACGGCGACCGCAGCTCGTTCAAGATCTGGGAGGAAGGCAAGCCGCCGGACTTCGTGCTGGAGGTGGCGTCGCCGTCGACGGCGGAGAAGGATGCGTGGCACAAGGCGCGGGAGTACGCCCGGATCGGGGTGCGCGAGTACTGGCGGCTGGATCCGGAAGGGAGCTTGCAGGGGACGGCGTTGGAGGGATATGTCGCCAGCGGGTCTAGCTATGAGCCGGTGGAGCCGGTCGGGGGCCGGTTGCGGAGCGGGGTGCTGGGGCTGGACCTGCGCAGCGAGCGCCAGGGCAGAGGGGCTGTGCTGGTGTTCTCCGACCCACGCACAGGAGAGGAATTCGATGGCTCAGTGGAATCCGCCGAGCGGCGGCGCCGGATCGCCGAGGAGCGGGCCAGGGCTGCGGAGGAGAGAGTGCGGGCATTGGAGGAGCGATTCGGTATCGCCACGGCCCGTCCCTCCCCACCAGAGCGGGATCTCTAGCAAGGCTTCCCACCAAACCGACGAGACCAGCGGGTCAGCTGCGAAACTCAATAACGTTCCGTCCCGACAAGAAGTCCAATGCCCTCTTTCTCAGACATCGCGAATCTCCAGCGCCCGCGCTTCGAGGACGAGCTATTCGACTTCTTACGGATCCCCAGCATCAGCACCCTGCCTGAGCACAAGCCCGACATCGTGCGGGCGGCCGAATTCGCCAAGCAGCAGCTCTGCCTAGCGGGCCTGGAGTCAGTCGAGCTGATCGAAGGCAGCGGGCACCCTTTGGTGTACGGCGAGTGGCTCGGAGCGGCGGGCAAGCCCACCGTGCTGCTGTACGGCCATTACGACGTCCAGCCGGTCGATCCGCTGGACCAGTGGGACTCGCCGCCATTCGAGCCCACCGTGCGCGACGGCCAAGTGTACGCTCGCGGCGCGTCGGACGACAAGGGCCAAGTCTTGGCCAACATCAAGGCGCTGGAAGCCCTTCGTCAGGCACACGGCGAGTTCCCGGTCAACGTGAAGTTCTTGATCGAGGGCGAAGAAGAAGTTGGCGGAGAAATGATTGCCAACTACGTCGCCTCCAACAAAGAACGGCTGGCCGCGGACGCGGCGCTGGTTTCCGACACGGCGATGTATGCGGCGGAAACCCCGACTATCTGCACCGGCCTGCGCGGCATGGTGTATACCGAGTGGCTCGCCAAGGGCGCGGAGCGCGATCTGCACTCGGGCCTATTCGGCGGGGTCGCTCCAAACGCCGTCTTCGGTCTCGTCGAACTGCTGGCCAAGTGCAAAGATGCAAGCGGTCGGGTGCTGATTCCGGAGTTCTACGACCGCGTCCAGGAACCCTCAACAGCAGAGAAGGCCAGCTGGGACCGCATCCCGTTCGACGAAGACAAATACAGGCGCACGGAGGTCGGCGCTTCGACCCTTACCGGAGAGCCTGGATACGGCGTTTTCGAGCGTCTCGGTGCAAGGCCTACGTTCGAGGTTCACGGCATTCCGGGGGGATTCATGGGACCGGGCGCAAAGACGGTGATCCCCGCAAGCGCAACGGCCAAGGTCAGTGCGAGGCTCGTCCCTGATCAGGACCCCGAAGAGATTCTCCGTCTAATGCAAGACTTCGCCGCCGAAAACGCCCCCGCAGGCATCGAGGTCGAGGTGCGCCTGATCCACACGGCGCCGGCCACGCTCGCCCCCACCGATCACCCGGCCATCAGCACCGCCGCCCGCGCGCTCGAAGAGGTGTGGGGCAGCGAAACAGTCTTCATCCGCTCGGGCGGGTCTATCCCCGTGGTCGGCGACTTTCAGGAACACTTGGGCATACCCACCGCATTGATGGGCTATGGACTGCCCGACGACGCGCTGCACGCGCCCAACGAAAAATTCAGCCTGCGTAACTTCCACATGGCCATTGCCTCGACAGCCCGCTTCTTGGAGCTGCTCGGACAAGCGGAGCGCAACTGAGGCAGCGGTTCTACTGCGGCATAATCGGCAAGCGCGCGCCGACATCCTGCAGGCGATCGTCCAAGAGGGCTTCGAGCTGCTCGGTCTTAGTCTGCATCGAACCTGCCAGATCGTTCGTTTCGCCAAGGTCGTTGGCAAGATTGTATAGCTCGGTCTTGGCCGGATCGTAGAACCGGATCAGCTTCAAATCGCCTTGGCGTATCACCGAATAGGGATCGTGTCCCGGGCCGTGTCTGTAGTGCGGGAAGTGCCACACTAGCGCCCGATCCGGGAGCTTGCCGCCCTGTAGCGCCGGACTCAAGTCAATGCCATCGATCGCTCGGTCGGCCGGCGGTCGGGTACCGACTGCCGCGGCAATGGTGGGCAACAGGTCAATGCTGGCAATCGGTTCGCTGGAAACCGCTCCGGCCTCTGTCACGCCCGGCCATCGCACGATCCAAGGCGTCCGCAGGCCTCCTTCGTAGGCATAGCCCTTGCCGCTGCGCAAGGGTGCGTTCTCGGTCGGCCGACCTTGACGGTCGAGCCCGCCGTTGTCACCTGTGAAGACGATCAGAGTGCGATCCGTCAGGCCGGTCCGGTCAAGGGTTTCAAGCAGCCTGCCCATGGCATCGTCGACGCTGTGCACCATGGCCGCGTAAACGGCGTCGTCCTGCCCTTGTCCATCGCGCAGGGCCTCATACCGGGTGATCAGGTCCTTCTTGGCCTGAATCGGTGTGTGCACCGCGTAGTGCGACAGGTACAGCAGGAACGGCCGGTCCTTGTTGCGCTCGATGAACCCGACGGCCTCGTCTGCCTCGCGATCTGTCAGATACTCTCCTGGCTGCCGCGGCGCAAGCGTTGGGATGCCCATCGGCAGTCGGGGACGCTCTACGAACGGATCGAAGTACGACGGCGGCTGGCCATAGTCCCACCCGCCATAGTTCTCGTCGAAGCCTTGGTCCACCGGCAAATGGCCCCGCCCTCCCAAGTGCCACTTCCCGATGAAGGCGCTGGCGTAGCCGATCGGCTTGAGCAACTCAGCCAAGGTGATCTCGCTGTGCGGCAGTTGCAGCTCGTTCACGGGAGTCAGCAATTCACGATCGGCGGTGGCCGTGCGGTGATAGCCGAATCTGTCCCGGATGTTCGGCCACTGGCGCGCGCTGAGCTGGAACTCGGCGCGGATCCAGTCGGTAATCCCAAGCCTGGCCGGCGAGCGTCCGGTCATCAAGGCGGCCCGCGTGGGAGAACAGACCGCGCACGAGGCGTATCCATCGGTAAACCGCATGCCCGTCGCAGCCAAGCGGTCGATGTTCGGCGTGCGGTAGAAGTCCGATCCCTGGCAGCCTAGGTCCATCCAGCCCAAGTCGTCCACTAGCACGACGATCACGTTGGGGGGAGGAGTGGCGGCTGGGAGCAAGCCGGTGAGAATTCCGGCCAAGATGGCGTATCGGACGATCAACTGCATGGCGGTCTAACTCGCGATTGGCGGAGCGAAACCGAGTCTACCAAGCTGGCTGCGGCTCGGCGCAAGCAAGCACTTCTTGCTCGCCCGCGAAGCAGCAATGCGCACTCAGCGGGGGCCAGGACTACAGCCAGGCGGTTCCTGGATCACGTTTACCGCCTCGGCTCGCAGATCCTCGTGCGTCGACACAGCTCCGCTCGGCCAGGTCACGGTCAGGCTTCCCGGTGCCTGCCGCATGCCGGTGCCGAAGAACACGCGGCCGTCGCGGGCAGCCAAGTAACTGCCGCTACGGGTCACCGTGCGCCGCTGGGCTCGGCCGCGCTCGCTCTCCAACACGAGCTTGGCGCCGATGGAGTCGCGGTTGCTCGCGCAGCCTTCGAGTCGCACCCCGATCCAACTGTTCTCTCCGCCAGATACGTTGCGCGCGACGTACGGCACTCCTGCGAGGTTCGACACAACAAGGTCCGGCAAGCCGTTGTCGTCCAAGTCCCCGACAGCAGCGCCTCGACTCGCCCATGTGGCTGAAAACAACTCTCCAGCGCCGGCGGATACGTCGGTCAGCGTGCGCCCATCGAGTCGAAACAGCAGCGGCGGTTGCCGGTAACTGATGTGTGGCTGGGACTGCTCGATGTTGTCCATCACGTGTCCGTTGCCGAAGAAGATTTCGCGCCGTCCGTCCGCATCCGCGTCGAAGGCAGCGAGGCCCCAACCCGCGAACAGCTGCGTCGCGCTGCCAAGCCCCGAGCGCCCCGTGGAGTAGTCGAACAAACCCCCGCCGGCATTGAAGAAGAGCGCATAGCGCTCCTGCGAGAGCGTCGTAACGAGCACGTCGGCGAGGCCGTCGTCGTCCAGATCCTCAAACAGGATGCCCATGCCGGCGAATTCCGCTCCGTGGTCGTCGAAGGCGGTGCCCGCCACCAGCGCCTCTTCGGAAAACTTGCCATTTCCAAGATTGCGGAACAAGAACTGCCTGTGAGAGTCATTCGCAATGGCGACGTCCATCCAGCCGTCTTGGTCGTAGTCGGCGAAAGCGAGCCCCAGGCCCTTGCCCGCATGGTCGGCAATACCCGAGGAAATGCTGGCATCGCTGAAAGTGCCATCCCCGTTGTTGCGGTAGAACACGTTCGATTCGGGCGGAAACAGATCGGGGTGGCAGTACGAGCGGCCGTGGCTGGCTTCCATGCCGCAACGGTGGTCGACATCAAATCTCCACCTCATATAGCGCAGGATCAGCAGGTCTAGGTCCCCGTCGTTGTCAGCATCGAAGAACCCCGCACTCGTGGCCCAGCCCCGCACATCGATGCCCGCATCCCGTGTGACCTCAACAAAGCGGCGCCCGGCGTCGTTGCGGTAAAGCTGAGCGGCAGGCGACTCTCCGGTGCCCAAACTCGTCACTAGCAGGTCGGGGTCGCCATCGTTGTCGTAGTCGGCAACCGCCGCGCCCATGCCATAGCCACGCCCCTGCAGGGCGTATGCTTCGGTGGCGTCCTGAAAGTGCCAGTCGCCCTGATTGAGATAGAGCCGATTCCAAAACTCGGGATCGGACTTGTCCGGTTCGACACCCTCGGGGTGCGGGAACGAGAGGCGGGCTCCATTGACGAAGAATGCGTCCAAGCGGCCGTCAAGATCAGCGTCCAACAGGGCAACTCCGCCCCCCATGGTCTCGGGAAGGTACTTGCGCGGCGTCTTCGACGGGGCGTGGACAAAATCGATGCCGGTGCTCGCGCGGATATCCTCGAATTGCTGAGCCGGTGCCGTACACGCCGCAAGGGCGAGCAGGCAGGCCATGATCCGAACCGGCAGCATCGACTCCCCAGTATGATGGTGCCGCATGGGCGCGAAGCTAGTTGTGCTGCTGGGCCTGGCGGCCACCCCTGCGCTCAGCGAACCCGTGCGGGGCCGCATACTCACTGACGACGGCATGCCCCTGCCGGCGTCAGCACGAGTAGCATTGCGCTGCGGCGCGACGGCGCAGTCCGAGGTGGGGATAGATCTGGAGGGCTGGTTCGAGTTGTCGAATTTCCCCGATTCGCTCGGCTGCTCGGCGGTCGTCACCGCACCGGGCTACAGGACAGCCAGCGTGAACTTGGCAGCGCTGCCGGCGGACCCGCTGATTTCAGTTGCCGTCCTGCACCGCTTGGGTAAGAACCACGGCGAGAGCATCAGCGTGACGCACCTCGCGGCTCCCGCGGATGCCAAGAGGCATTTCCATGCCGCAGTTAGGGTCTTGGAGCAAGAAACAGCGGGAGGGATCGATAGGGCCCTCGACCATCTGCAAAGCGCGGTGCGGGCGTATCCTGCGTACGCACAGGCTTGGTTCGAAATCGGAAGGCTGCAGCTAGCCCTTGCCGATGCATCGAATGCATTGCAAGCGTTGCAGAAGAGCGTGCAAGCCGACCCGTGGTTCGTGAGCCCGTACGAACCGCTGTTGCTGCTCCTGCAATCGAGCGGCGACGCCGCAGGCGCGGAGAGGGCATGCGCAAAGCTACGCCAGATCAACCCAGCCCTGCCGCCAGGATGCGGGGGAGGCTAGTCGCTTGCCCGCGAGACGGCACTTGCTGATTGCCGCCCTGGCCTTGGCTGTCGCGGCAGCGCACTTCGCTCCGCGGCTGCGCGGCAGTGAGCACGAAGTATCGCTTCACGCCGAGGAACTCGGCCTGCCGCGTGCCACGACCGAGACCCTGCAAACCGCGATCGCTGCGGCGGACTGGAGGGCCGCGGAGGGCATCCTGTTCGAAGCTGCAGGCAGCAACCCCGAGAACGCGCCACTGCTGCGAGCGCTTGGCATCGCGCATTATCAAGCCGGTCGCTATTTCTCGGCTGGATCGGCCCTGAAGAGGTCCGACGCGCTCACACCGCTCGATCCCGAGGCACGATTCCTGCTGGCCGGGTCATTCATGCGTATCGAGCGCCGACACTGGGCCCGAGTGGAGCTGGAAAGGCTGGCCGCAACCGATGGAGAATCGGTCAGGTACCGGCTAGCGCTCGCTCGCGTTCACTACGATCAAGGACAATTCGCATCCGCGCTGTCTGAGCTTGATCGGATCCTCGAGGGCTCGCCCGCAGGGGTTGAGGTGCACGATCTGCGCGGACAGAGCTTGGAAGGGCTCGGGCGCAACGAAGCCGCGCTGGCGGCCTATGGGCAGGCGATCTCGATCAGCCGGGAAGCGGTCGCAGCGTCCGCCTGGCCGCACTACCACCTTGGCAGCCTATTGCACGACCTAGGTGACTTGGAAGCCGCCGAAGAGGCTCTGGAAGCTGCGGTGACTTCGGACCGCACCCATGCCCCCGCTCAGCAGGAACTGGGTGTCGTATACCTGAAGGCGAACAAGCTCCGCCTTGCCGCCGAAGCACTCGAGAGCGCCGCGGAGCTGTCACCGCGCGATCCCGCTGTCCAGTACAGCTTGGTGTCGGTCTACCGACGTCTGGACCGCGAGGGACTCGCCAAGGCAGCCATGGAACGGTTCCGCGAACTTAGCGAGTGACTCCACAAGCCGGGACGCCATGGGTCAGACGAGCGTCGCGCCTATGGATTCGTGGGGCGCCGGTATACGACACGGAAGCGTCGCACAGGCGGCACTTCGTCGTCGAGATAGTCTTCAATGGTGATCCTCTCGAGGCCAAATTCGGTCACCGCATCAAGTTCGGTGCGGGTCAACGGCCAAGGCAGCTGGCCGGGGTCTTCGGCGTCGTCCCGTGCCCTCGCGATCAGCAGCAGGTCGCCGCTCGGCGCAACGAACCGGGCCAATTGGCCCAGCGCCTTCTGGCGCAGCCCGCGGGGCAGCACCTGCAGCGTATAGGCTTCGTGGACCAAGTCGTATTTGCCCGCCCAGCCCGTTGGCGGCTGTAACAGGTCGGCAGCCACGTACTCGACCGCTGAATCCGCGAAGCGCTTCTTCGCTATCGCTACGGCAGAGCCCGAAACATCGAACGCGGTCACCCGGAAGCCCCGCCGGCTCAGCTCCTCGGCATCGTCACCCAGCCCGCAGCCCACAACGAGAGCACTCTTCCCCTTGCCATCCACGTCTTCCCGGTCGAGCCAGGCAAGGAGGTTGGGATTCGGCTCCAGATCCGCCCACGGAACGACCGAGAAGCCCGAAGAATCGACTTGGGCATAGAGTTCCTCGAACCAAGCCAACGGCTCTCCTCTGGCGATGGCTGCTTGCGCAAGGCCCCTTGCCAATAGACGTCCCACGGTTCGGCACCGACTCGACGGGCGAGCGGGCTCTCAACACGATTGTCCCCGATCGTCAGAGTCTTGGCCTCGCGTCGGCACGTCCCCGCCCATTGGACGGGACCAGTGCCGAATCACGGCGGAGTTGACTACGGGGGCTTACAGCCGCGAGCCAGGCACGGAAATCGGTATGCCCTAAGGATCGCGTGTCTTGACACGATCGCTCGTGCTCTGGCGCGAACCTCGACGGCGGAGACAGCGGTGATCCTTGCCAACGGACTGCGGTTGACCGGAGCGTCGAATGGCTGTAAGCTTGTGTGCGGGTTGAGGTGCGCCCGCGAGCGGTCGCGGATGTGGGCTCGGCCCGAAGATCAGGGGAGTATACTCATGCGATTGGCAATCCGCCTGCTCGCAGCAGGCATGCTAGTGGCCGCACTGGCTCTCGGCCAGACCAGCGGCACGATCCAAGGAACCGTCACCGACGATTCCGGCGCCGTTATTCCCGGCGCCCAGGTCTTGGTTTCCAGCCTCGAGACCGGTGCGGAGAGCTCCGTCTCGACGAACGAGGTCGGGTTCTTCACGATCCCCGGCCTGAACCAAGGCCTGTACTCAGTCACATGCTCGTCGGACGGGTTCGCAACCAGGGAGTACCCGGAAGTTCGGCTTGAGGTGCAGCAGACCATGCGCATTGACTGCGCGATGTCGGTCGGCTCCGTCACCGAGACCGTGGAGGTCAACGCGGCCGCCATACTGATCCAGTCCGAGAAGACCGAGGTCGGCCAGGTCATCGACTCCAAGCGCATTCTCGAGATGCCGCTCAACGGGCGCAACTACCTCGAGCTGGCGAAGTTCTCCGTCGGCGTGCTGCCGTCCCGCGAAATGGGCAAGGGCACCCGCCACGACGGAGTGCGCGGCGGCGAGGGCGGCATTCTGGCAGTCGGCATGCACGCGGCCCAAACCAACGTGCTGCTCGACGGTGCCGACAACTCGTCCCGCAACTCCGGCGGCGCTCTGGGCTTTCAAGCCCAAGCCACGAAGCCTTCCGTAGATGCCGTCGGCGAGTTCAAGGTCGTGACCAACAACATGTCCGCCGAATACGGCTATCGGATGGGCGCCAAGGTCCTCGTGAGCACCAAGTCCGGGACGAACCAATTCCACGGCTCGATCTACGAGTTCATTCGCAACGACAAGCTCGACGGGACGAACTTCTTCGCCAACCGGGTCGGCGCGGGCAAGCCGACGCTGCGACGCAACCAGTACGGATTCACTGCCGGAGGCCCGATCGTCAAGAACACGCTGTTCGCCTTCTTCAGCTTCCAAGGCACCAAGGACCGGGCTGGCCAGAGCTTCACGGCTTCGGTGCCGAGCGCCGCTGCGCTGGGCGGCGACTTCTCCCAGCAGCCCCACCCGGACCGCGACATCTTTGATCCGCTGACTCTGGACGACAACAATGTCCGCAGCCAGTTCCCGAACAACATGATCCCGAGAGATCGTTTCGACCCCGTCGCGACTGCGCTCTTTGGGAACTACCCGGCACCGAACATCTCAGGCCGCGAGAACTTGCGCAACAATCACTTCTTTTCGCCGGCAGACACGATCGATCACAACCAGTACGACATGCGCTTCGACTACAACATCAACGACAACAATCGTTGGTTCGCGCGCTACTCGATCAGGGACGAGTTCGTGTTGCAGAACGGCAGCCTGCCGCTGCCGGCCAACGGCGGCAACGGCCAAACGATCGATTTGCCCGGGCAGAACTGGGCTTCTGCTCTCAATACAACGATCGGTCCGACGAAATTCAACGAGCTGCGCTTCGGCTACACGTTCTTCCCGACCCGCTTCGACATCCCGTTCACCGAACAGCTCAACCCGACATTCGGCGTCTTGGGCGCTCCCGGCGATTCCATCGACGACGGGCTGAACCACGGCTACGCACTCTCAACCTTGAGCGGCTTCCAATCTGTTGGCCCGCGCGCCTTCTGGCCGAACGTGAACAAGATGGACAATCTACAGATTTCCGACAACTTCACGTGGGTCAAGGGCAGCCACACGATCAAGTTCGGTGCCGAATACCGCCGGACACAGATACCCCGCTCGCCATCGCGTTTCCGCCGTGGCCGGTTCCAGTACAACGGTGAATACACGGCCGAAATGCCACTCGTTGCCGCCAGCCGAGGGGCAACGGGCAATTCTCTCGCGGATGGCCTGTTGGGTTGGGCCTTTAACGGTCGCTGGGGCTGGCCGAACGGCGAAGAGCAGGTCATTCCTTACTGGGGAGCCTTCATCCAAGACGACTGGAAGATCACCTCGCGACTGACGCTGAACTTGGGCCTGCGTTACGAACTCTTCATGACGCCCACCTTCCCCGACCCGCAGAACCATACGCTCAACAGCACCGTTGTGCGCTTCATCGGCGAAGTCAACGGGCGCGCCATCGACCCCGGCGAGCGCATGACTGTGCGCAACGGTGGCTGGGGCGAAGCAGAATACCTGCCCCACTTCCAGACGCCCTCAAGCGGTTCCGACTGCGCCTGCGAGAACGATTTGAACAATTTCGCGCCGCGCGTCGGCCTCGCCTATCGCGTAAACGACGCGACCGTTGTCCGCGTCGGCATTGGTATGTTCTACGGCGAACACGACAACACCGGCGGCGAAGCAGCGCGCTTCAACACCGGGGCGCCGCAGTCCAACGAGTTCGACAACCGTCAGCCGCGCACGCACAGCACGTTCTTTACCAGGGAGGGCTTCCCACCGTCGACCCGGGCGGGCCTTCCGCGTGCGGGCTTGAACGTCAACGAGAAGAAGGACGGCGTCTGGCCGAGCTTCTACGCGGCCCAGTGGTTCTTCGACATCCAGCGCGAGCTGCCGGGCGACACGCTGCTGACCATCGGCTACAACGGCTCGTCCACTTCGCAGATCCACGGCTCGATCCAGATCAACCGGCCAATGACACCCCACCCGACAGCGCGCTGGCAGAGCCGCAAGATTCGGCCCTTCTTCAACAACGTGTCTTTGCGCGGGGTGAACTTCCTGAACCAAAACTACAACTCGCTAACCGTCAAGGGCGAGAAGCGGTTCACCGGGGGATTCACTTTCCTGAGCTCGTTCACCTGGGCCCACAACATTGACGTGGTCAACGAGAACCTGACCACGGGCACGACCTCGCAGCAGCGATTCACGTACAACCAAGGCCTCGAGCGCGGCAACGCATCGCTGGACCGCCGCTTGGCATGGGTCACCAGCTTCGTATACGAACTGCCTTTCGGCCCCGGCAAGAAGGCGCTCACGAGCGGCCCAGGGGCATGGATCTTGGGCGGCTGGCAGGTTGGCGGCATCCTCAACTTATTGGGGGGCACGCCGGACAGCCATTCGTTCAACCAAAACACGACCAACGTGGGCGGCGCGAATCGCGGCAATGTGATCGGCGAAATCAATCTGCCGAAGTCCCAGAGAACCATCGACCGCTGGTTCAACACCGACGCGATCGGGCCCGGTGGCGACGGAGTGATCGACGATGCGGGGCGGAACCTGATCTGGGGCCCGGGAACGCGGGCGCTGGACTTCTCACTGTCGCGCAGATTCGACCTGCCGTGGGAAGGCGACTACCTCCAGTTCCGCTTCGAGTCGTTCAACTTCACGAACACTCCGGTGTTGGGGGGGGGCGCGACCCACGCCGCGGGGATAGACAAATAACACCACACCACCGGGCGGATCGTAGCGCTGGAGGGCGGATGGGGTGGA
>VXRL01000068.1:47210-80223 GCA_009838515.1 Terriglobia bacterium | reverse complement strand
TCCCTGTCGCCCATATTCGACCTGCGGTGGTATGTCGACTACCACCAGTTCCTCTTCGTTTGCTTCAATTTCTCTAACACTGGGGTGTTCGGGCGCCCCAACACGCAGATCGGCAGGCCCGCCGCAGGCCGAATCGTCACGGCTTCGGAGCCGCGCCGCATCCAGTTCGGCTTGAAGTGGATCTTCTAGCCTAGGAACCGGAAAGACTTACCCAGCGGGCACCCGCACGGGTGCCCGCTTTCTTGTATGTGCGCGAGCCTAGCCTCCACCGTCGGAGTCGTGCCGAGGCATGAGAGCAAGCCGAGTAGGCTATGATTGCCACAAGATCAAGCTGTCGGCGCTCAGACAGCGCAACCACCGGGAGATTTCATACCGATGCGTGGCGATCCAAAAGTCCTGACGGTCCTTCGCCAGTTGTTGAAGTACGAGTTGACAGCGATCAACCAGTCGTTCCTCCACGCCCGCATGTGCTTGGACTGGGGCTACGACAGCCTGGCCAAGAGGATTCGCAAGGACTCGATCGCGAACATGGTCTTCGCCGAGCAGCTGATCGACAGGATTCTGTTCCTTGAGGGCATGCCGAACCTGCGCGACACCTTCTCGGTCAAGGTCGGCTCGGATATCGGCGAAATGCACAGCTACGACCGGAAGCTTGCCAAGCAGACCGCCGATTGCGCGAATGCAGGCGTCAGCACCTGTACCGAATGCGGGGACGATGCCTCCCGCGAGTTGATAGAGAGCATCCTGACCAAGGAAGAAGACCGCATCGACTGGCTTGAGTCGCAGTTGCAGATCATCAAAGACACCGGCCTCGGCCTGTACCTCGCGCAGCAGATCCGCCACGACTGAGTTCGTGCTCGCGCCGCCAGCGGCAGCGGCACGGCGGATCGGGTATCCTTGATTCCACTTTGCCCGTACCCACGGGATATGCTCAAGCACAAGAGCGCTATGCGGCGATAGGGGTTGACTGCGATGCTGCGCTAAGGCGACTCGCGTCTGTCCAAATTTCTCTGCATTGCTGGCAGGGCGACGACATCGGTGGCTTCGAGGGGCTGTCGAGCGAAGTCGGCGGCGGATTGGCAATCACGGGCAACTATCCCGGCCGGGCGCGCACCCCAGGCGAATTGCGCCTAGACTTCGAGAAGGCCGTCTCTCTGATCGCCGGCAGGCACCGCATCAACCTCCACGCAATCTACGCTGAGTCCGGCGGCCAGCGGGTCGATCGCGATCAGGTCCGGCCCGAGCATTTCGCAGGCTGGATCGATTGGGCGCGCGAGACCGGCCTGGGAGTTGACTTCAACCCCACCTTCTTCGCCCATCCCCGGGCCGAAGACGGGTTCACTCTGGCGCACCCAGACAAGGGTGTCCGCAGTTTCTGGATCGAGCACGGCCGAGCCTGCCGGAAAATCGGCGCAGCCTTCGGACAGGCACTGGAATCACCCTGCGTGACGAACGTGTGGATTCCGGACGGCTACAAAGACCTGCCGGCCGACAGGAAGATCCCGCGCGAGCGCCTGGTGGATGCACTGGACCAGGTGTTCGCGGAGCCGCTGGACCCCGCCTGCAACCTCGATTCTGTGGAATGCAAGCTGTTCGGGCTCGGTTCTGAGTCCTACGTGGCTGGCTCGCACGAGTTCTACCTCGGGTACGCGATCACGCGCCGCAAGCTGCTCTGCCTGGATGCGGGACATTTCCATCCGACCGAGGTGGTCTCGGACAAGATCTCAGCCGTGCTGCTATGGCTGGACCGCATGCTGCTGCATATCAGCCGGGGCGTGCGCTGGGACAGCGACCACGTGGTGATACTGTCCGACGAGGTGAGGGAAGTCGCCAAGGAACTCGTGCGCGGTGCCTATTTGGAGCGGGTGCATATCGGGCTCGACTTCTTCGACGCGAGCATCAACCGCGTAGCGGCGTGGGTGATCGGCGCGCGGGCTGTCCAGAAAGCACTGTTGCTGGCGCTGCTAGAGCCGGCCGAGCGGCTGCGCCAGTTGGAGCGGGACGGGGACTTCACCGGTAGGCTGGCGCTGCTGGAACTGCTGCGCACGATGCCGTCCGGGGCAGTCTGGGATCGATTCTGCGAGATCAACGGCGTCCCTCCAGAATCAGCGTGGCTAGAGGAAATCCGCACATACGAATCCGAGGTCTTGAGTCAGCGCGGGGCCTAGCGCGAACCCGAATCAGAAACCATGAGCGATACCACAACAACGACTGCCGCCAGCCACGACCCGGAATTCCTGTACGAATTCGACCGGGAGCCGATTCCCAGATCGCGGTTGCTAGGACCGGGCTACTTTGCCGGCGCATATGCCGGGGAGCACGTTGCCGCGACGGAATTCGTCATCGGCGTCACCTTCGTCAACTGGGGCGCGAGTGTCCAAGACATCTTCTTCGGCTTGGTCATCGGCAACTTGATGGCAGTGCTGACCTGGACTCTGGTCTGCGCGCCGATCGCAGTCGACACCCGCCTGACGCTCTACTGGTATCTGCGCAAGATCGGCGGTCCTCGGCTGAACTCGATCTACAGCGTGGTCAACGCCTGCCTGTACTCGATCATGGCCGGCTGCATGATCACGGTCTCAGCTTCGGCGGTGCGCATCCCGTTCGGAATCCCTCCGCAGCTCGACTGGTACCCGACGGATGTCCGCTTCATCTTAGTGGTGCTTGCCGTCGGCGCGGTGGTGGTAACTCTGGCGGTCCTCGGCTTCCAGAGGCTGGCCACGTTTGCCACGGTGTGCTCGCCGTGGATGTTCCTGATGTTCATAGTCGGCGCCCTGGCGGTCCTGCCCGAGCTTTTCGCCTCTTCGGGCGAGCAAGGCTTCTTCGAAATGGCCCGCAGGTCCGTCTGGACAGGCCAGACCCCCGACGGCAGCGAGCCGATGGGCTTCTGGAAAGTCGCCGCCTTCGCGTGGATCTGCAACCTCGGCATGCACGGGGCTCTGTCGGACATGGCGCTGTTCCGCTTTGCGCGGAAGAAGTCGTACGGCCTGTTCTCCTCGTTCGGGATGTTTCTCGGACACTACCTCGCATGGATCTGCGCGGGCCTGATGGGAGCCGGCGCCGCCGTACTGCTGGGAAGCCCGCTGGTGCAACTAGACGCCGGCGAGGTCGGCTTCCAGGCGCTGGGCTGGGCGGGTGCGCTGGCAGTGGTGATCGCGGGTTGGACAACCTCGAACCCCACCCTGTACCGCGTCGGGTTGGCACTGCAAGCGGTAACGCCCAACTGGTCCCGCGCCAAGATCACGCTGGTAGCCGGAGTGGCCACGACCATCGTGGCCTGCTTCCCGTTCGTGTTTACCGGCTTGCTGGACTACGTTGCGGTCTACGGCCTGCTGATTTCGCCGATTGGCGCGATCGTGGTCACCGAGCACTGGATTTTTCCGCGCACCGGGCTGCGGCGCTATTGGTCTAGCCATGCCGGCCACGCGATCAACTGGGCCGCCCTGCTAGCGTGGGCCATTTCGGTGGCCCTAGCCGTCGTGTTGGAACGCACGGGAACTATGCACCTGTTCTACTTGTTCCTGCCGGTGTACGGCTGCGGCATGGTCTCGTACTGGCTGTTGGCCAAGGCGATGGGAGCGGCAGGGAGCGACATCGCCCACAGCGATGAGGCGCCTGACGATGTGCCGACCGTACCCGACGTATCTGTGACGCAACGCCCACCTGTCGACAGACGGATCGCTATCTCGGGGGCAGTTGCCGCGCTGGCACTGGCGGCGTGCGTCTGGCTGGGATACTGCACGCTGACCGCGCCGGTGGAGAGCTACCGGTCGATGCTGGCCAAGCTGCACGCGCAGCTGCCGATCCCGACCCTGCTGTATTTCGTCGCGGGAACGATCTTCGTCACCCTCCGGGAACGCTCGAAGCGCGACGGTGTCGCGACGGAGGCGACGCAGCCGTGAAGATCTGCAGGATCAGCGCCTACCAAGCGGACCTGCCGCTGGTCGAAGGACCGTACAACTGGTCCGGGGGCAACACGGTAACGGTCTTCGACAGCACCATAGTGCGGATCGACACCGACGAGGGCCTGAGCGGCTACGGAGAGGTCTGCCCGCTCGGGCCCGCCTACCTGCCCGCCTATGCCGCAGGCGCAAGGACAGGGATCGCAGAGATAGGCCCCGCCCTGCTCGGCTTGGATCCCAGGGCGCTGGGGCCGCTCAACGAGACGATGGACGCGGCGCTGAAGGGACACCCCTATGTCAAGTCTCCCATCGACGTGGCCTGCTGGGACATCTTGGGGCAAGCGGCCGGCCTGCCACTGTGCGAAATGCTGGGCGGCCGCTACGGCGATGATTTCGTCCTGTACCGGGCAATCTCGCAGGAGACCCCGGAGCGCATGGCCGAACTCGTCTCGACCCATCGTGCCGCAGGCTACACGCGATTCCAACTCAAGGTCGGCTCCGATGTCGCCACAGATGTCCAGCGGATCCGCTGCGCCTCCGAGGTGGTCGGCGATGGCGACCGCCTGATTGCGGATGCCAACACGGGCTGGCTGATGCACGATGCGATGAGGGTCGTGCGCGCCGTGCGAGATCTCGATGTATACATCGAGCAACCCTGCGAGTCTTACGAGGAGTGCCTCTCGATCCGCCGACGCACCGATCACCCGTTCGTGCTCGACGAGTCGATCGACAGCCTCCGCGCCCTGTTGCGGGCCAATGGCGATCGCGCGATGGACGTGATCAACCTCAAGATCAGCAAGCTGGGAGGGATGACCAAGGCCAAGCAGATGCGCGACCTCTGCGTGAGCCTAGGCATCGGCATGACGATCGAGGACACGTGGGGCGGCGACTTCACGACGGCGGCGATCGCCCACTTGGCACACAGCACTCCGCCGCGGGCGCTGTTTACCTCAACCGACTTCAACAGCTACGTCACGGTCAGCACGGCCCGCAATCCGCCGCGCCGCGAAGGCGGCCGATTGGCCGCGCCGACCGGGCCGGGCCTTGGATTGCAGCCCGACCCGGCTGTGCTGGGCGAGCCGGTACTCGTGATCGACTAGCCTGCATCCGCCTCGGGGATCAGCGCACCGCCCGCAAGACGGCCTGCGTGGCAGCGGCGTCTTGCACCGCCAATCCCACGGACTTGAAGAACGTCACTTCCTCGTCGGATCGGCGCCCATTCGCTTTGCCAAGCACCAAGCTGCCCAGATCCGAGCGGATATGGCCGGCCTCGATGAGCCCTTCGCGGATCGCCATGATCAAGTCGCCCGCCTCTTCGAGCGCAGCCTCGCGGTCGTCCACGAAAACGCCGGCCCGGGCAACGGTCGCTCCCGGAACTTCCCGGTCCGAGGCATGGAATGAACCGATCGCGTTAATGTGCAGGCCGGCCGGCACGGCACGGTCTTCGAACACCGGAACGCGGGACGTGGTGGCAGCACAAGCGATGTCGGCCCCGGCAAGAGCTGCCGCGGGAGAATCCGCTACGCGAAAGTGGCAGGTCGAGGCAGCACTGCCGGCCAACTCCGCCGCCATCGCCGCGGCAGACTCCGTATTGGCGTTGTAGATCCGAACCTCCTGGATGGATCGCACCTCGCGCATCGCCTGCACTTGCGTGCGCGCGTGCACGCCGCTGCCGAAAACGGCCAGCACCGCGCTGTCCCCGCGGGCCAGCAGGTCGGTCGCCAAGCCGCACGCAGCGGCGGTCCGAATGGCCGTGAGGGAGGCCCCGTCCAACATCGCGACTGGCAGTCCGGTCTCGGCCTCGACAGCGATCACCGTGCCGTGTATCGACGCCATGCCCTTCTCCCGGTTGGCAGGAAACACCGAAACGACCTTGACGACCAAGAGGGGAACGTCGCCAACATCCAGCGCGGCCGGCATCACGAGCGTCGCGCCGTGCGTGGAACCGGTATGCAGAACCGTCCTAGGCGGCTCGTCCGCCCTGCCTTCGACACGGGCCGCGAAGGCCTCCCGCATGGCGGCAATGGCGGCGCCCATCGGCAAGGCGCGAGCGATCTCTTCCGATCCGACCACCCTCATCGGGAATCCTCGACGGCGGTCGCAGCCAGCCTGCGATTGCAAACCGCAAGAATCACAACGAGGAGCCCGACCTGGAGCAGCACCGTTCCGACGCTGAACACGGCCCCCGGCCCGAACGGGCGCATCCAGCCGATCGGATCATCCCGCCAAGCCTGATACAACAACCAAATCGCGAGCGCGGCCGCCTCGACGGGCACCACGACACGGATAACCACATCCCACCAGCGGCCCACGCGGATGTCGGAATGTTCGTGGTTGATCGTTTCTCTGCGAAACTTGGCCGCCCCGTAGCGACCCACGGCCAGGGCGTAGAAGAGCCCAGAGAGCATTAGCGATACGCTCCAGACCCAATCCTGGTTGTCGAGGACGCCCATGTGCAGCGCTGAAGGCAAGCCAAGCAAGAACCCCACTCCGGCAATCCACCAGATAGCTCTCTCGCGCCGGAAGCCGGCATCTTGAAAGGCTCGGGCAGCCAGCTCTACCATCGAGATCAAGCTAGTAAACGCGGCCACGGCCAGAGCGACAAAGAACAGAGCCATCAGGACCTGCCCGCCCGGGATCATCCCAAACAGCTCAGGCATCCAGACGAACGTGATGCCGGTGTTTCCCTCGGCGAACACGGTTGTCTGCATCAGTTCGGCCGAAAAGGCCTCGCCGTCTCTGGCCGCCTGCTCCAGCCCTCCTAGGCCGCGCAACAAGGACGGGTCCGTCGCTCCCCGCTCGAGTAGGGGCGGCACCACCGAGAAGACCGTGCAGAAGACCATGATCCCCGCCAGAAGAGAGATCAGATTGTTGCCCGCTGGCAGCAAGAACGCATTTAGCGCCGTGTCCTCGCGCTCGCGCTGATAGGCGGCGTAGCACAGCACCAAGCCCCAGCCTGCGCCTGTATCCCAAGCGTTCTGGGTCAAGGCTTCGATCCAGATCCTGGCATTGGTCAGGGCACCCCAATCCACCGAAAAGAGATAACCCACCCCTTCTGCGGCGCCCGGCAGCATGAGGGCGCGAACCACCAAGATCGCCACCAGCGCGATCAATGTGGGCATCAGGACCATGGCGACCCGCTCGATCGCCCCGACGCCGCGGACCACGACTACGGCGGCCAAGCCGAGCATCACTCCGTGGGTCGCCACTGGCAAAGCCGAAGAGGTGAAGCCCGCCCAGAATGCTCCGGGCCCGTTTCCGAGCAGTTCGCCGCCGAACGCGGCCACCGCGTAGCGGAGAGTCCAACCGGCGACCACGGAGTAGTAGCACATGATCGCGCTGGCGACACACACGACGAACGCTCCGGACCAGGCCCAGCGTGGCCCGGCTAGGGCGACGAACGAACGAATCGGGCCGGAACGC
Organism: Terriglobia bacterium; assembly: GCA_009838515.1. GTDB lineage: Bacteria > Acidobacteriota > Terriglobia > Bryobacterales > UBA6623 > VXMF01. The sequence goes on along the minus strand of VXRL01000068.1, from coordinate 72,898 downwards.
GTCTTGCGGCCCAGTCCGAATTCCAACAGGATCAGGGGCACAGACCATAGCAGCAGGAAGGCGATCCAGGCGACGAGGAACTCGCCGCCTCCGTTCTTCGCCGCGATGCGGGGAAAGCGCCAGATGTTGCCAGTCCCGACGGCCATGCCCAACATGGCGAGCATCATGGCCCATCTCGAGCCGAAGCGAGTGGTCGTCATTCGGATGATCTCCCGTCCGTTCGCACGTGATAACGGATGCGCGGAAGCGTTCCGCTTGCAACTAGGCGATTGGGAAATGGAAGTTGCGACAATGAGCGTGGCCGGACTGAGCGGCCTGAAACACGTGGCGCAGAGGTTCATCATATCTGGCACGACCGTTCGGGCCGCAGCCGCCGTTCTGGGCTGGGCCATTTGCCTGCAAGCAGTCGAGCCAACGGGGGAGCAGATCTACGAGCAAGCCTGCAGCACTTGCCACGATGGCGGCGAGAGCCGCGCTCCGACTTTCGACGTGCTACGCCAGCTCTCGTCCGACGCGATCCTCGAATCGCTGCGCGATGGCGTCATGGCGTACGTGGGTCAGACGCTCGCGGATGGCCAGGTCGAAACGGTTGCCCTGTACCTGGGCCAAGGCACGGCGGAGCTGCCAAGCTTGACGCGGCGAAGCTGCCCAGATGCTGAATGGAGCGACCCGTTGCGCGGCCCGCGCTGGATCGGCTGGGGCGCAGATCTGAGCAATTCGCGCTATCAGCCGGCGCACCTGGCTGGTCTGACCGCTGCGGACGTGCCGCGGCTGGAACTGCGGTGGGCTTTCGGCCTGCCCGACGCCACCCGCGCCCGGGGCCACCCGACGGTCGCCGACGGACGGGTGTTCGTGGGGTCGCGCAGCGGTCGCCTCTATGCGTTGGACGCCAAGTCCGGATGCACGGCATGGGAGTTCGCAGCACGATCCGAGATCCGAACGGCCATCTTGGTCTCCCCTCCCGACCACGCAGGTCGCACCCTGCTCTTCTTCGGCGACACCAAAGCAAACCTCTACGGAATCGACGCTTCGACCGGCGCACAGATCTGGAGGACGAAGGTCGACGACCACCAGTCGGCGACACTCACGGGTTCGCCTGTGCTCTTCGAGGGCCGGCTGTATCTCGGCGTCAGTTCGATCGAAGAGTTCACCGGATCGTTCGCAGAATACTCCTGCTGCAGCTTTCGCGGAAGTGTCCAAGCCATCGAGGCTTCCAACGGGGAGAGGATCTGGAAGACCCACACGATTCCGGAAGAGCCGAAACCCCGGTGGCGCAACGCCAAGGGAGTCATGCAACTTGGCCCCGCCGGAGCGGGCATCTGGTCCGCGCCAACGATCGACGCCAAGCTGCGGCGCTTGTACGTCGCCACGGGCGACAACTACTCCGATCCGCCGACAGACGACAGCGACGCAATCATCGCCTACGACCTCGCGTCTGGCAAGCGGCTGTGGTCGCAGCAATTCACCGAGGGCGACGCCTACAACATGGCCTGCAATTCCAACGCCGACGGCGTGAACTGCCCGCAGGCTGACGGGCCCGACTTCGATTTCGGGTCTTCGGCAATCCTGGTCGAACTGGCCGATGGCAAGCGTGCCCTGGTAGCCGGCCAGAAGTCCGGCATGGTCCATGCCATCGATCCCGACCACGACGGGGCAATCCTCTGGCAGAGTCGCGCAGGCACCGGTGGAAAGCTGGGCGGAATCCAATACGGCTCGGCTACCGACGGCCGCAACGTGTACGTGGCCGTTTCGGACTATCGCGGGTCGCGACCTGACTCGGTGGGCGGGCTGGTCGCGTACCGGCTTGCCGACGGACAGGAGGTCTGGAACATACCCAGCGCACCCTGCCCTCGCGGCCGTTCCAAATGCTCGCCGGCCCACTCGGCCGCGGTCACGGCGATCGATGGCGTTGTGTTCTCCGGCTCGCTCGATGGCCATCTGCGCGCCTATGCGACCGGTGACGGCTCCATTCTGTGGGACTTTGACACCGTCCGCGACTATGACGAAACGGTCAACGGCGTCGCCGCGAAAGGCGGCTCCCTGAACGGGCCCGGCGCGGTTGTCGTTGACGGCATGCTGTATGTCAACTCCGGGTACGGCGCGTTCGGATCGATGCCGGGAAACGTGTTTCTGGCGTTCGGCGTGGCCGAGGGCCAGCCGCCCAAGTAGATACTGCTCGGGACCGCCGCCGTTGTCGCCTAAGGTGCCGCGGACGGCGCATCCGCGCTACTGTAGACAGAGGGAGACAGATGCAGCCATGCCCTATCCAGAACTCATGATCCATCCGATGCGTGAGGAACTCACGCGCCACGGTGTCGAAGAGGCACGGACTCCGGAAGACGTAGATCGCATCCTCGCACCAGGCAGCGGAGACGTGCTCATGGTCGTCAATTCGGTCTGCGGCTGTGCCGCCGGCTGCGCGCGTCCTGGACTGGTGCTCTCCTTGCAGGGACAGGTCCGTCCGAGCAAGGTCGCCACGGTCTTTGCCGGTGCCGACGTCGCAGCTACCACCCACCTTCGCCAGAGACTGTCCATGTACCCGCCATCCTCGCCGTCATTTGCGCTCTTCCGCGATGGCGAGCCGGTGTACATGATGCACCGGCACGAAATCGAGGGCCGCGAGGCCGCTGCGATCTCGCGCTCGCTCCAAGAGGCATACCAAGCCCATTGCGCGAAGGCCGAGGTGGGCTAGGGGGATCAGGCAGCTTCCCGCACTGGCACCGAGGCCAGGCGCTCGGCGACCCATGCCTTGGCGCGTTCAACCGAGGCCGCCTTCACGCCTTCGTAGCCGCGAATCTCGCGCGGGACTTCGGCCAGCTCGGTAGCCGTGGCGAGCGATTGCGCGTCCAGACCCGCCAGCAGGCCGTCGACGAGTTCGCGGTACCACGCAACCAGCTCGCGCTCCTGGCGTCGGCTGGCCAGCCAGCCGAACGGATCCAGCGGCGTGCCGCGCAAGACCTTCCCGCGTGCCAAGACGAGCAACAGCGGCCGCAACCACGGCCCGAGGGCCAGCTTGCGCTGGACGCCGAGGCGGCGCAGCAGCGGCGGATGCAAGTGGTAGACCAAGCGGCGCGGCTTCTCGAACGTCTCGGCAACTTCAGTATCGAAAGCCGGGTCGGTCAGAAGGCGGGCTACCTCGTACTCGTCCTTGTAGGCCATCAGCTTGTGCAGGTTCCAAGCCACGGCGCGGGTCAAGCTCTCGCTGCCGGGGCGCGCGCGAGCCTCGACTCGCCGCACCTTCTCCACATAGGCGCGGTAAGCGCTGGCATACGGGGCGCTCTGATAGGCGGTCAGCTCGCTCTCGCGACTCTCAATCAGGGCGTCTAGTGACTGCGGCACAGAGGCTGCGGACGAGGCAGGCAGGTAGGGTCGCAGCGCCGCCGGATCGCAGACATACTGGCGGCCCCAAGCGAAGACCTCCAGATTGCGCTCGACCGCAACGCCGTTGAGACGTATCGCGCTTTCGATCGCCTCAGCCGATAGCGGCAGCAAGCCCTTCTGGTAGGCCGCCCCCAACAGCATCATGTTGCTGAAAATGTGCCCGCCGAAAAGCGTCTCGGCCAAAGTGGAAGCGTCGACGAACTCGCTATGGGCGCGTCGGGTCGCGTTGCGGATCGCCTCGAGATAGCCCCCGTCCGGAGACAACACCGTGAGGCCCTTGCGGATCGCCTCGCCGGTCAGGATCTCCTTCGAGTTCACCAAAGCGACAGTCCGCTCGGAATCGCAGCAGTGCAAGTTCTTCGGGTACGCGGCACCCACCAGATCGAAGCCGAGCAACAGGTCGGCACAGCCGGCGGGAATCCTTTGCGAGGCCTCCATGGGAGACTCGCTGATCGTAATGTGCCCAACCACCGCGCCGCCCTTTTGGGCGACGCCGGTCTGATCCAGCGTGATCGCCTGCAAGCCGTCGATGTCGGCTGCAGTGGCAAGCAGGGCATTGATCGTCACCACTCCCGTGCCGCCCACGCCGGGCATGAGGATGTGAAAGCCATCGCCGGCGGCGACCTTGCGGGCAGGTTCGGGCAAGGCCAGGGCGGGCAGCTCTGGCAGCGGCTTACGCCGCAGGCCGCTGCCTGCCTCGATCTCCACCGAGACAAACGATGGACAATCGCCCCAGGTGCACGTGTAGTCGGCGTTGCACGACGACTGGTGAACGCGAGTCTTGGCACCGAAGTCGGTGTCCACCGGGAGCAGCGAGACGCAATTCGCCTGCTGCACGCAATCGCCGCAGCCCTCGCAAACGCGCTCGTTGATCATGATGCGGCGCGTGGGCTGCGGCAGGATTCCGCGATTGCGCCGCCGCCGCTTCTCGGCTGCGCAGAGCTGGTCGTAGATCATGACCGACACGCCCTTGGTGGCGGCCAGTTCGGCAAGCACCTCTTCTAAGTCCTCCCGCGGGCGGAGTTCGGCGGACTTGGCCAGGCCAGCCCCTTGGCCAAGCCTAGCGGGATCCTCGCTGAGCACGACGATCTTGGCGATGCCCTGGGACTCCAGTTCGCGCGTCAGCGCGGGCACCGGGATCGATCCGGCGGCGTGCTGGCCACCGGTCATGGCCACGGCGTCGTTGTACAGGATCTTGAACGTGATGTTGACCCCGGCAGCGATCGCGGCCTGCACCGCCAAGCGGCCGGAGTGAAAGTAGGTGCCGTCACCGAGATTCTGGAACAGGTGCTGGGTGCCGCTGAACGGGGACACGCCGATCCACGACGCTCCCTCCGAGCCCATCTGGAACAGGAACTCGATACCCCTGCCAACATCGCGCATCAGTCCGGCCATTCCGTGGCAGCCGATCCCGCCGCCAGCGAGCTGCCCCTCCAGCAGCAAGGTCGACCGGTTGTGCGGACAGCCGGAACAGTAGCTCGGCGTGCGGGCGCCACGAGCCGGACGCAAGCCTGCCGGAACGGAGTCCTGCCGCGGCGGCCGGTCGGGCAGAGCGGCCACCTCGGGGAGGAACCGACTGAGGGCGAGCGCGATCATTTCCGCGTCGAGCTCCCCCGGGGCGGGCAGCAGGGTCTTGCCTTCGCCGTCCCGCTTGCCGTACACGCTGGGGCGATGCCGGCTGTTGTAGAGCAGCTCCCGCAGCTGCAATTCGACGAACGAGCGCTTCTCCTCGACCACCACGATGGACTCGAGGCCGCGAGCAAATTCGGCGATGATGCCAGGCTCGAGCGGAAAGGCCATCCCGAGCTTGAGGATCCGGACTCCGGCGCGCGCGAGTTCCCGCTCGCCGACGCGGAGCAACCGCAGGGCTGACATCAGATCGGCGTAGCTCTTGCCTGTCGTAACGAGGCCCAGACGGTCCGCCTCGTGCTCAACAGTGATCTTGTTGAGACCGTTGGCGCGGGCAAACACACGCGCCGCCTCCAAGCGGTGCTCAAGCACCTCGGCCTCGAGCTGGAGGCTGTAGGGCACCACCAGCATCAGCCCCATGGCCTTGCGATAGGGCTCGCCATCGATTTCCAGCGCGGGAATCTCGATCGGACAGCGCTCGGGGCCGAAGCTCACAATCCCGCCTCCGTCGCAGATATCGGTCGACAGCTTCAGCCCGGCCCAGGAGCCGCCGAAGCGGGAAAGGGCGATGCCGTACAGGCCAAAGTCGAGGACTTCCTGGGTGCAGGACGGATTGAGCACCGGAACGGCGCTGTTGTACAGGGAGAACTCGCTCTGGTGCGGGATCGAGGAACTCTTGGAAATGTGATCGTCGCCGGCCAGGGCGACAGCCCCGCAATGCTCCCCCGTGCCCGCGAAATTGGCATGGCGCATGGCATCGCCGCTGCGGTCCAGTCCGGGTCCCTTGCCGTACCAAATGCCGACAGCGCCATCGTAGAGCGGATCCGGAAAAGCCTGGAAGAGCTGGCTTCCCATGACCGCGGCAAGCGCGAGTTCTTCATTGACGCCCGGCACGAAGCGAATCTCGTGCTCATCGAGGAAGCTGCTGGCTCGCTCCAGCGTCAAGTCGTAACCGCCCAGGGGCGAGCCCTCGTAGCCTGAGATCAAGCAGCCTGTCCGCAATCCTTGGCGGCTGTCCCGGCGCATCTGCTCGATCGGCAGGCGGACAAGCGCCTGAATGCCCGACATATAGGCCGAGCCCGCTTCCAAGGTGTATTTGTCGTCCAACGAAATGGAACGAATCGGCATGATATCGACTTCTCTGCGGCTCCGCCTAGGCCCGTTGCGCTCCCGGACGACCCGTCTCGACGGCGAATTCCGATAGCGTCTGGCGCGCCGCACCGCGCTCGGAAACGCGGTCGAGCACGCGGTAGCGCGCGGTCCAGAGGCCTCGAGTCACCTCGCAACTCACGTAGCCTCGCTGGGCGTTGTGCAGCTTGACGAATGGATTATCGCGCATTACGCCCTCCGCGTACTCGGTATTCGGGCCGCCGTCGCCGCTCGAGCTGATGGACGTGCCGACGAACTCGGTCGCCACTACGGGCGAAGCGGGATCGCCAAAGTCGACCAGCAGGTCATTGACCCAGTTGGTGTGGATGTCGCCGGTGAGGACGACGGGATTCCGCACCCGGCTCTCGGCCAAGAAACCCAGCAGCCTGTCGCGAGACGCGGCGTAGCCCGGCCATTGGTCCATGCTGTAGCGCACGTCGTCTCCGGGCATCCGGTCAACCTGGGCCATCATGACCTGTTGCGGAATGACGTTCCACTCGGCCGACGATTCGCGCAGCGCATCGAACAGCCAGCGGCGCTGGCCATCACCCAGCAGCGTCGCAGCCGGATCGGACGCTCCTTCGCAGGGGGGCTGGGTCCTGTCGCCACACGGCTGGTCCGTCCGGTACTGCCGGGTGTCCAGCACGGTGAACTGTGCCAAGCGCCCGTAGGACAGCTTGCGATAGAGCCTCATCGATGGCCCGCTTGGGATCTGCGATGCCCGCAGCGGCATGTGCTCGTAATACGCCTGGTAGGCGGCCGCGCGGCGCTCCAGAAACGCCTCCCGGCGGACGTCGGGCTGCTCGGATACGTCGGCGGCGTAGTTGTTGTCCACCTCATGGTCGTCCCACGTGACCATCCACGGGCAGGCGGCGTGCGCGAGCTGGAGATCGGGATCGGTGCGGTACAGCGCGTAGCGGTTTCGGTAGTCTTCCAGCGAAGCGAGCTCCTCGCCGCGGTGGGCCCGAATGCGAGGTTGGGCGGGGCCTTCGTAGATGTAGTCGCCGAGGTGGAATACCAGATCCGGATGCTCGGCGGCCATGTGCTCGTAGGCGGTGTAGAACCCTGTCTCGTAGTGCTGGCACGAGGCGAACGCAAGGGACAGCCGATCCGGCAGGGATTCGGGAGTTGGCATGGTGCGGGCCCGGCCCGCGGCGCTCACCGCGTCTCCTGCGAAAAAGCGATACCAATACCAGCGGTCGGCCTCAAGCCCGGCGATCTCGACATGCACCGAATGAGCCAGCTCGGCGGACGCTGTGGCCGTGCCAGACCGCACGACTTGGCGGAACGCGTCGTCGCTGGCAATCTCCCACCGCACACCAACGTCGCCATCGACCCCTCCACCATTCAACGGATCGGGCGCAAGGCGCGTCCAGAGCACGAACCCGTCTGGGCTTGGATCGCCCGAGGCCACGCCCAGCGCGAACGGATCGGCGGCGAAGGAGGGCCCGCGGTCTTGCCTGCTGCACCCCGCCGCAGCAGCCGCCATCGCTGCCAGATGGACGAATTGACGTCTTCCAAATGTCATGCAGCTATGCTACACCGGAAGCGAAAGCGACGCGCGGGTTGGTAGAAGAGGGTGCACTTGGGTTATATTCTGTGATTGGAGGCACACGAATGATTCTTCGAGCACTGGCGCTTTCGCTAGCCCTAGCCGCCGCGTTCTTGGCCGGCACCATGGTGCCGACGGCCGAGACCCAGAGCGGCCGCCACTTCCTGCGGATCGATTACATGAGGATCCCCGATGGCCAGGCGCTGCGCTACCGCAATCTGGAGACCGAACTATGGAAGCCGGTTCACCAACTGCGCGTCGAAAAGGGCTACATCACCTCTTGGCGTCTGTACGGCCATCACTTCCCCGGGGGCGAGTCTGACTACCAGTACGTCACAGTGACTGAGTTCCCCTCGCTGCAGGCGATGGACGAACTGCACTACCCAGAGCTGTTCCAAGAGGCCCATGGCCGAGACTACGACACCGAAATCTCGCAGCAGACTGTGGCCTCGCGGACCCTGACGCATACAGACCTGTGGGCGCTGATCGATTCGGTCTCGGCCCGTCAGCAGTGAACGAATGATGCCGGCTTCGCGAGTGACCGCTGCAACGGCCGCACCTCTCGCTTCGTTCGCGTCGCCGTCAGGACGTAAACTCACCAACAAAGCAACAAGGTTCGCAATGAAACATCGCCACGACACGCAGATTGCAGCGGCCGCCCTTGCGGCCGCGGTTCTGGCTGCGGCGGGTTGCACCGTCGGCAGCTACCCGCCTGACGAGCACAACAAGCTAGCCAAGCCATTCATCTACGACAGCGCCGCCTTCGACCCGTTCGGCGTGCTGATGTCGGGCACAACGAGTGTGAAGCAGGGCCAGGTATTCAACCTGTCCGATGGCGTGCTCGAGGGGGGCACGGAAGTGCAGTTGCTCGCCTCTCTGCCCAAGTTCGGCTCCGATGCCCTGGCGAGCCAGCAGCAAACCTACGAAGCCTTGATCGAACCGTTCACTGCCCCGAGCGACTCGGAAATCGGATTCGACAGCAGCAAACTTCCGCCGGCCCTATGGACCGAGTACGGAACTTTGCTCAATCGCGCCGAGCGAATGATGTTCCGCATTCGTGACGAAAGGGAACCGGAAACGAATCCGCTGAAGTACGTGGAACGGCTGGGCCTGCTCCTCTACGCGCCGCTGCAACTCAACTATGCGCCCGAAGGGGACCGGCACAACGCAATCGTGGAACGCCTGAAGGAGACGCCCGGTTACCTGCAGACCGCGAGGTCCAACTTGAAGTCCTCCTCGCAGGCCCGCGTCGACGCCGCCCGCGAGGCCACACAAGGCGTCATCAATTTGATTCGCGGCGATATGGCACAGCAGATTCCCGCCGGGATGAAGGCGAACTTCGACAGTGTGGCCGATATCGCCGTCGCGGCTTTGGAGACCTTTCGCAACTCGCTGGGCGATTTGCCGTCGGGCGACGATTGGCGCGCCGGGGCGCAACTCGTGCACCGCAAGCTCGAACTCGACACCGGGCGCCCGCTGGCCCCCATCGACATACTGATAGAGGGAGTCCAGGCGGACTTTGATTCCTCGCACTCTTCGCTGGTGTCGGCGGCCGAGCCGATTAACCGGCGCATCTACGGAGGCAGCCGCCCGCGGGACGACTATCGGCTGATCAATGACGTGCTCGAGGTGCTCGAAGGCGAGAACCGCGCCCGGAACAACGCCGGCATGCTGGAACAGATGGCCAAGGACACCGACGAGGCGCGCGATATCTGCAATGAGGAAGAGATCGCCCCGGTGCCGGAGAGGCTGCAGCTGCGCGTGGTGGAGACTCCGGAGTTCATGCGCGTGTCCGTTCCCCTCGCCGGCGGCCTGGGCCCCAGCGCCGCGCCCTCCGACAACACGGCCGTGGTCTGGCTGACCCCCGCCCCGGCCGACGCGTCCCGGGCCGAGCTGCGCTCGCGCCTGACCACCAACAACATCTACCAGCTCAAGCTGCTGGCCATGCTCTACGGCATCCCCGGCTACGCCTTGATCGGCTCGCTCGCCTCCGACATGGAAAGCGAACAGGCCAAGCTGACACACATGGTGGAGCCCCTGCCCGGGTTCATTCACGGCTGGCCGATCTATATCACCGAGACCACGGTCGGGACCCACTATACCGGCGATGTCGACTTTATCTGGCGCAAGTACAAGCTGCAGATCATCGCCGCGGCCCTAGTCGACATCCAGTTGCACGCACAGGATCTGACCATGGACGACGCGCAACAGTTCCTCACGCGGCGGGCCTACATGGAAAGCAGCGCAGCCCGGGCGCTGCTCCGTTCGCTAGAAGTGAACCCGGCGCAGGCTGCCACCGCCTACTTTGGCTGGAAGAACTGGCAGATGCTACGCGCCCACTACCAAGAGACCACGCAGGACTTCAGCCTGACCTCCTTCCACGGCAAGGCTCTCAGGGCTGGCTCGATGCCGCCAGTGGAGTTCTCCTACGCCGTCAGCGAGGCCAAGGGCAGGCTGTCGCTCGATGGCGAGACGGAATAGGACTTGGGGCGGCGGCGCGCTCTCGTTGCGCCGCCGCTTTCGTGCATAATAGGAAGGTGAGGGCGTCGGACCCTCACGCCTAGGCCGCGCGCCCACGCCGGGCAGCCGATCTCAAAGAACAAGGCCGCGGTAGCAGGCAGCGCCTCCGGGGAGATTAACCGTGCCCAAACTCAAGACACATCGCGGTGCAGCGAAACGCTTCAAACTGACCGGCACGGGCAAGATCAGGCGCAGGCATGCCAGCATGAATCACATCCTGACCAAGAAGAGCCGCAAGCGGAAACGGCGCCTCCGCAAGGGGACCACGGTCAGCGCGGCCTTTGCGAAGTCCGTGCGCAGAATGATCTCGACGTAGGTACTGCGAGCGCCAGCTAGGTCAGAGCAACGCATCGGGACCGTCTTCGCGGCGGCCCCTGGGAGGAAATCGTGGCAAGAGTCAAGCGAGGCAACCACCGCGTCAAGAAGCGCAAGCGCGTACTGGCGAAGGCCAAAGGCTATTTCCTCGCCAAGAGCAAGCTCCACCGCTACGCGCGCGAAGCGGTCAACCGCGCCGACCAGTTCGCATACATCGGCCGCCGGCTGAAGAAGCGCGACTTCCGGGCGCTGTGGATCACCCGGATCAGCGCGGCCGCCCGCGCCAACGATATCAACTACAGTTCGTTCATCCGCGGCCTCAAGGACGCCGGTATCGACCTCAACCGCAAGATGTTGGCCGACATCGCCGTGCGCGACCCCGAGGGATTCGGGCAACTCGTCGCCAAGGCCAAGGCGGCTCTCGCCGAGCAACCGACTGCGAGCGCCTAGCGTCGACACGCGGATCCCGCCAGCGCAAGCTACCGTGTCGATCGAGCACAAGACGGGTCGGCCGATCGGCGAGTTGATCCGCGAGGGCGAGGATCCCGAGCAACTCTACGGAGAGCTGCGCGCCGCCTTCGAGCGGGATTGCAGCGAAGCGTTGACCGCGCAACAGGGGCAGGCCCTGCGGGACCGCTGGCTGGGGCGTCGCAGCGGCCTGCTCTCGGCAACGAATGACCACTGGCTCAAGGCCGCCCCGCGCGAGCTCAAGCCGGTCGTGGGCAAGCTCCAGAACTTGCTGCGCCGCGACGTTGAGGCCGCTGTCAAGGCGGCGGCCGAAGCCGCGGCTCGGGAGCAGGTGCAGGCCGAGCCGGAGCTGGACACGACCCTGCCGGGACCAGGACGCGCCTATGGCGCCGTCCACCCCGTTCGCCTGGCCTTGGAAGAGGTCTTGGATATCTTCCGCCCCCTCGGCTACTCCGTGGCCGAGGGACCAGAGATCGAAACGTTCTTCTACAACTTCGAGGCGCTCAACTTCCCGCCGGACCACCCAGCGGTGGACGAGATGGACACGCTCTTTCTCGAGGACGGAGCCCTGCTGCGGACGCACACGTCGCCGTGCCAGATCCGCATCATGGAGTCCGAGAGCCCGCCGCTGCGCTACGTGGTGCACGGCAAGGTCTACCGCAACGACACGCCGGACGCCACGCACAGCCCGATGTTCCACCAGCTGGAAATGTTCGCAGTCGACGAGAGCATTACGTTCGGCGACCTCAAGGGCACCCTGGAACACTTCGTGCGCCGCTTCTTCGGCCCTCAAACCCAGGCTCGCTTCCGGCCCAGCTTCTTTCCGTTCACCGAGCCCAGCGCGGAGGTCGATATCACATGCCCGTTCTGTTCAGACGGCGCCTGCCGCATCTGCAAGCAGACCGGCTTCATCGAGGTCCTGGGCTGCGGAATGATCGACCCCAACGTGCTGCGCAACGCGGGACTCGATCCGGAGCGCTACCAAGGCTTCGCGGCGGGCTTCGGCCTGGACCGCTTCGCGATGCTGAAGTACAACATCGACGACATCCTGCTGATGTACCAAGGCGACTCCCGCTTCTTGAGGCAATTCCGATAAATGCGCATCCTGCTCAGCTGGCTGAGAGACTTCGTAGAGATCAAGGAATCTCCGCGCGAACTTGCCGACGCGCTCACGATGGCGGGCATGGCCGTCGACGCCGTGGAGAGCGAGGCCGGCGAGACCGTCTTCGAGTTTGACATCACCAGCAACCGCCCGGACGCGATGAACCACTTCGGCATGGCGCGCGAGGTGGCTGCGATCTACCGCCGTCCCCTGCGAGCGCCTTCCACTGCCTGCGCCGAGTCGGGCCCGCCCGCAGCCTCCAAGGCAAGCGTGGCGATCCAAGACCCCGACGGGTGCGTCCGCTACGTGGGACGGGTGTTTACCGACGTGGAGGCGCGGCCATCGCCCGACTGGATGCGTCGCCGGCTCGAGCTGTGCGGAATCCGCTCGATCAACAATCTGGCGGACCTGACCAACTACGTACTGCTGGAAATCGGCCAGCCCACGCACGCCTTCGACCTTGACAGGCTCGCAGGGGCGGCCATCGTCGTCCGTCGTGCCCGTCACGGGGAGACGCTGGTAACGCTAGATGGCGAGGAGCGCGATCTGACAGACGGGCATCTGACGATTTGTGACGCGGAGAGGCCGGTCGCTCTGGCCGGGGTGATGGGCGGGCAGGCGTCCGAGATCACAGCCGAGACGCGAAACGTGCTGCTGGAAGCGGCCTGGTTCCGGCCCAGCGTGATCCGGAACGCCGCGCGCGGGTTCAAGCTGTTCACCGAGGCGTCGCACCGTTTCGAGCGCGGTGCCGATTGGAACGCGGCACCGCGGGCTGCAGATCGCATAGCGGCCCTGCTGGCCCGGACAGGGCTGGGAAGGGTCTTGCCAGGGCAAGTCGACTGCTTTCCGCAGCAGCCGAGACTGAGCCTGATCAGGCTTGAGCGCACACACATTCGCAGGCACCTGGGAATCCAAGTGGATGATGCGGAAGTGGAAGGGATTCTGTCGGCGCTGGGGTTCGAACCATCCTCGGACAAGTCCGGGTGGTCCGTGCCGGCAGTGAGCCATCGCCTCGACGTGGAGCGCGGGATCGATCTGATCGAAGAGGTGGCGCGGATCCACGGCTTCGCCAACATCCCGGCCACTTTGCCGTTGGTCGGGGCGGCGCCCGAGCCAACTCCGCAAGCGGCGGAGGACGCCCGCATGCGCGCGGCAGTGCGGGGACTCGGCTACGACGAGACGATCGGGTTCGCGTTCATCTCGTCGGACGAAGCCGGACGCTTCGGGTCGGACGACCCGGTCAGCCTCCGCAACCCGCTCTCGCAGCTTTGGGACGTTATGCGCAACAGCGCGGTGCCGACGATGGTGCGGGCCTTGGAATGGAACCTGCGCCGCAATCAGCCGTTTGTGCGGCTGGCCGAGTTCGGTCGCGTATACCGACGGTCGGAGGCCAGCTACGAAGAGCCTGGCGTGCTGACTCTCGGTGCGACCGGCACGGCCCGCCAAGCATCTTGGGCCGAGCCCGCCCGCGAAGTCGGCTTTTACGACATCAAGGCCGATATCGCGGTCCTGCTGGCACCATTCTTGGCCAACGCCCCCAGCATCGTCACCGAGGGAGTGCCGACGTACTACCGCAAGAAGCATGCTGCCGGACTGAGGTCCGACGGCGAACTGTTGGCTTGGTTCGGCGAACTCGACCCGGAGCTCGCCCGCGAGCGCAAGATTCGCCAGCCGGTTTGGGTGGCCGAGATCTTCCTCGACAAGGTGTACGGCAAGGGCTTGCGCCGGCCCACCCATGGGAAGCTGGCCAAGGTTCCGGCCGTGAGCCGCGACTTCTCGTTGCTCGTACCGGACGCCATAGACTTCGCGAGCATCACCGAGGCGGTGGGCGAGATGCCCGACCTAGACAGCGTGGAGCCCGCGGAGGTGTTCCGCGGCAAGAACGTGCCGGACGGCAGCTATAGCCTGCTCTTGCGGGTATGGTGGCAGCGCTTGGACGAGAGCTTGACCGACGAGGAGGTCAACGAGTTCGCCGCCGAGCTGCGCTCACGGCTGCAATCCAGACTCGGCATCACCACGCGCACTTGAAGCGCCGCGATCGAGGCGATGGATGGCGTACCCGCGCTCGCGGGGCTCCTCATCGAGGTCCCAATAGCTGCGCAGTTCGCGATAGGAACGCTCCCACACGAGGTCATAGCGGCTGTCCAAGGCCTTCGGGCGCTTGCCTTTGGCATCCCAAACCACGATCCAGTCGGGATCGGGCGAGTCGTCGAATTGATCTGCGGGAAGCAAGTCTCGGAAGCGCTGGTTGTAGGCGATCTCTGAGTCGAGCAGGTTCACCCAGCGCCGGTCGGGCAGGTAATAGTTGCCCACCATTCCCTTGACGTTTCGCACGTAGGCGATGGACTGCCCGGGCCGGGTGTTGGATTTCAAGAACTCCAGCAGCGGGCCGTTGTGATCGTCATAGCGCAGAAGCTGGCGCAAGACGACTTGCTCCGTCCCGCCGCCGGCCAGTTCGAGGTTCGGCCAGAGACTGGCTCCGACCAAGCAGGCCAGGGCTGCCCGGCGACGGCCCGCACGATCGAGGCCGGCGGCCCCCAAACCGATCAGCACGATGGCCGCGGGACAAGCCTGATAGTAGTAGCGCGGCAGTGTAGCCCGCCCCGCCACCGCAATCGTGAAGAGCGGGCAGACGACGACGATGAGTCCGGCCAGCAGGGCCATCTTGGCGTGAATTCCCGGCTTCTCGATCCTGCTCCACAGGTAGATTCCCGCCGCAGGCAGGCAAAGAAAGACCAGCCCGAACAGCACGAATGTCCAGTCCGGCGTGCGTCGCAGCCACGGCTCCCTGATCACGAATCCAAGCAGCGGCGCCGCCGCACCTGCAGCAGCCAAGACCCAGCCGGCCCGCGGGATGTCAAGCTTGGACCAGCGGCCGATCAAAGCCATGGCAGGTGCCAACACTACGAACGGCACCCAGCGCCAATAGTCGGAGCCGCGCCGCGAGACCACGTAACGGAAGTTCTCCCAGAACGAGTCCTCGGCCCCGGGCCGCCACTCTGTCAGGTACTCGGCGTGCAGGAGCCAGAACTCGGTGCCGAGCACAACCGCGAGCAAGGCCGAAGCCCCGCATAGCCGGACCAAGGTCGGCCTGTCCGTCAGGAGCAGGAAGATCCCCAACGCGAGCCATGTCGCCGCAAAGCTAAGGTAGTTTCCCGCATAGAGCAGGCATCCGACTAAGCAGAGCTGGCAATGAAACGACCACTTTCGGCCCAAGGCAGGATTGCGCAGATAGCGTGCCACGTGCACCAAGAGCAACAGGGTGGCGAAGACCACCAAGATGTAATAGCGACCCTGCCGAGCCGCATGCACGAAGTAGATGGAAACGCTTGCGATGACCGGCAGCGCCAGAGGCAGCCAGCGGGGCCCTCCGAGCCGTCGGCCAAGCGACCATAGCAGCGCCAGGCATCCGAGCCCGAAGAGCGCGAAGGGCAGCCTCGCTGACAGCGTGCCGCTGCCGAACAGCCAGTGCCCGGCAGCAGAGACATAGAACTGCAGGTAGCTCTGCATCGCCGGCAACAGGTGCGAATTGATATCGTGCCCGTCGTCGTCTTGGACCAGCAACTGGCCGGGTTCGCGATCAAAGGCGTAGGGCAGCCAGTCGCCGCTCTGAGCCATCAAGCGCCCCCAAACTGCCGTGGTCGCTTCGTCGCGCCACAGGGGAACGCCGTCCAGCCGCCAGAAGATGGCTGCCACGCAAAGCGCCAGCGCCGCGATGGCAGGGATGCGCCTCATGCCGGGACAGGTCTGTTGGGGAGGCGAGCCGTTACGAGGACCACGTGGTCCGGAACTCCGGGAACAACGTCAAGCCGCCGCAAGCGAACAGTGTCTGCCCCGTGATGTAGGACGCTTCGTCCGATGCCAAGAACGCGAATACCGCCGCGATCTCGGCGGATTCGCCCGCCCGGCCCATGGGAATGTGAGACTCGACAACGCCCTTGGCGACGGGATCGTTGATCCAGTTCATGTTGATCGGGGTGACGATCGCGCCCGGCCCGACCGCATTGACGCGGACGTCCCGGTCGGCGTATTCCAGCGCCAGTGTCTTGGTGAGGTTCTCCATCCCGCCCTTGGAGATCGAGTAGGGCAGATACTCGGGCTTCGGGATGATCTCGTGGACGCTGGAATTGTTCACGATCACTCCCCCGCCCTCGCGAGACAAGAAATGCTTGATCGCCGCCCGACAGCAGAGATAGCAGCCGCGCAGGTTGACGCCGAGGATCCTGTCGAAGTCCTCGGCCGCGCTCTCATGGCTGGGCGAGGGCTTCTGGATTCCGGCGTTGTTGATCATCACATCCAAGCGGCCCCACTCGCGTATCACCTCGTCGAACATCGCAGCGACCGCCGCCTCGTCGGCAACATCCGCCTTGTGCACCAGCACCTTGGCATCGCCGAAGCCGCCGTCTTGGTGCGCCCGACGCACCTGCTCGGCCGTATCAGCGGCACCCGCATCATTGCGGCTGTAGTTGACCACGACGCTGCCGCCCTCTTGAGCGAAGCGGACAGCGATCGCCTCTCCGATGCCGGCCGAGGCACCAGTGACGAGCACAGTCTTGCCGAGAAATCGAGTCTGCATAGGGAGATCCGGCCGGCAGCGGAGGCCGCCAGCATTGCACATTATAGCGCCAGCAAACGCAACTGCCCGGATTTGTCCGCAACAAGTCGTGATCGGACAGAGCTGTATCGCCGCTCGACAACAGCGCGTGCGCACGAACGAGCCTGGCGACGACTTCTCGCTAGCGTTGCTTGGGGACCTGAACCGTCCCAACCCGGGCCTGCGAGGGCAGTTGCCCGTGCGCAGGGGGATCTCCGCAAACCCGCTGGAGCTCGCAAGCTGCCCAGCCAAGCGTCCCCGCCGCCGTGAACGGGTGGCCGGCTCGGCGGCAGCGGCGGGTCCAACTGATTGCGCGCGCTAGACTAAGGCACTCGCGGAGGTGTCGCGTTTCGCTGCTAGCGGCCCCTTCTCGACGTGCCCGGCGACGGGCTGGGCCGGCAGCACCGATGCGAATCCTTGTCTCGGCGGGGGAAACGTCCGGCGATCGCTACGCGGCCGGCCTCGTAGAGGCGCTCGCGGCTCGCCTGCCCGGTGCTCGTTTCTTCGGCTGTGCCGGGCCGAGGATGCGAGCTGTCGGCGTCGAAGCCATCGTCCACACGGAGGACCTTGCGGTGGTCGGCCTGTTTGAGGTGGCCCGCCATATCCCGCGGATCTACGGCCTGTTCCGGAGGCTTGATCGCTCCGCTGCGGCATTGGCACCAGATCTTGCGATCCTGACCGACGCCCCGGACTTCAATCTTCGACTCGCGGCGCGGCTGCGGAGGGCGGGTATCCCAGTCGTGTACTATGTCGCCCCCCAGGTGTGGGCTTGGCGCAAGCGGCGCATCCACCGAATTCGAGAATTGGTCGACCTGCTGCTCGTGATCTTCCCGTTCGAGGAAGGCTATTTCCGCGAGCGCGGCGTGGACGCCCGCTTCGTGGGGCACCCGCTATGCGACCTAGCGAGGGTCGGCTCGAATCGGGCTGACTTTCTTGCGAGACACGCGTTGGACCCGTCCGAGCCGCTGGTCGCCCTGCTGCCGGGCAGCCGCAAGGGTGAATCGTTGAGGCACCTGCCCGCCCTCGAGGACGCCGCGCGCCGGCTCACGGAGTCCGGCGTGCGGCAGTTCGTACTGCCGGCCTCAGCGACAACCGGCAAGCAGTTCTTCGCCGAGCGGTGGCAGGGCCCCGAGACTCGCATCGTCGAGAACCGCTTCCAAGACTGCGCAGGACACGCGGACGTGGCTTTGGTTGCGAGTGGCAGCGCGACCGTGGAAACGGCCTTGCTGGGAACGCCGATGGTGAGTTTCTACAGGCTGTCATGGTCGAGCTATTACCTAGCCCGGCTCTTGGTTGACGTGCAATACTACACCATGGTTAACCTGCTTGCTGGCAAGCAGGTCATTGCCGAGTGCATCCAGCACGAATGCACCGGTACGAAACTAGCGAGCGAGGCCATTCGTCTCCTACAACAGGAGGGCGAGCGCTGCCGCATGATCGCGGAGTTCTCGAGCCTTCGCGGAACACTCCAATCCAGTACCCCAGCGGCACACCGGGCCGCAGCAGTGATATGCGAACGATTCTCCATCGGCTAGCCACCGCGACTCTGATCGCCATGATTGCAGCTGTCGGGCCAAGCGCCCGCCTGTGCGCACAGGACGGGACCGTCGGCCCCCTGCTGGACGTGCAGCACTACAAGATCGACGCCAAGTTGAACATGGACGCCCAATTGCTCGAAGCGACCGCGGAGGTGCACTTTATTCCGCGCGACCCGGCCGGCAATGCCTTCTTCGAATTGCACAACTCGCTCAACGTCGACTTCGCCGAGATGGAGGACGGCACGAGCTTGGATCCCATCCGCTACCGTGCCGACTCGACCGTGCACGTCAGCTTTCCAGAGACGCTCCCGGCCGACCAGCCCCAGGTGATCAGGTTCCGCTATGGCGGCCGCCTGATCAGCTACGAGGAATCGCCCGCCGAAGGCTACAGTCTGGCCGAGATCATGCCCGACCGCGCCATCCTGCTCTACGCCGGGCGCTGGTTTCCGGTCAACGGCTACGGGGCGGACCGCTTCACCTCCGAGATACGCATCACGGTGCCTGACGGGCTTGAGGTGCTGGGCAGCGGCACCCGCACTCGTAGCGAGGCCTTGGAGGGTGTCGAGCACCTCTTTGAATTCAACTATCCGTCCTTCCCGGGCACCATCGCGGTGGTCGCCGAGGAGCCTGCGAGAGCCTCCAGCGGCTCCGCCTCGAGTTCCGTGTACATGCCGGGAGCATCAGAGAATCTCGCCTTGGAATACGGCGAGGCCGCAGCCGAAATGGTCGAATTCTACTCCGACATCTTCGGAGCTCCCTACTCGAAGTCGCTTGCCATCGTAGAGATGGGCGAATACGCTCCCGACGGCTACTGGGCACCTGGCATGGTGCTGGTCAGCCCCTTCGCCCGGAGGGAAGCGCTAAACCGGCAGTTGCTCGGCAAACTGGTCGCCAACCAGTGGTGGGGCACGATCGTGGGCGCTGGCAACAGCAACCACCTGTGGCTGGTGGACGGCACCGCACAGTACTCGGCACTGTTGGAGATCGAGGAGTCGGAGGGCGAGGAAGCCTTTCGGGACGCGCTCAAGATCACCCGCATCGAAGCTCTCACCTTCGACGAGGTGCCGCTGCGAGAGTCCGGCCGGGTGGGCGACTTCTCGCCCCAGCTGAAGGCGCTCACATCAGCTCGCGGGGCCATGGTGCTGCACATGCTCCGCTGGCGCGTCGGCGACGAACCGTTCTTCAAGATCCTGCAAGAACTGATCAGCGGACACACCTGGGGAACCCTCACGACCGACGATTTCCGACTGATGTTCGAAGACGCGACCGGCAAGGATCTCGACGGGTTCTTCCTGCAATGGACCGAAACCAACATCACGCCGGAGTTCAAGCAGGAGTACACCATCTACAGGCTGGGCGGCAACGAGGGGTTCCGCGTGATCGGCAAGATCAACCAAGACATGGACACTTTCAGCATGCCGGTCGAACTCAAGATCGAGACCGAGGGCGAGCCCGAGTTCTTCGTGGTCGAAGTGGCGGGCGAGGCCTCAGACTACAGGCTGGAAACGTTCGGAAAGCCCAGGGAGGTCATCTTGGACCCCAACCACCGCATCTTGAGACTGGACGACGAGACGCGGGTGCGCGTCGCGATCCGGCGGGGCGAGCAACTGGTCGAACTGGGGTACTACCAAGAAGCTCTGCTTGAGTACCAGCAGGCTTTGGACATCAACCGCTTCAGCTCTCTGGCGCACTACCGCACGGGCGAGGTGTTCTTCCTGCAGAGCAACTTCCAGTCAGCGGCCAACGAGTTCCGCGAGGCCCTCAACGGCGACCGCGACCCCGCCTGGGTCGAGGTCTGGTCGCACATCAACCTCGGCAAGATCTTCGATATCACCGGACAGCGGGAGCGCGCCGTCAACGAGTACCAGCTGGCCGTGAGGACGCGTGACGACACCCAAAACGCCCAGAACGAGGCCAGCAAGTACCTCGCCAGCCCATACCGGCGAACGCGTGCCAAAGAGCGCACGTACTGACGGGCCGGGCCCGCCGCTTCGGCCCCGCCTCAGTACTTGGGGACGCTGGGGTCGACTTCGTCGCTCCAGCGGAGTATGCCGCCGGCCAGGTTGGTGACGCGGCTGAATCCCATCTCCTTGAGCAGCCGCTGGGCCTTGCCGCTGCGCACGCCGCTCTTGCAGTGGACCACGATGTCGGCCGTGGAGTCGAGTTCGTGTACGTGCTCCGGCAACGTGCCCAAGGGGATCAAGGTGGTCTTGGGAATCTTGGCGATCTCGAACTCGTGGGGCTCGCGGACGTCCAACACGAAGATGTTGTCCCCCCTGTCCAGCCGGGACTTCAGATCTGACGGCGAAATCTCGGGCAGCCGCTCTTGCGCCTCGGCCTCGGCGGCCTGCTGCGGAATCCCGCAGAACTGCTGATAATCGATCAACTCCCGAACCGTGGGATTGTCGCCGCAGACCGGGCATTCAGAATTGCGCCGCAGCCGCAGTTCCCGGAAGCGCATGTTCAGCGCGTCGTAGAGGAGCAGCCTGCCGCTGAGGGAATCGCCCTTGCCGAGGATGATCTTGACGGCCTCCGTAGCCTGGATGCTGCCGATCACAGCGGGCAGGATGCCCAGCACGCCGCCCTCGGCGCAACTCGGGACCAGTCCCGGAGGCGGCGGCTCCGGGTACAGGCAGCGGTAGCACGGACCGCCCTGGTGGCTAAATACCGTAGCCTGGCCCTCGAAGCGGAAGATCGAGCCGTAAGCATTCGGCTTGCCCAGCAGCACGCAGGCGTCGTTGACCAGGTAGCGCGTGGGAAAGTTATCGGTGCCGTCAACGACTACGTCGTAGTCCGCCAGGATCTCGAGCGCGTTGTCGCTGGTCAACGCAGTCTGGTGCTTGTCGATTTCCAGAAGGGGGTTGATGTCCTGCATCGTCTCGGCGGCCGAGTCGATCTTGGGGCGGCCGACGTCCTTCGAGCCGTGGATCACCTGTCGCTGCAAGTTCGTCTCGTCGACGACATCGAAGTCCACGATGCCGATCCTGCCGATGCCGGCCGCAGCCAGATACAGGCCCAGCGGCGCGCCGAGGCCGCCGGTTCCGACCATCAGCACGCTGGCGCCCTTCAGCCTGCGCTGTCCTTCCAGGCCGACCTCCGGCAAGATCAAGTGGCGGCTGTAGCGCAGGATCTCTTCGTTGGACAGCTCCGGCAGCGCTGGCTCGGCTACGTCAATCGCCGGGGCCAGCGTTGCGCCACCGGCAATCGAGGGCACGATGCTGATGGTGGTGTCGGCGCTGAGCGCGGTGTCCTCACGCTCCAGGTAGCGGATGTCCTCGTCATCGACGTATACGTTGACGAAGCTGCGCAGCTTGCCCTGATCGTTGAAAAGGTTGCGCTCGACCTGCGGATGCGCGGCTACCAGCTCGCGCAGCGCCTCGCCCACGGTGCCGGAGTCTACCTCGACGGTGTCATGGCCAGCCACGAACTGCCGGAGAGGTGTTGGGATGAGAATCCTAGCCATGCCCTTGCTGCTCTTGATGCTAACAATCGCCCTATTCCCTGTCAATGAAGTGGGGATTCGAGCCGCTCTCGGCGCGCGGTCCACGCGGTGGCCCGGTCATAGTCTCGAGATGGCATTCCTGGCCCACGCTATAGTGGCGGTCGGCCGAATTGTCGCCCGCGCCGGCACGTGCCCAAGGGAAGCCTCGACAGCATGTCCACACTGTTCTTCGCCGACGCAGAGGAACTCAGGCGGTGGTTTCGCGACAACCACAAGACGGCCGAGGAGCAATGGATCGGCTACTACAAGGTTGCCACCGGCCTGCCAAGCGTGACTTGGCCGGAATCGGTCGATGTCGCGCTGTGCTTCGGCTGGATCGACGGGATTCGCAAGAAGATCGACGAGCGCAGCTACAAGGTGCGCTTCACCCCCCGTCGTCCCGGCAGCAGCTGGAGCGCCAGGAATGTCGGGCGCATGCGATCCTTGATCGAGGCCGGGCTGGTCGAAGAGAGCGCGCGGGCGGCATTCGAATCGGCAGAGAGCCCGCGCAGGGCGCCAGCCGCCCATGCACTCGCGGCCGTGGCCTTGCCGGAGGAATACGAGCGCAGGATCAAGGCAGTGCCGGCTGCGTGGGAGTGCTTCGCCAGCGCGACTCCGTCCTATCGCAAGCAGTGCGCACACTGGATCGTCAGCGCGAAACGCGAACAGACCCGCCAAAAGAGGCTTGAGACGCTGATTGCGTGCAGCTCGCGCGGCGAGCCGATACCGCCGCTGCGTTGGGCGGTCAAGATGCGGCCGCGTCACTGAGCCACGCGGCACGGGCCAGCTCAGCCCTCTTCGTGGCAGCCGGCAGAGCCGCACAAGGCTTGGAACATGCTGATTCCTGCGATGCCCGCCGCGCCGGCACCCGCACAGGCCGCGATCCGTTGCGCCGTGATTCCGCCCAGCGCGGCCACCGGCAACGAGGTCGCCGCGCAGGCGCCGCGCAGCCCGTCAAGGCCGGGTATTTCGCTTTGGCCCGGCTTGGACTGCGTCGGGAACACCGGGCCGAAGACGGCCAGATCGGCCCCCTCCAACTCCGCGCGGCAGACTTCGTCGACGGTATGCGTGGATACCGCGATCAGAAAGCCGGATGGCACGACTGGCCTGAGATCGCAAGGAGCGGGCGAGCCGGCCGGTAGGTGGACTCCGTGCGCTCCGGCAGCCAGCGCGACATCCAAGCGGCCATTGACCAGGATCGCGGTCCCGTGGGGCCGGACACGAGCCAAGGCGGCGCGCGCCAGATCGAGCAGATCCCGGGGGGCCAGATCCTTCTCGCGGAGCTGGATCCAAGAGCAGCCGCGCCTGGCATTCCTTTCTATGCAATCAAGCAAGCTGCCGGGGCAGCTCCTGCGATCAGTGATGTAATAGCGCCTCATCGCCCGATCCACGTCGCACTGTCGGCTCCACAATGTTGACAGTGGCTGACTAAAGTAAAGTCATGATAATATACTAAGAGTTCATTCAATCAATCGCCGCTCGCCCGCCAGCGGGCGGCTAGCGGGATCCGCCGCAGAGCATCCCGGGATTTGGAGGGTCACAGATGGGAAAGGTCATCGGTATCGACCTCGGCACCACGAATTCGGTCGTAGCCGTCATGCAAGCGGGGCAGTCCCAAGTCGTCGCTAACCAAGAAGGGGAGCGCACCACGCCGTCTGTCGTGGCATTCAGCAAGAATGGCGACCGCTTGGTCGGCGAGACAGCCAAGCGGCAGGCCGTCACCAATCCAGAGGCCACGATTTCGTCGATCAAGCGCTTCATGGGCCGCCGCAGCTCCGAAGTCACAGAAGAGACAAAGAACGTAGCCTACAAGATCAGCTCGGCGGGGGATCTGCTCAAGGTCACGGTCGGAGAGAACAGCTATTCTCCGCAGGAGATCTCGGCCATGGTGCTGGGAAAGCTCAAGGAGGCGGCCGAGGCCTATCTCGGCGAGAAGGTGACCGAGGCGGTCATCACAGTACCGGCGTACTTCAATGACGCCCAGCGCCAAGCCACCAAGGACGCGGGCAAGATCGCGGGACTGGACGTGCGCCGCATCATCAACGAGCCGACCGCGGCAGCTCTGGCCTACGGCTTGGACAAGAAGCAGAACCAGACGATTGCCGTCTACGACTTTGGCGGGGGCACGTTCGACATCTCGATTCTAGAAGTCGACGAGGGAGTCGTCGAAGTCAAGGCGACCAACGGCGACACCCACCTCGGCGGGGACAACATCGACAGCGTGCTGATCGACTGGCTGGTCGACGAGTTTCGCAAGGAGCAGGGTATCGACCTGTCCAAGGACACCATGGCCCTGCAGCGGCTGCGCGAAGCGGCCGAGAAGAGCAAGCGGGACCTGTCGACCCTGATGGAGACAGAAATCAACCTGCCCTTCATCACGGCCAACGAGACCGGCCCGAAGCACCTCGCTCGCAAGCTCACCAGGGCTCATCTCGAGCAGATGATCGACCCGCTGGTGCGCCGGACACTCGAGCCCTGCAAGAAGGCCCTGACAGACGCAGGGATGTCGCCGTCGGACATCGACGAAGTGGTGATGGTCGGCGGCTCGACCCGCATTCCTATGGTTCAAAAGCGGGTACAAGAGCTATTCGGACGGGAGCCCCACAAGGGCGTCAATCCCGACGAAGTCGTGGCCACTGGCGCCGCCGTGCAGGGCGGCGTCTTGGGCGGCGAGGTCAAGGACGTGCTGCTGCTCGATGTCACGCCACTGTCGCTCGGCATCGAGACCCTGGGCGGCGTGTTCACCAAGCTGATCGAGCGCAACACCACGATCCCGACGCGCAAGTCCGAGGTCTTCTCGACGGCGGCGGACAGCCAGACCTCGGTGGAGATCAAGGTCTTCCAAGGCGAGAGGTCCATGGCGGGAGACAACCGCTTGCTGGGCGTGTTCCAGCTGGTCGGAATTCCGCCCGCGCCGCGCGGGGTGCCGCAGATCGAAGTCACCTTTGACATCGACGCCAACGGCATCCTGAACGTGTCGGCCAAGGACAAAGCAACCAGCAAGCAGCAGCAGATCACCATCACCAGCTCTTCGGGCCTGTCCCAGGAAGAGATCGAGAAGATGGCGCGCGACGCGGAAGAGCACGCGGCCGAAGACCAGAAGCGCAAGGAAGAGATCGAAGCCCGCAACCAAGCCGAGGCGGTGATCTACTCCACGGAGAAGACCCTCGGCGAACACCGCGACAAGGTCGACGAGGCCGAGGCCAAGAAGATCGAGCAGGCCATCGAGGCCGCCCGCGAAGCAGTCAAGAGCGGCAGCACGGAGCAGATCAACAAGGCCGTGTCTGACCTGAACCAAGCGTCTCACGCGCTGGCCGCGGCGATGTATGCGGGGCAGCAAGGCGGCGAGGGTTCGGACGCTCCCTCGGACGGCGCCGGCGAGCCGGAAGCTGGAAGCGCTCCAGACGATGTGGTGGAGGCGGAGTTCGAAGACGCGGACGAGAAGCCGAAGTCGTGAGGCGGCAGTGCCGCACGGGCGGCAGCGCCGCGCCACCGCCTAGGCTAGATGGGCATGGCGGCCAACCGCAGCAAGGACTACTACGCGACGCTGGGAGTGCCCCGCAACGCGAAGGCGGACGCGATCCGCACAGCCTACCGGCACCTGGCGCGCAAGCTGCATCCCGACGTCAACCCCGGCGACAAGGCCGCGGAGGAGCGCTTCAAGGACGTCCAAGAGGCTTACGACATCCTCAGCGATGAGGAGAAACGGGGCATCTACGACCGTTACGGATTCTATTCCGAGCAAGCCCGCCAGCAGGCCTCTGCCGGCCAAGGCCACGGTTTCGGATTCGACGGCTTTGACTTCAGCGACCTAGGCCGCCAAGCCGCCGGGACGAATCTCGGCGACCTGTTCGAGGGAATGTTCGGCGGTGGCCGGGGGGGCGGGGGGGGGCCGGCCGGTGGGGTTTTGAAAAAAAACAGCACCGGAGCCCGGAAGGGGGGGGGGTGGGCGGGTGGGG
>VXRL01000068.1:0-47200 GCA_009838515.1 Terriglobia bacterium | reverse complement strand
ACCCCCGTCACTTGGCCCCCTCCGTGCTTCTTTCTTACATCCTCTGTCGTGGGTCCCGGGGGGGGCGGGGCCCGGGGGGGGGTCGGCGCCCCGCCCCCGCGCCGACAGGGCGAGGATCTCGAGTACGAAATGGAGATCGGCTTTGACGAGGCGATTCGCGGCACGACCGAACGCCTCAAGATCAGCCGACAGGCCCCCTGCGCACCTTGCTCCGGATCGGGCAATGCAAGGGGAGAGCCGCCAAGCGTCTGCAAGGCCTGCGGCGGCAGCGGCCAGTTACAGCGCATGGCCGGCAACATGCGCTTCAGCGTTCCCTGCGCGGAATGCGGACAGACCGGGCAGACCCGTACGCCCTGCCCGCAATGTGCCGGCGAGGGGCGAGTGCTGGCCACCAACACCATCGACGTGCGGATCCCGCCGGGCACGCGAGAGAACGCAAGGCTCCGGCTGCAAGGCAAGGGCAACGCCGGGATCCTAGCCGGCCCGGCCGGCGACTTGTACATCCTCGTGCACGTGGGCAAGCACCCGTTCTTCGAGCGCGACAACTTCGACATTCGCATCGAGGTGCCGATCACTCCTGCCGAGGCTGTGCTGGGCGCAAAGATCGAAGTGCCAACGATCGATGGCACCGCCTTGATGCGGATTCCGCCAGCGACAAGTTCGGGAAAGACTTTCCGCATGCGAGGGCGAGGCGTCATCGACCCGCGGAGCGACAAGCGCGGGGACCAGTTCGTTAGAATCTCGATTGTTGTGCCCAAGGTCCCGGACGAATCGACCAAGGACCTGATGCGGCGCTACGCAGAGCGCAATCCCGAGAACCCGCGAGACTCACTCGGCGTCTGACCATGGCAAGGCAGCACAAGACCAAGGGCAGCTACACCATCTCGGTGGTAGCGGAACGTTTCGACGTGCATCCGCAGACCCTCCGCATGTACGAGCGCGAGGGCCTCTTGCAGCCATCCCGGACCGACGGCAACACGCGCCTCTACACCGACGAGGACATCGACCGACTCGACGTGATCCTCTCGCTGACACGCGACCTCGGCGTCAATCTCGCGGGCGTCGAGATCATCTTGAACATGCGCAGCAAGATGGACGCCATGCAGCGGCAGATGCGCGAGTTCGTCAGCTACGTCAACAGGTCCATGGACCTTGCAGAAGACAGCGAAGACCCGATCTCCAACGCGCTGATCCCTATCAGAACCCGCATGCCGATGCGGGCTAGGCGCGAGGACGAAGAAAGCCCGGCCGCGGCACCGCCCGGGTCGAAGATCGTCGACCTATAGCCTGCGCGCCCGCTTCTAAGCCAAGAGCCCGCCGATCCACCCAAGCGCGCCAATGGCGTGCAGGAAGACGATGAGGATGCAGACCGGCACGGGATACTTCAGAATCCACAGCCACGAGCCATAGAACTTGGCCAAGGCACTGCCGGACTCGAACTCCTTGCGCCTGAGGGCGCCGTCCATGCGCCAGGCAACGAACAAGGCGATGCCGAGGCCGCCGAGCGGCAAGGCCCAGTTCGACACGAAGTGATCCACGGCGTTGAACCAAGTGCCGCTTGTCGTGGCTGGAAGGCCGAAGAGCGCCACCACGGCGGTGCCCCAAGCGCATGCCTTGACTCGGGAGATTCCGTGGTTGTCCAGCAGATACGCCGCTATGACTTCGAGAATCGCAATCGCGCTGGTCAGAGCGGCGAAAACGAGCATCACGAAGAACACCACCGACAAGAAAGCCCCCCCTGTCATCTGGGCGAGCGCCGTGGGCAGGGTCACGAAGAGCAATCCTGGCCCTGCTCCCGGCTCCATGCCGAACGTGAACACGATGGGGAAGATCACCAGCGACGCGGCCAAGGCGACCAGCGTGTCTGCGCCCGCGGTGGCGAGCGAGGCAGATGCGAGGTCATCCTGCGACCGCAAGTAGCTGCCGTAGGCGATCATGCTGCCCATGCCCAGGCTGAGCGTGAAGAACGAATGGCCGAGAGCCTCGAGCACGCCGGCAGCGGTCAGCTTGTCCCAGTTCATGCCGAACAGGAAGTCCATCGCCTCGCCCCAGCCGGACATCGTCATCGCCTTGCCCAGCAGAATCAGGATCATCACGAACAGCCCGGGCATCATGATCCGCGCCCAGCGCTCGATGCCATGCGACACACCCGCCGCCACGACACACATGGTGAAAACCAAGAAGGCGAACTGCCAGCCGACGCCGATCAGCGGCGAGCCGGTCAATTGGCCGAAGAGCCCCTCGGCCTGACCGGCGTCAATGCCGGCGATGGCATTGGTCAGCGAGAGGTAGGTGTAGTGCAGGGCCCAGCCCGCGACCGTGGAGTAGTACGACAGCAGGAGGAAGGCGGCCACTACAGCCAGAATCCCGAAGACCACCCACTTGGACTTCGGATCCGACAGCGTGCGGTAGGCAGTGACCGACGACGCTCGCGAGGCCCGTCCAAGCATGACCTCGGCCATCATCACAGGCACGCCTACGACTAGGATGCAAGCTAAGTAGACCAAGACGAACGCCCCGCCGCCGTTCTCGCCCGTGATGTAGGGGAACTTCCATATGTTGCCTAGGCCGACGGCGGAGCCGGCGGCGGCGAGGATGAACCCGGTCCTCGAGTTCCACTGGGCTCTGGGAGAATCGGAATGATCCGGCATGCCCTGCATGGTACCCGAACACTGGCTAGGTGATTCGGGCCGGGCCGGGAAACAGCCCGCCCAACGCCTTCGGCAGCTCCTGTGCCCGGTCGATGAGACGGAACGCAGGCTTGTCCGGGCACCGTATGCAGCTGATCCGGCCAGTACGACGGGACCAAGGCAGAGGCGAGAGTAGCGCTATGCAGAAGGGCGAGCCGGCAAGAAGTCCCCGCGACGGGCTATGCCGCCGGCACGTCCTCGTCGATGCCCTCCTCGCCCTCTGACTTGGCGATGATCGCCGCGCCGCAAGAGTCGCTGAAGACGTTGATGACGGTGCGGTACATGTCCAGCGGGCGATCGACCGCTAGCATCGCGCCGACGATCAGCTCCACCTGCGGCCCGGTCAGGTTCACGGCCTCGAGCACGATGAAGATCACAACGAGTCCTGCCGACGGAACGGCTGCGGCTCCGATCGATGCCAGCAAGGCGGTGAACACTACCAAGAGCTGCTGCTCGAAGCCAAGCTGGACGCCGAGCACTTGTGCGATGAACATCACCCCGGCGCATTCGTAGAGTGCGGTTCCGTCCATGTTGACGGTCGCCCCCATCGGCAACACAAATGAAGTGACGCGGTTGGAGGCGCCGACCCTGTTTTCCACAGCATCGATCGTGACCGGCAGGGTCGCGCCGGAAGAACTCGTGGAAAAGGCCATGACGATGGGCTGCATCATGTTTCGGAAGTGGGTAACCGGGTTGATGCGGCCCAAAAAGCGCAAGATCAGCGGCAGCGTCACCAGCAGGTGAACAGTCAGGCCCGCGACCAACATCAGGGCGTACAGGCCCAGCGCCTTGAAGGCTGCGAGGCCGGTCGTGCCCATCAGCTTGGCGATCAGGGCGAACACGCCGATCGGCGCGACCAGGCGAATGATGCCGCCGGTCAGGCGCATCATCGTCTCGAAAGCCGCTTCGAAGAAGCCCAGCAGCGGCTCGCGATGCGCCCGCTGCAGCGTGCTGATGGTGATGCCCAGAACGATAGAGAAGAAGATGATCGCCAGCATCTTCGCCTCCGCGGCCGCCGCGAAGACGTTCTCCGGCACGATGTCGAGAATCAGATCCACCGGTGATTGAATCACAGTCAGGTTCGGCAGCTCCTCGGTTTCGGCCGTGCCGAGATCGGCGCCAACGCCGGGCTGGATCAGGTTGACCATCACCAGTCCCACGATGCAGGCGCAGGCGCTGGTGAGCATGTAGTAGCCCATCGTCTTGCCGAACAGGCGCCCCAGCCCGGCCCCGGCGCCCACCGATGCGACGCCAGTGACGATTGAGGTCAACACCAAGGGCACGATGATCATCTTGAGCAGCTTGATGAACAGCGTCCCGAGCCAGCCGACTGCGTCGGCGAACGGTTCACCTCCGATCAAGCCCGCGATCACGCCGAGCGCCATCGCAATGGCGATGCGCCAATGCAGCTGCTGGTGCCACTTGGCCCCTGGTATGGTTGCACTCATTTCGCTCCTTCTTGTCGGCCCGCTTACGGCCATTCCTGATATTGTCGTCAAACCCGCGGCTGATCGTCAGCCGGGGACTGCACCGAAGGTTAACAGAATTGCATGGCCTTGGTGGGGCAGCGAAGAAGTCCGCATGCGAGGGCAGGCGGTGCGCGGACGCCTGCCTGCAAGCCATCCAGGATCGCGATCCCCCAGGCGCCTCAACCCATGTCCGCAGCCCGCTAAGACCCAAACGGCGCCAGCTTCCACAGTGCGGGGGGCGGCCGGTGGCGGCCGCCCGGGACCGCCCGCATTCGGCGGCTGAGCGCGAATCCCCGCTAGGTGCTACGCTAATCTGGTATATTTTTCGCAGCTATTCTTCTAGAAATGCAGAGGTTTCGGAAGTGAGCCGACGTACAGTCCCCGCAAGTCGCCCAAGCAGGTGATTAGGGGCGGTGGCGGACGAGCGTCGCTTCGGGCGCAGCCGGGTGCGCTTGGACGTGGCGGCGAGAACGGCATCCCGGGAACGCCCGCTCTGGAGGCGGGCGAAAAGAACAGTACTGGAATCAAGAGCGAGCTATGCTACACCACGATAAACCAACCTACGACCAGAGCCGGACAAAAGTAGCGCCTCGGACACGCGAGATCCTGCGCATCGCGGCTCATCTGGACAAGACCGACACCGCCCGTGAGATCGCCTTGGAGTGGCTGGAGAGCGCGTCCAAGACGGAGCTGCCGGACGAGGCTTGGTCAGGCAATGCCTTCCACCATGAAGCCGACAAGCGGGCATTCACGGCCGTCCGCGCGAAAGAGGACGACGTAGAGACGTGGGCGCTACGCTTCGTCGAGCCTGAAGAGGGCGACATCGAGCGGGAGTGGACCACGGAGGTCGCAATCCGCGAGCGGCCCGGGGAGGATGCCGAGTTCTGCCTGCGCACGCTGGCGAAATCCACGGAAACGAAGATGCGTGTGCAACCGAGGGTGCCGGGATTCCTCGAGCACGTCGTTAAGGAATGCACCATGGAACAGGGTGCCGCCAAGATCGAGAAGGAGCCGTGGGTCGTCGAATCCGAGTACGACGCGGCGAACCTGGCGGAGTTCTTGGTCGATCCCGACCGGCGCACGCCAGCCTTCGTGCTTACGGTGCCGGAAGAATCGGAGGATCCCGTCCGCCCTCTGCTGGACCCGATGCCGCTTACGGCGGACACGCTGGGCATCGCCAAGGTGATCGTGCTGCCCGCCGAGTACACGTGGAAGCTCACGAACCGCTTCGGGAAGCGTCTGTCGGTCTACCGGGGAGCCATGCGGGTGTACCTGTCTGGCTTCAACGACAGGGCCGATCCGGAAGGCGGCCACGACCTGTTCATGCCGCATCGCATGGATACCCCCGAGACGGCGGCAAAGCTGGGCTCGCTGCTGCGCTGGATGGCGGCGCGCGAAAGCATGCGGGGCTGGCGGCTGGGTCACGACGTGATCCCGTTCGTGTCGGCCATACTTCCCAGCATTGAGCTCGAGAGCGTAACTCTGGCCGAAAATGACGCCAGCGCAGCCGATCAGCTGGCAGCTTCGACGCGGCACGTGGCGATGCTGCGCGACGAGCTCAATCTTGCGCTAGAGATCCAGCAATCCCTCACCGAGGAAAACCAATCCATCGAGGGGCGCATGCGCGAGTCGGAGGCGAAGCTGCGCAAGACGCAAATGCGTCCGCGGCCAACATTCGACCGCGGTCCCCGTCCATCCTACGAGGACCGAGGCCGTCCACAGTTCGACCGAGGGCCGCGCCCACCGTATGGAGACAGGGGTCGCCCGGCGTTCGACCGGCCGCCTCGGCAATACGAGGATCGAGGGTCGCGCCCGTTCGAAGGGCGCGGCCGTTCGTTCGAAGACAGGGGACGGCCGGCGTTCGGCAACCGAGGTCGCGGGCCATACGACCGCGACCGGGACCGCAGCTTCGAACGGGATCGCCCCAGGCCAAGATACTCACAGTACGGCGACGACGATGACGACGATGGCTACGGAAAATAGGCCATCATAGGCAGGCCTCTGGGCATTGGAGGACCGCGACTCGCGCGCCTTCGGCTGAGCCCACAAGCATGCAAGAACTGGAAGGCAAGACGGCCGTAGTCACCGGCGGGTCGCGCGGCATCGGCCGTGCGATCTGCCTAGAGCTAGCCGCGCGCGGAGCCCGCGTGGCGGTGAATTACCGGAGCCGAGCGGCGGAGGCCGAAGCGACAGCAGCCGCGGTACGCGACCTTGGGGTGTCCGCCCTAACCATCCAAGCCGATATCTCGAGACGCTCCGAAGTCGTTGCGATGGTTGGTCAGGTAGACGCAGGGCTGGGCCCGCCCGACATCTTGGTCAATAACGCCGGGCTGCTGCACAGCGGAGAGTTGCTGGCCTACAGCGAGGACGAGTTCGACCAGATGTGGCGGACCAACGTCAAGGGCGTCCTGTACTGCTCCGAGGCTGTGGCGCCCGAAATGATGCGGCGAGGCTGGGGTCGGATCGTGAACCTGGCTTCCAACGCGGCCATTGGGACGGCGATGGCAGGCACTACGCTGTATGCAGTGACCAAGGGGGCGGTGCTCACGCTCACCAAGCGCATGGCCTTCGAGCTGTCTCCGAAAGGCATCACGGTGAACGCCGTGCTGCCGGGATTCACGAAGACCGACATGGTCATGTCTGGAAAGTCCCAGAAGGAGCTAGACCGGTTGCTTCAAAGCGTCGCCGAGCGCTCGCTGGTAGGACGGACGGGAGAACCGGAGGACATCGCACACCTGACGGGGTTTCTGTGCTCCCCGGCGAGCGGGTTCATCACCGGGCAATTCATGATGGCCGATGGCGGCCGGCAAGACTACCTCACCAGGGTTTAGCGACGTATCGGCAAGAGCCATGCGTTGGTAGAAAGCCGACATTCGATTGCAGACGGAAGCCGCGCCCGGCAGGGGAGCGGGAGCATCGGGCCCGCCGGCCGAGCCCCTGCACCCGTTTTCGCGCTGCGGTCGATGCGCTCGGGACGGGGAGTCCAGGTCGGGCCGATTCCGCCACATCACGAGCGCGACGCTCCATGCGGCCGGCTAGCCGCCTTGCACGCGATACGGAAAGCGATCCTCCGCCTGTCGGAGGTAATCCAGTATCTCGCTATCGAGCTCGCTCATCAGCGCCGCCCTAGAGGCGTCATCGGCTAGATTGTGGAGCTGGTACGGGTCTTCTCGGTTGTCGTACAGGCACCATCGCCCGATCTCGCCGCACGCGTACGTGTAGCGATTCGTACGGATCCCGCGAAAGATCGGGGATGTATGGTTCACTCCGCCGCTGGCATGCGACTTGGAGATGTGCATCAGGAATTGGTGCTCCGGGCCGTCCATGGCCCCGCCGCGGGCCAGCGCCGACAAGTCCCGACCGACGCAAGCGTCGGGCACGGAAATCCCTGCCATGCCGCACAGCGTCGGGTACAGGTCGATCGCTCCCAGCAGCGCGCTGTTAAGATGGCCCCCCAACACCCCCGGGCCGCGCACCACGAACGGCACCCGGCACGACTCCTCGTGCGGCAGTCGCTTGCCAGTGCGGTTGTGAGCGCCGAGCATCTCGCCGTGGTCCGAGGTGTAGACCACGATCGAGCTGTCGGTCAGGCCGGTGCGGTCCAAGCACTCCATCAGCCGTCCGATTTCGATGTCCACGCCCTCCACGTGGGCGCAGTAGCCGGCGGTGTCCCGTTGCACGTCGCGCCCGCGCCCTCCGACACCGCGGGTCACGGTATCTACAGTGTTCGGGCGCAAACGGAGACCGCCGCCGCTGTATTTCCGCATCAGCTCGGGCGGAGCATCGTCGAAAGGCGGATGCGGGGGATTCAGCGACAGCACTAGCATCCACGGGCGGTCTTTGTTGCGTTCGATAAAACTGATGGCGTCGTCAGTCATCAGAGTCGCGTTGTACCCGGCGGGCACCTGCTGCCGGCCAGTGGCCTGGTCATATGTGTGGGAGCGGTCGAAGTGCGGGTTCGTGTTGTACCATGCTCGCCACTCCGCGAACCCGTGGCGCCCCTCGCCCTCCGGCTTGAGCGCGTGCCCTTCCGCTCCACGCGCATCCAAGTGCCACTTGCCGACATAGCCGGTGTGGTAGCCGGCATCGCGGAAGGCCTCGCCGAGACTGTGTTCGGACCTCCGCAGCGGATACGCGTTGTCGATGACGCCGGTCTGGTACGGCCAGCGGCCGGTCATGAGAATGCCCCGGTAGGGCGAGCAGACAGGATAGTTCGACACGCAATGCGTAAACGTCGTACCCTCCGATGCAAGACGGGCCAGAGCGGGGGTCTCGGCATCGTTGTAGGGCTCGCCCGGCATCGTGCAGGCCCTGTGCTGGTCGCTGAATACGAACAGCACGTTGGGCTTGCGCGGCTGTTGCGCGCCGGCCGAGGACGCGCCTGCCACAGTCAATGCCCGGAGGACGTCTCTGCGAGAGGGGCGCGCTACCATGACGCTGGTATTCTAGCAGCGCACCCGGCTAGGCGATGCCGGGCGGTGCCAGCGCGTTCCCACGTGTCTCGGCAGCAGATCTCGTAGTTCATGCCGTCCAGAGAGAGCGAGGCATTGATACTGCGCAATTACCCGTACCGCGATGCCGACCTCATCGTGAGCTTCTTCACCCGCGAGCGAGGCAAGCTCCGCGGCGTGGCGAGCGGAGTGCGCCGCCCCAAGAACAACAAGTTCGGCATTGGATTGGAGCGCTTGGCGCTCTCCCATGTCTACTACCTGCAGAAAGAGAACCGAGATCTGGTCACGGTCCAGCGCGCCGAACTGGCCGGTCCATCGAACCTGTGGAAGGCGACTTACCCGACGAGCATCGTGTTGGACGTGATCGCCGAGGCCACGGACCTATTACTTCCAGAGCAAGAGCCCAACGACGCCCACTTCCGCCTACTGCGGCTGGTGGTGGAGGAATTCCGCCGGGGCATTGCGGAGGGGGACTCCAGCGATTCGGTCCAGCCCTGGGCGCACCGCGCTCTGGTGTACTACCTGCTTTGGTCGGCGCGCCTGGGCGGCTGGCTTCCGCCCCTGGGCCAGTGCATCGAATCGAACCAAGCCTTCGCCGAAGACGAACCCGCATATTTCGGCGCTGATCGGGAAGGGCTGTTTCGCGCCGAATTCAAGGATTCCAACTCTTGGGCGCTCCCGTACGAAGCGCGCGCGCTGGCCGCGGCCATGCTCAAGCAAAGGCTGGACAAGTTGGATGTTTCCCTGTGGCAAGAGCCATCAGGCTTCGCGCTTCAGCGGTTCCTGCTACAGCGCACCCAAGCCCAGATCGAAGTGCAGCTTCGCGGAGTCCAGGCCCTGCGGGAACTCTGGCGCGACGCGCCTGCAGGGCAGGCCTAGTTCGGATTCGAAACCGAATTGGCGGGATGCGGCGCCGCTTCCGACGCGACATCGAAGCGAAGCGTTTTTCGATCGCGGTCGCGGACAATCTCCACATCTACCAAGCGATCATCGGCGGCCACCGCCAGCTTGCCTACTTCCGCCGGACGGTCTACCGGCTCCCCGTCGACCGAGACGATCACGTCACCAGCCCGCAGGTCAGCCATCTCTGCGACGGAACCAGATCGCACATTGCGCACGAGCACACCGCGTTCAACCCCGAAGAACTCCGCAAGCTGTCCGTCCAAGCGCTCCAGTTCTGTGCCCAAACGCCGGTTCCTGGCGATCATTTGGACCTGCGGCACATCGAAATCCCAAGTGAGCTCCGACCGCCAAGGAGGTCCGTCTGCCTCGAGACGCAGGCGGGCAGAGCCGACCTTTTCCTTGACCGACTCCAGCTGCTGCTTGACCGCTTCGATCGTCTCTCTCGCGGCACTCAATGTCTCCCGCTCACCGATCTCCACTGTCAGCGTCGTGCGCTCGCCGTCCCGTACGACATCCAGTTCCACGGAGCGGCCGGCCGGGGTCTCGCGAACCAGCCGCGCGAAATGCTGGTAGCCGTGCACGCGCTCGCCCCGGTAGGTAAGGATGAAGTCGCCCTCGCGCAGGCCGGCACGCTCGGCGGGGCTGTCAGCGGTGACGCTGCTGATCTCGATCCCGTGTGCCTCGACCAAGCCAATCTCGCGGGCAGTCTCGTCGTTGATGTCCATCACTCCAACGCCGACGTAGCTGGCCGGAGCGAAAGCGAAGTGTCCGTGCACGCTCGGTGCCGCGCCGACAGGCGCTGCGCACGCGAGAGCGGCGCAGATGATCAGGGTCTTCTGGATTCGCGTATGCACGATCGTTCCTCCTGTCACACAGTGGCCTCTAGGGGCTCTTCCTGATTTCGATCCGCCCCAAGCCGTTGCGGATCCTCACCACCGATCCCCCGCCGTTGATCTCGCCGGCGGCCTGCTCGCTAACAGGTCCGAACAAGCGCGACGAGCGCTGGACTTGGATGGAGGGGAAGTCGCTGACGATCCCGTGCCGGCCCCGGGCCAGGTCAATGCTCGCCTCCAGCGTGAGTGCCAGCGATTCCGGCACTGACAGCATGATCGTGCCTACGGACGTAGAGATCTCGGACCGGCTTAGACTCGCACCCTCCTGAAGCGCGGCCACGATGTCGCCGGCTCCGCTGGTCAATATCAGAGTCCCGCGCACCTTGCCGATGCGGATGTCGCCGGCTCCCGCTTCGGCCTGCATGCCCTTTCGCACGTCAGCGGCGCGGATCACACCGCCGCCCGTCCTGGCCTGGACTGTCCCGTCCACGCGCCCGATCTCGATGCTGCCGGCACCCGTCTCCGCTCTGAGGTCGCCCGCCACCGAGGCGGCTTGGATCATGCCGCCACGCGTGACGAGGCGCGCTTGCCCGCCGGCGCGGGCCAGCACAATGCTGCCCCCGGCGGTCTCGCAATTCACCGGTCCTCCGATGCTGCCCAGCCGCACGCTGCCGCCCTCGGTGGTCGCGGTCACGCCGCCCTGCACCTCGTCGACTGAGATCGAGCCCCCAACGGTGTGGGCGGTGACCGAGCCGGCGATGCCTTGGACGACAATGCCGCCCGCTCGCGTCACCAAGTCGATCTCGGCAGTCGCCTCGGGGACTTCGATATCGAGCCGGAATCCAACCCTGCAATTGCCACAGACCGGATTCCGGAGATTGATAGCCAGCGTGCGGTCAGCGCGATGGTCGAAAACCACCCCGGACTCCCGAAACACAACCGGCACCCACGTGCCGCCCCGCTCGGACCTGGCGCGGGTGGTCAGGGTATAGCGCACGTCGTCGCGGTCCGTGCCGCGCACCACGACCTGACCGCTGGCGCGCACTTCAATCCGCTCTGCCGCCGCCGCCACACCGGCCCACTCCTGAGTCCAATACCGCCCGGCCCTCTGCGGCTGCGCCGCGAGGGCAGCGGCCAGGGCGAGGGTCGCGCCAACCGCGCCGAAGACAGGCCTGTGGCTCCGAATCGGCATCGCTTCAGAAACGCTCCATTGACGCGTCGAGCACGTCCAAGATGCGCTCGCTCTCATGCAACACGAAGGGGTTTTGCTCGCGCTCGACCAACTCCTGCAGGGCGCCCGCCAAGTCCCGGCCGGGACGCTGACCGAGCAGCTGAATCGCATGGATCCGCATGCCGTCGAGCGGATCCGAGCGCAACGTCTCGACAAGGGCCTCCCGCACGTCCGGCTCCTCAACTTGCCCTCTGACCGCTTCCAGCGCCTGGAGCCTGATGCCGGGGTTCTGGTCCTCCAGCATCGAGCGCAGCAAGATGCGGCGCACTTCGCGGTCGGATGCATGGCCCTGCAGGGCCTCGAGCGACGACAGACGCGCCCCGGCGTGCGATTCCCGCACCGTGTCCATGAGCATCCCGCGAATCAGCGGATCGGACGACTCGCCGCTGATGACCCTGCGCTCTTCCAGGACTATCTGGACTTGGCCCCTGACAGGGTCGAGCTGGACGGTCTCGATCCCTGTCAGGGTGCGGTTGGCGTCAAGGGAGAATGACTCGATCAAGCTGGCCCCGTCCACAGGCTCCGGAGCGAGAAATCTGGCCGGCCGGACATCGCGGCCGGCCAGGAAACCGACAAGCAGCAGGGCAGCCGCCGTGGCAGGTTGCCAGACCAACGGGCGGGCAGCGAGTGCCGAGCCCAGGCCGCGCAAGCGCCGGCCCAGCCGGCGCCAGGGCGAAGCGGTCCTGCCCAAGCTTCCTTCGGCGGCAACCGCCAACGCTAGATTGTGGCGGCAATCGTCCAATAGCGATTCGGCCTCGGCGTCGGCGTCGGGTTCGCTGAGCGAGAGCAAGAACGCCTGTTCCTCCTCGAACAGCGTCCGGAATTCGGGCATCTCGTCGCGGGAGCGCTCGACCTCCTTGCGCTCGGCCAAGCCCAGCTCGCCGTAGAGGTACAGGCGGATGCGCTGCCGCAACAGCTCGCTCTCGAGGGCCGCGCGATCGTCAGCCGCGGACATCCTGCAACTCCTTGCGCAGCTTCTTGGTGGCACGGAACAAGCACTGCTTGGCAGACTCCTCGCTCATCGAGCAGGTCTCGCCGATCTGGCGCAGCCGCATGCCCTCGTGATGGCGCAGCGTGAACACAAGGCGCTCTCGATCCGAGAGCGTGTCGAGCGCGACCTTGAGGCGACGGGAAATCTCTTCGCTGCCCAGCATCTGGTCCGGGGAGCTCGAAGGGCGCGGATCAGCCGCGAGCTGCAGCGGGGAGCGGCCCGTCTCGTGGTCGGCTTCGAAGACGCCGAATTCGGGACGCGCCTTGCGCCGCCGCAAGTGGTCCAAGCACACGTTGGTGGCGATGCGGTAGAGCCAGGTATGGAAGCGGCACTGGAAGCGGAACGTGTCCAGCTTGCGGTAGGCCTTGATAAAGGCGTCCTGATAGGCGTCTTGGGCGTCCTCGCTCGATGGCAGCAGCCGCAGGGCGATCCGCAGCACGCTGCGGTCGTAACGCCGCACCAGCTCGGCAAACGCTCCTTGGTCCCCGTCTTGGGCGGCCTCCACCAGACGCCGCTCGGTGAGGTCGTCACGGGCCGGGTTCAATCCGAAGTGTAGACTCTCCGCCTTGGCTGCCTGCACTTTTGCACTGTCCTTACTCATGGTTGGACGCACCGAAGGGCCGAAGCGTTAGCCACCTGGGTCAACACTCCGCGTCACACGATCCAGCCGCCTCCCAATACGTAGTCACCGTCATAGAAGACCGCGGCTTGGCCGGGGGTGACCGCGCATTGCGGCTCGTCAAAAACGACTTCGGCGTGGTCCCGTGTGCCAGCTACCGGCCGGACCTCGGCCCAAGCCAAGGGTGCGCGATAGCGGATCTTGGCTTGCGCCCGCACCGGCTCCCGCAGCGCATCGAAACGGATCCAGTTGGGGTCACGAATCCGACAGTCCTCGCGCATCAGGGACTGCTTAGGCCCAACCACGACCTTGCGATCGGCGGCTTGGATTTCGGTCACATAGACCGGCCGGCCGACGGCGATGCCGAGCCGGCGGCGCTGGCCCACCGTGAAGTTGTGGACGCCCCCGTGCTCCGCCAGCACCGCGCCGTCTTCGGAGACTACCTCGCCGGGCTCAACCTCGCCCAGCTCGGCGTTTTGCTCGCGGTACGCTTCGACAAAACTGGCGTAGTCGCCGTTGGGCACGAAGCAGATCTCGCGGCTCTCCGCCTTCCCGGCGACATCGAGGCCGAGGTCGCGGGCCAGCTCGCGCACCTCGGCCTTGCCCATGGATCCGAGCGGGAACATCGTGCGCGCCAGCTGCTGTTGCGTCAGGCCGAAGAGGAAATAGGACTGGTCGCGCGACTCGTCAACGCCGGCGAGCAGGAGGTACCGTCCGGATCCGCGGTCATACTCGATCCGCGCGTAGTGTCCCGTGGCTACCGTGTCTGCCCCGACCTGGCTGGCGGTCTCCAAGAAGCGATCGAACTTCAGGAAGTTGTTGCACAGCGTGCAGGGAATCGGCGTCCGCCCGGCCAAGTAGTCTGCCACGAACGGCTGCACGACCTGCCGCTCGAAGCTCTCCTCGAAATTGACGACGTAGTAGGGAATCCCCAGCTGCTGCGCCACCCAGCGAGCGTCGTAGACGTCGTCCAGAGAGCAGCACCTGCCAGACGAGCCGTCCTCGGGAACCAGCTGCGGCATGCGCTGCTGGTCCCACAGCTGCATCGTCATGCCCACGATGGGCTGACGCCGGCTGTGCAACAACGCGGCAACGGCGGAGGAGTCCACCCCGCCGCTCATAGCCACCGCCACGAGAGAGTCCGGCACTGCTCTCAGCGTAGCGCCTCGCGCCGGGAGCCGGGCCCCTACCAGCCGATCTGTCTGCCCTCGTTCGCCTTCTCCAGGTAGTCCACCAGCGGGGCGAAGTAGTCCAGCATCGCCTCGGTGGAGACCTCGCTGCCGGTCTTCTCGAGCATCACTTCACGCCAATCGCGCGTTGCGCCAAGACTGAGCAGATCCCAGAGGAAGTCACCGACCTCTTCGCTGCCGTAGTAGTTGCAGTTTCGCGGATCCTGCTTGAGGATGTTGTTGGCGATGTAGGTGTGCAGCTGGTACTTGATCACGAACGCCATCGCGTAGTCGTAGTACTGCGCCGGGTCGTCGGTGATGTGGGTCTTAGTGCAAGCGTCGCAATACTCCTCGCCCCGCGGCCCGGGTGGCTTGATCCCTTGGAAGCGCCCGGCGTGCTCCCACCAGCGCTGGTTGAACTCGCCGACCGGCAGATCTTCCTCGTAAAGGTCGTGCTCGAAGAACGACATCGTCCCGGCAGCGAAGGGAATGAACACCACGGCCTGATCCAGCGCTTCGTCCAGCAGCCAAGCGACCTCGTCGATTTCCGCATCTTGCTCAAGCAGTCCGATCTCCTTCAGGTACGCAGGCTGGCGAGAGGCGATCCCGATCAGGTCGCCGACCGCTTCGTGAAAGGCCCGGTTGGCACCTTCCCGTAGCGTCAAGGGCACAGCGCCGCTGCTGTACGCCATGTAGTAGTAGACGTGCCCCAACTCGTGGTGCGAGGTCTCGAACCAGCGCCAGTTGTTCTCGACGCTCATTAGCGAGCGCACGTCTGTCTTCAGGTCCATGTGCCAAGCCGATGCGTGGGTGTTCTTCTTGCGCTCGGCCCCGGGCGGCAAGGGGTAAAGGTCGGACCGCTCGTAGAACGACTGCGGCAGCGACGGCATCCCCAGCGATGTGTAGAAGGCTTCGGCCTGGCGGACGATCCACTCCGGATCCTGCTCCTTTACCAGTTCGTTGAGATCAATGCCGCTGGAGAGCCCAGGCCAGGCTTGCGCCCAGCGATTGCCGATCCAATGAGCCGGAATCTTGTCAGGGACCGGCTGGCCGTAGCGCCCTGCCAACTCGTGCTTGGTCCAGGTGTGGAGCTGCTCGTAGAGCGGCCTGAGGTCTTCGTTGAAACGCTCCATCATGGCCATCATTTCGCCCACGGTCATGCCGTAGTCGTCCACCTGCAGAGCAAAGAACGAGTCGTAGCCCATCTCTTGGGCGACATCGTTGCGCAGGTCGCGAAGCTTTCCGATGCCTTGCTTCAAGGCTGGCCCGGTCTGTTTCGCGACCTCCCATATCTTGCGCCGCTCGGCTTCGTCCTCGGACGTGACCAGCACTTGGTCGATCTGATTGGGTGTCACGACCTCGATGCAGCGCTCGCCGGAGCGCTCGGCGCAGAATTCGAACGAGTCCAAGATCGCGCTCTGCTCCGCTTCTGCTGACACGCGCGCGGCGACGACCTCCGGGATCGTGCCGGGGTACTCGGCGGCCGCCATCAGCACCTTGCGCAGCTGGCGCTTGGTCGCGTCGTCAAGCTGCTGCTCGCGCTCGAGCAACTGCTTGACCGTCTCGATGACCCAAGGGTTGCCAGTGATGGACGCCATGACCTGTTCCGCACCGATGCGCTCGCCCACGTGAAGGTCTGTCACATCGGTGGACGACTTCCAAAACGACTCGGCCACGATGGGATACATTCCTCCCAGGATCTGTTCGTAGGTTGCCAGGAACTTGTCGGCTTCGGATTGCGGGCTCGGGGAGCAGCCCCCGACAAGCGCAAGGGCGAAGGCACCGACGCAAGCCTGCCACGCTGTTCGAGAAGGTGAGGTCATCACTTGCCATTCTAAGCGCCAGCTGCGCCGGCCTCCAGCTTGGGCGGGCCGCTTGCCTGAGCGAACGAACCGGGGTCTGTCGGCGATCGCGGTCCCGGTCTCTGCCCTGTGCCGCCGAGCTTATGAACACACTCCGAATCGGCCAACAGAAAGGACATGCGTTGCGGCTAGCCGCCGCGGTTTCTTATGCTGAAAGAGGGAGCCCGTCACTCAGCAGGCGTCTCCGAATGGCGCTGTGGCGAGGACCGATCACTGCGTGGCAACCCCAATCATCCCAGGCTCGACTGCGCGCGCCGGCGAGTCCAAGGAGCACCTAGGAGCATGAAGAATCTGTGTCGTCAGGCGCTGCTGCCGATCGCAGTCTTGACCGTAGTCGGCTGCGGCGGGCCGGAACCGCCCAGCGGACCGATCATGCCGGTGGGCGAGAGCCAGGCGATCGAGCCGCCGCTTGGGCTGCCGGATGTGGCCGTCCCGGCGGACAACCCGCCGACCGCCCAAACCGTCGCGCTCGGACGCCAGCTGTACTACGACAAGACACTCTCGGTGGACAACTCGATCGCGTGTGCGAGCTGCCACGACCCGGAAGCCGGATTCGCAGACCCGAACCAGTTCTCGGAGGGTGTCGGCGGCGAGTTCGGCGGGCGGCAGGCACCGCCGGTCATGAATGCCGCATACTTCACCACGCAGTTTTGGGACGGCCGGGCAGCAAGCCTCGAAGAGCAGGCGGGCGGACCGGTCGAGAACCCCATTGAAATGGCGTTCACGCACGAGGGTGTCGTCGAGCGCCTGTCTGAAGACCCGGTATACACGGAATTGTTCAAGGAAGCGTGGGGCGAAGGACCGATCGCCTTCGAAATGGTGGCCAAGTCTATCGCTAGCTTCGAGCGCACTGTGCTGGTCGGCAATTCCCCGTTCGACCGATACATGTTCGGCGACGACAAGGAGGCCATGAGCGAAGGCGCCATCCGCGGCCTCGATGTCTTCACCGACCCGGAGAAGGGCAATTGCGAAGTCTGCCACGAGATCAACGAGGAGGAGGGCTATGCCCTGTTCACGGACAACAAGTTCCACAATCTCGGCGTCGGGGCGGAACTCGACGGTTCGTTGGCAGACATCGGACGCTTTGAAGTCAGCCAAGTCGAGACTGACAAGGGCGCATTCAAGACACCGCACCTGCGCAACATCGCCGACAGCGCGCCGTATATGCACGACGGGCACCTCAAGACACTGAAGGAGGTCGTGGACTTCTATGTGGGAGCGGGGAACTCGAACGATTTTCGCGACGAGGAAATTCACGAGCTGGACCATCTCAGCGCGCAAGAACGCGCCGACCTGATCGCGTTCATGGAGGCCCTCAGCGGGGAATTTCCAGAAGACATCGGCCCGCCGGACGGTGAAACGGCCTACCGAGACGTGCCTGCGGAGTCACTGGCGCGCGGTTGCTTCCGGGCCGAAATCTGATCCGAGTTCAGGCGGGAGTGACAGCTAGGCCCTCAGCCCGACACTCCCGCGCATCCTTCGATACTGGGCGGCCGGGGCGGCAATCAAGCCCGACCGCGATCGCGCGACTTCAGCCGCCCACCCCAGTCGTCTCGTGAATCCACGCTCGCTCATCCTGGCCTCGATCGTAGGCGTTGGCGCCGTGGGGTTCTCCATGCACGGCCAGGGCGGCGGCGTGCTGTACACGCCGCTCCAGCTCGCGTTCGGGGTCCCGTTCCATGTGGCGGCCGTACAGAGTCTGTGGCTGACGATCCTCACCGCTCTTTCAGCAGTGCTGCTGTTCCGCAAGCAGCAGCAGGTCGACTGGAAGCTGTCGGTGGTGCTGGAGTCTTCCAGCTTTCTCGGAGCATTCGGCAGCGGGTACTTCGCGCGGTTGTTCTCCTCGACAACGCTGTCCATAGGGCTTGCCGCTCTGCTAGTCGCGTCGGGTGTCGTCATGCTGGCGGACCTGAGCCCGCGGGCAGCCAGCTCCGGCCGACGCTCGCGCCTTGAGTGGGTAAGGTTTCGCGCAGGGGAGACGTATCGCATCCATCTCGGCAAGGGGCTGCCCCTGTCGTTTCTGATCGGCATCATGTCGGGCCTTACCGGGGCGGCCGGCGGCTTCCTGAAGATCCCCATGCTGGTGCGGCTGTTCGGCGTTCCGATCAGGGTTGCCTTCGGCTCGTCGGCGTTCATGGTGAGCCTGACAGCGGCAGGCGGGCTGCTCGGCCACGTCGCAACGGGGGCCGTGCAGTGGCATCATCCGCTACTGCTTGGAG
The DNA here is from genome assembly GCA_009838515.1 of Terriglobia bacterium. Classification (GTDB taxonomy): domain Bacteria; phylum Acidobacteriota; class Terriglobia; order Bryobacterales; family UBA6623; genus VXMF01. Next base: position 28,763 of record VXRL01000068.1, on the reverse strand, counting down.
CGTTCGTGCTAGTGGGCTCCCAGATCGGGCCTAGGATCGCGCTGCGTTCCAAGCCAGAGACGATGCGCAAGCGATTCTCGGCGTACCTGTTCGCGATCGCATTGCTAGTCCTGGGCACTCTATGGTTCTCGCCCGCCGCCATCAAACCTGTCGGCTGAGGCAGCCTCGGGCGGCTCTTGCCGGGCAGGCACGCCGCCCGCACTGGATGTGGTCCGCGCAATGGACCCGGCCTTATCGAAACAGCCGTCGCCCGGCCCTCGCCAGAAGCGAGTCCCTACAAGACCACCAGCGGGTGGAACCATCCGGGGGCGACGGCCTCGCCCACGCAGAGAAGGTGGCCCTGCGGATCGACAGCCTTCACCAGCTGCGCAGTTGCGCACTCGCCAAGAGCGCTCACGCTGAAGTCTTGGCCGTGCCTAATCCGGGCGGCGGTCACGGCATCCACCCGCTCGACCGGGATGCCCGGCACTAAAGCCGCAGGAGGCCGGACGGCCTCTTCGAGTCGATCCTCTGCCTGAAACTCCTCCAGACGCTGAAGAGAATGCGCATCGTCTAGTTGAAATTCCCCCACCTTCGTGCGGTTCAACCCGCAGACGTGCGCGCCGCAGCCCAAGGCAGCTCCCAAGTCGTGGGCCAAGGATCGAATGTACGTCCCCGCGGAGCACAGGCAGCGAACCGTGGCAATAGGGCCGGCCAGCTCCAGCAACTCGAGTGCGTGGACTTCGATCGCTGCCGGTTCTAGCTCTACAGGCTCGTCCTTGCGTGCCAGCTTGTACGCCCGGACGCCATCGACCTTCTTGGCGGAGACCGGCGGCGGCACTTGGCTGACACAGCCGCGAAACGACTCGAGCGCCGCCTCCAAAGCCGACTCGTCCAGCTCGACCTGCTTGGCTTCGCCGACCTGGATGCCTTCGGCATCGTACGTGGACGTCGACCAGCCAAACCGGATGCGTGCCACATATTCGCGACGGTGGTCCAGATAGAAGCGCGCCAGCCGTGTCGCGCGGCCCACCACGATTGGCAGCACGCCGGTGGCTGCAGGATCCAAGGTGCCCAGATGGCCGACTTTCGCCCCGCCGACCAGCCGACGGATCTTGCGCACGGCCGCAAAGGAGGTAATCCCTGCGGGCTTGTCCAAGACGATGGCACCGTCCATCTAGCTCATTCTAGAGACGGCCCGGCACGAGCAGTCCTGCCAGAACCGGACACGCGGCGGCGGACCGGCGACTTCTACGAAGCGTACGCGCTACGCGGGGTCGCCCAAGCCGACCAGCAAAGACCGTGCCTCGGAGACGACCATCTTCGGCTCGACCCCGGCCATGCACGGATGCCCCTCGATAGGACACTCTCGCAGCAGGCACGGGGAACAGTCGACGGGGTGCCGGACAATCCGTGACCACGGCGCGGCGGGACCAGTGGCATCCGCGTTGGTGGCACCGAAAACTGCCACGGTAGGAACACCCAACGCGGCAGCCACGTGCATCGAACCCGAATCATTGGTTAGGAAGAGTTGGCATGTCGAGGCAAGCTCCAAGAACTCCGGCAGGCTTGTCTGGCCAGCCAAGCAGATGGATCGTTTCCCGGCCCTGGCTGCGACCTCTGCGGCCAGTGGCAGTTCAGCCTCCGATCCGAACACGGCGATGCCTGTGCCAAGCTCCTCTGCTAGATCCGTGGCCGCGCTGGCGAAGCGCTCGGCTGGCCAGCGCTTGGCTGAACCAAACGCAGCCCCCGGGCTGACTCCGATCCACGGCCCTGAAGACAGTCCGCGGCCTTCCCACCGTGCCGCACCGTTGCGGCGCAACTCATCGATCCGGTCAAAGCATGCGGCGGTGTCCGCCGGCACGCGCTCGATCAGGCGCGCCCTGCGCAGCAATTCCAGGTAGTAGAACCGCTGGTGCTCGGGTATTTCCCCGAAAGAGGGCACCGGCACCCTGTCGGTCAGCAACAGCCCGCGACCGTCCCTGTCGTATCCGATCCGCTCGGGCACTCGCGCTCGCCAGACCAGCCAAGCCGCGTCCAATGCGTTCTGCAGCAGAATGGCGCGGTCGAAGCGACGGGATCGCAGCTCCCTCGCAAGCCTTTCCCTGCCCCGAAGCCCGCGATGGTCCCGGTTCCTGTGGTAGATCAATACTTCGTCGCAGAATCCCTCTCCCTCGTAGAGGCCCGCCACCCACGGCAGAGCCAAGATCGTGATCCGCCAGCCCGCGTGCGCCCGCCGGATCTCCCTCAGAGCGGGGATCGCCATGATGGCATCGCCGATCCAATTCGTGGCGCGTACAAGCAGACGTTGCATGCCCGACCCCTTCTTAGCGTAGTGATAATACTCGCGTCCCGGTGCAGCGGTCCCGGCGAGCGCGCGAGCGCTTGCTGGCGAGACTTTAGAATCTTCATATGCTTCGAAGCTTGCTTCTCGGCGCGCTGCTTGCGGCAGCAGCGGGTGCCCAAGAGACGCCACAGGCGTTTGTTGGCGCGTCCCTGTATCCGATCACCGGCCCTCCCATCGAAGGCGGCACGCTCGTCATCCATGACGGCAAGATCGTCGCCGTGGGTGCGGCGCCCGCAGTGCAGATTCCCGCCGATGCCGTGCAGCACGACTTGAGCGGCTCCGTGGTCTTGCCAGGTTTCGTGGATACGCACAGCCACGCCGGCAGCGTGGAAGGCGGAGACGGCAGCGGCCCCATGCACCCCGACGCACGCGCCCTCGACTCGATCAACGTGCGTGATGCACGGATTCAGAAGGCCCAGGCGGGGGGCATCACCACGGCCAACATCATGCCAGGCTCGGGGCACCTGCTAAGCGGACAGACGCTCTATGTCAAGCACCGCGACAGCAAAGTTATCGACGACCTGCTGATCCGCGGGGAAGACGGATCGCTTGCGTACGGAGTCAAGATGGCCAACGGGACCAACTCCCGCAAGGATCCGCCGTTTCCCGGCTCGCGGGCGAAGTCTGCCGCGATCGTCCGCGAGAGGTTCCTAGAGGCCATCGCGTATCGTGACAAGGTCGCGCAGGCGGCCGACGACGCAGACAAGCTTCCGCCGCGCGACCTAGGCCTGGAGACGTTGGGAGACATCCTAGCGGGCGAGCGCGTAGTGCATTTCCATACCCACAGGCACGATGACATTCTCACCGTCCTCCGGCTGGCCGTCGAATTTGATTTCAAGGTCGTCTTGCAGCACGTGAGCGACGGCTGGGCTGTGGCGGACAAGATCGCCGCATCGCCGCAGGTGCTGGGTGCCTCGCTCATTCTGATCGACAGTCCCGGCGGAAAGATCGAAGCCAAGGACAACCAACTCGCTACCGGGGCGATCCTGGAGCAAGCCGGCGTGGTGACGGGATTCCACACCGACGATCCGATCACGGACTCAAGACTGTTCAACAGAATGGCCGCGCTGGCAGTGCGGGCCGGCATGTCGCGAGAGGGCGCGCTCTACGGCCTCACAATGGCCGGCGCCCGCATGCTCGGCCTGGAAGATCGCATAGGCTCCCTGCAAGTGGGCAAGGATGCAGACCTCGTAGTGCTTTCCGGGGATCCGCTCAGCGTGTACACGCAGGTGCTGCAGACATGGGTGGATGGGGCGAAAGTGTTCGACCGGAGCGATCCTCAAGACCGGCTCTATGCAGAAGGCGGTTTCGGGGCTAGCCACGACCAAGGACACGTCCTACACGGAATCGCCCAGGGAGAGCACGAATGACCCGCCGGCAGAGACTCGCGGCGCTGGTCGCGGGCATCGCCTCGTCCGGTTCCGCATTCGGCCAGATCGCCGTGACCGGCGCGACCGTTCACACGGCCGCGGGCGAGCCGCTCAAGAACGCCGTGGTGGTTATCGAGGACCGCAAGATCAGCCAAGTGGGACCGGCCGACGAGATCGAGATTCCAGACGGTTTTCGCACCTTGACCGCCGCCGTGGTGACGCCCGGGTTGATCGATGCTCGCTCGACGATCGGGCTTAGCGGGTACCTGAACCAGGAGCACGATCAAGACCAAATCGAGGCGTCCGCTCCGATGCAGCCCGAACTGCGCGCCATCGACGCCTACAATCCGCGCGAAGCGTTGGTCGAGTGGGTGCGCGGGTACGGCGTGACGACTGTCCACACGGGCCATGCACCGCGATCACTTGTGAGCGGCCAGACGGCAGTCATGAAGACGCGCGGGCTGACCGTCGAAGAGGCCGTCGTCAAGCCCTTGGCCATGATCGCGGCGACTGTCGGCGACGGGGCGCGAGAGCGTGGAAACAAGGCCCCGGGGACACGGGCGAAGATGGCCGCCATGCTGCGTGCGGAACTGATCAAGACGCGCGAATACCTTGACCGGCGCTCGGCGGAGGACGAAGACGGGCACCCGGATCGCGACCTGCGGCTCGAGGCCCTCGGCGAAGTCTTGGAGAGCAACGTTCCGTTGCTCGTCACCGCGCAAAGAACCCAAGACATCCTCACTGTGCTGCGCATTCGCGAAGAGTTCGACATCCCAGTCGTGCTGGACGGAGTCGCGGAAGCGTACGATGTCCTGGACCAAATCCGCGATGCCGGTGTCTCGGTCATCGTGCACCCGGCCATGATGCGGGCCCAAGGCGAGACGGAGAACCTGAGTTTCGAGACCGCCGCGAGGCTGCGCGACGCCGGGATCCCGATCGCGCTGCAGGGCGGCTACGAGCCGTACGTGCCGAAGAGCCGCTTGGTGCTGTTCGAGGCCGGCGTGGCCGCCGCCCACGGCCTTGGATTCGACGATGCGCTGCGCAGTATCACGATCAACGCCGCACGCCTGCTCGGGGTGGACGATCGGATCGGGTCCATCGAGGTCGGCAAAGACGGGGACATCGCCCTGTACGACGGGGATCCGTTCGAGTATTCGACCCATTGTGTGGCTGTGATCATCGAAGGCGAAGTGGTCAGCGAGGAGCTCCGATGAAGCTGGTGCTCCATCCCGAAGTGGAGACTCCGCGGCTCGCGCGGATCGTGGCGGCCGCTGCGCCTATGCGGGTCGTGAACTGCACGAGCGAGGCCGAGGCCGTTGCCGAGATTGCGGATGCCGACGGATTCTTCGGCAAGCTCACATCAGCGATGCTGGCGGCGGCCCGGCAACTGAGGTGGGTGCAATCGCCGACCGCCAGTCTCGAACACTACATATTTCCGGGGCTGGCAGCGCATCCCCTGCAACTGACCAACATGCGCGGCCTGTTCCACGACAACATCGCAGACCATGTGTTCGGCTGCATGCTGTGCTTCGCACGCAACCTGCACATCTACATCCGTCAACAGGAGCGCAGGGAATGGAAGCCCTATGGCGGGAGCAAGCAGGGCCAGTCGTTCCGCAGTGGCCCGGCAGTGACAACAGGCGTCGATCTCGCTCACACGACGCTGGCCGGGTCGACCCTGGGAGTGGTCGGACTGGGATCGATCGGCAGCGAGATCGCTCGCAGGGGCGTGTGCTTCGGGATGCGAGTCGTGGCAGTCGACGCCGATCCCCGTGATGCGCCCGCAGGCGTCATCGGCCCTAGGGGCACAGACCGTTTGGACGATCTACTGGCCGAGAGCGATTATGTCGTGATCGCCGCCCCTCACACACCAGACACCGAGGGCTTGTTTCGCAGCGACAAGTTCGCCCTGATGAAGTCCAGCGCCGTGCTGATCAACATCGGGCGCGGCGTAATCGTCAATCTAGACGATCTGTGTAGCGCGCTGGACGAGGGCGAGATCGGGGGTGCGGCGCTCGACGTGTACGAGGTTGAGCCGCTGCCACCGGAGCATCCCCTGTGGAACCACGAGAACGTCATCCTGACGCCGCATATCGCAGGGCACTCCCCAGCCGTCGCCGAGAGGCATCTCGAAGTCTTGCTCGACAATGCGGGCAGGTTTGTCCGGGGAGAGCGGTTGCGCAACGTGGTTGACAAGCAGCGGTGGTTCTGACGAGCCGCCTAGGCGCACGCCTTCGTCCAGTAGGGCGCATCAGTCGCACGAGCCCGCCCGCCATGCTTCAGGGCGCAGTCTGCCGAATCACCGCAGAGCACTGAACACGGATTCGGCATCCACCACAAAGCCGAGTTCGTTCTGACGGGGCAGATCGTCCGCCTGGGGGGCGAAGAGCACGGGAACGATGTCGCAATCCCTCGCGCCCGGCAGGTCGGCGCTGGCAAGCCCCGCCAGCAATCTTCCGGCATTCTTGGAATCCAACGAACGCTTCGCTTCGCCGACCAAGACTCGGCTTCCGTCAACTGAACGCGCGACGATGTCTCGCTCGGGGGCGCTTCTGTGCCAGAACCGCTGCGCAGGCTCGAAAGGGCCGAGTCGGGCAAGAGGATGGTCGGATTGATGCAGCCGCGGCACAGCAGCGCTACACAATTCCTCCCAAGCTCTGGCTTCCAGCTCACGCTGGTAGCGATGCCAGGAGCGGAGGCGTGATTCGGGGTGGGCGGCGGTAAGCGTGGCGCGGTGCGGGGCTACCACGCGAAACCACATGCGCAGGAATGGATCGTCAATGCGGTAGAGACTGCGCTTCCCCGAGCGCGGATCGCTGCCGAATGGGACTTCTCGGCGAACGAAACCCATTTCGATGAGCGCGGCGATCGGCTTGGCGAGGCTCGTTGCGGGACGGCCGAGGCTCCCGGCGATCTCGCCGAGGCGGCACGCACCCGAGCCGACCACGTCGAGAAGAGGACGCAGGGCGGTCGCCGGGGGAGTCTCTTCATGGAGCAGGTGCTCCGGTTCGTGATGGAGCGGGCCAGAAGGATCGAGAACAAGGGTATCGACCGCTCCATCGATGTCCTCGCCGAAGGGGACCGCCGATTCCCAATAGCGCGGCATCCCTCCCCAGAGAGCGTAGATTCCTACCAAGTCGCTAAACCGACGAAACTCGAAGGCGTCCGCAAGATAGCCCGCCCTGAGAGGGCGCAAGGCGAAAGATTCAACTGCCCGGCCGAGCGGCGGGGCACTGGCATCTGCGACCGCCCAATGCATCGTGCGCCGGCTCGATCCGCTGACTGCGACGCACAGGTTCCTGCCCGGCTGGTCGAGCCAGTTTTGGAACTGGCTGAGAAAGCAACGATCGGCAGCCATCAAATGCTGCAGTTCGTCGACGATAAATGGCCCCCGCCACCCGACCTGATCGGCCTCCACCGAAAGCCGGGCCAACAGCGACCGCCAGGTGGGGTACTCGATATCCGCAAAGCCAGGAAACCGCTCCGCGACAGCGGAAGCCAAATAGCGACGTTGTACCTCAGGCGCAGAATTCTCCCCAATGGCATACAGTCCGTCGCAGTGTCTGCACCATTCAATCAGGAGACGCGACTTTCCGGCGCGCCGCCTGCCCCAGATCACGGAGAACGATCCCGTTCGGGCCAATGCCTGGTTCAAGCGCCGGAGCTCGCTGTCGCGGCCGAGGAATTCCATGTATTAATTATGCATAATATCAGTATTTCTTTTAGAATAATTATTGCAAAAATAATCGTAGTCTCGATAAACCGGCCTCTGCAACTTGCTCGCCACGGCGCGAAGTTCCGAGGCCACGATCGCCAGCGGCCCGCAGTGTCAGACAGGCGGCGACTCGCCCCGTTGGGAGTAGTTCAGCTCGTACAAGTTCCGGTACTCCCCCGAGCGCACTCGCGCAAACCACTGCGGGTTGTCGCGGAACCATCGCACTGTCTCCCACAATCCAGAATCGAAGTCTATGCGAGGCTCCCAGCCCGTGTCGCTCCTGACCTTCTTTGAATCGAGCGCGTAACGACGGTCATGGCCAGGGCGATCCAGAACGTATTCGATCAAGGACTGCGGCTTGCGACAGCAGTCCAGCACGCGCCGAACGACCTCGATGTTCTGCATCGAGCACTCGCCGCCGATGTTATACGTCTCGCCGCTACGACCCGCGGCGAGGACCGCTTCGATCGCTCGGCAGTGGTCGTGGACGTGCAGCCAGTCCCTCACCTGAAGCCCGTCGCCATATACAGGCAGCGGCTTGTCGGCGAGGGCATTGGTGATCATCAGCGGTATGAGCTTTTCGGGAAACTGGTACGGTCCGTAGTTGTTGGACGCTCGCGTGATGAGCACCGGAAGAGAATGCGTCTTCGCGTATGCCAACACCAGCAGGTCGGCACCGGCTTTGGAGGCCGAGTAAGGATTCGACGGGCTCAGCGGCCGTTCTTCGTCGGCGGCATGCGGTTCCGTGATGCTCCCGTAAACCTCGTCCGTGGAAACGTGAAGGAATCGCTCTACCGGCCACTCGCGCGCTGCCTCGAGCAGCACGCCAGTGCCCGTTACGTTGGTCGAGACAAACTCCGCCGGGGAGTGAATGCTGCGGTCCACGTGGGACTCGGCCGCGAAATGCACGACCGCCTCGGGACGAAAGCTCCTGAAGGCGTCGCGAACTGCCGCCGCATCGCGAATGTCAACCCGGCTGAATCGAAACGTTGGCAGATCAGCAACCGGTGCCAGATTCTCCAGGTTGCCGGCATAAGTGAGCAGGTCCAAGACGAGAGTCTCCACTTGCCGGCCGCCTTGCAAGGCTTGGCGGACAAAGTTCGAGCCTATGAAGCCGGCCCCGCCGGTGACCAGCAACCTCACTTGCGCTGAGTCTCCCAGTCGTACGCGATCTCCGGGCTGTCGTGGGGCAAGCGGCCCTCGTCGGACGGGTCGTACTGCCGGTCGGTGAGGTACACCAGCACAGCCTCCGAGTCGCCGATCACCTTGTACCCGTGCGCAACTCCCGGGGGAATCAGCAGCTGCCACGGGCGGAGCTGCCCGATATAGAGCGTGTTGCGCGCCCCATGCGTCGGAGAGCCTTCCCGCAAGTCACAGAGGGCGACCTGCAGCATGCCGCGGCACGGCACCCACAGGTCGCTTTGCCGGGTGTGATAGTGAAACGCCTTGACGGTGCCCGGATAACTGAGCGCCACCGAAACTTGCGTCGTAGCGCTGGGAAACCCTGCGGGCAGTCCCTGCCCCAACCGCGCTACCTCAAGGAAATACCCCCGGTCGTCCGGCCAGAGCGGGAATTCCGCTATCCGGACGCCGTCGATCAGCTCAGGCGCATCCGGGCGAACAATCAAGTCTCCCAGCCCGGGCCGGCACTGAGGAAGCGTCAGCTTGATCGAGCCGACCTCGCCGACGGTTCGGCCGCCCTCGCCCGGCACGGAACCGGCGTCCTCACGCGGGTACGCAAGCCGCCTGTAGCCGCGTAGCTTTCCAAAGCTCCACGTACGGCTCGATTTCCCGCATCATCTCGCTGAACGAGCTGAATGTCATCGACTGCGCCCCGTCGCTCCAAGCCCGCTCCGGATCAGGATGGATCTCAACCATGGCACCATCGGCGCCGACTGCGACGGAGGCACGCATCAGCGGCGGAATCAGGGCGCGCTTGCCCGTAGCGTGCGCCGGATCGAGGATTACTGGCAGGTGCGTGAGCTGGTTAAGCACCGGCACCGCATTGATATCTAGGGTGTTGCGGGTAGCCGACTCGAAGGTGCGAATGCCGCGCTCGCAGAGAAAGACACTCGGGTTGCCGTTCGTGACGATGTACTCGGCCGAGAGCAGGAATTCCTCGATGGTTGCGCTTTGTCCGCGCTTGAGCATAACCGGACAGCTGGTCGTGGCACCAACTTCCTTGAGAAGTGGGAAGTTCTGCACGTTGCGGGCACCGATCTGGAGCACGTCGGCATACTCGGCTACGAGCTGGACGTTCGTCACGGTCATGACTTCGGTAACCACCTTGAGCCCGTGACTGTCACCTGCCTTGCGCAGCAGACGGAGCCCCTCTTCCTCCAAGCCTTGGAAACTGTACGGGCTGGTGCGGGGCTTGTAAGCGCCTCCTCGCAGGAAGCGTCCTCCGGCCGAGGCAACGGCTTCTGCGCAAGCCATGATCTGCCCTTCGGTCTCGACCGAGCAGGGACCGGCGATGATGGCGAACTCGTCGCCGCCGATCGAAGCCTCGCCGACCTGCACGACCGTGCGATCGCTCTTGACCTGCTTGCTCACGAGCTTGTAAGGCGCACTGATCGGCACACCGTTTTCGACACCTTCGACGGATCGCAGAACCTCGATCGCGTGGGTTACGTCCCCCAAGCCCACCGCTGCGATCACGACGCGTTCGTCGCCTTGGATGGAACGGACCGCAAAGTCCATCTCCTGGATTCGGCTACAGACGCGGTCAACCTGCTCGCGCGTCGCGCCCGGCTTCATCGAAATGATCATGAACCTTCCCTTGGATAGAAAATCCTAACAGAACCGCATCACGAAGAGCGTGACTATACGGAATACGCTGGTCGATCACGGAAGGCTTCTGCCGGACACGCTGCGGATTGGAGTACGGTCGTCCAACAACTGCGCAGAACCCGGCTGATTGCCAGGATCAAAGCTTAGCCGTAACTTCAAGTTAGCACGCCTTGACCACTTCGTCCAACAGTTGAGGAACTCAGCCCTCGAACTTGCCGGAAAACTACCCGCGCACCGCTCGGAATGAGACCGTAGAGTGCCCGGAATCGCCCCGCCCCGCGGCACGAAGCCGGTGAGCGGCGGACGACGGACGCACTCCAGCGACGTCGAAGTCGAGATTGACGGGCGATCCCGCCCTACCATTAAGGAAGCCAGGCGACATTCGCCCGGTCGCGAGGGTCCCGACCGAGTGCAGGATGGGGCCGACGAGTCCGGCGCGGGTGCCGCGCGGAATGGCGGGAGAATCGATTGAGCCACGCAGGTGTCGAGACGACGACAGTAGGGCTTGCAGGCATGACCTGCGACCATTGCGTCGCAACTGTCGAGAAGGCCCTGTTGGGCGTCGAAGGCGTGCGTTCCGCAAGCGCGGCGCTGGCTACTCAGACGGCTGAGGTCGCATTCGATCCGCACTTGACCGATCTTTCCGCGATCCGGCAAGCCGTACAGGCAGCCGGATACCTACCGGGGCCCTCCGGTGAGCTCCTTTCCATTGCCGCCTCAGCCGCGGCGGCGCCGGCTACGCCGTTGGCACCGCGGCAGCCGGAAGTCCGCGAATCGAGGTCAATCTGGCTGAGCATCGAGGGCATGACGTGCGCGAGCTGCGTACAGTCGGTCGAGCAGGCCGCCCTGAAGACACCGGGAGTTGAGACATGCGAGGTCAGCCTTGCCGAAGCGAGCGCGCACGTGACTCTCGATCCGGCTCTTGCCAGCACCGCGGACCTGCTGCGAAGCATCGAGAGCGCGGGCTACGGCGCAGCTGTCGACCGGGACGACTCTGACAGGCTCCGCGGCGCGCCGTCCGCGCGTGGGTTGCGGCGCAGACTGGTCGTTTCGGCGATCTTCACGATTCCGCTGCTCGTGCTCGCCATGTCCCATGGGAGGCTCGGCGGCGACTCGGCCTGGGCACAGCTTGCACTGGCGCTGCCGGTGGTCGTCTACGGCGGCGCGCCGTTCTATTCGGCTGCTTGGAACGCCGCAAGGCACCTTCGCAGCGACATGAACACGCTCATAGCCGTAGGAACAGGCACTGCCTTCGCGTACAGCATGGTGGCGACTGTCATGCCCGGTTGGGTCGAGCGACACAGCTCGGCTCCGGTGTACTTCGAGACAGCCGCCGCGATTCTGACGTTGGTCTTGCTGGGAAGGGTGCTCGAAGCGCGAGCGCGGCGCAAGACATCGAACGCTATCCGAAGCCTGATGGAGTTGCGACCGGAAACAGTTCGAGTCTTGCGCGGAGGAGACGAAACCGAGATACCCACGGACGAACTTGCGATTGGCGATGCCGTAGTTGTACGCGCAGGCGAACGAGTGCCGGTTGATGGCGGGGTCATCGAGGGCGCAGGCGCTATAGACGAATCGCCGCTTACCGGAGAGAGCGTGCCGGTCGACAAGTCTCGCGGCAGCGAGGTGCTCAGCGGCTCTCTGGCCAAGGAAGGATACCTAGTGGTCCGGGCTGAGAGCGTCGGAAGCGAGACGTCACTGTCCAGGATGATCGCATTCGTGCGCCGTGCGCAGAATTCGAAGTCGCCGGCCGCGCGCCTGGCCGACCGGATCGCCGCTGTATTCGTGCCGGCGATCCTAGTCCTGGCGGTATTGACGTTCTTGGCGTGGCTCCTGCTGGCACCGTCCGAGGACAGTTTGCGCCAAGCTGCGAACAGTGCTGTAAGCGTGCTGATCATCGCATGCCCGTGCGCGTTAGGCCTAGCCACGCCCGCAGCTCTGGCGGTAGGAATCGGCAGGGCTGCGGAACACGGCATCTTGGTGCGTGATGGAGAGGCTCTGGAAGCCGCGCGAGATCTCGATACCGTCGTGTTCGACAAGACCGGGACCCTGACGCTCGGAAACTTCGAAGTGACCGACATCGAGACCTACGGAGACGTCGACAGAGGCGACTTGCTGCGCGTGACCTGCGCGATCGAGCGTCGCAGCGAGCACCCCATCGCGCAGGCCATCGCAGCCCTCGATCCGAGTGCTGACGAAGCCGTCAGCAACTTCAAGACCCTCCCCGGGGCGGGTGCCAGTGCCGAGTCTGCCGGCCAAGAGTGGCTCATTGGCAAGCCGGAACTGCTGGCAGGCCGGGGAATCGCCATCACGGAGGCCCGGACGAACCTAGATTGTCTTTCCGAAGAGGGCAAGACTACCGTCCTAGTGGCGCGAGGCCAAGCCTTAGCAGGCGCGTTCGCGTTGCGCGACACGCTTCACCACGATGCCGTGGACGCAACGTCCGCTCTGCGGAGGCGTGGGATTAAGACCTTGATGATCAGCGGCGACAGTGCCAGAGTTGCGCGGGCCACGGCGACGCAGGCGGGCATCGACCGCGTGCTGGCACCCGTGCTGCCAGTGGACAAGGCATCCGCTATCGAGCGGCTTCAATCCGACGGAGAAAGAGTCGCAATGGTGGGAGACGGCATCAACGACGCTCCGGCCCTGGCGCAGGCCGATCTGGGCATCGCGATAGGCGCTGGCAGCGACGTCGCGGTGGAGTCGGCAGACATCATCTTGGTCCGCAACAGCCCTGCAGACGTGGGCCGAGCGATTGACCTGGCGAGGCGCACGCAGCGCGCAATCGCTCAGAATTACGTTTGGGCTTTCGGCTATAACTTGCTGGGCGTTCCTATCGCAGCCGGCGTCCTGTACCCGTGGACCGGCCTGCTGCTGTCACCGGTACTCGCCTCAGCCGCCATGGCCCTTTCAAGCCTATCCGTGCTAGCAAACAGTCTTCGCCTTGGCAGGGCGCTAGCAACGGCCCGCTGAACGCCAGCCACCCCCGCAACGCCACCAATGCGGAAACAACCTGTCTTGATCGCCGATGGGGAACTTCACTCCTCGCTGATGCACTTGACAGCCAACACGGAAGCTAGAATATTGCATGGTCTTAGAATCACCGCCGCTAGCCCTTACCTTCGACGACGTACTCCTGCTCCCTTCCTACAGCGAGATCCTGCCGTCGGAGGTATCAACGGTTACGCGCGTCACGCGCGGGATCTCGATCAACATCCCGATCCTCAGCGCCGCAATGGATACGGTGACTGAGTCCAGGCTGGCAATTGCGCTCGCCCGCCAAGGGGGAATGGGCATAATCCACCGCAATATGCCCATCGAGCGGCAGGCGGAGGAAGTGGACCGCGTCAAGCGCAGCGAATCCGGCATGATCGTCGATCCGATCACGATCTCTCCCGACGACCGGATCCGTGACGCCCTCGCGCTGATGTCGACCTATCGCATTTCGGGAGTGCCGGTGACGCAGGCCTCGAAGCTGGTCGGCATACTCACCAACCGAGATCTGCGCTTCGAGAAACGCCTCGACTTGCAGGTCCGGGAAGTGATGACCAAGGACGAGCTCGTCACGGTCCCGGTCGGCACGACGCTGGACGACGCAGAGCGCCTGCTGCACAAGCATCGGATCGAGAAACTGCTCGTAGTCGACGAAGGCGGCGTCCTCAAGGGGCTAATCACTGTCAAGGACATTCAGAAGAAGCGGAAATTCCCCAACGCAACAAAAGACGACCAAGGGCGTCTGCGCGTCGGGGCGGCGGTGGGTGCAAAGGGAGACTATCTTGAGCGGGCACAGCAGCTGTTCGCCAAGAAGGTTGACGTAATCGTCGTTGACACGGCCCACGGACACACCAAGAGCGTCGCTGATGCCGTGAAGAACCTGCGCCGCGCCCTCCCAGACGTCCAACTGGTTGCGGGCAACGTCGCCACCGGCGACGCGACTCGGGACCTGATCAAGCTGGACGTCGATGGCGTCAAAGTCGGCATCGGGCCCGGTTCCATTTGCACCACGCGCATCGTCTCAGGAGCGGGCGTCCCGCAGATCACGGCCGTCGCGGAATGCGTCGCCGCTGCGAGCGCTAGCGGTGTCCCGATCATCTCTGATGGAGGGATCAAGTATTCCGGCGATATTTCGAAGGCCATCGCCGCCGGTGCGCACAGCGTAATGCTTGGCAGCCTCTTGGCGGGCACGGAAGAAAGCCCCGGCCAAACCGTGCTGTATCAGGGCCGCACGTACAAGACCTACCGGGGGATGGGGTCGCTGGGCGCGATGAATCAGGGCAGCGACCGCTACGATCAAGCCTCCGGCGATGGCAAGTTGGTCCCGGAGGGGGTCGAAGGCCGAGTTCCGCACAAAGGGATGCTGGGAGATCTCGTCCATCAGCTCGTCGGCGGCCTGCAGGCAGGCATGGGCTACTGCGGATGCCCCACGATCGAGGCCATGCGCAGCGAAACGCGGTTCGTGCGCATCTCGCCAGCCGGGCTCCGCGAGGCGCATGTGCACGATGTGCTGATCACGACCGAGGCCCCCAACTACCAAGTCGAGACCTGACGCCGGCACTGGCACGTGTCCGCCAGCGCTGGCGCAGCGTCCGCGCTTGTTGCCAGCTAGCCGGGATCCTGGAGGCTCTGCACGGACGCCTTGCCGGGCGCTATCTTGAACTAAGGACGATCCGAGGCACCGCAATGGAATTCGCACTTCAATGCAAGCTCCCGATGCTCCAGATCCTGGGGCTCGCCTGCTTGACCAGCATGCTGGCCATGCCGCTCAAGGCCGACGTCGACATCGCCTATACGAAGTACGTCTTGGACAACGGACTTACGCTGCTGGTCCATGAGGACCGCAAGGCGCCGATCGTCTCGGTCAACGTCTGGTACCACGTGGGATCGAAGAACGAGAAGCCCGGCAAGACGGGCTTCGCCCACCTGTTCGAACACTTGATGTTCAACGGTTCGGAGAACTTCAACGACGACTACTTCCAAGCCATGGAGCGCATTGGCGCGACCAATCTTAACGGCACGACCAACGAAGACCGCACCAACTACTTCCAAGACGTGCCGCGGCCAGCGCTGGAAGTGGCCCTGTGGATGGAATCCGACCGCATGGGGCACATGCTCGGCGCGGTGGACCAAGCCAAGCTAGACGAACAGCGGGGCGTGGTCCAGAACGAGAAGCGCCAAGGCGAGAACCAGCCCTACGCCGTCTCCTACGAACTGATCACCAAGAACACGTTCCCACAGGGGCATCCGTACTCGTGGACCGTGATCGGAGAGATGGAAGACCTCGATGCCGCTTCATTAGAGGATGTCCACGAGTGGTTCCGAACCTACTACGGCGCGGCCAACGCAGTGATCTCGATCGCCGGTGACATCGCGCCGGCAGAGGCGCGCGAATCGGTGGAGCGGTACTTCGGCAGCATCCCCAGCGGGCCGCCCGTCGCCAGGCAGCAGTCTTGGATTGCCCGCCGTACCGGCGAGCACAGACAGAAGGTCGAAGACCGCGTGCCGCAGGCACGTGTCATGAAGGTCTGGAACGTGCCGGAATGGGGCACTCGCGAAGCCGTGCTGCTCGATCTGGCCACGGACGTGCTCGCCGCCGGCAAGAGCTCGCGGCTGTACAAGCGCTTGGTCTACGAGGACCAGATCGCCACCAGCGCCACGGCCTATATCCAAGCCCAAGAAATCGCCGGGCAGGTCGTTCTCCAAGCCACCGCTCATCGTGACGGGAACCTTGCCAAGGTCGAGGCCACTCTAGACGAGGAACTCCGAGCATTCCTGCAATCCGGGCCTACCGACGACGAGTTGGCAAGGGCCAAGATGGACCACAAGGCGCGCTTCATTCGCGGTGCCGAGCGGATCGGCGGATTCGGCGGCAAGTCCGACATCCTCGCACGAAACGAGGTGTACACGGGCGATCCCTCCCACTATAAGAAGATGCTGGCCTGGGCCGAAGATGCCACCGCCGAGGACATTCGCGCGACCGCTGCGGAATACCTCTCCGACGGCGTCTACGTGCTTGAGATTCACCCGGCCCCGGAACGTCGAGTTTCCGAGAGCAAGGTGGATCGCTCCAAGCTGCCATCGGCCTCCGGCTTTCCGGAATTCACGTTTCCGGACACAAGCGAGGCCGAGCTCTCGAACGGATTGAAAGTAGTGCACGCCAACGTGCGCTCTATTCCCACCGTCGAGATGGCTCTCGTCTTCGACGCGGGCTTTGCGGCCGACCGGCTCAGCAAGCTAGGTCTCGCCCGGATGACTGCAGAGATGCTGGATGAGGGCACCGAGGGTATGTCATCGCTGGAAATCAGCGATCAAGCGACCCGCATTGGTGCGAGGATTTCCTCGTCCGCGTCATTGGACACGGCGAGCGTATCCCTTTCCGCGCTGTCGGAGAGTCTGGAGGAATCGCTCGATCTGTTGGCCGAGGTTGTGCTGCGCCCGTCATTTCCACAGCAAGAGCTCAATCGATTGAAGCGCCTGCGTGTGGCGGGCATCCAGCAAGAACTGGCGCAGCCGTTCACGGTCGGCCTGCGTCTCTTGCCGGGCTTGATCTTCGGAGAAGATCACGCCTACGCGGCTCCAATGACCGGCAGCGGCACTGTTGAATCGGTGACGTCCTTGACCCGCGACGATGTGGTGTCGTTTCACCGCACGTGGTATCGTCCCCGCAATGCCACTCTCGTCGTAGTCGGCGATGTGCCGCTGGCGACCCTCCAGCCAATGCTGGAGAAACGCTTCGGCGGCTGGACGGGTGAAGGAGAGCTGCCGAAGTTGGAGATAGCGAAGGTGGCGGCCGCCGACGGGCGGAGCGTGTACCTGGTCGACAAGCCCGGCGCGCTGCAGTCGGTGATCCTAGCCGGCCTGCCCGCGCCGCCGACCAACAATCCGGACGAGATCTCCATCGAGACGATGAATTCGATTCTCGGCGGGAGCTTCACCTCTCGGATCAATATGAACCTCCGCGAGGACAAGCACTGGGCGTACGGCGCCAGAAGCACGTTGATCGATGCGGTCGGACCGAGGCTGTTCATGGCGTACGCTCCAGTTCAGACCGACAAGACCAAGGAATCGATGATCGAAATGGACCGGGAACTGCGGGACATTTTGGGACCGCGCCCTCCGGAAGCCGAGGAGCTGGAAAAGGCGCAGAGAAACCGGACGCTGCGGCTGCCTGGACAGTACGAGACGAAGCGCGCAGTGTTGGGAGCGCTGGTCAAGATCCTCAAGCACGGCCTGCCCGAAGACTACTTCGAGACCTATGCCGATCGCATGCGCGCGGTGAGCTTGAAAGATGTCGAGACCGCGGCCATGCAGATCGTGCAGCCGGATAGCGTTGTCTGGGTAGTGGTCGGGGACCTGGCCGAAATCGAAGCTGGCGTGCGGGAGCTGGGTTTCGCCGACATCCGCAGGCTCAGTCCCGAGGGGACGATATTGGATTGAGACTCACCTGCCGGGGGTCTGGCTCGACAGCTTTCGGATTTCGGACGTAGCTACGTTCATCACGGGCAGGCCAAGGCCGCTGCCGATCTCCGAGAGGGCCTCGAAGTCTACCGGTCCGATGATTTTCAGGACCGTCACCTCGTCCGAATCCGTTGAGACCACAGTCATGCCCGCGACTTGTTCGTTGTCGTAGTAAGAGTAGACGGACAGCGATTGTGGCTTGTCGCGGTCAGCGGCCTCGATCAAGGGCACCCAGCCATCTTCGGCTAGTTGCTGGTGCACTGGCCTGACATCGTCCTCGCTGGCTCGGCCCTTGCGAAAGCGGTACGTTCGCCGGTAGACGGCAGTCAGGCCGCTCATGAAGCTGCGTACTGATGCAGTGACGTTCTTGCGCAATCCGAGCAGCCTCTTGGCCTGCTCGAGCGGTCGTCCCCAAAGATTCACCTTGACGACCTCGTCAGCCTTCGCCTCCAAGGCGGAGAATTCCAAGGAGGCGTCATCGGACTGGCCTTGCGCCCGCAGCGAGGCTGGGGCAGCGAGCACCAGCAGCGTGGCAACGATGCAGATGATGACTTGAAGTGGGTAAGTCTTAGTCATGGTCTTCGTCCTGTCCGATTGGGAATGCCAGCTCTTGCGCGCGGTTCCACTGGCTCCCCGCCAGTTGCAAGACCTCTACGAGCTCTCGCTCGACCTCGGCCATCTCCGCCGCGTGGGCTTGCAAGCCCTCTTCTTCCCTAGGCCAAGCAAAGATAGTCACTAGCAAGGCAACACAAGCGCACGCAGCCAGCGCCCGCCCACCACGGAACCAGATCTTGCCGGAAGAGGGCGCCTGCAGGGGGTCCGCCGCTGGCCGACGAGCCTCGTCGCGAATCCGCGCCATGACGCGGAGGCCGAGCCCGGACGGCACTTGCGACCGCGCCATCACGCGACGGAGCTCTTCCTCGAGATGATGGCTATCGTCCCATGGGGACATAGGAAATCTCCTGTCGTAGGTGGGCGACCTTGGGCCTGAGCCGAATAAGCGCTCTTCGCAGCAAGGTCTTGACGGTGTTAACCGGGATGTCCAACGCCTCCGCGATCTCGTGAAGCTTGAGGTCTTCCTGAAAGCGCAGCACAATGACCATCCGCATCTTCGTAGGAAGGTCGGCTACCTTGCGGCCAAGCTCGGCGGACAGGCGAGGGTCGGGCTCGACCGGGTCGACCGAGCGTTCCGGAATGGAATCCAGACTCGCGTGCGGAGCATGCTTCTTGCGCCGCGAGTAGTCGATACACTTGCGCGCCGTGGTCTGCCGCAGCCAGTTGACGAGATGCATGTCCGATTGCAGCTTGCCGAGGTTGCGGAACAGCTCCAAGTACGCTTCTTGCGCCAAGTCTTCTGCGATGGCACGGTTGGAGAAGAACCCGAAGGCCACTCCGTACACCATCGCCTGCGTATGGTCGACGATGCGTGCAAACGCTTCCGGATCAGCGAGCGCAGCATCGAGCAATTTGCGCGAGGCAATGTCCATCCGTGCAGCAGGCGAAGAGATGTAACCGACCGAGCGGTCGCCCTCCCTGTATTCGTTTACGCCTGCCTAAGTGTAAAGGGTTCAATGCGTGGGATTGGAGTGCCCTTGCGAGTTGGCCGCTGTTAGGAATCCCAACGCGGCCTGGCAGGGGCTACCGCATGTCCGTCGGACAGCATCACTGTTTCAGAGCTGACGGGCGGCCAGGTCCCGTCGCACGCTTCGGCCAGCCCTTCCCGCGGGCTTGAACCGCCGCCCTGAGCACTCCGTGCACACGTCTTGCGAGTTGAGCCCGATAGGACGGATCAATCACTTGGCGGCGCTACCCCGTGAATCCTCGGCGAATACACCCATGCCCTCCGCCTCGACCAAGGCCCGAGCATCTCCTCTAGCACCTAGTTCGCGGGCGCGGCGCCAAGCTCAACCGGCACTCAGCTCAGTCGGTCGGCCAGACCACACCCTGTTGCTTCTTCGTGACCGGGGCCAGCCCCTTGTACACGAATCGCTGAACGCGTTGCCCGCGGTAGGTCTCGGTGGTGTAGAGGTTGCCCATCGAATCCGTCGCCACGCTGTGGACCGCGTAGAACTGGCCGGGCTGCCGCCCGCCATCGCCGAAGCTCGTCAGCACCTCCAAGGACTCGCGGTCGAGGATGTGGATGCGCTGGTTCGCGCCGTCGGCGACGTACAGATACTTCTGCCCAGGGTCCCGCGAAATAGCGACATCGAAGGTCGATCCGTCGCCGAGCGTGTCGGGCTCGATCCAAGTCTCTTTCACGAACTTCCCGTCTGTCGTAAACGCTTGGATGCGGTCGTTGGTGCGGTCGCACACGTAGACCATGCCGTCATCCGAAAGCGCGACCCCATGCACGGGCGTACGGAACTGATCCGGCTTGTCGCCGGGCGTGTAGGCCGGCAGCTGCGTGTCGTCCGGCTCATTGCCATAGGCACCCCAGTGCCGCTTGTACTCGCCGGTGTCGGCGTCAAGCACGATTACCCGCCGGTTGCCGTAGCCATCGGCAATGTATAGCTCGTTCGTGTCCGGATCGACCAGTGTCTTGGCCGGCAGCTTGAAGTTCTTCAGGTCGTGGCTGCCCTCGCCCATGAACGGCTTGCCGATCTGCATCAGAAACTCGCCGGTGCGCGAGAATTTCAGCACCATGCTGTCGTGGACGCGTCCCTTGCCCATCGCGTCTTCGTGGTGCGGCAGCGCCGCGGCCTCCTTGGACGGGCCGCGACCGTTGCCGCCGATCCAGACATTTCCCTTGTGGTCGACGTCAACGCCGTGATTCGAGGTCGGCCAGTCATAGCCGTCGCCGGGGCCGCCCCAGTGCTCGATCAGCTCGCCCGCCTGGTTGAAAGCGAGCACCGGCGGCGCGGCGAAGCAGCAGTACGACGCCGGCGGGTCCCAGGTCGCGTAAAGTTCCTTTTGTTCCAGCGAACTGCCGCGATGGACGATCCAGACATTGTCTTGGTCATCGACGTCCACCCCGATGACGGTTCCGAGCAACCAGTGGTTGGGGAGCGGCTTCGGCCACAGAGGATCGACCTCAAAGACCGGAGCCATAGGGCCATCCGCAGCGGCCATTGGCTCTTCGGATGGAGTGGTGCAGGCTGCAAGCAGGGCGAGCATGGCCACTGCGGCGAGTGTCGAGCGAAGTGCAGTTGTCATTGGTCTTGTCCGGCCCATTTCGGCCTAGGCCATCATACTTGCTTAAGTAGAGGTAGGGCAAGCAGCTCTCCATGATTCGCGCAAAATATCTCCTCTGCAGTCTTGGCCTGCTGCTCGCCAGTCCTGTAGCGGCCCACGAAATCCCCACTGAGGTGGTTGCGCGCACCCTGGTCAGGGCGGATGGCGACAGCTTCCAACTCGTGATGCGCTTGCCGCTGAACTCAATGCGGGACGTGGAAGTGCCGGAGTTCGGGCCTGGCTACCTAGACATCGCTGCGCTAGAGCCGCGTTTGGCCGATCTGGCCGCACAGTGGATCGTGCCGTTCGTGGAAGTCTACGAGAACGGCGAGCGTCTGCCGCTGCCCGTCGTGTCGGGAACCCAGATTTCCCTGCCGTCCGATAGGTCTTTCGCACACATCGACCGCGCGCTCGCGCGCGTTGCCGAGGCCAAGCCCGCCAACACCGAAATGCTGGTCTGGGATCAGGTGATGTTCGATGTGCATCTGGACTTTCCCATTCAGTCCGAGGAGTCGGAATTCTCGCTTCGGGCCGGCCTGGGCCACCTTGCGGAGCGGGTCTTGCTCACCCTGCAGTTCTATCTGGCCGATGGCACTACCCGGGCCTATCAGTTTTCGGAAGACCCCGGACTGGTGATCCTGGATCCAAGTTGGTTCCAAGCTGCCTGGCATTTCGTCCAGCTGGGTTTTGTCCACATCCTCGACGGCCCAGATCACCTGCTGTTCCTCTTCTGCTTGGTCATTCCGCTGCGCCGCTTCAAGCCTCTGGTCCTGATCGTCACTGCCTTCACCGTGGCGCACTCGATCACTCTGATCGGCAGCGCACTGGACTTCGGACCCGACGCGCTGTGGTTCCCGCCTCTGGTCGAGGCCCTGATCGCCGTCTCGATTGTCTACATGGCCTTGGAGAACATCGTCGGCACGGCGCGACATCGCTGGCTGGTCGCGCTCGGGTTCGGTCTGATCCACGGTTTCGGGTTCTCCTTCGCTCTGCGAGAGACCCTGCAATTCGCCGGAGGGCATTTGATCACATCCCTGGTCGCCTTCAATGTCGGGGTCGAATTGGGGCAGTTGTTCGCGCTGGCCCTGCTGGTGCCAGCGCTGGCGCTGCTCTTCCGGTATGTGGTTGCCGAGAGGCTGGGCACGATCATCCTGTCAGCGTTCGCGGCGCACGAAGCATGGCACTGGACGATGGAGAGAGGGGACGTCTTGGGGCAGTACGACGTCGGCTGGGCAGAGTGGCTGCCCGCGGTGCTAGCGTGGGCCGGACTGATCGCGGCCGGGCTGGCCGGTGCCCGTCTCTATCGAGGTCGGAGGGCAGTAAAGGCGGCGGACGAATCAGCGAAATCGGACTCTGACTGAAACACCGCGGGCCACAAGTGTGCGAACGGGTCCCATACTATGAGCTTTGGTCTGGGCTTGCCTTAGCGGTGCATTCATCCGATCTGTCAGCCTGATCGCCGCCTCGTGCTTGGTTGCAGGGGCGCAACCTCACGGAGGCGTCCCAGAGCTTCCCGGGCCGAGCCGATCGCAAGCGGTCCCCCTAGCTGTTCCGTCAGGCCCGAAGTCAGCAGCGTCGGGGATCACGAGTTTCCGCGGGATGGCGCTTCCTTATACCGTGATCGATGGGATGGCCGTCCATGCTGGCGACATTGTGCTCGGCAGAGTCGACGAGTTGGGCCCCAGAGCACCCACCCAGAGATCAAACAAGGACCGGGAACCGCCGGCTCTGCGGCGGCGCGATCTCTCCGCACGAAGCTCGAGATACCTTTGGCCCGGTGGTCTCGTTCCGTATGTGATCGACGAGCTTGTCTCGGGCGAGCAGCGCCAGAACATCCTTGAAGCGATTGGGGAATGGAACGACAGGACGGCCGTTTCGTTGACCGTGCGGACCACGGAGGAAAACTACCTCCGGTTCTCGAACGTTTCGTCAGGGAACTGCCGGTCGAAGGTTGGGATGGTCGGCGGGGAACAACAGATCTCTATACCGCCGCACGGCTGCGACGCCGATACCGTTGCACATGAGATTGGCCATGCGGTCGGACTGTGGCACGAGCACCAACGCAAGGACCGTGACGCATACGTGACGGTGCTCCATGAGAATCTCGACAAGAGAGGCCACGACGCTTTTCCGGCAGTGCATCCGGCGTCGGGACCCTACAACTACTCCTCCGTGATGCACTACCGAATCAGAGGATATTCTTCAAACGGCGGTCGCGTGCTTGAAACCGTGCCGCCCGGGATGAACATTCCCTCCGCGGGACTCTCCCCGGGGGATATCGATGGCGTGGCACGCCTGTACGGGCAAACGCCGGACACAACAGTGATCTCGACGAATCCGCCCGGACTGGAGATTGTCGTTGACGGTGTGCGAATGGCCACGCCGGCGAACTTCAACTGGGCAAACGGAAGCGACCATTCTGTCGAGGCACCGGTGTCCCAGACGAACGGAGATAGCCGGTACTTGTTCGGACGTTGGAGTGACGGGAGTGCGCGCTCGCGCAACGTGACTGCTACAGCGGACCGTACATGGCTGGAGGCGAACTTCATCGTGCAGCACCGCGTCGGGACTGCAGTCTATCCAGCCAATCAAGGGAGTGTCGAGCTGCGCCCCAACTCACCGGATGGCTACTACACAGAGCGTACGGTGGTCCAAGCCCTGGCAGTTCCATCAACGGATGCCACCTATCGGTTCTTGTGGTGGCGCGGTGTTATCTGGGGTCACCACGGACAGTCCTCAAATCCAGCATCGTGGACCGTTGACCGGCCGGGGAAGGTGTTCGATGGCTACTTCACGAACCGTCCGATCTTCCGGATCGAAGCGAACGTCGAGCCGTTCTTCGTCAGCATCCATGGTTACTTCGACTCGCATCCCGAGTACTGGACCTATGGTCCGGCCGCGATCCTGACCGATGCCAGGAACACTCTGATCAGGCTCGCCACAGATGAAGTCCGGGCCGTTCCACACGGCGGGCAGCGGCGCTACCGGTTTGAGAGCTGGAGCAATGGCGGGGCACGCACTCAAAGCCTAGCGCTCCCGCGAGGGGGTGGTGGGATCACAGCCAAATTCGTATCTGAATACCCCCTGTCAACGGGGGTCGCGAAATCCGAAGGCGGCTCGATCAACGTTGAGCCCTCATCAGGCGATGGGCACTACAGCGACGGGGCGTCGGTTCGCTTGTCGGCGATTCCGAAGCCGGATTGGGAGTTTGTGCGCTGGTCCGGCGACATCGAGAGCCGGGAGCCGGACCTTACGATCGCGATGGAGCGCCCGACGTATGCTGAGGCACTGTTCTCGCAGGCCCAACGGATTGAGGCTGGGGAACCTGTTGTGGTAGATCTCGCCGAGAACAGTTACAGGATTGCCGTCCATGACGAGGAGGCATCACTTCGCTTCGACCCTCCATTCGACGCCGGTGAAGTTCGGTTCAGTTTCGAGGCGTCTACGCCAGCTGCGGAAGTCGACCTCTTGGTCCATGCTAACCGGGATCGCGTTCACTGGGAGTATGGCGCAGACGGGCAGACTGCTACGTTCTATGCCGAATTCCAATCGAATAGTACGGGCAGCACCGAGACGCTCGTCATCAACCGCGACTCGAATCCGCCGCTGGACCCGTCCAGCACCTATTTCGTCAGCCTTGTCGGCTATTCGCCCCGGACTAGGATCCGAGGCACGCTGACTGCCGAAGTCGAGACAGAGGCGTCCGCCCGGTTGTCAGCCGCCGCAAGCCCGCAGGCACTCACATTCGTAGCACCGCCCGGTTCGGACCCCGCAGCTCAAATCGTTCAAGTAACCAACACCGGCAGCAGCACTGCATCGTTCGCTTTCACTGGGGACCGGGTCTGGCTCTTCGCGAATCCGCCGCAGAGCAGCATTGCGAGCGGTGCCACGGCCGAGATCACGGTCAGCGCTCTCGGCGCAGGCATGGACCCTGACACCCACAATGGCCACCTGAAGGTCCTACACTCTGCGACGAATGATCGGACTCATGACACGCTTGCGACCATCCCGGTCACATTCGTCGTCGTGCCAGCAAGCGAAGGCGAATAATCGTCCGCGGCGCGTTGCTCAGCAGCGCTGTGGCGCGAGTGGGCGGCCGCCTGTTCATAATGGACTTCTGATAGCGACGACATCAGATCGGAGCACCCACTGGATGCATCGCTAGGCAGCCGGCCTGAACGGCAACGCCGGAGCGCACCCACAAACGCCTCCGCGCGACTGCGTGCGATCCACACCTCGCCTTGCCGGTTGCACCCGAACTGGAATCTGACAGAAATCCAGATGACTGAAGCCGCGCCAGATCCGCCGCTCCTCGAGTTCCGCAACATTACCGTATACCGCGGCGAGACATTGGCCCTAGACGGCGTCTCGCTCTCGATCCCTTGCGGCCAGCATCTGGCCATCATCGGCCCGAACGGCTCGGGCAAGTCCACCCTGATCCGCACGATGATGCGTTACGACCATCCTGTCCGGCGCTACGGGCCGGTGATGAAGGTGTTCGGCCGCTCCGACTGGCATGTCCACGACATGCGCAAGCTGATCGCGGTCGTATCCAACGAGATGGTCCAGGCGTGCTCCAAGAGCGCCACCGGCCGCAGCGTGGTCCTGTCTGGCTACTATTCGAGCTTCGAGCTGTGGCCCCAACATCCCGTCACCGACACTATGGAAGCACGCGGAGAGGAAGTGCTGCGGCTGATGCATGCCGAACAGTTGAGGGACAAGCCGGTCAACGCCATGTCGACGGGCGAGGCCAAGCGCGTGGTGATCGGCCGTGCGCTCGTCAACAAGCCGCGCGCCCTGCTGCTCGACGAACCCTCCAACGGACTGGACCTCCGCGCCGCCATCGAACTGCGCGACACATTGCGTCACATTGCAGCATTGGGCACCAGCCTCATCTATGTGACCCACCACCTTCCCGACATCATTCCGGAGGTGTCGCGAGTCGTTCTGTTGAAGAACGGGCGTCTCCACGCGGACGGCCCGAAAGAGCGATTGCTGGCCAACGATGTCCTGTCGGAGGTCTACGGCACTGCGATCGAGGTCGAAACCAAGGACGGCTACTACAATTGCTGGGCCTGACCCTCGGCCGCCCCGGCGAAGTGGGCGCGGATGGCGGCGGCGCGCTGGCGGCCGACGGCAGCCGACAGATCTTCGAAGCCGCTCTCGCGGATTCCGGCGACACTGCCGAACCGCATCAGCAACTTGCGCGCGGTGGTTTCGCCGACCCCGGGAATGTCGAGAAGCTCCGAGTGCAGCGCACGCTTGGAGCGGCGCTGCCGATGGAACGTGATCGCGAAGCGATGGGCTTCATCGCGGATCTGTTGGACGGCGTGCAGTATCGGGCTGAAGCGATCGAGGATGAGCGGCTCGTCTTCCTGCCCGAACACGTAGAGAACTTCCTCCCGCTTGGCGACCGCAGCCAGCGGCAACGCCGCGGCACCGAGTTCTTCGAGTGCCTCGGCCGCCGCGTGTAGCTGGCCGATGCCGCCATCGACCAGCACGAATAGCGGAAATCCCTTCCCCTCCGCCTGCAGTCGGGAGTAGCGCCGCCGGACAACCTCCCTCATGGCGGCAAAGTCATCGTTGGCTTGCCGGCTGACGATGAACTTTCGATAGGCGCTCTTCTTCATGCGCCCGTTTTCCCACACAACCATCGAGGCGACCACTTCGGTGCCTTGCGTGTGCGAGATGTCGAAGCATTCGATGCGGTTGTTGGACTTCTCGCCCTCGTCGGCGGGCGGGAGGTTCAGGGCGTCGCGCCATGCCTCGGCCATCCGTGCCGCGGTCGGCTTGCGAACCCTGAAGCGTTGCTCGAAACAGCTGCGGGCATTCGTAACGACAAGGTCCAACAATGCGCGGTTCGAGCCCCGCTGAGGCACGGCGATCTCCACCTTGGCCCCGCAGTTCTCCGCCAGAAGCTCTGCCAAGGCCGCCATGCCTTCGAATTCCCGCTGCACCCTGACCAAAGCGGGCACATGCCGCTGCCCGAGATAGACCTGTGGAAGCAGGCTCGCGAGGAACTCGGCCTCGTCGTAGTCGGCCGCATCCTCCCAATAGAACTCGCGGCGATCGACTACACGGCCGTTCCGGACATGGAAGATGTTGGCAGCAACCAGCGGCGGCTCCGCGTGAACGCCAAATATGTCGATGTCTCGCCCTTCGGCGGCCGCCATGCGCTGCCTCTCGGTGATCTCTTCCACGGTGGTGATCAAGTTGCGCAAGCTTGCGGCCTTCTCGAACTCCAAGGCTTCGGACGCCCGCAGCATCCTTTCTTTCAGGTCGCGCACCAACTGGTGCCGCCGCCCGCCCAAGAACGCCCTTACGTCCTCGGCGGCCCGCTGGTAGGTGTCGTCCGAGACCAAGCCCTTCACGCACGGCCCCCAGCAGCGGTGAATGTGGTACTCGAGGCAGGGCCGCGGGTGAGTTCGAGTCAGGTCGATGCTGCACGACGGCAGTTTGAAATGCCGGTGGATGAAGTGCACCAGACGGTGGGCGAGATTGCCGGGAAAATAGGGGCCGAAGTAGGTAGAGCCGTCCTTCTTGAGCCGCCGCGTGACATACACGCGCGGATACGTCTCCTTGGTCAGCTTGATGTAGGGATAGGTCTTGTCATCGCGCAGCAGGATGTTGTACTTCGGCTTGTGCTGCTTGATCAGGTTGTTCTCAAGAGCGAGTGCCTCTTTCTCGTTGCTGACGAGAATGTTGTTGAGAGAGCGGGATTCTGACAAAAGGCCGCCGCGCTTGGCATCGGTCAGGGCTTCGTTCGAGAAATAATTGCGGACACGGTCGCGCAGACTCTTGGCCTTGCCGATGTACAAGACCTTGCCGTCTCGGCCGACGAACTGGTAGATGCCGGGCGCGGCAGGCAACTCCCAAGCTGCCGCCTTGAGTTCATCCCAATGTGGCGGGAGAGGCATGGCGCATTCGCGACGGAGCCTGGCCGCGTACCGTCAAGTATAAGAACCCGTTGCCTCGTGAACGACTCGTCGGCCCGCAGTGTTGCCCGCCAGGTTGGTCGGCATGACCATGTTCGGGGCGCGGCTGCGCCACTGCCAGCGGCGATCCCCCGCCGCTGCCAAGGTGCCGAGCGGGCCGATCCATTCCCGCCACTGGGCGGAAGACTCGGCCGTCCGTGCGCAACCGCCCGCCTCGCGATGGGACGCTTCATTGAGCCTCAACGAACTGCCGGTCGAACTGATTGATGCGTTCGAGGGCGGTGCCGCGGAGGGCTCTAGCCGCGCTTCCTAGGACCTAGCGCTCCAACTGCACGCGACAAAGGGCATTGCATAGTGGCTTGGTCACGAATCGGTCGATATGACCTGCGCCTACCTGCGCACGCGTCGGGCTGACAGAATCCGCTCCTCGGGCGGCACGCAGCTTGCCACGATGTCCTTCGCGCGCTAGCGCGAGAACTGCGCATTCGAAAACACCGTTGGCGTGAATTCCCTAGTGTTAAGCGGGTGCGCCGCGATCCGCTGTCGCGGCCGCACCCACTTGTGGCCAATGACCTAGAAGTCGTGGTCTGGAGGCCCACCGGGAGCTGCCGGCTGCTCCTCGGGTATCTCATGCACGGTCGCTTCCGTGGTGAGCATCAGGCCAGCGATCGAAGCCGCATTCTGCAGGGCGTTGCGAGTGACCTTGGCCGGATCGATGATGCCTGCCTCGACCAGATCGCAGTAGCGGTCGGCATTGGCGTCATAGCCCATGTTGCCTTCCTCGTTGCGGACGCGCTCGATCACGATGGCGCCTTCTTGGCCCGCGTTCTGAGCGATCCACCGCAACGGCGCCTCCAGAGAGCGTCTGACGATGTTGACGCCGGTCTGCTCGTCGGCATCCTCCAAGCTGACGCCGTCGAGCGCGGACCCGCCGCGCACTAGAGCAACGCCGCCGCCCGGCACGATGCCTTCCTCGACGGCCGCCCGCGTGGCGTGCATGG
>VXRL01000055.1 GCA_009838515.1 Terriglobia bacterium | reverse complement strand
TATCGGAACCGAAGCGGACGATATCCGACGCAACTGCTTGGTCCGCAGCTGCCGACGCCTCGGCCTGCCAGAGGGATCCCGAAATGATCGACCCGGTTCCCGCGAGGCTCTTGATTGCTTCCCTACGGTTCATTCGACATGAATCCTACCGTATGGTCGCCCTCATGGAAACAGGTACAAGGCCGAGTTCGAGAGGCTTCTTGCCAGAAAATGCAGGAAATTCGCGCCGCCCCATGAAGATAGGCCCGCCGCGGGTCTAGCGGACGTCCCCCTGCAGCGGTGCTTCAGCCATCATTTTCCCGCCTCCCGCGTTGGAGGCGTGTCGCGTTCCGCCCCGTGCCCCGTCGGAGATTTCTCATGGAACGCGATCCCGCCTTTCTTGAACAAGGGCGCGTTCGGTCTTGGCATTGACGCTGATCCTCGTATGATATGAGGGCAGCCCGCGGAGCTGGAGGACGCCTTGGCACACCTGATTCGTCGTCGCGACATTCTCGGCAGGATGCTGGGTTCGAGCCTTGCCGCTCGCCTGCTTGCGCCGTTCGCCGCAAGGGTCCCAGACGCTACCGCCTCTGAAGCAAGCGAGCCTCGCGACGGCATCTACTCACGGGCGGCCGAGGGGACCTACACGATTCCTCCGGAACTCCAGAACTTCTGGAAGAAAACTTCGCCGTTGAAACTTGTCAATGCCGCGAAAATCGGATTCAATCCCGAACGGTGGCAGGGAGACACGAGCCGCGTCATTTTCCACAACGGCAAGTACCACTGCTGGGTCATCGATTTCTCGAACGGCAGGAGCCCGGGACTGACCAACGATCCTTCGAAGGACTGGAGCATCTATGGTCCGCTCGTCCGGGATCACTCGACGGCCCTCTACATGACCTCCGAAGACACTCACCATTGGACAGCGGTCGACTATGTTCCCCTAGGGAGACCGGGCATGTTCGATGACAGGGACCGGCTCCAGGTCAATGTTTTCCACCATCAGGGCAAGTTCTACATGTTCTATGAGGGATGCACGTCAAATACCGCAAAGTACGGTCAGGGACGGGCTGGCATCGGGTGCGTGGTCGCGGACGACCCGGCCGGGCCGTGGGAATACCTCTCGGAAGAGCTGATCCTTGGCGCCAGCAACGACGACGGGAAGAGCTTTGACAGCTGGATCGTCACTAATCCGAGGCACGTGCACCTAGATGGCAAGTGGCTCATGTACTACAAGGGACTGCGGGGTGTGGGTATACCCACCAAGAACGGCGTAGCGGTGGCGGACTCGATCACCGGTCCGTACGCGAGATACGAGGGCAACCCTATTCTGAACGGCCACGGCCATTTCTGCTGGCGCTACAAGCACGGCATGCTCATGATCCCGCACCATGACGAATGGATCCACTGGTCGGAGGACGGCATCCATTTCGCGCCGATCTTCCGCGATACCGAGAAGATCTTCCGATTCGGCTCACTGTATGTCCCCAACGACCCCTTGTTTGGCACGCCGGTCGCGGAGCACAGCGGCACTCGATTCTGGGGATTCGACAACCCCCTGTTGAATCCGGGCGAGACTCCGATGAGGATGGATGTGGTGCGCATGGAGTGGGGGTTCGGCGAATCCGATCCGCCTGAAGCCTGACAGATCGGCAGCCGGCAGGGATGCCGGTTGCGATCTACCACTCGAAGGAGGGTGACGCCGTCGAACTCGAGTGCGGGATGCCCGTCCGATCACAGATGGACGGCACGGCTCGCGTCCAAGCTGGCGAGCTTCCCTGCGGGACGATGGCCACCGTCACGCACATGGGTCCGTACGAAGGCTTGCCGAACATTTGGGCGGCACTGACGGAGTGGATGACGTCGCAGGGCCTCGAAGGCGCCGAGGCACCTTGGGAAGTCTACGTTACCGATCCCGGCGGCGAGGCGGACTAGTCCAAGTGGCGCACTGATATCTTCTTTCCTGTTCGCTGATCCGGCCTCGTCCCGGCCCGGGCGATCACGCCATTCCCAGAGCCTTGCGAGCGCGTACGACGGCCTCCGAATCCCGGTCAGCAGGACCCTGCAGATAGTACGTTGACGTGGCCAGCATGTGCGGGCGCCAGGCCGGGCTCACTAGGTCGAGATCCTCGAAGACGGCAGCGGCGTACTTGAATCGATGCGATTCCTCGGCTTTGCGGAACAGGATGTTGCGGGCCATGCGGGAGAACTCCGTCAGGTCCTGGTGGTCCATCGCGTAGCCGATGGCCTTCCGCGCAGCCTCATCGGTATCCGTCCCGAGTTGCTCGAGAATCGCGGCCACTTCATCGCTGCCGTTCCCAGACGCCTCGGACCGCTCGAGCTTGCTGAGATCCAGATTCCTCATCTCGTCGTTCCGTGACATGTAGCTCGCGAACTGGCCCATCCACCCGACACCCTGCAACAGGAGGTACAGGCGCGTTTCGGCATCGCTAGACATCCGGAAAGCGTAGTGAAGGGCGTTTGCGGACGTCACGCAATGGACGCCGAGAATTCCCGGCAACCTCAGCATCAGATCGCCCGCAGCAAGGTGAATGCCGTCCCAGGCGTCCCGGGAGTTCGCCTTTCCTTTCGCCAGCATTTCCGCGACCTCGGTGCTGGCTGCGAGCGGCCCGCCGCTCCGCACGGCCTCGAGCACGCCGCGGGCCGGCGCGGTGTCGGTCGATTTCGTCGAGATACAGTCTGGCGGCAGCTTCGCCAGCAATTTGCTTGCTGTCCCCGCATTCGTGGCGTGGGACTGGTCCTCGAAACCGTAGCCGTTCATACACCTATCCGGCCCGAAATCCAGCAGTCCCAGGATCAGCGACCGTAGTGCCGGTTCGGCGTGCCGCCAGCCGATCGCCTGCAGCGTCCGCCACGTGCTTGCGGTGAAGATCGCCTTGTGCCCGATGTTGCGGTAGTCTCGTGCGCCGTACCGCCACAGGTCCTCGATGACTTCGTGCCCGCCTTTCGTGCGGGCTAGGGCCGTGATGACTCGATCCGCCCGTTCCTCGTCCCAGGATTCCATGGCTGCGTGGAATTCTGCCCAAGCCTTGCCCGCCGAGGGCAACGGACCCTTGGGCTTGCGCAGTTGGAAGTCACCCTCGTCGACGTCCCGCTGTTGTGACTGCTTGAAGTAGTCCAGGGCCCACAGCAACGGCAGCAGCCGCTCGCGATCGGGCGCGTCCAGGCTCAGCTGGTTGGCGGAGTGCAGCACGAAGACGCAATGGAACTTGAATCCCGGTGGTTGCGGGCTGACATTCCGAATGCCGGCCAGGAAAAGGGCCGACAACAGCTCGCGGTACGAGAGTCCCGCCTTCAGTCGTCCGGCGATGACTTCGATGCAGTCGCTGCGAGGGGTCTTCTCGATCAGGCGGACGATTGGCTCGATATCGGAACCGAAGCGGACGATATCCGACGCAACTGCTTGGTCCGCAGCTGCCGAGGCCTCGGCCTGCCAGAGGGATCCGGAAACGATCGACCCGGTTCCCGCGAGACTCTTGATTGCTTCCCTACGGAATCCTACCGTATGGTCGCCCTCAAGGAAACACGTACGAGGCCGAGTTCGAGGGGCATTTTGCCGAAAAACGCCGGAAACCGGAGCCGCCCAGTGAAGATGAGCCCGCTGTGCTCTGGTGCTGCAGGGGATCGGGAGTGAGCTCGTCCGACCGAGCCGGCCAGCAACGGCTCCGCCGCTGCTCAGGTCCCCAAGGAATTCCGCCCTCGCATCGCTTCTCCGCTATGGCGCGCGAGCGCGCTCGGAAGCATCCTATCCCGCCATCATTTCATCCCAGGTGACTTCGCCCCGCGCATCCATCGCCATCTGTCCGAGAATCGCGGTGAGCGTGCTCTCGACGCCTCGGACCCCGGTGTTCTCCGGCCTGCCCTCCGCAATGCGTCGGACGAACGCTTCCATCGAGTCGAGCGTCGTGCTGCGCTCGGCCTTCTCCAGCACATCGTCGCCCCGGCCCCGGTAGTGCCGCCAGTGCAGCTCTGACGTTTCGATCATGCCATTCGTCCCGAAGAACTGCTCATGAACCTCGCGATAGCTGTTCGATCCGAGGGTTGATCCCGCAAGCGATGCCAGCACGCCTCCCTCGTATTCGTACACGACATTGTTGTTGTCGCGCATGTCTCCGGCGCGACCTGCAGTGCGGGCTCCCCGGCCCACCGCGCTGAGCGGATGCCCGCCTATGAACCAATTCAGCACGTCAATGCAGTGGACGTTGTTCTCGACGATCAGGTCGCCGCCTAGGTCCTTCCAGATGTGCCATCGCTTGACCTTGTCGATGTGGGTCTGCGGGCGGGTCCTCTCTGCGGAGACCCTCGGGCTCGGGCCGGTCTTGAGGAAGTGGGCGTGGGCCATCCGGACGTCCCCGATTACGCCCGAGTCATGCACCTGCTTCGCTTTCTTGTAGGTCTTGGCGTAGCGCCGCTGGTAGCCCATCGTGATGTTGACCTCGCGGTCCGCCGAGTCCGCCGCCCTCATGATCCGCTTGCAGTCCTCCACGGTCACAGCCGCGGGCTTCTCGATGTAAATGTGCTTGCCCGCCTTGACTGCCGCCTCGAAGTGATCCGCATGTACGAACGGGGGCGTGGCGATGATCACGGCGTCCACGTCGCTGGCGAGCAGTTCGTTCAGGTCCTCGTACTCCTTCGGCGACTGGATGCCAATGCGCTCCTTCGCCCTAGCGATCTGCTCGCCGAAGAGGTCGCACATCGCCACCAGCCGGGCGTCGGTGGCCTCGAGGAGGGCAGCTGCCAGCGAGCCGCCGCGGCCCCCACAGCCGATCAGGCCTACTGCGGGGGCGGAGTTGGCCGCCGTGCCGCGCACGGCTGCCAGCGGCAGCGCGAGCGCCGCCGCTTGCAGGACTGTCCTCCGGGATGCGGAGCCTTCTTCGGTCATCGTTCGTTTCCTTCTTCGCCGGTGCGTCAGGCCATCATGCCGGATGCTCTCAGGACGGTCTCGTGAACCAGCAGTTCATGATCGTACGAGTACTTCAGCGGGGTCTTGGTCTTGAAGGCCCGAGCGAACTCCGCCATGTCGGCCACGTATCGCGGCTGTGGGCCGAGATCGATACTCTGCCAGCCTTCCTTGTAGGGGCCGCGGGCTTGGCGCATGGCGACCTGCATCTTGGAATCGCCTCCGAGAGGCTGGATCATGAACGTGCCGTCCGTGCCGACTACCTCGAACGACCGGTGGTCGCCCGAACCATACATCCGCGCAGTCGTCGAGACCAGCGCCAAGCCGCCCGCGTATTCGAGCACCGCCAGCGTGTTGTCCTTCAGGTCGTCGTCCACTCCAGTGTCGTGGCGGAGCCAGGTGTGAACCTTGTCCGGGCGTCCGGTCAGCTCCAGCACGCGGTCCAGCACATGGCCGATCAACTCGAACATCGCTCCGCCGGGGTAGCGCGCCTCCAAGTCCCGCTGCGGCTGGTCCCGGTCCGAATTGATCGTGGCGCGGATCAAGTGCACATGGCCGAGCCAGCCGTTGCGGGCAGCCTCGACGGCGGCGTTGATCCCGGCCTGGCCGCGCAGCACCCAGCCCTTCTGAAGCAGCAGGTTCTTGGAGCGTGCCGCATCCACGATTTCCTTGAACGGTTCGTACGTGTCTCCCGCTGGCTTCTCGAGGTGCAGGTGCTTGCCCGCATCAATGACCTTGCGGCCCCACGGGATGGCTTGCCACGGCTTGCACTCCACGACGACCAAGTCGATCGTGTTGTCGCCGAGCAGCTCGCTCTCCGAGACCCATTCCTGGCCCTTGAAGAGCGGGTCCGCCGCCTGCTTCTTCTGCACTGCCGGATCGTGCTCGCAGATGCATGCCACCTCGTAGTCGGGAGAGTCCAGCATCGCTTGGAGCTTTCCCCGCACATGGCTGTGCTGCGTTCCGAGGATGGCCGCGCGGATCTTGCTGTCCGCACCCTTCGCCGCGCCGGCCGCTGCCATGGCCGCACCGGACGAGATCAGGAACTCTCTTCGGTCGATTGACATAGATCTTCCTCCGCCCCCATCCGGGGCTTCGTTCGGCGAAGCCCCCGGCACAGAAACTGCCTCACCGTACTCCGCACGGGCATCAATGTCAATCGCTTCGCGGCCAGGTTCCGGTCCGGCACGCTCCCCGAGGTCGATCGACAACCTGCGGTCCCGGAATGACCGACATGCGGGCAGCCGACGCTGATCCCGGAACTGGCGGATGCGAATGGGCCTTCCGGATCGGCCGCTAGACTCCCTTGGGAGTACTCCAATGCGTGCGATAGCGCCGACTCACGTGAAGGTTGGCTTCGTCGTCGTTGATGGCCTGCTCAGACTCTTGATCGAATTCCACGTTGCGACCGGTACGCGCAACGATGTTGGCCAGGTGGCAATGCATCGCCGACAGGTGACCGATCGAAATGTCGGCATTGGGCAGCTTCCGTGTGCGTATGCAGTCGACGAAGTTGCGCATATGGTCGTCGGCCTCATCATTCGCGTCGTTGTGTTCGACCAGCTTTCCCGCGCGATCAAACAGCTTATAGCCCCATCTGCGGTCCCAGCGCCCGATCTGGATGGTGGCTTCGCTGCCGTACACGGCGACGCCGTTCTCCTGGCCGTCCATTCCGTAGGGGTTCCAAATTCGCATTTCCCAGATCAGGGCCTTCCCGCCATAGTCGAACGAGACATTCATCGTGTCAGGGGTCTGCTGGTCATCGTCAAAGAAGATTTTTCCGCCCATCCCCTTGGCTGACTTGGGGTAATCCACGCCGAGCGCCCACCTAGCTATGTCGATTTGGTGTGCACCGTCGTTGCCCGCATCGCCGGTTCCGAAGTGCCAGTGCCAGTGCCACTTGTAATGGAAGCGATTCTCGTTGAACGGAATCCAGGGGGCCGGCCCCAGCCACGTGTCGTAGTCGACCCCATCGGGAACAGCGGAATTCTCCTTATGGCCGATATCGTCGCGCAACTGCACGTCCCACGCCTTGGCCATGATCACCGCGCCGATTTGACCGGACTTCACGATCTCCATCGCCTCCAGCGTTGACGGCCGGCTCCGGGACTGCGTTCCGACCTGCACGATGCGCTTGTTGCGCCGCGCGGCGTCGACCATGAGTCGGCCCTCGCGAATGTTGTGCGAAGCCGGCTTCTCAACGTAGACATCCTTTCCCGCATCGCAGGCCAGAATCGTTGCGGGCGCATGCCAGTGATCGGGTGTCGCGATGACAACCGCATCCACCTCCTTGTCGTCGAGCAGATGCCGCATGTCGTTCGTGGTCTGCGGCTTTTGGCCCCCCGCTTTCGCGATCACCTGATCAGCGCGTTCCAAGGATGCCTGGTCCGCATCGCACAGATGGGTCACATTGACGTCGGGGAGACTTGAATACACCCCGAGCAGGCCCCGCCCGCGGCCGCCGACGCCGATCATCCCCACATTCACCTTGTCGGCAGCAGCCACGCGCGCCTGCGTGGCCGCCAGCCCCGCGGCAGCGGCACCCAGAAAGCTTCGTCGGTGCATGGATTCCCCCTACGCGGTTCTCATCTACGAGCGCCGGTCACGAGACACCTTGGCCTGCGCTGGTCGGCGCCAATCACGGTAACACAGCTCGGGCTCCAATTCGCTACTCCAATACTCCAAGGGCCTGAAGAGGATCGACCCGCAACGGAAGAACCGGGCTCTGGGCGAACAGTCATCTCGACTTCGCGGTCTCACGGCAGAGCAAGTTTTCCCGCCTCTAGGTCCGTGACGAATCCATGACCCGGGGAGTGTGTGATCATCCAGTCGATCTTGGCCGACAGCGCAGCTTCCTGGGGCGTGACTCCGCAGGCCCAAAAGACGGGGATGATCGAGGACGGGATCGCCTCGACCGGCGGGCCAAAGTACGGCTCCTTGAGGTCGGCGCCGATCACGGCCGGGTCGCCGATGTGCAGCGGCGCCCCGTGATTGAACGGAAAGCGCGCCGTGACCTGCGTCGCAGTGATAGCTTGGGCTGGCGAAAGCCACCGCATCGTGACCACCAGGGGGCCGTGGAAACGTCCGGCCGGGACCGTCGGCTGCGATGTCCGGAGTACCCACCTGTCCTGGGTTGTTTGCACCCCCGCTTCCTCAAGCGCCTGATCAAAGGAGATTCCGGAACCGATCAAGAACGACACGAAATCATCTCGCCAAAGCTCCTTAATCGACGTAACGTCTGGCAAGCGTCTGCCCTCTCGGTACACCGCGTAGCGGGGAAGGTCCGTGCGGAGATCAGCACCCGGAGCCAAGCGCTTCGGCTCCGGGTCGCCCGTGTCGGTGATTTCGAGCACGGGGCAGGCGCGCTGGTTCCTCTGGCAGTAGAGAAGGAACTCGTACGCATACTTTTCGCGGATCACGACGAGGTTGCATTGGACGAAACCGAATGCCAAGCCGCGCGTAGTGCCGCTGAGGCGACCCTCGCGGCACGCCGAACGCACTTCTTGCGGTGAGGCCAATCCGTCCGCAGCGATCACGTGCGCAGTCATTTGTGGATCTTCGAGGAGTCCGAGGCAGGCCCCTCTAGTGAGGCTTCAGGCTGAGAGGGGGATCGCTGCTCTCTCGCAATGAGCAGCCAAAGCCCGACGACAGCCAGGGCGCCAAGAGACCACAGCCACTCCACGGTTCCAGTCGGCGAGCAAATCACCCCTGCAGCGCTCGCTCCGCAGCAAACTCGTTCGACGACCCGCAACGAACGCTTGCACCAACCAACGATTGCAACCGCCCAAACCATCGTGCCGGCGACAAGCGAAAGGAACGCGGCGGCCACCCATATGAGATTCCCTTCGCCCAGCGACCTAGGGTCAAGGGCGAGCGCGACCGGGACTAGGAAACAGACAAAGCTGAGGCGCAGCGCGTAGACGCTGGTGCGCATGGCGCCGCCGCCCGCAATCCCGGCCGCAGCGTATGAGGCCAAAGCAACCGGCGGCGTCACCATGGACAGCACACAGTAATACATTACGAAAAAATGGGCGGACATCTCCGGAATGCCGAGCTTCGTCAGCGACGGCGCAAATAGGATCGCCCCGATGATGTACGCGGCGACCGTGGGCAATCCCATTCCCATCACCAGGCATCCCACGACAATCAGTCCCATCGCGCCTGCCAAGGTTCCGCCGGTGCTAGCCATCAGTTGCGTGCTGAACTTCAAAGCCAAGTTGGACTGAACCGCCACGGCGACGATGATTCCGATCGCCGCTATGGGCACGGCTACCTGACTGGCTTGCCGGGTGGAATCCGCCACGAGGTCCACGAGAGCCCGCCAATTCAATCTGCTCGCTCGGCGAAAACTGCAGACGACGAGGCAGCTCAGGCTGGCGATCACAGCCGCATAGGTCGCTGAGTATCCGGCAACCAGCATGCCGACAAGGACCGCAGGCGGTGCCAGCAAATGGAGACGCGGCCCTAGGGGCTGTCGCGGCTCTAGGTCCTGTTCGGGAGAAGTGCCCGTGCCCGACTTGCGCGCTCGCAAATCGACCGACAGAAAAATCGCCACATAGAAGGCCGTCGCCGGGATCAGCCCCGCTAGCGCGATGCGCCCGTAATCGACCTGCAGCATTTCGGCCATCACGAAGGCGGCCACGCCCATGACAGGGGGCATCAACTGTCCGCCGGTGGACGCCACAGCCTCAATCGCGCCCGCCATCTCGCGCGAGTAGCCCGCCCGGCGCATCAGCGGTATGGTGAACACTCCTGTTCCTGCGACGTTCGCGACTGCGCTGCCGGTCATGCTTCCCATCAAGCTGCTCGAGACCACAGCCGCCTTGGCGGAACCGCCGGCGCGCGTCCCGGCAATCTTGAGCCCGACGTCGATGAACAACTGCCCGCCGCCGATAGCGGCGTACACCGCGCCGAAGAGGATGAAGTAGAAGACGAACTGGACGGACGTTGCAGTCGTGATCCCGAGTATCCCGTTCAGGGACATCGACAAGATTTCGACGGCCTCTTCAAGGCCGAAACCCGAGAACCGCAGCCAGCCTGGGGTCCACTGCCCGAGCATGGCGTAGGCCAGGGAAGCGATCAAAACGCCCAAGAGCGACCATCCGACGACCCGGCGAACACCTTCCAACAGCAAGAGCACCACAAGCGCCCCGAAGAAAATGTCCACGGGAAGGACCGGATCGACGCCTTCCATGCGCTCGGTCAAGCGCCGAGCCGACAGCAGGTAGTACGCTCCCGCGCTCAGAGCGGCGCCGACGATCACGACGTGTAGCACGCCGGAGAATCGGCCCAGGCGCCTTGCATTGAGCGGAAACCACAGAAAGAGCAGCGTCGTTGCTAGCGCCAAGTGCAACGGACGCTCGACCTGGGGCGCCTGCGGTCGGAAGATGATGTAGATCTGGAAAACGATCCAGAGGAAGCCCAGCCCCAAGCGCAGAAAGCTGGCGAGTCGCCCGGCGTTCAACGCAGCGTGCTTGGTCGGATCCGGGGCGCTTGCGGAGGACTCCCTGCCGCCCGCTAGAGCCATCC
Source organism: Terriglobia bacterium (assembly GCA_009838515.1). Lineage (GTDB taxonomy): Bacteria > Acidobacteriota > Terriglobia > Bryobacterales > UBA6623 > VXMF01. The sequence continues at coordinate 14,968 of VXRL01000055.1, read as the reverse complement.
TCTTTCCTTGAAGTACCGCTCTGCGCCGGGATGCAGGGGAACTCCCGTCTTCTCCAGCAGGCCGGCTTTCTCGGGTTCGAAATCCTCCCAAGCGCGATGTGCCGCCGCCATCGCGTCACTGTTCTCGCAAATCGTCTTCGTGATGAGGTAGGCCAGGTCTGGAGATAGGTCCTTGTGCGTGATCAGCACGGTGCCCATGTCAACCGAATCGATGCTCCCGGGCTGTCCTTTGAACCATTGTGGCATCGGGGTTCGTGTGATGCCAGGGGCTGTGAGCTTCTGGATGACTGCTTCTGGATAGTCCAAGAACCGAACAGCCGTTGTCGTCGCCACCTCGGTCACAGTCGGATGGCCCCGAATTGCCGTCTCCAGGTAGAGATCGGCCCGCCCGTCGCGGAGAATCGTCGGAATCTGATTAGCGCTGACCTGGATGATCTCCCCGCCGTCGGCGAGAATCTTCGCGCGGCTCGTCCCGAAGGTTTCAAACAGTATCTCGGCCACTACGGGCACGGTGCTTCCTTGCGGCTTCATGACAATCCGCAAGGGCCCGTCGGACAACAATGCTCTCTCCAGGGTGTCGTGGCCGGTGCGGTCGATGTAGTCCTCTGTGAGCATTGCCGCCATCCAGACTCGATTCAACCCTCCTGCCAGAGCGCGGATATTCTGGTGTTTCCGCCCCTCGTACGCCACAGGGTGGCCGCTATGCGCCCAAGCAGCGGTCGCGGCTTGGGCGATGGCGATCGTTTCATCGCCGCGGTCCACTAGGATCGGATTGCCGATGCCGCCGCCGCGCGCGATGACCTCGACCCGCGTGCCCGGGGGCACGGACTCCCGCAGCAGGTTTGCCAAGGTGGCCGCGAAAACATACCAAGACGTCCCGGGCGGCATGGCGCCAATCGAGATGGTGGGGGACTCGTCCCGGTTGCAGCCGAGACCCGCCAGCGAAACCGCCGCGGCGAGGGCCGCAGCCGCGAACCGTCTTCGCCGCGACATCGTTGATCCGGTCCCGGAGGCGGGCTGTCTAACGCACAGCGACCGAAGCCGCCGCGACTGGTGGCGATGCGACGTCCGACAAGCCCGTTTCTTCCAATGCTCTCGCGATTCTCTGTAGTTGCTCTGGAGTTGGCCGCTGAGTTGGCGGGCGGGTCAGGTCAGACTTCAAGCGTCCAGCCAAGACCATGGCGGACTTCATCCGAGCGTGCGCGTCACTAGAGGGCTCGTCGTTCGAGTAGACTGCCTCCTTGAGGGTATAGATCTTCGCTTGGACTGCCCGCGCCCAGTTGAGATCGCCGCCGCACACCGCTTCGTAGAGCTCGACCAAGAGTTCGGGAATGAAGGAAGCGAAACCCACGAGGGCGCCGTCCACTCCCTGCACCATCGAAGCCAGGACATACTCGTCGTGGCACGTCAGCACCGTGCAACGCGGATTGGCCTCGCGAATGGCCCGAATATCGCGGTCATACTTGGACATTTCCCTCGTGCCCACCTTGAATGAGGTCACTCTCGGCATCCGCGCCAACTCGGCCAGCAACCCCGACGAGTAGCTGGCTTTGGTCCAAGCCGGATAAATATGAACGATCAGGCTGATCTTGACCGCTTCCGAAACCGCCGAGAAGTGGTCGATCACATTCTGCGGCCGCATTCCGAAACGCAGCCAGTAGTGAGGAGGCATGATGAGCAATCCGCTCGCGCCCGCTTCCTCGGCGGCCAAGCCATGCTCGACAGCCTCCGTAATCGATTCGCAGCAAATCCCCGACACGACCGGCACGCGAGCGCCAACTTCGTCGGCGACGATGCGCGTCACCTGCGCCCGCTCCTGCGCGCTCAGGGAGAAGACCTCGCCCGTATGGCCATTCGTCACGAGTCCGCCAATACCGTCGTGACCCGCGAGCCAGTCCGAAAAGCGCCGGAGTTCCGCTTCATCGATCGAATAGTCGTCGTTGAAGGGAACCTGCATCGCGGGCAAGATCCCACGAAAGTACTCAACACGCTCCGTCATTGGGCAATCGCCCCCCATCTGAATCCCCCCTTCTCGCGGGAAGGGTGCCGCTCTTCGCAAGAATCACCAGCGCGGAGCCAGCCTTAGGATTCGCTGCACGTCGTCTCCCGCTAAACCGCATTCGGCGGCGGCTCCTAGGAGCCTTGCGGGACTCTGGAATTCGAAGTGCTCTCCGAAATCAACCGCCACTATAGCATGCAGTGCCCAGTTCAATTGGCTCCTGGTATTGCCCTGATCTTGTCCAGCAAGCGAGGCCGCTTACGGGCGATTCTTGCGAAACGAATGCTCGCCGTCGGTAGGTGGCGACGAGACTCCGACCACTCTGGCGGCCCGACGCTACTCTCGATCCCGAACTGCGGGCGGCCTACTGCCAGCGCGGGCCCAACGCCGTCGGCGCGGGCAGGTCGAGAGGGCTGTGCGACCGCTACGGACCGTTATTCCCAGTTGAAATGAATCAAGGCGGGCTTCCGCGCCCCAGCGCCACCCTGCCGCGAAGCGCCAACAGTGGCCGGCACCGCGATCATTGGCTACGATAGGCGTTCCCAGCTAGCAAGGTGCGCCCCTCGTCGGAAAGAAAGATTGGCGTGATCGGCCTCGGCCTGCTCGGTTCCGCCATTGCCGAACGGCTTCTCGCGGCCGGGTTTCCAGTCTGCGGCTTCGATATTGATGCGGGTTGCCGCGCTCGCCTAGAGGCTGCAGGAGGCACGGTTGCTGGCTCAGCCTCCAACGTCGCGGATGCTTGCCGTTTCATCGTCCTGAGCTTGCCTGACTCGAGGGTTGTAGGGGCCGTCTTGGAAGAGGTCGAAGCGAACCTAAGCGATCCAAGGCTCTTCATCGACACGACTACTGGGGATCCGGATGACACTGTCAAGTGCAGCGAGCGCCTGGCGGGACGCGGCCACGAATACCTGGACGCCAGCGTAGGAGGCTCGAGCAAGCTGCTCGCGGCTGGACAGGCGATCCTGATGGTCGGAGGAGACGCGGACGCCTTCCAACGCTCGTCGAGCATTCTAGGCGCGATCGGGGAACGCGTCTTCCACGTGGGACAAGCAGGTGCGGGCATCCGCATGAAGCTCGTGTTCAACCTGGTGCTCGGCCTGAACCGAGCTGTCTTGGCAGAAGGCCTCGCGTTCGCCTCGCGCTACGGCCTGTCTGGCCTCCAAGCGCTCGAAATCCTCGAGGCGGGCCCGGCGCAGTCGCGAGCTATGGACACCAAGGGGCGCAAGATGCTTGCGCGCGATTTCGCGCCAGAGGCGCGATTGAGCCAACATCTCAAGGACGTGCGCCTGATTCTGGAGGCCGGCGCAGGCTGCGGCGCCCACCTGCCGCTGTCGCTCTTGCATCGTCAGTTGCTTGAGCACGCCGAGAGTCTAGACTTGGGTGCATCAGACAACAGCGCGATCATCGAATCTTTCCGATAACGCCCTAAGCACCCTATTCGGAGCCGCCATCGGCGTACTGGCCGTACAGGCGCTCGATCTGTTCGGGGGCCTTGCGTCCCTCGTATAGGATCATGCGGTATCGAAACGTTATCGACTCGCCTGCGGCCACTGTGTAGCTTCCGTCGCCGCTTTTGTCGTCCGTAAAGCTCGCAGTCCCGAACGGATTCGCGGAACACAAACTGTACCCTCGCGCATGCCAGCGCGTGGGGTGGCGCAAGTTGGATGGATGGTCGAATATCGTAACGCCCACGTGCTTGCCGTCCACGGTCGCGGAGTAATCGACCCAGCGAGCGGCCTGGCCCCAGATATTCTCCGTGTCCGTTTGGCCTTCGGAATTCTGCAGGACGGCCCCGCGATCCTGGCGAAACGCATCAGCCAATCGCATGGCGAATCCTCCGTCATCGGTGTCTCCAAACCGTAGGGGTTGCCCGTGATCAGCCCGGATGGCAATCGTGGCGTCAAGCACAATGGCGCCGTCTGAGGTGGAAAACCCGTAGTCTTGCCGCAGTGTTCCGATCCCTTGCCCAAGCTCGGTTCGCAGGCCGAGCTCGGCTGAGAGGAATCCGCGGCCCCCTTCCGCGCGGAACGTGGGCTCCGACACGGGGATGATCATGCCCGTCTTGTCGCGACCCAATTCACGCCAAAAGTCGTGCCCGTTCACGTCGCCGTGTCCGTACCAGACTCCCCGGTGCCATTCGTGATCGTGCTCTTCGCCGGGCTGCGGGTCGACTGGATAGCCCCGAGAGATCAGCAGTCCCGACGACGTGCGAAGGGGATGCAAGAACGGCTTGTCCCACTTGGCGGCGTAGTGAAACGAGGTGAGAGGCCTCCCGTCGAGGTGCACGTCGATCCGATCCTTCTCCTGGCTGAAGGAAACGGCTGCAAGCTGGCCCACAGCGGTTTCGGCCGCTTCGTCCGTCGCTGGCCCCGTGGAACAGGCCATCAATGCGACAAGCCAAGCTGTCAAATAGGGTGACGCGCTCGGCATGATTGACTTCCTCATGTGTGAATCTGTCCTTAGCGAACTCGTTCAGGGTGATCAGGTGCGAGCTTCGCGCCCACCCCACTAGGCGCGAAGCAGCTTCCGGACCACGCGTCCCTCTACGTCAGTGAGCCGGAAGTTCCGACCGGCATGGTCGTACGTAAGGCGCTCATGATCGAATCCCAGGCAGTGGAGGATCGTGGCCTGCAAGTCGTTGACGTGGATGGAGTCTTTCACGATCTCGAGGCCGAGCTCGTCGGTTTCGCCGACGATTTGCCCCCCTTGGATGCCGCCGCCGGCCAGCCAAATGCTGAACGCATTGGGGTGGTGGTCACGGCCGGCTGCCTCGTCCAGACGATTGATTTGCCCCATCGGAGTCCGCCCGAATTCCCCGGCCCAAACCACAAGAGTGGTGTCGAGCAGCCCCCTCTGCTTCAGATCCTTGATCAGAGCGGCCACAGGCTGATCCGTAATGCGGCAGTTCTCCGCCAGTTGCTTGTCGAGCTTCACGTGGTCGTCCCAATCGCCGTGCGTCAGCATGACGAAGCGCACCCCCCGCTCAACCATCTTGCGGGCGAGAAGGCAGTTGACGGCATATGGGTGGGTTGGCTCTTGATTCACGCCGTATGCTTCGAGGATGTGCTTGGGTTCGCCGGAGAAATCGAGCAAATCAGGGGCCGCGCTCTGCAAGTGGAAGGCTAGCTCGTACGACGCGATGCGAGATGCGATTTCGTCATCGCCAGTGACGCGGTGGCGCTTCTGGTTGATCCACCGAATCGCGTCGAGCCGTGACCTTTGCAATTCGCGATTCATCGTGCCTTCGGGCGGCGACAAATAGAGGACCGGCTCGCCGCTGCCGCGAAACCGAGTCCCCTGCAACGAGGAGGGCAGGAATCCACTTGACCAAGCGTTGGAGCCCGAACTGGGTCCCTTGCCCGAACCCAGCACGATGAAGCCCGGCAGGTTCTGCGACTCGCTGCCCAGTCCGTACACGACCCATGACCCCATCGAGGGACGGCCCAGCAACGTAGCGCCAGTCATCAGCAGTAACTCGCCCGGGTCGTGATTGAAGGCATCCGTGTGCATCGAGTGGACCATGCAGATGTCATCGGCACAGGACGCGATGTGCGGAAGAAAGTCCGAGAACTGGATTCCGGACTCGCCGTAGGGCCTGAATGTGCGGGGACTGGCCATCACGGCGGAGGTTGGCTTGACGAACGCCAGCTTGAGGTTCCTGGTCCTCGACAGGGGGAGAGCCGAGCCATCCCATTTCTGGAGTTCGGGCTTGGGCGAGAACAGGTCGAGTTGACTAGGGCCTCCAGACATCAGCAGGAAGATGACGTTCGTTGCTGAACCGGGAAAGTGGGGAGGTCTTGGCGCGAGCGGGTCGGCGCGCGCCAGCTCCTCCGGCGCAGTCCGGCCCTCCGAGCGCAAGAGGTGGCCCAGAGCGGCTGCGCCCAGGCCCCACGTAGCGCGCCCTAGGAATTGGCGCCGGCCATGATCCTGCGCAGCTTGGTCGGGCTGCGCTTCGAGAAACGTCATCGGTGGCCCTTGCATTACTCGCGCGTGATGAATTCGTCCGTATTCAGCAAGACGCTGCTGAGTGTGACCCAGGCGGCTTGATCGACTCGGCTGACGCCTGGAATCTCCGGTGCCGCGAGGTTCCGTGTGGCCTGCGGCGCACCTTCGATCACGGATTTCTGGTGATCCAAAGCGTTCAATAGGTACTCGCGCTCCTGCTGGTCAGGCCTCCGTCCTAGGCACAGCCGGTAGGCATTATCCAACCTTGCTCCATTGTCAGAGCTTCGACTCTCCGTCAGGACACGCACCGCGAGCGCCCGCGCGGCTTCCAGGAAGACTGGGTCATTCAGCAGGTTCAGAGCCTGCAGCGGAGTATTGGACCGGTTCCGTCGGCAGGCGGGGCCGTACGCACTCGGCATATCGAAATTCGTCATCAACGGGTAGGGCGACATGCGTTGGAAAACGACGTACAGGCCGCGGCGGTATCGATCCTTGCCTTCGCTGGACCTCCATGTCGATCCGCCGATACGCTGCGCCCCTTCCGGTTGAGGCGGCCGGATGCTCTTCCCCCCGATCTTCGGGTACAGCAGCCCGCTGACCTGCAATGTCGAGTCCCGGATTTGCTCCGCTGTCAGCCGCACCCGCGACTGGCGCGCCAGCAAGCGGTTGCCGGGGTCAATCTCACGCAGCTCGCTCCGCGCCGTCGACGCCTGCTGGTAGGTCGCCGTCAGGACAATGTTCTTGATGAGCCGCTTCAGACTCCACCCTTCGCGGACGAATTCGCTGGCGAGCCAGTCAAGCAACTCGGGGTGAGAGGGCGATTCTCCTTGCACGCCAAAGTTCTCAGACGTGCCGACGAGGCCGGTTCCAAAAAGCTGCTGCCAGATCCGGTTGACTATCACCCGGGGAGGCAGCGGGTTCTCTCCGGATACCAGCCAGCGCGCCAAGTCGAGTCGGCTCGGGTCGGCGATGCCTAGCGTGGGAAGAACTGCCGGAGTTCCAGCTTCGACGGGAATCCCCTGAACCTTGTACTGGCCGCGCACATGGATGTGGGTCTCCCGATTCGCTCGGCTAAGCTCCATCACGGGCGCTTCCGAGAGCGCGGGAAAGGCGTCGTCAAGGTCCTTCAGTTTTTGGCTCAGTTGCTTGAGCTTCAGTTCTTCGGCGCGTTCTCTGGTCAAGACGCGCTCGTAGTTCCGGACGAAATAGTCCGTAAAGCGTTTCTCCTCCTTCCGCGTGCGGTCCGGGGGGTTGGTGCGCAGGATCCTCTCGCCGTGGTCCAGGAAGGTGCGCACATCGTCGAACGAAATGTCCCAGTCGGGCCATTTGCCGGGATGAGCCGCCGCTTCCAGCAGGCGCGCCTCCCAGTCCCGTTTGAACTCGGGGATTCGGTGCTCATCGAGCAGCTGGCGCCGAGCTTCCAGATACCTCGCGCGCTGTTGCAGGTACGGCCCAATCTCTCCGGGCAAAGGTGCGTCGATGTCGACCTCGTCCGCATTGTTGAAGAAGGAATAGAGCTGATAGAACTCCTTCTGCGACACAGGATCGTACTTGTGGTCGTGGCACCGCGCGCAACCGACGGTGAGGCCGAGCCAGACGATCCCTACGGTGCTGGTGCGCTCCACCACTTGCTCCACGCGGAACTCCTCGGGGTCAATCCCACCCTCGCGGTTCGTCAGCGTGTTGCGAAGAAAGCCCGTGGCCACGACTTGTTCGACAGTCGCGCCTGGCAGCAAGTCGCCCGCCAGCTGCTCAATCGTGAATTGGTCGAATGGCATGTCCCGATTGATGGCGTCGATCACCCAGTGCCGGTAGCGCCATGCGTTCGGGCGGAACGAGTCCCCGCGGTAACCGTCGCTGTCGGCGTAGTGGGCCAAGTCCAGCCAATAGCGAGCCCAGTGCTCGCCGAAGTGCTTCGAATCGAGTAGCCGACCGACGATCTCTTCATAGGCACCCGCCCGCCGATCTGCGACAAACGCATCCACCTCGGCCGGCGTGGGAGGCAGCCCGACCAGATCCAGCGAGAGCCGCCGAATCAACGTCACCCTGTCCGCTTCCGGAGCGGGGCTGACCCCCTCTCGGTCGAGCCGGGCGAGCACAAAGGAGTCGATCTCGTTGCGGGGCCACTCCCGATTCTGTGTCGCGGGAGGAGCTGGACGCTCCAGGGGCTCAAGAGCCCAATGCCTCGCGCGCGACTGCGCTTCCACTCGGTCCGATGCACTACCGCCGTCCGACTCGGGCCACACCGCGCCTTGGTCGATCCAGGCGCGCAACAGGCCGATCTGCTGCGGCGTCAGGCGGTCTCCAACCGGAGGCATGCGCAAGTCCCCATCGATCCCCGCCACGAGGCGGACCAACCTGCTCTCAGCGCTGATTCCCGGAACGATGACGGGTCCGGAATAGCCGCCTCGGAGCGCGGCCGCCTTGCGGTCGAGTCGGAGTCCGCTTGATTCCTGCTCGCCACCGTGGCAAATCGTGCAGCGTTCACGGAACAGTGGTTGGATTTCCGACGAGAAATCGACGCTTCGGGAGACGGGAGGGGGAAGCCTGTCCGCGCCGAAGGTGGTCTGCGCAGCCGCTAGGCAGAGCAAGAGCAGCGCCGGGCGTGCCGCTCCTAACCCATGGCGCTCCATCGTGGCGACGACCTCGCTCTGATAGTGTGCCCGATTTTCTTGCCCGGCGGGCGGTTTACCGATCTGCGGTTGTCTCGCCACCGGGGATGGACTCGGCCCCCAGGCCCGAAGCAATTGATTGCCCTCAATTTACGGCTTGGCCAGACGCGCCCCGTGCCGACACTCCGTCCAGCGCTGAGTCTGCCTGACTTGGATGAGTCGATGGCCTGCGGTCGGACGGATCGGGTGCGGAAGAGACATTCACTGGCACGAACGTGCTTGTGTGACAATCCCTGCAGCGGCCTACCGCTTGTCGCTCTCCCCCGCTTGCCGAATCTCGCAGAGAGAGCGAGAGGCTACGCCCCCCTCCCTGCTATCATGCAGCCGTGGCGCGGGCGCTGTTAGCAGATTCCCTCTGCCACCCGCCAACGGCGCGGCGAAACCGGAAGAGTCGATTGACGCTGAGCAACCGCAAGCTAGAGCGATGAGCGATCTGAGCCGACGACAGTTCATGCAATCCCAAGGCGCCGCCCTAGCGCCGGCCATAGCGTCGGGCGCTTACGTCAAGCCGGAGCACTTCACGGTGGACTGCCAGAGCCACATTTTCGTGCCGGAACTGATCGCCTACATGGAGAAGCGCAAGGAGCCACCCTACGCCTACAGACGGGACGGCGGGACCTACGTAGTCGTGGGCGAGTGGCACAGGCGCCTCAGGGAGCGCCACACGGACATCGAAGCCAAACTGGCAGACATGGACGAAGCCGGGATCTCGTTGACGGCCCTCAGCATCAACGACCCGGGCCCGGAACTGTTCGGAGCCGATGGGCCGCATGTCGCGAGGATGGTGAACGACTACATCAGCGAACTGGCGACGATGCACTCGGATCGGCTGTTTGGGTTGATCGTCCTGCCGCTGCAAGACATGGACGCAGCGCTGAGGGAACTTGATCGATGCGTCACTGGAAAGGGCATGAAGGGCGTGCTCCTGTACTCGAATCTCGACGGATCGTTCCCCGACGAGGACCGCTACCGGCCACTCTTTGAACACGTCCAGCGTCTTGACGTTCCGGTCCTGTTGCACCCCGCCTATCCCGTCACCTACGACGCGACCGTTGGCCGAAACCTCGTCGCCGGCCTGGGGCTGATGTTCGACACAACCATCGCCCTGGCGCGCCTCATCCTTTCCGGGATACTCGACGAATACCCCGACCTGAAGCTCGTTTGCCCGCATGTCGGCGGAACGTTGCCGTACCTGATCGGCCGGCTGGACCACCAAACGCAGGTCCTCAAGCGAGGTGCCGAAAACATTACGAAGCCCCCGAGCGAGTACCTCCGCAACATTTACTTGGACGCGGTGTCTCCGATTCCCATGGCCATTCAGTACGGGATCGATTACGTCGGGGCTGAACGGATGCTCTATTCCAGCGACCATCCTTGGGTAGACCCCAAGGTGATTGCCGACTGTGTGCGCAGCCTTGATCTCCCGGACGAGGACCAAGCCAGGATCTTCGGCGGGAACGCCAAGAGGCTGTTCAGGCTATGAGGCCGGACCGTCGTGAGTTCCTCGCCCTGATTGCGGCATCTGGGTGCGTCAGCGAGACCCAGGATGCAGTGATGCCGGTGGATTCGCACGTCGAGCCTGCCGGCGAATTCCGGCTGGCGATCTGCAATGAGACGTTTCAAGGCTGGGACTTTGCGGCTGGCTGCCGGGGAGCGATCGAGACCGGCTACACCGGCATCGAGATCGCTCCGTTCACGCTTTCGGACGACCCGGCATCGATTGCCGCGGACGTGCGCCGGGAATACCGGGACGTTATCGGCTCGGAAGGGCTTGGCTATGTCGGGTTGCACAGCCTGTTGACCGTACCCGCGGGCGAGCTGCACATCACCACCCCGAACGACGCAATCCGAAATCGCAGCTGGGAATATTTCCGCAAGCTGATTGACCTGTGCGCGGATATCGGTGATTCCGGGATGATGATCCTCGGATCCGGCAGGCAGCGTCGCGCGGTCGATGGCTCCTCCGTCGACGACGCGACCAAGAGACTGCGGGACGGCCTTGCGTCGGTGGCGGGGCATGCGGCTGATCGGGGCGTCACGATCCTGCCCGAGACTCTAGCGCCGCATTTGTGCGACGTCCTCACATCCCTGCACGAGACCGTGCAACTCGTTAGGGAGATCAATCATCCCGCAGTTCAAACGATGTTCGACACTCACAACGCGGTGGCCGAGACTACGCCGCACGACCAACTGATCGAGGATTACGCGGACTTGATCCGGCACGTCCACATCAACGAGATGGACGGCCGTCATCCGGGCACGGGGACGTACGACTTCTCTGTCCCCCTGCAGGCCCTCAAGGACGTTGGCTACGACGGATGGCTCTCGCTTGAGGTGTTTCAGTTCGAGCCGAGCGGCGAGGAGATCGCGAGGATTTCCAGCCGGTACCTGCGGGACATCGAGGCCGAGTTGAGCGATTCCTGATCGCATCGCGCTCCACGGCAGTGCGAGGCCCCGCGCCGGTGGCCGGCGCCGAGCCCACTTGCGGGCACGGGGGCCAAGTTTTCCGTGCCGAATGGCCGAATCCAGAGAAGGAGCGCCCGGCTCGAGACACTCCCGCGAGTTCCGCAAGCTAGTCTGCCGATGCGCTTGCCCCGTCCCGGCGACAGGAGTATGCTTGCGGTGGTGCCGGTGCTGGCTAGTGCGATTGCCGCTGGCGGGCTGTGGACGGCAAGGATCGACAGAGGAGGCAGACCATGAAGGGAATGACCCGCCGGGAGGCAGTCGGAGCGACACTGGCCGGTCTCGCGGTCCGCTCCAGCGCCCAGTCTCCGAACGAGGAAGTCGCACTCTCGGTGATCGGTGTCGGGGGCATGGGCCACGGGCACGTTGAGCGCGCGCTCACCAGGAGCGATGTCCGCATCGTATCGATCTGCGACGTCGATCAAGCCAATGCCGAACGAGCCGGGCAGACGGTCAACAAGAACCGAGGCAACACGCCCGAGCTCGTCGAGGACTTCCGCCGAGTTCTGGACGACCAAGCAGTCGACGCGGTCGTCGTGGCGACACCTCACCACTGGCATGCGCCAATTGCGGTCCGAGCAATGCAGGCGGGCAAGGACGTATATCTCGAGAAACCCGCGAGCCATGTCTTTCGCGAGGGCAGGCTGCTGGTGGACGCCGCCAAGAAGTACAACCGGATCCTGCAGCATGGCACCCAGATGCGGTCCAGCGAGGTTACCAAGCGGGCGGACGAGCTGCTTCGCCAAGGGATCATCGGCGAAGTCAAGATGTCCAAGGCGTGGAACTGCCAGCGGCACACCCACCGGCAGCCGGTTGCCGACGCGTCCGTCCCACCGGGGGTGAACTACGACCTGTGGGTGGGGCCCGCCCCCTTCGACGGCACGTTCAATCCAAATCGATACAACCGCAACTGGAATTGGTACCGGGCGTTCGGCAATGGCGACATAGGCGGCGACGGGCCCCACGACATTGATCTAGCGCGCTGGGGCCTCGGCGTCGAGACGCACCCCGTCCGCATCACGGCTCACGGCAGCCGCATCGACCTCGAGGGCATCCGCGAGTTCCCGGACAACATGCTCGTTGCATACCACTACGCCGAGGGTAAGGTGCTGGTGTACGAGGACCGAGGATGGACCCCGTACGGACTCCACGGGTTTGACAGCGGGAACGCGTTCTACGGGACCGACGGGTACATGATCTTCTCGCGCCGGGGCTATTTCCAGGTGTATCTCGGCAAGGACGAGGTCAAGGGCCCGGGCATGGCCGACGGACCAACCGGCCATCCGGAGCACTTCTACAACTTCATTGACTGCGTGAAGAGCCGGGAGCAGCCAGTGGCCAATGCCGAGGTCGCTCACCTGTCATGCGGGCTGGTGCACCTCGGAGAGATTGCCTACCGGGCCGGTCGCGTGCTTCACTTCGATCCCGATCGGGAATCGTTTGTCGATGACGCGGAAGCGGACAAGCTCCTGACCAAGACGTACAGGAGCCCTTGGGAGATCCCGGACCCGGTCTAGCGATCGGCAAGGCAGTGCTCGCCTTCGTCACCCGGCGCCTGCACTGCGGGAAAGCAACTCGCCGCCCGTTCCCCTGCCCAGCACGGTGGGCGCCCCATGGCAGCAAGGCTGCGTGACCGCTTGAGGTCCGCGACGGCTTGGGCGGCTAAGCCAAGGCTTGGGATATAACCGTGCCGCCCACGTCGGTCAGTCGGAAATCCCGACCCATGTGCCGGTAGGTGAGGCGCTCATGGTCGAGACCCAGTGCGTGCAAGATGGTCGCTTGCAGGTCGTGCACATGAACGGGATGCTCCTCGATGCCCAGGCCGAGCTCGTCGGTCTTGCCCACGACCTGACCACCGCGAACGCCCCCGCCCGCCATCCACACGCTGAAACACTTGGCGTGGTGGTCCCTTCCCGCCGCTTCGTCGACCCGTTCCAATTGCCCCATGGGAGTCCGACCGAACTCGCCACCCCAGACCACGAGCGTCGAGTCCAGCAAGCCGCGTTGCTTCAGGTCCCGCAGCAGGGCCCCCGCAGGCTGGTCAGTGATCGCGCAGTTGTTGCCGAGCTTCCTGTCGATCTCTTGGTGATCGTCCCAGCTGGCATGCACGAGCATCACAAAGCGGACGCCCTTCTCGACCATTCTCCGCGCTAGGAGGCAGTTCGTGGCGTATGGATGGGTGGGCTCTTTGCCGACGCCGTACATGTCCAGCGTCGATTGGGACTCCCCGGTGAAATCGAGCAATTCCGGGGCTGCCGCTTGCATGCGGAACGCGAGCTCATACGACTGGATGCGCGAAGCGATTTCCGAGTCGGCGGTCAGAGCATGGCGCTCTTGATTCAGCTTGCGAATCGCATCGAGACGTGCGCGTTGCGTTCGCTCGCTGACGCCGGGAGGATTCTCCAGGTACAGGATCGGCTCTCCGCTGTTGCGAAAGACCACCCCTTGGTAGGTTGAGTCTAGGAATCCGTTGGACCAGTTGCTGGAACCCCCGCTCGATCCGCGCCCTGAGCTCAGCACGACGAACGCGGGCAGGCTCTCGGACTCGCTTCCCATGCCGTAGGAGACCCACGAGCCGAGGGTCGGTCGCCCGAGCTGGGTGCTTCCGCTCATCAGGAGCGATTGGCCCGGATGGTGGTTGAAGGCTTCGGTGTGCATCGAGCGCACCAAGCAGATATCGTCGGCGCGTGAAGCAATGTGCGGGATGTAGTCCGAGAATTCGGTCCCGCTTTCGCCATGGTGCCGGAACACCCGCGGGCTGGCAAGCACCTTTGCGCTTGGCTTGACGAACGCCAGGCTGAGATCCTGCGTCATCGACTCGGGCAGCGGCTGGCCATGCCAGCGCTGCAAGGCGGGCTTGGGATCGTACAGGTCGATCTGGCTGGGCGCCCCTGCCATGAGCAGGAAAATCACGTTCTTCGCACTCGGCTCGAAGTGCGAAGCTCTCGCTGCGAGCGGATTGGCCGGAACCGGCGCAGCGATCGCCTTGAACTGGCTGGCTGCCAGGACCGCCAATGCGGCCGTGTCGATACCACCCGCACAGTAGCGAAAGAAATGCCGCCGTGTCGAAATGTCGCGATACTCGGAGAAATCCATGCTTGCACCTAGGTCGCGGCTACTCGCGAGTGATGAATTCGTCCAAGTTCAGCAGCACGCTTGCAACGCCTGTCCATGCCGCCGCCTCGGCTGCATCCAGACCGGAAACGGCTAGCGGCATGAATTCGGCTGCCAGCTCGGGTTCCGAATCGAAAATGGCCTTCTGCTCCGAGTAGTACTCCTTCAAATGCCTCGACTCGGCCGCGGTAGGCGCACGGGAAAGGCATGACCGGAAGGCCGCTCGGATGGTTTCGTCGAAGCGGTGGCGGCCCGTTGCTAGGCTCTGAATGGCTAGTGCCCGCGCAGCCTCGACGAACGTAGAGTCGTTGAGCAGGTTCAATGCTTGGAGCGGGGTGTTGGACCTCTCGCGCGCGCAGCGGGCGGCGGTTCTGTCCGGCATGTCGAAATTGACGAGCTGGGGATAGGGGGCCGTGCGCTGCAGGAAGGTGTAGAGCCCCCGCCTGTAGCCATCCGCGCCGTCGCTGGCTTGCCACTTGACGGATCCTGCGTAGGCCAGGTCCGCGACTCCCGGCGGCTGCGGGGGGCGCACGCTGGGGCCGCCGATCCGAGTGTTCAGCAGCCCGCTTGCCGCGAGGGCCACGTCGCGCACCAGTTCGGCGGGAAGGCGCAGGCGGCGTTGGCGGGCGAGCAGTTCGTTGTCCGGATCCCTGTCCTCAAGGTCGGGTCGGCTGTCCGATGATTGCCGATAGGTGGCGGACATCACGATGGCCTTGTGCAGTTCTTTCAGGTTCCATCCCGAGCCGACGAACTCCGATGCCAGCCAGTCCAGCAG
>VXRL01000061.1 GCA_009838515.1 Terriglobia bacterium | reverse complement strand
TCGCGCCGCCCGGCTTCCGGCGTCCGTATTCGTGGAAGAAGCGGGCAATGTCGGCCCGCACCACCGAGCCGACGCGCAAATGGCCGAGAGCGGGCAGGATGGCGCTGTTGAGATAGCTCATCGTGGCCTTGATGGTGGACGGCTTCCACGACGGCGAGCGCCGCTCTACATATTCGGCGGCGAACTTCGCCAGTGTCGGGCCGGAAGCGGGAAGGGGCACGGGACTCCCGCCGCCCTTCTCTTGCGCGAGGAAGGCGAGCGCGGCAGTGCGCGCCCGGTCGGCCTTCACCGCGTCGGGCTTGCCGAGCGTGACGCGGCGGGCCTTGCTGTCGCGCCGGAAGCGGAATACCCAGGACCGTGCGCCGTTCGGCTGGACGCGCAGCATAAAGCCTTGCAGGGCGGTGTCGTGGATGGCGTATTCGCGCTCGCGCGGGCAGACCGCGAGCGCCAGCGCATCGGTCAGGCGGGCGCGTTCGGTCATCGGCCCGCCTCCCCGCCGTCGAGCATGTCGGCAAGACCGCGCGAGACCCGGTTCGCGGCATCGAACACGGAGTCCTCGGCAAGGTGGGCATAGCCGAAGGTGGTCTTGATGTCGGCATGGCCGAGCAGCCCGGCGACGACGCGCAGGCCCTCGCCGCCGCCGACCGCGACGGCCGCATGGCTATGACGGAGATCGTGAATGCGCAGCGTCGGCAGGCCCGTCCCCGCGCGGATCGCGTTCCATGCCTTGTCCACCGTCGCAGGGCCGCCGCAGGGAGACGCGAACACCCACGGGCAGTTGGTGCGCCGTTGCCGCGCCGCGAGCACGGCGCGGGCCGGCGACGCCAGCCAGAGCGTGCGCGGACCCGTCTTGGAATCCGGCAACACCGCGCGGTCGCCGTGGACATGCTCCCACTTGAGCCGCAGCGCCTCGGACTTGCGCGCGCCGGTGTAGAGCAGGAAGCGCAGCGCGGCGACGGCGACCGGCCATTCCGCCTCCGCGCCGTCGAGCGCCCGACCGAGCGCGGCGAACTCGTCGTCCGTCAGATAGTGGGCCTCGAAGCCGGACTTCCGCCGCCGCAGTCCCTTGCACGGGTTCGAGTCCTCGCGCCGCAGGCCGAGCGCCTCCGCGTGCTTCATCATCGAGGACAGCACCGCCAGCGCCCGGTTCGCCGATCCCGCCCGCGTGACCGACAGATCGTCGAACCAGTTGCGCACGTCCTTCGCGGTCACCGCATCGACGCGGCGATCGCCGAGCGCGGGCAGGATGTGCCGGCGCATGCCGTCCGCGTGCGCATCCCGCGTCGCGGGCTTCCAGCGTTCGGCGCAGTCGGCGAGGAACGCGGGCGCGAAGGTTCGCACCGTTGGGACTGCCGCCGGTGTGCCGTTCGCCTGCGTCTCGGCGAACATCGCCCGCGTCGCGTGCCGCGCGTCCTCGACCGTCAGCGCGTCGAGCGCACCGAGCGTCCGCTTGACGACGGAGCCGTTGCAGCGCCGGTGCACGATCCACGTCTTGCGTCCGTTCGGTCGCGCCCGCAGTCCGAGGCCCGGCGCGGCACTGTCCCACAGCACGACCTCGCGCCCGTCCGCTCCCGTTGGGGAACACCCAGGACACGCCGGGTAACGGCGTCGGGTTCGGTGATGGGAAGGGTCGGAACGGTCGCGCTCAAACGCCGCGCGTGCTGCAAGCCGTTGTGTCTGCCGGGCTTTCGTCGCTTCGCGGATGCGCGGAGGAAGTGCTGATTTCTACGCCATGCGGCGCGGTCTCATCACACCCCACGCACTGCTGGGGGAAGCATGGCCAGACACATGGCCTGACAGCACTTGCATCCCGAACGAGACTAGGCTATTCTATATAATCGAAAAAAATACGAATAATGAACGCATATAAATCATCTGCAGCAGACATCCGCTCTCTCGGTGCCCTGATCCGCGAGCACGGCTTGGGCCATACCCTGCCGCAACAAGCGCAGCCTCGCCATGCGGCTGCCCCGACCGGGATCGAGGAATTCGACATTCGGCTGGGCGGAGGTCTTCTGCGCGGTGCGATTTGCGAGGTCATCGGGTCGTGCTCGTCTGGACGCACTGGACTGTTGCTGTCGGTACTGGCTCGCTCGACCCGAGCAGGTGAGATCGCGGCGTATGTTGATGCTACGGATTGTCTCGACCAGCGCTCGGCCGAACAGGCCGGGGTCGAATTGGGGAGGCTGCTGTGGATCCGCTGCAACGCCGAGGGGAGTCTGTGCGGGCTACAGGGGGCATGGGGCCGTGCACCATCTGACGAAGCGTGGCAGGCAGCGAACCTGGTCGCGACGGCGGGCGGGTTCGGTGTTGTCGCGGTCGATCTCGGAGGGCTTTCCGAACGCCAGCTGGGCCGCTGGCAGGGGCGGGCTTGGATGCGGCTTAAGCACGCGGTGGAGGGGTCTTCCACCACCTTGGTCGTGCTTGCCGAGAGACATGTCGTCGGTAGCGCTGCGGGCATGGTACTGCAACTGCGACGTCAGCGCACCGCATGGGAGGGCCTGCTGGGAGGGATCGACCTACAGGTCGAAATAGTCAAGGACAAGGCGCACAGAGCGGCCGGCAAAGCCGCGGGGAGAGCCGCATGACGGCAGGGGTTTCCGGCGGGAGAGCGCAGCCAGCGTCCCTGTACGCGTCGCTATGCGTCCCTGACTTCTCGGTCGCGGCGCTGCAGCGAGGGGAGCGGCGGCCAGCCCCGACGGCAGTTGCTTGCGGGCAGCCCCCCCATCGGTTCGTGCATGCCGCAGATGCTGGCGTTAGGCGGTGTGGGGTGCGGGCCGGTATGGTCTTGGCCGCAGCACAGGCGCGATACGCCAGCGCTGGGAAACTGCAGCCATTGCGGGTATTGGATCGTGACGAAAAGGAAGAACAGCGGGTGCAGGGCCTGTTGCTGGAACTGGCGGAGAAGTCGACGCCGCGCTTTGAGGAGGTTGCGCCGGGGTTGCTCGCCCTCGATTTCAAGGGTCTGAGCGATCCGTACGCGGCGGCCGAGGATCTGGCATCCGGCGCGGCTGAGCTTGGCCTGAAGGCCAATGTCGCCGTTGCCACGAATCGCCTTGTCGCCCTTAGCGCGGCGCGCACGCAGCCAGGCGTTACCCATGTCTACCCAGGCCAAGAGGAGGGTTTCCTGCAAGCTCTGCCGCTCGACACCCTGCCGCTGGACGACGGGGAACTCAAGACGCTCAAACGCTGGGGGCTGCGCGCGGTGGGGGAGTTGGCGCAGCTGCCGCCTGAACAGTTGTCCGAGCGGTTCGGCGAGCGCGGGGCTTGCATGGTGCGGCTGGCACGGGGCAAGGAGAGTTCGACGCTGCAGGTCTACCAGCCGCCGGCAAGGCTGGAGGTGAGCCGGGACTTTGACTGGGAGATCGAGGCGCTCGAGCCGCTCATGCTGGCCATGGCTGACATGCTGGAGCAGCTTTGCATCAGACTGCATGACCTTGACTGGGCGGTGGCGGGCCTGACCACGCGTTTGCGGCTGGTCGATGGCGGAGAGTTTGAGCGGACGATTGAGCTGCCGTCCCCGCTAAGCGACGCGCACGTTCTGCTGACGCTTGTACGGATTGATTTGGCGGCACATCCGCCGCCGGCTGCGGTTGAGGGTGCGTATGTGTTGGCCAAGCCCGTGGAGTGCCCCCCCAAGCGGCGGGCCCTGTTCGGACCGGAATCGGCCAGCCCGGAGCGCATGGCGGTGATGTTGGCACGTCTGGGCGGCTTGGTCGGAAGCGAGCGAGTCGGTGCGCCGAGCGTGCCGGACACGTACAGACCGGGCGTGGCAGCACTGAAGCTATTCCGGCCGACGCCAGAGAGGGCGAAGGCAAGGCGCAGGGCAGCGCCCGTCCGGGCATTGGCTACTTCCGAACCGATCGCTGCGCGGTCTTCTCGGCCCGCGCCGGCCTGTCCCCCCACGCCCCCAAGAACTGCTTTGGTCTTTCGCTGCTATCGGCCGTCCCATCCGGCAAGGGTGGTCCTGCACGAAGATCGGCCGGCTCAATTCGAAGCGCAGGGCGTGCGCGGTCCCGTGACGGCGTGCGCCGGCCCGTGGCGCGTTTCGGGCGAGTGGTGGACGCCAGACGGCTGGCAGTACCAGGAATGGGATGTGGAAATTGCGGGCGGGCTCTACCGTGCTTGCTGCGAGCGCACGACCGGGGAATGGTTCCTCGTGGGGGAGTACGACTGATCTTGGCGCTGTGCCCGGCGTGGGTAGATTGCGTATGTACGTTGAGCTGCACAGTGCGTCAGGGTTCAGCTTCTTGGAAGGGGCGTCGGATCCGGAGGACTTGGTCGGGACGGCCGCGAGTCTCGGGCACGCGGCCTTAGCGCTGTGCGATCGAGATTCGGTTTCCGGAGCGCCGCGCTTGTTCCAAGCCGCGCGCGCTGCCGGCGTGCGCGCGCTGGTCGGCTGCGAGGTCTCGCTCGAACAGCAGGGGGTCAAAAAGGGGACGCCGAACGCAGTTCTGGATCGGCGGCTGACGGTCTTGGTGCAAAGCCGTGTCGGGTACCGCAACCTCTGCCGCCTGCTCACCCGCATGAACCTGCGTGCGCCCAAGGGCGAGGGGCGGGCGTGCTGGCAGGACATTGAGGAATATTCCGCGGGGCTCGTCGCCTTGCTGCACGATCTGCGGGACGAGGATGCGGTGCGCGGCATCTTCGGGCCCGGCAATGTGTACGTCGAACTGCAGCGCCATTTGATCCGCGAGCAAGAATGTGCCAATCGCGCCCGCATCGAATTTGCGCGGGCGCATCGTTTGCCCTTGCTTGCCACGAACGGTGTCCGCTACGACACCGCGGACCGCAAGCACCTTTTCGACGCGCTGACCTGCCTCCGTTTCAAGCGCAAGCTGGACAACGCGGGGCGATTGCTCGACGCTAACGCCGAGCGTTGCTTGAAGTCCTCTCGCGAGATGGAGCGTCTCTTCGCGGATTTGCCGGAAGCGGTGGCGGAGACGGCTGAGCTAAGCCAGCGGCTCAGCTTCACGCTGGAGGACTTGGGCTACGAGTTTCCGCGCTACCCTTTGCCGCCGGGCGAGACGGCGGCTTCCTACTTGCGCGAGCAGACTTTGCGCGGCGCGTCCGAGCGCTATCGCGGAGAGTCTCATCGCGCCAAGGCATTGCGCCAGATCGACCACGAGCTGGCGGTGATCCGCAAACTCGAGCTGGAAGGCTACTTTCTGATCGTTTGGGACTTGGTCGAATTCGCCCGCCGCAGCGGCATCCTGTGCCAGGGCCGGGGTTCGGCCGCTAACTCTGCTGTCTGCTACGCGCTCGGCATTACTGCCGTCGATCCGGTCGGGATGGACTTGCTCTTCGAGAGGTTTCTCTCGGAGGAGCGGGGGGAGTGGCCCGACATCGACCTCGACCTGCCGTCCGGAGAGCAGCGCGAGCGCGTCATCCAGCACGTCTATGCGCGTTATGGGGAGCGCGGGGCCGCCATGACGGCCAATGTGATCACCTATCGCGGCCGCAGCGCCGTGCGCGAGACGGGCAAGGTGCTGGGGTTCCCGGACGAGATGATCGCAGAGCTGGCAAGGTCCTTCAGCAGATTCGAATATCTCGACAGTCATGACGGCCTGTTCCAGCACGCGTCGGAGGCAGGGCTGGATCGCAGTGACCCGCGCGTGGCCCATTGGCTGAGACTGTGCCTGGACATTCGGGGGCTGCCGCGCCATCTGGGGCAGCACTCCGGCGGCATGGTCGTCTGCCAAGGCGACCTCGACGCAGTCGTGCCGCTGGAGAACGCCCGCATGCAAGACCGGGTAGTCGTCCAGTGGGACAAGGAGGACTGCGCCGATCTCGGCATCGTGAAGGTGGACTTGCTCGGCTTGGGCATGATGGCGGTGATCGAGGAAGCCACGACGACTATCCGCTCAAGGGGTGGCGAGTTCGACTTGGCCCGCATCCCTGCTGACGACCCCGAGACGTATCAGATGATCCAGCGGGCGGACACGGTGGGCGTTTTCCAGATCGAGAGTCGTGCCCAGATGGCGACCTTGCCGCGCATCCGCCCGGCCTGCTTCTACGATCTGGTCGTCGAGGTGGCCATCATCCGCCCCGGCCCGATCACGGGCAACATGGTGCATCCCTATATCAACAGGCGGCTCGGGCGCGAACCAGTCCGCTACCCCCATCCGTCGCTCGAGCCGATTCTCAAGCGCACGCTGGGCGTACCGCTGTTTCAAGAACAGTTGCTGCGCATGGCGATGACAGCGGCGGGCTTCACAGGCGGGCAGGCCGAGCAGTTGCGGCGGGCGATGGGGTTCAAGCGCTCGTTGGAGCGCATGGGCGAGTTGAAAGGCAGGCTCCGCCAAGGGCTTGCTCGCAACGGCATCGAAGGGGCGGCGGCCGCTGAGATCGTGAAGTCGATTACGTCATTTGCTCTGTACGGCTTTCCCGAGTCGCACTCGGCTAGCTTTGCCCAACTGGCGTATGCCAGTTCGTACTTGAAAGCGCACTATCCGGCGGAGTTTCTGGCGGCCCTGCTCAACTGCCAGCCGATGGGCTTCTACTCGCCGGCCGTCTTGATCAAGGATGCCCAGCGGCACGGCGTGCGCGTGCTGCCGATCGATGTCAATGCGTCGGACGTGCGCTGCATCGTGGTCGACCTGCTTGCGGCCGGGGCAGACGGTGCTGCTTGTGTACGCTTGGGACTGGAGTATGTTAGGGAACTGCGGCCCGAGGCGGCCGCGAAGATCGTTGTGGATCGGACCGAACGGTCTGACTTCCGGTCGATTGGCGAGTTTTCTCGGCGCGTCCAGCTGCAGAAGAACGAACTCGACGCGCTGGCCGAGATCGGGGCCCTGAACTCCCTCGGCGACGGCCTGCACCGGCGCGAGGCAATGTGGCAGGTGGAGGGCGCTTGGCGCCCGAAGGGGCCCCTCTTCGACGCTCAGGACGACAGCTTGCCCGAGCCCGGCCCGCTTGCTCCGATGGAGCCTCTGGAGCGTCTCGAGTCGGACTACCGCGGGGCCGGCCTGACGGTTGGCAAGCATCCGATGCACTACTTGCGCGGACAGTTGGAGAGTGATGGCGTACTGTCCTCGCGTGACCTCGAGGCAACCCCCAACGGTCAGCGCGTATGGGCGGCCGGAGCCGTCATCACCCGACAGCGGCCGGGTACGGCCAAAGGCTTTTGCTTTGTCACGCTCGAGGACGAGCTAGGGGTGGCGAACCTGATTCTGACGCCGCAGGTGTTTCAAGCGAACCGGTCTACGGTGATGCACGAGCCATTCCTGCTGGCGGAGGGTGTGTTGCAGAACGCGGAGGGCACGGTCTCGGTGAAAGTGGACGCCTTGAAGCCGCTGATCGCACCGGCGCTTGGCATGCAATCACACGACTTCCACTGAGCCTGCAGCCGCTACCGGCGCCCGTACATGCGCGGCTGCCGCATCCAGGCGCTGACACTGTGCGCGCGTCCCATGCCGACACAGCTCTTGCCCGTGTTACGGTAACTGCCTGCATGTCTGAAACTCTGACGCTTCGCTACCGGAAACTCCATGAGTCCGCGATTGCGCCTGAGTTCGCCCACGGGGCCGCGGAAGACGCCGGAATGGACCTGTATTCGTCCGAGGACGTCGAGCTGCCGCCCTCGGAGTGGCGCAACGTAGGAACCGGGATCTGCATTGAGATTCCGCCGGGATTCGAGGGCCAGCTTCGGCCGCGCAGCGGCCTGGCGCGCAGGCACGGTCTCACGCTGCTGAACAGCCCGGCCACGATCGATCCCGGCTATCGCGGCGAATTGCGCATCACGCTGATCAACTTTAGCAAGGAGCCGTATCAGGTTCGGCCCGGAGACCGGATCGCCCAGCTGGTTATCGCGAGGTATGCAAGCGTGCGCTGGGAGCTCGCCGAGTCCCTTGAGACGAGTCGGCGCGGGCCGGGCGGGTTCGGGTCCACGGGCCGCTGAACACCGGCTTGAAGCGCAAGCCCCGCGCTATTGCCGGTACAGGAACTCGTTGAGGTTGAAGAGCGTCTGGCACAGGTCGACCAACCCTGTAGGCGTGCTGCCGACGAAGGCCAGTGCCTTGTTCATTTCGGTCTCGCTGGGCTTGCGCGCCAGGGCCAGTTCAAAGGCGTGGTTGACCTGGGCTCTCGCGTCGTGTCCCGCTTCCAGCGCCACGCGCTGGGCGAAGTGCTTGGCGTGCAGCAGCACTTCGGCGTTGTTCATCAGTAGCAGGGATTGCGGTGCTACCGTCGAGCGCGTGCGCTCGCTGCACGAAGAGACCATGTCCGGCTGGTCGAACGCCTCGAACATCGGGTAGCGGATCGAGCGCTTTGAGAACACGTAGACGCTGCGGCGCCAACTGTCCGGATCGCCGATTGCCAGTCCCGGCCAGGTCCGGTCGGTGCTGGACTGGAACAGTTTCGGGTCGATGTATGGCCGGACCGCCGGTCCTCCCACGTTCAGATCCAGCGTGCCCGCGACGGAGAGGATCTGGTCGCGGATGATTTCCGCCTCGTGACGGTTGCGGCTCTGCCTCCAGAAGTACTTGTTATCGCCGTCCTTGGCGAGGTTCTCCGGCAGATCCCGGCTGGCCATGCGATAGGCATCCGAGGTCAGCATGAGGCGGTGCATGTGCTTGACCGACCAGCCCGAGTCGATGAACTCAAGCGCCAGCCAATCCAGTAGCTCGGGATGGCTGGGCAGCATGCCGGTCTTGCCGAAGTTGCTCGTCGTGCGGACGATGCCCTCGCCGAAATGGTGTTGCCAGATGCGGTTGACCATTACTCGGGAGGTGAGGGGGTTGGTCTCCGAAGCGATCCATTCGGCGAAGTGCTTGCGGCGCCAGCTCGTCTTGGCCGATGGCGGCGGGGCAGGGAACCGCGGCTCCATGCGGGCCGCGACAGTCAGCACGCCGGGCTGCATCAGCGATCCCTTGCTGCCCGTGTCTCCGCGGTGGAGGAAGTACGACGGCAGCGGATCGCGGCTGTCTTCGGTAACGGTTCGGGCCGTCGGGTAAGGATCGGGCCGCTCGGCCTCGAGATCCTTGATCTGCAACTGGGTGTCGCGATGCTTGGAAGCATCGCTGGCGTCCATCCGCGCCAGTACGTCCTCGACCAAGATTATCTTGAAGAGCGCCTCGACCTGCCGGGCGTTGAGGCGCTGGGCCTTGGTCCGCTTCTCCGCAGGGGTCTCCCAAGCTGTTCTGTAGTACTTCGGCAGCGTGTCAAGCTTGGCCTCGAACAGCGCCTTACGGTGTGGCTCTTCCAGCTGCGCCAGACGTTCCTTGAGGGGCTTTTGCCGGGCGGTAATCCGCTCGTTGAGCGCTTCGTGCTCGGCAACAATCTCCGGGCCGACGAGCGGGAAGTCGATCTCCTTGGTCGAGAAGAACACCGCCTGCATCTGGTAATAGTCCTTCTGCGCGATCGGGTCGAACTTGTGGTTGTGGCAGCGCGCGCACTGCGCGGTGACCGCCAGGAACGTCTGCGCCGTGGTGGCGACATTGTCGTCGAGCTCGTCCATCCGGGTGCGCTCGTCCTTGATGTTGTTGTCGAGCACCATCCGCAGGTAGCCGGTCGCGACATTGGATTCCTGCGAGTCTGGCGCGATCTCGTCACCGGCGATCTGCTCCTTGATAAACAGGTCGAACGGCTTGTCCTTGTTGAACGCATCGACGACATAGTCGCGGTAGCGCCACATGGTCGGCCAGTCGAAGTCACGCTCGTAGCCGCCCGAGTCGGCGTAGTGGACGAGGTCGAGCCAGTGGCGGCCCCAGCGCTCTCCGTAGTGCGGCGACTCCAGCAGTCGGTCGACCAGCGAGGCCCAGGCATCGGCTGATTCGTCGGCGAGGAAGTCTTGGACCTGTTGAAGAGTCGGGGGTAGGCCGGTCAAATCCAGGTAGAGGCGGCGAACCAAGGTCCGACCGTCGGCTGGAGGGCTCGTGGCCAGCCCCTGCTCGCGGATGCTGGCGTCCAAGAATGCGTCGATCGGATTTCCACTCCCGTCGCCGGGCACCGAGTGCCTGACGGGCTCCACGAAGGCCCACCACGCACGCTCATCGTCGGTGATGGGGCGTTCCTCCAGCTTGCTCAGGGCCTTGCGACGTTCCGCTTCCTCATCCGAGACCACGCCTTCGGGCATCGGTGCGCCGGCCATGATCCACTTGCGCAGCACCTCGATCTTTTCGTCGGAAAGCTTGCCGCCGGGAGGCATGTGCGGCTTCGTCTGGTGGTTCACCAAACGCCACAGCCAACTCAATTGGAGGTTTGAGCCCACCACCGCCGCACCGCGCTCTCCGCCGGTGAGGATCTTCTCGCGCGTGCGCAGGTCCAGGCCGGACTGCTGGATCGCCGCGCCGTGGCACACCTGGCAGTCCTGCTTCAGGATCGCGCTGGCCTCATCTGCCAAGTCGTTCGCTGCCGCCAGGGTCGGAATGGCGACGAGCAGTGCAAGAGTGCGAACGTTCATCTTTTTGACCATTGTCGTGTTCGTCCGCTGAACTTGCAACATGTAGCCGCGCCCCGCCAGCGTAAGGGTCGGGCGCGCTGCGTTCCGAGTGCGGGCTGAGGGAGGCTCTCGCACCGCAGTCTTGAGTCTTGGGGATTGGCGGATTCGCATGCCTACAGCCGGGTGGTCTCGGGCAGCCGCCACGCTGCAACTGGAAGCCTGCCCAAGCATGGCCGAAGGCCCCTTTGCTTTTCGCGTCAGATTCTCTGTAGCCTACGCGGCGCTCGCTTCCAGACGCTGCAAGACCCCTTCGCTGACCAGTCTTCTCACCAGGGTCAGTTTTCCTTCAGCATCCAGACAGTCAGGCAAGTCCTGAACGGCGAACTCGTCGACTGTCGTGGCAAATCGCAACGCCGGCCACGAATGGACTGGCAGTCTGAGCTCGTGCCCGGAAAACCGCAAGAGGCACGTCTCTCCCTCGTTCTCGGCTTTGACGATCAGGTCGCGGCGGCGTCTCACCCGCGATAGCGGTGTGAGCGGGTCTTCGCGGAAACGCTGGCTCAGCAGGTCGGTGAACAGCGGTACGTCGGCGGCCAACACTTCGTCCGAGAAGCGGCGCCAGACGACATCCGGATTGAAGCGCGACTGCACGAACGCCAGTTTCTCGCCGAACAGACGCTCCCGCTCGGCGACGGGAAATCCCTCGCTAGCGAAGCGGCGAGGGAGAGTCCGTCGAAGCGATTCTTCTTCAAGCGCCGCAGCGTTGACACTCTCGACCAGGAACTCGGCCCACGTGAATGAGGTCAGCCCGAGGGTGATGTGCAGCGACGCCTGGTCTGTGGAACGCGCCGAGTGCATCAGGCCGCGCGGAAGGTAGACGGCGCTGCCCGGGCCGAGTTCGAACTCGTCGCTGACATCGCCGGGGAGCGTTCCGCGTTCGAAGCGCTGGCCACGTAGCGGCAATTTCACCTTCGTGTCGTAGATGGACCAGCGCTTCGTGCCGCTGATCTGCAATACGAAGACGTCGTGAGTGTCCCAGTGTGGGGCGAATCCCTGCGCATCGGCAGGGGTGAGATACACGTTTGTCTGGACTCGCGAAGAGAAGCGCCTCCCGAGCGAGACACAGAGCCGTGCCAGCGTTGGCACACGCTCTTGGAGCTGGCGGAAGATCACGGTCGCGCCGTCGTCGAAGAGCCTCGCGACATCGAGCGGCTGGATCCTGCCGGCACCGTTCGTGTACTCGCCCCGGGAGACGTCGCCATCGCCGCGAACCAAGCTGATGTCGGGATGCTTGGCCGCGTGGGTTCCTAGTACGTTGTCGAGATCGGCCACCGAGAGAAGTTCGTCGTAATAAGGTGACGCCTTGCGCTGGATGTGCATCAACCGCTGCTCGTAGTAGTTTCTTTCGAAGTCCGCTGTCGGCAGCGGGTCGATGAGCCACGCGTACCAATCGCGTTCGGTTGCCGGTCTCGGTGCTCTATAGTCGGTCATCATGTGAGCGCTCGGTGCTATGCGGTCGACCACAAACCGTCATTGCGCTGTGGCCTTCGCGTGTCGGATTTCAGGATCACTCTGGGGCAGGGCGGGGCTTGACAGCTAGGACGAGCTTTCTATAGGATATTCCTAAGCACTTCGCCTTATTGCAGCAGGAGGACGATATGCCCAGACCAGACAGCCAGAATCCGATCGTTGATCGTGAATCGTCGCCGACCCCGCTAACGGACGAGGACATTACCAGCGTCCGGGTCGATCGCCGCTCCTTTCTCTCGCGTGCGGTGGCGGCCGGCTCGTTGGCTGTGGGTGCCGCTCTGACGACCAGCTGCGCCGGTGGGACTGACTCGGATGCCTCCGACAGCGACGCCCAGGCGAGCGACTCGGACAGCTCCGACAGCAGTGCCCCAGTGGAGGATTCCGACAGCGCCGCCCCAGCAGCCGATTCTGACAGCGCTGCCCCGGCAACGGATTCCGACAGCTCCGACAGCGACTCCCAGTAGGGAACACTCGCAGCACAGCCCAAGACGGGCAGCTGTTAAGGGTCGGGGATTCGACCCCGAGATCTGGCCCTGCGTCGCACTGTGCAGGATTCTTGGAAATCTCCGGCCGCAGGTTTTGCGGACTGTCCTATCCCGCAAGCTCCGGGAACACTGCGGCGGGAAACATAGGCTGGTTCGTGCGCGGATGCGGAAACGAACCTTGGACCGATCCAACCGGAGCGGGAGCAGCTCGGCCGACCGGGGTGCCCGCACCGCAATGGTTGGGGGCGCGTGCTGCGCAGCCACTCTGTCTAGACTAGATGTCGTTGCCGAATTCCCGGCGGACATCGCCAACGGTCTCCGGGACTTATGCGCTATATTTGATACTTGGTTGCAATTGAGACGCAGCGAGCGTCTTCACGGGGGGGCGCTCTGGCGTCAGCCTCGCGCCCGCGCGGCTGCTTAGGATGACGCAGCGAAAGTGCTTCGCGAGCCCTTCCGGCTTGATGCCGGCTCCGTAGCGGATGCTGGTGATGCTGGTATCGTTCGAGAGGGCCCTGATGGATCGCGCTCCCTCGATTCTTTCCCAGGCTGACGCTCTCGGTCCGCATGCCGAAATCCAATCGCACGCGACCCGGTAGTCGCTGGTTCAGCCGCCGCATTGCGTTCAAACTGCACGGCTGGTCTGGATTCCTTCTCTCGATCCTGCTCTTCACGATCTGCCTGAGCGGGACCTTGGCGGTTGTCGGCAATGAGATCGATTGGCTCCTCAACCCGGCCATGCGCGCTGCGCCGCAAAGCGGACCGGCCGCATGGTCGGCGATCCACCGCAACGTCCAGGCCCTGTACCCCGAGGCCCAAGTGTTATGGCTGGGAGCCCCCATCGAACCGGGGTTTGCCGCCGAGGCGGTGATTCGGCGGCACGACTTGAACCAGCCTTGGCGGGTGTACGTCGACCCCTACTCGGGAGCCGTCCAAGGGGAGGCAAGCTGGCTCACCGCTCAGCGCTTCCTGCGCGATTTCCACATGTATCTATTCACGCCCCGTTGGGGGAAGTACCTGGTCACTGTCTTCGGATTGACCATGCTCGTCTCGATGATTACCGGAATCATCGTTTACCGCAAGTGGTGGAAGGGCTTCTTCACCTTGGAGCGCAAGCGCGGGCGGCGCGTTCTTTGGGGCAGCGCGCACAAGCTCCTCGCGGTCTGGTCACTGTGGTTTGTAGCTGTGATGGCGATCACAGGGACTTGGTATTTCATGGAAGCGCTCCTGTTCGATTTCACGGATTTCTCCTACATCGGCCTTCCAACCGTCGACGACGATCTGAGCGAGCACGGACCGGCTATACCCTCGGCAGATCTCGACGGGGTCGTAGCCCGTGCCAAGCAGGAGGTCCCGAGCCTGCGGGTCGCTCTTGTCCGGCTCCCGGCTAGGACCAACGACGTGATTAGCGTCCAGGGACAGACGGACGCCGTCTTGGTCCGAGACCGGACCAACAGGGTCAACTTCCACCCGTTCAGCGGCGAGCTGGTGAGCGTGCAGCTCGCGCAGGATCTCTCGCCGGCGTGGCGCTGGGTCGACACGGCCGATCCGCTTCACTTCGGCGACTTCGGAGGAATATGGAGCAAGCTGGTCTGGTTCGGATTCGGTCTCGCGCTCAATGCCATGATCCTCACGGGGGCTTGGCTCTACCTGCGGCGCGTTCGGCGGCTATCGGATCGCAGCGAGGCAGCATGGGCGCTTGACGGCCTTGCCGACGAGCCGGACGCTGCGGCGGAGGCACTGCCCCGTGGGTAGCTGGAAGTACCCCCAGCTGCTGGTCTTGGCGCTGGCCCTCGCTCTGGCGGCCCTGTTCTGCATCGACGTGACCCGGCCACGAGAGTCCGTCGAGGTTTACAGCGGGGACTTCGGCCCGTGGCGCCTGCGGCTCACCGTCCCGGAGCGGGCCGCTCCCGGCGAGACGCTTGCCCTTACTGCGTGGATCAGCAGTCCTTGGGCGCGCCCCAACTACAGGCGGCTGCAGGTCAGCATCGCCGCGTCGCCAGAGCCGGAACCAGCGAACATGTTTGGCACAGGGCTGGCTCGTCGCGGGCGGCTCCGCCTACCCTCCAGCGCGGGAAGGGGGACGCAGATCCTACTGCGGGCGGAGCTCTGGGACGGTACTTCGGTGACCAAGGAGGTTCCAATCGCCGCCCTGCTGGAGAGCTCGGCCCGCTAGGCAAGGCTGCTTTCCCAAGGGGGTGAATCTGCGTCACTTGATCGAGGCCCGTTCTGGAGAGACAATGCCTTAAGGCCCGGGCCGGCGATGAGACGTTGCTACTTCGACCACAACGCGACGACGCCCGTGCATCCCCGCGTGCTGGAAGCGATGTTGCCGTACTACGGGCCCGAGTACGGCAACGCGTCCAGCTTGCACAGCTTCGGACAAGACGCGCGACAAGGGGTGGAGTCCGCACGACGGCAGGTTGCAGCCCAGCTCGGATGTGACGCGAAGGATGTCGTGTTCACCAGCGGGGGGACGGAGGCCGACAACCTGGCAGTCTTCGGCACGGTCCGATCAGCGCCCGGGCCGTCGCGCCACGTTGTCACGACGCAGATCGAACATCCCGCCGTGCTCAACGCCTGCGAGCAGCTCGAGCGCGAGGGCGTGGACGTGACCTATCTGCCGGTGTCTGGTGAGGGCACCGTCGCGCCAGGCGACGTGCGCGCAGCTGTGCGCTCCGACACCGTCCTCATCACCGTGATGCACGCCAATAACGAACTCGGCACCATGCAGCCGATCAAGGAGATCGGGTCGATCGCTCGCGAGGCGGGTGTTCCGTTCCACACCGACGGCGTGCAGAGTTTCGGCAAGGTAGCGACCAAGGTCGAGGAACTGGGGGTGGACTTCTTCAGCTTGAGCGCTCACAAGATCTACGGCCCGAAGGGAGCCGGGGCGCTCTACGTGCGGCGGGGCCTTCAACTCGCCAAGGTGCAGTACGGCGGCAGTCACGAACGGGATCGCCGTCCGGGCACCGAGAACGTGCCCGGGATCGTCGGTCTTGGCGCGGCCGCCGAGTTGGCGGGATCCGACTCGGAACAGGAGAACACCAGGGTGGGCCAGCTGCGAGACCGCTTCGAGAGCGAGCTGCTCAGCACCATTCCGGACGCGCACGTGCATGCGCTGGATTCTCCGCGCCTGCCGACTACATCCAGCGTGCGGTTCGACCATGCCGAGTCGGAACCGCTGCTGATTTCCCTCGACCTGCAGGGATTTGCAGTTTCCAGTGGATCGGCCTGCTCCAGCGGGGCGGTGAAGCCGTCTCACGTGCTCACCGCCATTGGCCTGAGCCGCGATCAGGCCAAATCGACCCTGCGCTTCTCCCTGGGGAGACAGACTGACGAAGAGCAGGTGGACGCGCTGCTGGCGGCGCTGCCCGGCATGGTGGAGCGCCTGAGGATCCTCTCCCCGAGCTGGGCCGGGACCGCCTGACCGCGCCCTGCCGGGAAGATCACTCGAACAGGCCGAACGCGAATACTCCGGCTTTGGTGGTGATCGCGACGTATTGACGGCCGCCAGCTTCAAACGTGACCGGGGAAGCTCGGATGGTCCCGCCAGTATTGAAGTGCCATAGAACTTCGCCCGTATTGGCGTCGGCGGCCATGAAGGTGCCATCGCGGCTCCCGAAGAACACCAGCCCGCCCGCTGTTGCCATCGCCCCTGCGAACATCACCTCTTCACTCTCCACGCCGAGTAGCTGCACTTCCCATGCGATGTCCCCGGTAGCGAGCTCGATCGCCCGCAGGTAGTTTTTTGCGCCGGTCTCCTGGTGATTGATGCTGTGACCGGTGCGGTAGTAGACGCCGCACGCATCGCGCGACATCACATACAGCATGCCCGTGCCGGGATGATAGGTCGGCGACTGCCAGTTGGTGCCGCCGTGGATGTCGGGGCATACATAAGACCCGCCAGGGCTGGGGGCGCTTTCTGGCTTGGGGATCGGGCGGCCTTCCGGAGTGAATTCCTCCAGCCATGTCTCCTTGGCGAAGGCGGTGCCACGCAAGAACTTCCCGCTCGTTCGATCCAAGACGTACAGAAAAGCGTTCCGGTTGGGGTGCAGCAGCAGCTTGCGCGTTGCGCCGTCCCATTCGGCGTCGACCAACACCGGCGTTTGGTTGGCATCCCAGTCGTGCTCGTCATGCGGCGTGTACTGGAAGTGCCAGACGAGTTCCCCGTCGTCCGGGCGCAGGGCCAGCAGGCTGGCCGTGTAGAGGTTGTCGCCCAAACGGTTGCTGCCGTCGAAATCCTTGGGGCCTGGATTGCCGGTCGGCCAGTAGAGCAGGTCCAGCTCAGGATCGTACGTTCCGCTCGTCCAAGGCGTTCCGCCGCCGGCCTTCCACGAATCGTTCTCCGGCCACGTCTCCGAGCCGGGCTGTCCCGGGGCGGGAACCGTGTAGAAACGCCACTCTCGCTTGCCGGTTTCGGCGTTGAACGCGTCTAGATAGCCACGAATGCG
Organism: Terriglobia bacterium; assembly: GCA_009838515.1. Taxonomy (GTDB): domain Bacteria; phylum Acidobacteriota; class Terriglobia; order Bryobacterales; family UBA6623; genus VXMF01. Next base: position 9,133 of record VXRL01000061.1, on the reverse strand, counting down.
TCCCGTGTCGCCGCCCCGAATGCCCATCATGACCCGGTTCTTGGCGATGATCGGCGCCCCGGTGGACCCAAAGCAGGGTTGCTCGCTGGGGTCGGTCACTTGCGAGCGCCACAACATTGCTCCGTTCCGGCTGTCGAGCGAGACCACGTGGCAGTCGGGCGTGCCGAGAAAGAGGCGGTTGCCCGAAATGCCGAAGCCTCGGGTCCAGTTCGGGGTTTGGTTGTCACCGCTGCGGCTGTACGGGTAGTCGAAGCGCCAGACCGAGCGCCCGGTAGTCGCATCGATTGCAAAGGCTCGCATTCCGCCGGCCGTGAGATACATCACGCCGTCACGGACGAGCGGCGTGGCTTCGGTGCGAGGCTGAGGCGGGCTGTATTGGAAAACCCACTTGGGCACGAGGCGGGCGACGTTGTCCCGGTTGATCTCGTCCAGTTCCGAATAGCGCTGCCCGCTATTGTCGCGGTCGTAGCTGAGCCAGTTCGCCGGGTTCTTGTAGCGCTCTTCCAGCACCTGGGCCGAAGCGCCGGCCGGCACAAGCAATGCGAGCAACAGCAGGGGCGCCGTCATGCGGGGAACGCTCCGAGTCGAGTGCATTGCAGGATCACTCAGTAGTTTCCGAAGCCGCGCCGCACGGGTACGAACGGATCCCGCTGGCGGTCTAGGAAAGCCAGCAGGTCTTGCACTTCTTCGGGCCTCAGACGCTGCCCGTAGTCTGCGGGCATCTGCGACCGTTGTGGCGTGCGCACCGAGCGCAGCTGGTTCCGCTTGAACGTCATGACGTCGCCATCGGCGGTCAGCACCAGCAGCGTAAACGAGTCTTCGTTCTTCAGGACTCCTTCCAGCGTTTCGCCGCCCGCCGTCTCGACTACCACCGTGCCAAAGCCCTCGGCCAGTTCGGCGCTTGGGTCCAGCAAATCCTCTCGGATCTTGCCGCTACTGTGACGAACGCCGATCGAGTCCAAGGGCGGCCCGAGAAAGCCGCCCGCGCCGTTGACGATATGGCAGCCCGCGCAGCCGACTCGTTGAAAGATTGCTTGTCCGGCCGCAACGTCTCCTTGGACTGGGGGCTGTTCGGCGGGATGAGCCAGGCTGCGAAGGTAGGAAACGAGCTGCCATAGGCGCTCTTCGCGCAGATCGGACTGAGGCGGCATGTCCGTGCCGGGAATGCCGGCGCGGATAAGCTCGAACAGGTCAGCCTCGGAACCTCTGCGTACGCTCCTGGCGACCACGAGATTGGACGCCATAGAACCCTGTGCCTGCTGGCCGTGGCACACCGCGCAGCGCTCGTGAAACAACTTGTCCCCGGCTTCAACCGCCGCGGCATCGCGGCCCAAGGGGTTGCGCAGCTCGGCCTGCTCCTGAGCGGGCTGTTGAGCTGCAGCGGTAGCCAACGCTAGCTGCATGGCCAGTGACGCGAATGCTGCAAATCGCGCTCGCGCCCGCAACCTGCTGCACGTGCGAGATCCCTGTCGGCTCGTGATGGATGGCGGTGCGCCCGTTCTGCCCATGTTTGGTGCGCTCGCTCCGGGCGCGGCAACCGCTGCTAGGCGCGCTGACAGTCGGCCAGAGCCTTGCCCGGGAGAAGAATCCACTGCAAGAGGATACCAATGCTCGATGTTGGAAACAGGGAGTAACGATCGGTTCGGCTGTTGGTGGCCGCCTTCGCATCCATGCGCAGAAATGCTCCCGCGATATCGCGACACTGGCTGGGGATGCGTGATATACTTCCGGCGGCTAGCCCGGGGGCTGGGGTGTCCATCGAACTAGCAGTGTGTCGTTCGCGGTCAGAGAACGTCCCTCGCGAGGGGCTTGTTCGCCGCAAGTGTTGAGGTGATTCAAAATGCGACCTGAAGGACAGTTTTCTCTTGGATTCGTGATTGCCGTCGCGGCCGTTGCGATGATCGGTCTCGCCACATCGGTGCCGCTGGAAGCGCAGATCCTCTACGGCAGCATAGTCGGCAACGTGGCAGATAGCACTGGAGCTGTGATTCCCGGTGCGCAGGTAAGCATCACCCACGAAGAGACTGGCGCTTCCCGTAGCGGCGAGTCTAACGAAGCAGGTGCTTACAGCTTCTCGACGGTGTCGACCGGGACGTATCGAGTCGAGGTCCGATCCGACGGATTCAGCAGCAGCACCACAACGGGTGTCGCCGTCACGGTGAATAACGTTACCCGTGTGGATGTGGACCTGGCGATCGGCCAGGTAACCGAGGTCATCGAAGTTACGGCCAATTCCGTGCAACTACAGACCGATCGCGCCGAGGTCCGGGCCGAAGTAAGCAAGGACGACTTGCAGGAGGTGCCGGTGCCGCTGGGGCGCAACTACCAGATGCTGCTCCAAACGCTACCTGGCTTCTCGCCGCCCGCCAACGCTCACTCAGTACCCGCGAACCCCACCCGCGCAGTGCGCTACACGGTCAATGGCACAACAGACAAGTCCAACAACGTCCGCATCGACGGGGCATCGAGCTACAACCCCAATCTGACTCACATGTCGGGCATCAACCCCTCGCTGGAGTCGATCGAGGTGGTCAATGTGGTCACCAGTTCGTTTGACGCCGAGCAGGGACTTGCTGGCGGTGCCGCGATCAACCTCCAGATCAAGAGCGGCACGAACGAAGTGCACGGCTCGGGCTTCTGGTACCACAACAACCAGCACATGCAGGCCTATCCGTACTTCAGCGACCGCAACAACGCCAAGCCCAAGTTCATCTACAACCAGGCAGGCGGCACGATCGGCGGGCCGATCAAGAAGAACAAGGCCTTCTACTTCATTAGCTACGAGCGCACTTCGGAGAACTCCAACGTCACGAAGTTCATCAAGGTGCCGACAGTGGCGATGCGTGCCGGAGACTTCTCCGGTTCGCCCCTGCCGATCTTCGACCCGATGTCCGCCGCTATCGGGGACGAGGGCAACCGCACACCATTCGCGAACAACATGATCCCGGAAGCGCGCATCTCGCGGGCCAGCCGCATCTTGGCCGACAACCCTGATTGGAGCATCCCTGACCGGCAGGGCGTCGGATCCCTCGGGTTGAACCGCAACAAGCTCGCGAGCGACAGCTATTTCTTTCACCGCAACCAGATCGACAGCAAGGCCAACTTCAACCTCTCCGACAAGTGGACGATGTTTGCTCGGCTCAGCTTCTTCTACTACAAGCAGTGGAATCCCGCGGCGTTCGGCGACCTGTCCGGTATCCACCTGCACCCGACAAACTTCCGCACCGACAACGGATTCGGGCCGACCTATAGCGGCACGATCTCCACGACCTACGTTGCGACTCCGAACTTGGTGTTTGACGCCTACTTCGGCTCGACCTTGGTTGATAGCAATGCTTTTGCTGGAAACCTCGACCAACAGATTGGCTTGGACGTGCTGGGGATTCCCGGCACGAATGGCGACGGCACACCTGGTGGCGGGGGCACGTTCTACGGTGGCATGCCGCGCATGCGCTTCGATGCGGGCTATGGCAATCTCGGCTACCGCGCCACATCGCCATTCATCGGGCACGACTACCTGCACCAGATCGTGTTCAACGGCAACTGGACGAGGCGGAACCACGAGATCCGCTTCGGAACCGACACATTCCTGACGCACATCAACCAAGAGGTGGCCAACTTTCCCGGTGGCGACGCTCCGGCGGGCGGCTTCCGCTTTCGCAACAACACGACGAGCCGAGCCGGCACGAGGACGAACGACTACAACGCGATTGCCTCCTTCATGCTGGGGCTGCCGCGCGAAGCGGCACGCAACTTCCTGAACGGCAAGAACCTGCAAACACGTTCGAGCCAGTATTCGCTGTACATCCGCGACCGCTGGCAGGTTCGCCCCGATCTGACGCTCTCCTATGGCACCCGCTGGGAGTACTTCCCGTTCCCGGTGCGCCCCGATCGCGGATTGGAGCGCTTCGACATTGCCGAGAACATCATGCTGGTGTGCGGCATCGGCTCGGTACCCCGCAACTGCGACCTGCCGCAGAGCAAGACCCAGTTCGCACCCCGCGTCGGCATCGCTTGGAGGGCCACCGACACCTTCGTCGTACGCGCGGGCTACGGGATGACCTGGGATCCGTTCAATCTCGGACGCGACCTCCGGGGGAACCTGCCGACGCAGTTCTCGCAGCTCCTTCCCGCCCCGAACAACCGCTCGTGGGCCACGACTTTGGATCAGGGTTTTCCGGCGATACCTCCGATCTCGACCGACGAGCGAATCGAAATGCCGCTCAAGGCGAACGTCGCCACGGCGGATGAGAACTACGTGCGCGGATACATCCAGTCTTGGAATTTCACGCTTGAGAAGCAGCTGGGCGAGTGGATCGGCACGGCCTCCTACGTCGCGACTCGGTCGACGCGCCAGAGTTCTCGCATCGAAGCCAACTGGGGAGGCCTGGGTGAGGGCAATGCCGGGCGTGTCCTGCGCAAGCTCTACGGGCGTACCGCGAACACGCTGTTTTGGGGCACGATTGGTACCCCGATGTACGATTCGCTACAGGTCAAGCTGGTTCGTCGCAGTCGCTCCGGACATTCGTTCAACTTGGCCTACACATGGGCGCATGGGCGCGGATACACCTCCGAGTCGTCCACGGCTCAGCCCCGTGTAAGGCATCCGGAGTACTACTGGAAGAACCGCGGGCCCCTAAACAACGACATCCGGCACAACTTGGTCGTCTCGAATTCTTACGAGCTGCCGTTCGGCAAGGGCAAGAACTTCGCACAGACAGGCGTGCCGGCGGCGATTCTGGGCGGCTGGCAGATCAACGCTCTGGCGTCGCTCTACACAGGTCGCCCATCCACGCCCACTGCTCCTGGCGGGTCATTGAACAGCGTCGGCTCGGGACAGTTCGCTGACTGCCTGTCCGCTCCGGTCAAGTTGGGCTCGCCGGATGGCTGGTGGGATCCTTCGACAATGGCTGACCCTGACGCGGCGAACGACCCGCCGCGCTTCGGCACATGCGGTTCAAATGTGTTGCGCGGACCCGGCCTGATCAATGTGGACATGGGTGTGTTCCGGAAGTTCGAGCCGACCGAGAGGTTCAGCATTCAGTTCCGTGCGGAAATCTTCAACGTGTCGAACACGCCGCACTTCCGCAATCCGAACTCCAACATTGCCAGCAGTGGTTTCGGTATCGTCAACAACGTGGCGAATACCGGGCGCGAGGGCCTTGACCAGCGTGTCTTCCGGATGGGCTTGCGCTTGGCCTTCTGATCGCGTCCAGGCAGCGAGGCGGCGGCACGCCGCCGTCTCGCCCAATTTCATGCTTCTCTCCGCATTCGGCGAATGCGAGCCTCGTGGCATCGCTGCTTCGAAACCTGCCCGCCGCGTGCAAGCGAGGCGGTAGGATAGTCGCCGACGAGGCGTAGAGTTGGAAGGCTCGCCATTGCGTCCCGTTCGCCGAGGCCACACAGTGCGAACCCGCGCCATTCTCCCATTCGTGGCTGCCGCGGCCCTGGTCGGCTGTGGCGGAACCGACACGGATTCTATCGATCAGATCACAGTTCCCGAGGGTTTCGAGATCGAGCTGGCAGCCGGCCCGCCGCTAGTCGAGCGCCCGATGATCGTGGACATGGACGACCAAGGCCGGCTGTATGTGGCCGAGTCGTCGGGATCGAACGACCCGGTTCAGCAGCAACTTGCGGAGCGCCCCCACAGCATCCTCCGCTTGGAGGACACGGATGGCGATGGCCGCTACGACACGCGCACCGTCTTCGCCGACAAGATGATGCTCCCCGAAGGCGTGCTCTGGCACGATGGCTCGGTCTACGTGACCGCACCGCCAAGCATCTGGAAACTGACCGACACCAATGGCGACGGCGTCGCGGACGAGCGGGTGGAATGGTTTGATGCCAAGACACTGACAAATTGCGCCAATGACCTGCACGGTCCGTATCTCGGGCTCGACGGCTGGATCTACTGGACCAAGGGCGCGTTCGCGGAGCAGACCTATGAGCGGCCCGGCCGCGAACCGCTCGTGACCCGAGCGGCGCACATCTTCCGCCGGCGAGTCGAAGGCGGGCCGGTCGAGCACGTCCTGACTGGCGGCATGGACAACCCGGTCGAGGTGGACTTCACGCCGCAGGGCGAGAGACTGCTGACGTCGACCTTCCTGATCCATCCGCAGCTCGGCAAGCGCGACGGCATTCTGCACGCCGTATACGGGGGAGTGTACGGCAAGGCCAATGGCGTGACAGACAGCCACCCGATGACCGGCGGCTACCTGTCGATCATGACCCACATGGGAGGCGCCGCAACCGTTGGGCTGGAGCGCTACGAGTCGGGCGTGTTCGGCGAGGATTACCGGGGCCGCCTGTTCGTGACGTCGTTCAACCTGCGCAAGGTCTCATCCCACAGGCTTGTGCCGCAGGGTGCGACGTTCAAGACCGACGACACAGATTTCTTGGTGTCGGAGAGCCGCGACTTTCATCCAACCGATGTGATGGAGGACGCCGACGGTAGCTTGCTCGTGGTCGATACGGGCGCTTGGTACAAGCTCTGCTGCCCAACCGCGCAATTGCCCAAGCCCGACTTGCTGGGCGCCATCTACCGCATCCGCAAGAAGGGCGCAATCCCGCCTGAAGATCCTCTGGGACAGTCGCTCGATTGGCGGACGGCCGGCCCGGATTCGCTCGTCCAATTGCTCGACGACCCGCGCCCGGCCGTGCGCAGGCGGGCCTTGGCTGCCCTAGCCACAGACGAGGCGGTCGGCGCGCTCAAGGCTGCCTTGGCGGACAGCCCGTCTGCCGCTGCACGACGCAACGCCGTATGGGCTCTGACCCGCATCGAGACCGACGCGGCACGCTCGGCAGTGCGCGCAGCGCTGTCCGACGAGCAAGCAGGCGTGCGGCAAGCGGCGCTGCATTCGGTAGCGTTGCACCGTGATGGCAAGGCGGTCGACGAGGCCGTGCAACTGCTGCACGATCCGTCGGACGCAGTCAAGCGCGTCGCGGCAGAAGCCCTCGGGCGCATGTCGGACCCGGCCGCCGTGGGCCCGCTCTTGGAAGCGGCCGCTCTGACCGAGGGAGAGGTGTTGACGCATTCGCTGATCTACGCGCTGATCGAGATCGCCGATGTAAACGGCACACGACCGGGACTGCAGTCTGCTTCCGCAAGAACGCAGCGGGCCGCCATGATTGCGCTGGATCAAATGCGTCCGGCGGCTCTGAGTCCCAGCGAAGTGCTGTCGAGGCTGGACTCGGAGAGCGAGCCGGTGGCTGGCGCCGCCCGCTGGATCGCTTCGCGCCACCCTGAATGGGGCGGCCATTTGGCCGGCTACTTGGGACGCCTGATAGGTGGCTTGGACGAATCGAATACCGAGGAGGTGCTGCAACAACTTAGCCGATTCTCCGGCAACGAAGCTGTCCAAGAGCTACTGGCCCGGACGGTGCGGGGCAGTGCCCCGGTGACCGCAAAGACGATAGCGCTATCTGCAATGGCAGCCGCGCCGGTTGAGACTGTGCCGCAGGGTTGGGTCGACGCTATCGCTCATGCTCTCGAGCGGGAACCGACGCGCGGTGCCGCGTTGCGGGCTGCGCGCAGCTTGCCCCGGCCGGAGCAAGGCCTGCCGAAGTTGGATCGGGCTTTGCTTGCGGTTGCCCGCAACGAGGGTATCGATCCCAGATCGCGAGTTCAGGCTTTGGATGCTGGACGAGCCTCGCTCGAGTCGCTTGATCCGCAGCTTTTCGATGTGGCCCGGGATCAGGTGCTGCCAGACCAACCCGTAGATTCGCGGGCTGCTGCGGCTAGGGTATTAGCCATAGCGTCGCTGGAAGACGGCCAGCTGATGGAACTGGCCGACCTGCTGCCCAAAATCGGTCCCATGGAGTTGCCGCAGATCGTGGAGGCGTTCGGCCAGTCGCAGGACGCTGAACTCGGGACCCGCCTGCTGAACGGACTGTCGCAGGCCAAGGGACTGGCAAACCTGCGCGCCGATATCCTTCGGACCGCCGTCGAGGGCTACCAACCTGATGTGCGCGCCTCAATTGATGCGCTGATCGAGGGTGGGGTGTCAGGCTTGGAGGAACAGCAGGCCAAGCTTGACGGACTGCTCGCGAAACTGCCCCAAGGTGACGTCGTGCGAGGGCAGGCTGTCTTCAACGGCAGCGAGACCGCCTGCCTGTCTTGTCACACCATTGGCTACGACGGCGGCCGGATCGGGCCGGACTTAACGCGAATCGGAGAGATCCGCGAACGTCGGGACTTGCTGGAGGCGATCGTCTTTCCCAGCGCCAGCTTCGTGCGGAGCTACGAGCCCATCGTAGCCATGACGAGTTCGGAGAGTATCACCGGTGTGCCCATAGAAGAGAGCGGAACGCATCTGCTATTGGCCGTAAGCGCAGACGAGCAGGTGCGAATCCCCCGCGCCGATGTCGAAGAGGTACGGCCCGGCACGGTCTCAGTGATGCCTGCCGGGCTTGATGAGCACTTGAGTACTGGCCAGCTAGCCGACTTGCTCGCATTCTTAGAGGCAACCCAGTGGGGGCCCAATCGCAGTAGCCCCTGACGCGGCGAGATTCCGGTAGAGAGACAGCGGATTGGCGGAAAGAGTCCAGCGAGCCATTCACAACTATTTCATCCGTCATTTTGACGGAATGTAGTCCCTGTGTCGCTTCTGACCGCCCCAGAAGCAATCGCGCATCAGTCTAAGAACCCCAAAATGGAACCCTGAAATCCCAATATTAGAATTGCGTGCAGCGGGCTATCTGGCAGAAACGTAGTGGGGAGAGTCCCTTGGAGCGAAGACACAGCTAGGTCACGATTCTCCGCGGTCCGTGCGTCGCTCTCCGCGAGGGAAGGGGTGAAGCGATGCTAGCAGTGCTATTGAGTGCCGAAACGAACCGGAGTGCCGAGACGGTGTGATTCGTCGAAGGCAAGACGGGGCATACCGCAGTGGCGAGGAATGACCTAGCTCCAGAGACTAACGAACTAACGCTGACGCTCAGTTGGTTGGAACGCCTGTAAGCCTCCGCCACGCCACATCCTGTGCCGGGGGGGGGACGAGCAATCGGCTTCCCTGCCGCCATTAAAGCATCCGCAGATTCATGATAGAGTGTTGATCCTATGCGATTCACGAAACTTCTCATAGAGGTGGTCCGGGGATTTTAGACCATACGCTAAGGTGTACTTCGCCAGGGCTGA
>VXRL01000056.1 GCA_009838515.1 Terriglobia bacterium | reverse complement strand
TGCCCACGAAGGACAGGTTGGCGACTGGAACCTGCAGTCCGAGGTCGACCGCGTCTCGCAAGAACGCTGCGCAGGCCTCATAGGCCCCGACGCAGATCACCGCATCGGGATTCGCAGCCTTTAGAATCTCAACCTGCCGGCCCATGCTGCTTTCAAACCTCTGGCCCCGGCGATAGGTGGCTTCTGCGACGATCTTTTCCCCGTGCTCCTTCAGCGCCCTCCTGACACCTTCCCAGCCGCTACGACCGTAGGCGTCGGCCTGGTAGAAGACGGCGATCCGCCTCCTGCCGATCGAGACGAAATTGTTCACGAGGCCCGCAGTCTCTTGCCGGTAGGAGGCGCGCAGGTTAAACGCGAAGTCCCCGTAGGGCGGTTCCCGCTGGGCCTGAGCTCCGGTGAACGGAAAGAACAGGTATACGGTCTGGTCTTGGAACTTCTTCAGCATGGGGAGGACGCGCGTGACCGTTGGCGTGCCCACATAGCCGAACAGGGCGAACACCCGATCCTTCAGCATCAGCGTCATCGTGTTTTGCACCGACGGGTCTGGCTGGTACCCATCGTCATAGGTCTTTAGTGCGATCTTCCGGCCATGGACGCCTCCGGTGCTATTGACATGCTCGAAGTACGCGCTGGCCCCTCGGTACAGCTCGATCCCGAGACCCCTGGAAGGGCCGGAGAACGCAGCTGACATGCCCAGAACGATCTGCTCGCCATCCATGCCACTGTCGCTTGCGGCCTTGCTTGTAGTTGTCGTCAACGGTGCCATGAAGACTCCTCCTAACGCTGATCGGATTGCGCCTCGCCTTGTTGTTCGGAACATGGCGGCTGTCTGGAAGCCTGCTGTCTGCGGAAGCCGACTGTGGCCGAGCCGGTCGAGACTGCCGCAATCCGCGCCTAGTGTGACCAACGGAGGCCGACCAAGGGTGCTCGGTGGTTTCGCTCGCACCGGGCTGATCTGTTGCTCGCTGACAAGCTCAGGCTTGGACTGGCTTCCTCTGGGGAGAAATTCAGTCCGCGCTTCCCGGCAAACGATACGAATAGGCATATCCCTTGCCTGCCTCAGACCACGGAGAACACTCGTGCTCCCCCAAATTGCATTATCAACCAGCGATTGGCTCCGCCGCGCCGATACGGTCCGCTCCCAAAGGACGGGACCGAATTTCGGCACGTGTCAGCCCTTCCGTGTGCGTCGGGCAGTTGTCGATCCTGAGCGGTTGGGGATAACACCGACAAAAGGCGTGCTAACGGTGCTGCCCCACCGACTGTACCGGTAGCACGTCACAGTCTGGCCTCGGCTGCGCTGCGGCTACTGTACCGCAGTATTCACTTGATATATCAGCACAGCTGGGAGGATCCGCCAAGCCCGGCCGCTTCTTGCCCGGAGATCCGAACTGTGCGGGTGCTCACATAGCTCCCGTCCAGCCTAGCCGTTGAGCGACGCTACGGCCTCGCTCTTCGTCTCGTAGGTCGCAATAATCTTATCGAAGCCGCTGATTGCAAAGACCTCGCGGATCGGTGTTGCGAGTGCACAGACGCCGAATCCGGCACCGCGCCTTTGGAGGTTCTTAGCGGTCAGCAGAAGTGCACGCAATCCAGCACTGCTGATATATACGAGCGGTTCGAAATCAAGCACCAACGCACGGTCGTCGTCCTGCATAATGTCGCGCAGCGCCTTTTCGAAGTCTCTGGCGTTACTGCCATCCACTCGCATGCAGGCGGTGATGACCACCATGCCGTCAGTTCGCTCAAAGTCCAGTTCCATCGTTAGCACTCCTGCGATTGCGCCTGATACCAACCGCCTGCTTAAGCTGACGCGCCAACACGGCGGTCTGCCAAACGGCCTATCCCTGCGTGAGTCCCTATCATACCACTTGCGTCAATGCTTACTGACGAGGCTTTTGCAATTCCAGCGAGTGTGCCGCAACCGAGTCCAAGGCGGGAAGTTCAAGCCGTGATCAGGTGGGGTTTGTAACGGATTTGCAAACTCAGACAGCGTTCGGACTCGGAGAGCCAATGAGAGAGGATCAAGTATTGGCGTGCCAACAGTTTGCTGTAAGAGACTGGTCCCAAACGTGCTTGCCTCGCAGTGGGCGGGGGCGACTAGCCCCGCCAGTGCCGCGGTTTGACGGATTGGCGTTTCACCTCAGTCTTCTGCGTCCGGAGTTTCCGCGCGGTAGTCCGATTCCGGGCCGAAGAATGTCCACTCTTCGAGCCAGTTCGAGTCACGGAATGCCCCGATCTGTTGTGCGCTGGTATCAAGGAATCCGTTAGAGGGCGGAACCGCTCCCGCGCCCACCATCAGGGCGGACGAGAACAGCTTCGGCCGTGGGTCGGGGTTGGCTGCGTAGCGCACGTTGACTAGCTTCGGATCCTCGTCCAAGAATCCCGACCCTAGCTCGATGCCATCACCGATCAGCAGGTCGCCTTCTCCGATTGCGTGCACGATCGCATGTGCCATGCTGCGGGTGCCGTCCCGGAACGAGGGCGCGGTCCGGTCCGGCACCTGGATTGCACCGGCGACAAATCCCGTTACGATGACGTTCATCGCCTTCATCGACGAGCCTGCGCGGAGCCGGATGCCACAGCCACCCGTGCCACTGGACAGACCGGGAACGTCGCTGCCGATCACGGTAACGTTGTAAAGCCTCGGCACCGTGCCACGACCCAGCCCGGCGTCGTGCCCTTCGATACCGCAGTCGCCACGGCCGGGTCCTTGCTGGATAAACAGGTGCTGGGCGCTGCCCTGCCAGCCCCTGGCCCACTCGAGACCGTCGTCGGACGCACCGCTCGACACGCAGTGCCTGCAGTTGGCTGTCCCGCCGACAAACCGGATGCCGTCGCCCGCGCTGGCGTGGGACTGGACGTAATCAATCGACGTGTCCGAACCGACACCGTAGAACCCGAGGC
>VXRL01000043.1 GCA_009838515.1 Terriglobia bacterium | reverse complement strand
CACTGGGACACGAGGTGTGCGCGGAGGCAGCGGCCGGTTCGGAGCTGCTGCGGGACTTACGGCGGCGTGTTGGCGCCGCGGGGCGGGAAGGCAGATGACAGGCTGAGCGCTTCCAGCGGTCGGGGGGGCGACCCGCTCGCCGACAAACGGCGCGTCCAGAGCGTTCCCACGTTTGCCGAAGCGGCCCGGCACGGCGCCATGGGCCGAACACCGGCCCAGGTAGTCTCGCAACGCTCACGATGAGCGCCTCGCATGTCGGGCGATGTGATGGTCGAGCGCCTCAAGCCACTCCGCGTGGGTCACTTCACCGTGTGACACGTCGCCCACGAATCCGCTGCTCATGATCACGTCGGGTCGCAGGTCGCGCAGTTTGCGCAGACTGTCGGCCATGTCCGCATCCGTACCACCGAACCCCGGAAGCACGAATGTGCTCCAGCGCCCGTACGACTTGAAGAACGTATCACCGGAGAAGAGATAGGATGCGCCGTGCGGCGACTCGTAGTAGTAGCAGATGCTGCCGTCAGTGTGTCCTGGCGTGAAGAACACCCGCATGTCCTCGAGCTGGGTATCGGCTGGATCGAATGCGATATCGACCGGCGAATGCCGCTCAGCGTAGGGCACTTCGAGCGCCCCGATGCCGAGCTTCGAGCCGAATCGGTCCCTGATACGCCCCAAGGACCCGCCCACCTCGTCGCGGTGCGTAAGGAGCTGGTAGCCGATCCCGCCGAGTTTCTCGACGTGGTCCAGATCGCGTGCCGCGCCCGTATTGGAGAACAACACGTTGCCCTGGGGGCGCCTGAGCAGATAGGCGTGGCTGTTCAGAATGCCGGATGAGTAGCGTTCGCTCTGCCACACGTCCTCATACAGCCGTTTCATCGAATCCCTCCGGTTTCCCGCCGGCACATCACGGGTCTTCAACACGAACCATGTGTCCGACTCCGCCTGCGTCGTCCGGCGCGCCAATCAGTAGACGATTGTATAAATGCAAGTAAGACTTTCGGGCGTGTGGATCACTCCGACATCGCCGGCGTGAAGCTCTTGATCGGGCGAGTCGAAATAGCTGGCGGCGGACATGGTATTCGTAAGGTACGCCTCAACGCGGGCGTGACAGCACAACTTTGAATCGGAGCGTCCCGCAACTTCGATCAGCCCGTGGTCGACTTCGTGGCAATGGCTCAAGTAGTGGTGAGTGATCCCGCCAAGGTCAGCGTTTGCTTGAAAATCACCGGTGCTTCTAGGGTTGTAGAGGACGGCATTGCCGCCAGGACGCTCGAGCAGGTGGGCGTGCGCTGTCAAGATGGAGAACTGCCTCTGCTCAGCTGTCTGCGACAAATCAGGATGGCGCTGTCTCAAGGCCCGCTCGTCTTCTTGTACGGGACAAGTGGAATGACCGCGTTGATTATCAAGCGCCCAAGATACGCTCGTCAAGGAAATCCAGGCACGCCCCAATCCGCTGCTTTGAGGACATGTCTGCCGTAATCGTCGCCGGGGTCAGCGGCAGCGGGGCCCGCGTCGTTCGAGAGCTCTTCGACGAAATCCAGAGACAAGCCAGACACATCCGTGATCTCGCCGATATCCGCCTCTAGGTCGAAGAGTCCTCCACTCCTCCGATACAGCTTGCGCCGACCGGAATGAACCGCCCGCAGCTCGTGCGGAAGGCTCGGGTGTCCGGCCCCGTCTGCGGGTGTGTCGGGCTCACAGGCACCAACGGTGCATCAGTTCGCGGTAGAGCCGTGACCCTTTCTCGAGTTGGTCGAGCTGGATCCATTCATCTTGAGTATGCGCCTGAGCGATATCCCCTGGCCCCAGCACGAGCAGATTCCTCAAGTCGGTCAGGACGGCCCCATCGGTCCCGTAGCAGACGGTCTGGCTGCGTTCATTGCCAGCCAAGTCCAAGACTTCGCGGACATAGTCGGACTCGGGATCCACATACAGCGGCTGCCCCGCCTTAAGCAGCTCGAATTCGACGCCGCATTGGCCGGCGGCCTTTCTGGCCCGGCCGACGAGCGCTTCCGCATCGTGACCCGGTGCTGGCCGGAAGTACACCGTACAAATGCTCTGGGCCGCGGTCATGTTCACGGCTCTCGTGTGATCGTTGATCCCTATGTTCCAGCTGATGCCAGGCGGATCGAAGGCCGGATCCTGCCAAGCGGGATCTTCCTCGGTCTCGTCATGTATTCGCTTCATTTCGTTGAGAAACGGGATCATCGCAAGGTTTGCGTTGATTCCCTCGTTCGTGCTGGAATGAGCAGCCCGGCCTTGGGAGGTTGCCTTGAATCCGTATGTCCCCTTGTGGGAATGAACGACGTTGAGCAGAGTGGGCTCTCCGACGATTCCGTTCGCATTCCCCAGCACCATCTCTCGATACAGTTCTGATCTCCGAGCTACCTGTTCCGCCCCGCAATACCCGATCTCCTCGTCGGCTGTGAACGCCACGTAGAGCGGATTCCTGAAGTCGACGTCACCGACCTCCTCGACGGCAGCCAGCATGGCGCCAATCGAGCCCTTCATGTCGCAACTGCCGCGGCCATACAGCCTGTCTCCCCTGACAGTGGGCTCGAAGGGACCATGGTCACTTGAAAACCAAGAATCGGCGGGCACGACGTCGGTGTGGCCGAAATAGGCCATGCCTCCGGTTCCAAGGCCCTTCTTGCCGACAACGTTGACCTTGTCAACGCCGTTCGAATCGACGTACTCGATTCGTTCCGTCCCGAATCCAAGCCTCTTTAGCACCTCTTCCAAGTACGCGCATATGGCGGTGTTGGAGGAGGTGCTGACTGTCGGGAACGCGACGAGCTCTCTTGTGTACTGAAGTGCATCCATACCGTGAACCATCCCCTCGCCTCCGATTCGGTCAGCCGAGATCAAGCGAGGCCGTCGAAGCGCTCCGCCCCGCAAACCATTTCTGCTCGCGGCGCGCTAGATCGCTGGGCACGCCCATGGTGAATTCGCGCGGGACCGCTCACTGCCGCGGGATCCGACCGAACCTGCATTCTACAGCCAGATTCCGGCGCCGGGCCCAGTAGACTCCTGAAGGGCCGATCCGTTTTCCTCCAAGGGCCCTCTTGCGGGCACGGAGGTTTCAAGACCGCTGTCAAAGAGTCATCAATCGTGTGCGGCCTGCGCCAATTGCGCGGCTAGCGCCGCTGCAGCCGTGTCAGCCCTGGATCAGGTCTAGGACCAATTCGCGATCCGCAGGCGGCTGGGAGGAGATGCGGAAAGCATCCTCAACGAGCTGCTTGGCCTCTTCGAGATTGGCGTCGCTGTTGTAGTACAGCGCACACAAGCGAGTGCCGTTGACCACCTGCTGGCCGACCTTCGTCTCCAATACCACTCCCACCGCCGGATCGATGGCGTCTTCAGGGCTGCTGCGACCGGCTCCTAGCATCACCGCGGCCCTCCCGATGTCTTCGGCGTTGATCCGGCTCACGTAGCCATCACGCGGGGAGGTAATGGGCTCGGCGCCTGCCGGGTTGGGCAGTCGGGCAAAGTCTGTCAGTACCGCAGGGTCGCCGCCCTGCGCCTTGATCACATTGCCGAACATCTGCAGCGCAGACCCGTCCAGGATCACGGAATTGGCGCGCCCGCGCGCATCTTCGATCGAGATGCTCGTGTCGGAAAGGTAGATCATGCGGGCGGCCAGCTCCACCGACAGGCCCAGCACATCTTCGGGGCCTTGGCCCTGCAGTGTCTGGGCCACCTCCATAATCTCAAGGGCGTTTCCTACCGTGTAACCCAGGGGCTGCTCCATGTCAGTCAGCAGCGCCTGCACCTTGCAGTCGTGCTTCCTGCCAATCGCGATCATCAGCTGGGCCAGTCGTCGAGCCTCGTTGCGGCCAGACAGAAGAGAGCCCTTGCTTACCTTGATGTCCACGACCAAGCCCATGATCTCTTCCGCCAGCTTTTTCGACATGACAGAGGCGGCGATCAGAGCCAGAGAATCAACGGTCGCAGTCTCGTCGCGGAGGTCGTACAAGCGCTTCTCGGCAGGGGCCAGCGCATTGCTCTGCTGGGCGAAGGCAAGTCCGTACTCGCCCACCAGGTCGGAGAAATCGGAAACCTCTAGGTCCGTGCGAAAGCCCGGGATCGAGTTCAGCTTTTCCAACGAGCCGATGATGTGGTCAGAGCCGCGCTCGACGATCATCGGCACCGCCACCCCAGCCGCCGCCGCGATCGGCGCCACGATCAGGGGCGTCTTGTCGCCAACGCCGCCAGTGGAGCAGCAGTCCACCGTGGGCCGCATTCCCTCGGGCAATTCCAGCCTTTCGCCGCACCGCAGCATCGCGGTTGTGAGCACAGTCGCTTCCGCGTCGGAAAAGCCCGTGCAAGTCCCGGCCATCAGCAGGGCGCCCATCTGGGCATCGGAAATCTCATTCAGCGTATAGCCGTTGATAAGGCGTTCGAAATCTGCCAGCCCGAGTTCATCCCCGTGCCGCTTGGATTGAATTAGGTCTACGATGCGATCCATATTGCCTTACCGCGTGAATACACAACGCCCCATCCAGCCTAACGAGCAACGCTGGTCGGGCCGGCATGCGGCGTATGCGGGTACACAGAGTTTCTAATTTACCACAGCGCATTCCCTAAATGCCAGAGAAACTTGCGGTTACGTGCGCCCGCCCGGGTCGCGTCCAGACGCCGCGGAATCTAGCGGGCGTTGTCGAGCGGCGGCAATGCGTGCCGCTGGTGGCCGCGCGAAACCTCGGCAAGCAGTTCCAGCAGGCCCGAGGTCACCCTGCCGTTGGTGGCCACGATACGCCGATCACCCGGACGATAGCGCTTGCCGTCGAAGTCGCAGTACTCCCCGCCCGCCTCGGAAAGCATCACCAGCCCTGCGGCCACGTCCCACGACTTCAGCCCGATCTCCCAGAACCCCTCGAAGTGGCCCGCGGCCACCGCGCAGAGGTCCAGAGCCGCAGAGCCCGTTCGCCGGACACCGTGAGTGGCCATAGCCACTTGGTGAAAGTAGTGCATATTCGGGTTGGTCGCACGGATCGCGCTGGGAAAGCCGGTCGCAAACAAGCTGCGCCCGAGGTCGCCCTCGTCTGACACACGGATGCGGTGGCTGTTCAGATACGCTCCGGAGCCCCGCTCGGCCGCGTACATGTCGCCGCGCACGGGATCGAAGACGACACCCGCCAATCCCTCCCGCCGGGACCACAGTCCGATGCTGACGCAGAAGCGCGGCAGACCGTGGGAGAAGTTGGTCGTTCCGTCCAATGGATCGACGTGCCAGATCAATTCGCCGGCCCCCTCGAAGTTGCCCCCCTCCTCGGCTGTGATCGAGTGGCTGGGGAAACGCGAGCGGATGCGCTCGACTACGAGACGCTCGGATGCCCTGTCAGCGGCCGTTACGGTATCGAAGCTGCCCTTGTGCTCGACTTGCACGTTGCCGTAGTGGCGCATAAGGACGGCGCCGGCCTCCCGTGCAAGCTCCGTCGCAAACGGAATGTAGTCCGGAGCAGCGAAGGGCACGCCTTCAGGCTACCAACCACGTGCAACGCGCATCGGAGCAACTGCCCCGGCAGCTAAGGACCGGGCCGGACTATGGGCGTCTTACGACCTCGCGAGCGCCGGGGCGGCCTCGTGACAGGTTCGGCGGATTCCTCATCCTCCTCGTCCGGAACCCCCACTTGGGGCACGGTCCGCAAGCGCACCGGAGCACCGATCCGGCTGCGGCGAGCCGGCTGCTTCACAGGACTCTTGGCGAAGTACCCGCTGCGAGCCAGAACGACAGCACCCTCGCGAGCGACGCCCACCTCAACCTTGCGGAAATCATCGGCCGGATTGAAGCCTTCGTCCGCAGGATAGAAACCGAGCATGTATTGCGTCCGCAGGTTGCGCAGCACCTCGTCGAATGCGGTATCCAAATCTCGAGCGCCGTACTGGACAAACGCTTCGCCCCCCGTATGTTTCGCCAAGGTGATCAAGGCATGTTCCCCGCCCCGGTTCCGTCCGGCATCGCTCCGGATCGGCAGCACGATGAGAGGGTATATCGCGGCTTCGGCGGCATGGGCCGCGCGCAGAGCATCGTCGAACTTGAGACCGCTAGTGGTATCGCCGCCGTCGGTGATGATGACGATGACCGGGCGGCCGTCGCGCTGCTGCAAGTACCTAGACGCCAGCAGGACCGCGTCATAGACCGAGGTGCCGGTCTGTGGCCGAAGCCGCCCCAAGGCGGTAGCAAGCTCCTTCTGGTTGCGAGTGAAATCGGCGAGAACTGTGACATCGCTGGAGAAAGAAAGGACGGCAGCGGCATCATCCGGCTGTGAACCGCGCCCTAGCAGTCGCTCCAAGAAGCGGCCTGCGGACTCCCTCTCGTAACGCAGCTCCACGGCCGTGCTGAGGCTTGCATCCATCAGCAACACAACCGACAGCGGCCTGTCAGTTCTACGCTCGAACACCGTGATCTCGCGCTGCTCGTCGGATTCGAAGATCTGGAAGTCCTCGCGTTTCAGATCGCCGACTGGAGCGCCGCGAGCGTCCTTGACGGTCACTGGTAGGGACACCAGACGGACGTCTGCCGTAAACACGGCAGGCTCGAGTTGCTGCGCCGTTGCACAAGCGGCGATTGCGAGCGAGCCGAAAATCAGCCTGCGCCCGCTGCCGAGTACCTGGCTACCGAAGCGTCCCACTGGCCTTCTACCCACACCTCGCCGTCAGCAAAGTGTTCCTTCTTCCAGACCGGCACCTTGCTCTTGACTTCGTTGATCGCGGACAAGCTAGCCTCGTACGCCGACTTGCGGTGTGCCGAAGCGACCACGATCGAGACACTGGCCTCGCGCACCTCGAGTCGGCCCACCCGGTGCACCAGTGCGATGGCGTGCACGTCCGAGCGATCCAAGATGTCGCGTCCTATCTCCTGGAGCTGGCGCAAAGCCAATGGCACGTAGCACTCGTAATCGAGGTACAGCGTCTGACGGCCCCCGGTGTTGTCCCGCACGACGCCCTCGAACACCAACACCGCACCGTCGCCATCACACTGCACCCGTGTCGCCAGCGCGGCGCTGTCGATTGGCGCTCGCGTAATCGCGGCTAACACGCCGTCACGTTCGGCGCTCGCAATCCAGTCAGAGCCGCCGCTCACCGGCGGCATGATCGCGACCTCGTCGCCATCTTCAAGGGCTTCGCTGGCTGCAGCGAACCGCTGGTTACGCGCCATCGCCACGCTGCCGGCCATTTCCCCGAGCCTGGGGTGTTGAGACGCATAGTGCTGGAATACCGTTTCGAGCCGAGCGCCGCGCTCAAATTCGGCCTCGTCCGAGGAACAGCCGACCAAGTCCTTGAGTTGGCCGAAGAAGAGCACGCGGACTTTCATGCCACTCCCCATTCTTGCAAGACCTACGCCCGCCCGCAGACACCGCTACTAAAGACCCGCCACATTCGATGGATCGGACGGACAGCGCGCCGGTGCACGTTCAAGCTTTGGCGGATGAGGGAGAGCACCGCGAACGGCCGAACCGCCAACGTCGGCCAGGTCACCTCAGCCGGCACATGAGAACTCGTGCGGTGAGAAGAGTGCTGCATTGTCTTGGGGCAGGTACATGACTGCCATGGCAGCCCGGACGCCCAGTGCTCGCGTTTTGGCGGACTCGGCGGAGGTTCATCGCTCGTCTCCCCGCCGTTTGTGTAGAGCCATGATCTGCCAGGCGGCGCCCCCGTTGTAAGAGCTCGCCACGTCCGAGAAGGGAGCGCGAGGGCAGATGCAGAGCGAAGACCGTTCCAAGCCGTCGTCCACCCCTACGGCAAGGGTTCTATTCGGCCGACGGGCTTGAGTTCACTAGCATTTGCCCAAGCCGCTCGAAGCTCGCCCTAGTGCAGACTCGCCCATTCCCTGACAAGGCTCAACGCCCGGGGTGGAAGACCACCTACGATGGGCGCAAGTGTGTCGATGCCGATGAGAGCCTCTTGGCCGGCATACTCCGCGTGGAAATGAGGCGGTGAGTGGTCAGCAAAGTACATCTTGATGACGATTCCGTAGAATCGGCTCAGCTCAGGCATCAGCAGGTATACGCATCAACCCGGGGAAGACCTCTTCCGGTTGCCTGCCGGTCAATCGAATATAGAGGGCGTCAGGGCACAGGTCGATTTCACCGGGCCAAACGATTGCACCGCTCTCGCTAATCGTCACAGCCTCAAAGAAATTCTCTTCAGACCAGGCCTCACAGACGCCTCGGCCAGCCAAATCGCTGAGGTCCACAATGCCTTCGATACCATCTTCGTATTTCAACCAGAGGCGGAAACCGTCTAAGGGCCTTGCTTGAACTGCTTTTTTCAACGGAGGCCTCTACTGCCGATTCTAACGCGTGGTCGGCTAGCTCGGGTTGTGCCCATTGCATGGCTGTTAATCCGACTGCCGTTGCACGTAGGTTTTCGTAGCCGATTCCCGTTGGCGGTCTCGGAGGTGCCGAAATCCGGCTCTCAACTAGAAAATCGCATACCTGCATAGCAAGCGAGAGCACTCTGCTCCGGCGCTTCCAACTCGATTTGCTTCATTGGGGATTCTCGCACCGCGACGTACGGACAACCCTGAACGCTAACTGCTAGAAGTCCTCTCCGGCCGGATCCCAAGCCTCGAGGTACTTCAATCCCGTGCCGGTGTTGTAAATGGCGAGCTCGTCGTCCGGGGCCAAGAAACCCTCGCGCAACAGACGCTGGGCGGCCGCAACGCACGCAGCGCCTTCGGGGGCGCCAAAGATGCCTTCCGTCTGTGCCAGCATCCGGCCAGCATCCAACATGTCTTGATCCGAGACCGCAATTGCGGCGCCGCCGCTCTCGCGGACGGCGTTGAGCACCAAGAAGTCGCCAATCGCCTTAGGGACACGTAAGCCGCTGGCCACAGTGGCGGCATTCTCCCAGTAGCGTGATTCATTCGCGCCAGCGTCCCAGGCGCGCACGATAGGAGCACACCCCTCCGCTTGCACGGAGATCATCTTGGGGCGCTTGGGGCCGATCCAACCCAAGCTCTCGAGTTCGGAAAAGGCCTTCCACATGCCAATCAGGCCCACTCCCCCGCCCGTGGGATAGAACACCGCGTCCGGCAATCGCCAGCCGAGCTGCTCGGCCAGTTCGAGCCCCATGGTCTTCTTGCCCTCAATGCGATACGGCTCCTTGAGCGTGGACACATCGAACCAACCCTCGCCGGGACCGCGCTCGGCGACGATCCGGCCACAGTCGCTGATGAGACCGTCGACCAGAGTGACGTTCGCGCCCATCGATTGGCACTCGACCACGTTGGCGCGCGGGACGTCGCGCGGCATAAACAGGTTCGCTTCCAGGCCAGCCCGAGCGGCATAGGCCGCTAGGGCGCTGGCCGCGTTGCCGGCCGAAGGCGCTCCAAACTTCTTCACGCCCAGTTCGTTGGCCATGGATACGGCGGCCGCCATGCCGCGGGCCTTGAAAGTTCCCGTCGGATTCGCGCTCTCGTCTTTGATCAATGCACGCCGGCACCCCAGCCGCTGCGCCAGACTCGGCGTGTCCAGAAGCGGCGTCATGCCCTCGCCGAGGGTCACCAGGTGTGCCATGTCACGGAGCGGCAAAAGGGGCGCATAGCGCCAGAGCGAGTTCGGCCCTAGCGCAACGCGATCGCGGTCCATTTCTCGTCTGGCCCGCTCCAAGTCGTAGCGCACCAGCAGGGGCGCTCCGCTGGGGGAAAGGTTGGCGAGCTTTCCCGCGGGCAATCGCTCGCCGGTCTTGCTGCACTCTAGATGGGATACGTACGTCCTATGATGCAAGTACGCAAGTATGCAACAGCCTCTCGCATGGCGTCTACTGACGTCGCTGTTGATCGCGTGGGCAGTGTGCACGGCAGATACCGTCGTGTTGCGCAGCGGCTATCGCTTGTCGGTGCAAGGCCATGAGGCGAGCGACGGAAAGATCCGTCTGCTCATGCCCAATGGCGGCTGGATTGCGGTGCTGGAGGCGGACGTGGAGCGGATCGAGCCCGAAATCCCGCAGCCGCGCCCGCAAACGCCCGTCATACGCGGCGACCCCGCGTCCGATGAGAGTGATGCGCTGGAGCGCGCCATCACACTGTTCTCGGCCGAGGCCGGGCTGCCCCCGGGCCTAGTCCGGGCAGTCGTCTGGGCGGAGTCGGACTTCCAGCAAGGAGCCATCTCCCCCAAAGGCGCGATAGGGCTCATGCAGTTGATGCCCGAGACAGCTGCTGAACTCGGCGTCAACCCGCGGGACTCGGAACAGAACCTGCAGGGCGGCACTACCTACTTGCGCCAGATGCTGGACCGCTTCGAGGGCGATCCGGAGCAACTCCTGAAGGCGCTGGCGGCATACAATGCCGGCCTCGGACAGGTCGCCCGTCACGGCGGGATCCCCCCGTTTCCCGAAACGGCTGCGTACGTCCGGCGAGTTGTGCGCCGCTATCTGGCCGACGGCAAGAATCCGCCTGGCGCGGACGCTGAGAAGGCCCTGCCGGCGGACCAAGATCGCGGGGCGCCACCAGAGGACTGACAGGCCGCCTGGGGCGCGTACAGTCCATCCGAACGTCGCCCATGCGCCGACCTATACTCAATGCTTGGTCTCAAGACTGCCTGCAATGAAGCCACAAACGACTCTTGTCCATGCCGGCGAACGGCGACCTCTCGGCAACTACATCCCCGTTTCGACCCCCATATTCGCCTCTTCGAGTTTTTTCTACCCGACCACTGAGGAACTGGCGGATGTCTTCGCGGAGCGCTTGCCAGGCGAGACCTACGCCCGCATGGGCAACCCGACTAGCAGCGCCTTGGAAGAGCAAGTCGCGGCCGTCGAGGACGGGCACGCAGCCATCGCCACCGCGTCCGGCATGGCGGCGGTGCATCTGGCCCTCATGACGGGGCTGCTGGATCGCCGCCAAGCCGTCGTCGCAGCGGACGTGCTCTATGGCGGCACGCTCGAACTGCTACGGACGGTGCTGCCGTCAGAGGGTGTCGAAGTCCGCTTCTGTGACTTCTGCGACTTGGAGGCGGTCGAAGCGGCCGTGCGGGAAGTGCGCCCGGCGCTGCTGCTGACCGAGACGATTTCTAATCCCGCGCTGCGTGTCGCGCGGCTGGATCGCCTCCGGGAAATCGCCAGCGAAAACGATGCCCTCTTCTTGGTGGACAACACCTTCACGCCGCTGCTGATCAAGCCGTTCGACCACGGAGCGGACATGGTTATCCACAGTGCGACGAAGTACTTGGGGGGCCACGGGGACGTTCTGTCCGGGGCTGTCGTTGTCCCGGAAGAGCATGCCGAGGCCCTTCGCCAGACGCACCGCTGCCTAGGTGGGAACCTGGGGCCATTCGAGGCCTACCTGACCATGCGCGGGATCAAGACGCTGCCCCTGCGCATGCGGCGCCACTGTGCCAACGCCCGCATGGTCTTCGAAGGGCTGCAGGGGCATCCCAAGATCGAGCGGCTTATCTTTCCGGGCGACCCGCAACACCCTGATGCCGAGGCGGTGCACAGGCTGATGCCGCCAGGCGAAGCGGGTGGCGCAGTCGGCATCGATGTCAAGGGGGGAAGCGATGGCGCCTGCGCGTTCTTGGACGGGCTGCGGCTGGCCGCCACCTCCGCCAGCATCGGTGACCTAACGACGTTGGCTCTGCACCCGTCAAGCGCCACGCACCGCATGCTGACGCCAGAAGCGCGGATGGCATTGGGCATCACCGATGGGCTGGTGCGCCTTTCCGTGGGCGCCGAGCACATCGACGACATCATGGCCGACCTCTTCCAAGCACTGGAACAAGCATGAAGCAGCAGACTCTCGCCATTCACGCCTGCGCGCGGAACGCGGGCGAAAACGAGCGCTTCGTGGCCTCGGCACCTCCGCTTGAAACCGCCGCCAGCTTCCACTACAGGAGCGCCGCCGACCTGACAGCGGTCGCGAACGGCGAAATCGACGGATTCGTCTACCAGCGCTACGGCAATCCGTCCGCAGCCGCCCTCCAACGCCAGATTGCCGCCATCGATAGTGCCGCCAGCGCCTTGGCGTGCAGTTCTGGCATGGCCGCGATGCACATCGGCTTGCTCACGGCCTTGCGCGACCGGCCCAAGACGATTCTGGCGGCCAACGTGCTGTTCGGCCAAACCTTCCAACTGTTGCAGCTAATGGAGCAGCAGGGCTTCCTGGCGCGCTTCGCCGACCCGTGCGACCTGGCGCAGTTCGAGGCCGCGCTCGACCAGACCGAGACTGGCTGCATCCTGATCGAAACCATTTCCAACCCCCTCCTGCGCGTTCCGCAGATCGACTCAATCGCCAAGATCGCCTCCCAACGCGGAGTTCCGGTGGTCGTGGATGCGACGTTTGCCCCGCCCGTGATGAGCCGTCCCCTCGAGTCCGGCGCTACCGCGGTCGTTCACAGCGTGACCAAGTATCTGGCCGGCCATGCCGACGTCCTGGGCGGCATCGTGACTTGCGGCGAAGCGGATGCCGAGTACATGCAGGAGCTGGGCCGCCACTTCGGGGCGAACCTCGGACCGTTTCAGTGTTTCCTGGCCGCTCGCGGGATCAAGACGCTGCCGATGCGCATGGAAGAGCATTGCCGCAATGCCCTGCTCGTCGCTCGGGCGCTCGAGCGGCACCCGCGCGTGGCCGCCGTCCACTATCCCGGGCTCTCGCGGCACCCTGATCGGGCCGTGGCGGAACGCCAGTTCGATCGGGACACGCAAGGGGCGCCGATGTCCGGCGGCATCGTCAGCTTCGAAGTGCTCGATGCGGATCAAGCGAAGACGTTCCGCTTTATGAATGCCTTGCAGCTGGTGGTCCGCACGCTGAGCCTGGGAGACGTGCACTCGCTGATCACGCACCCGGCTACCACCACCCATCGAAACATCGGAGAGAAGCGCCGCCAGAGGCTGGGCATTACCGACAACATGGTGCGGTTTTCGGTCGGGATCGAGGATCCCGATGACATCGTGGCAGATGTGGTGCAGGCACTGGAATCGGTCGACTAGTCACCGGCGAAGCCAGCCCGTCAATCAGCAGAGTGACCTTCAAGGGGTCAACCGATCGAAACTGAACGGGTCCCGTGCGGCACCCTCTGCGCTTCTGCCTCCCGTCTAACGCACCGGAAGTGAACCTGCTGGCTGGCCCCGAGGTTCTTGTTCTCGAGACCTTTTCGGCTGATGGCTACGCGAAAGGAAAGGACGCTTGGTCTTCACATCTCGAGAATGATCCGGACAACCTCAGGATCTTGAAGCACGCAGCAAACTTCCTTCGACAGGACGATCGACAACTCGCGATCCAGATCCTCAGTCACGCCCGGTCCCTTGATCAAGAAGGTCCGGACTGGGCCACGCAATTGGGGCACATACACCAGTTGGACGGCATACTCCGTGATGGCGCGTGGGATCCAGAAGCTGCCAAGCGAGCGCTTGCACAATTCGAACTTGCCTATGAACTGTCAGACGAGTTGGGACGCGGGCACCTCTTGAGGGAACTCGGCACGTCAGCGTTTCAGGCCGGGAATATCGAAAGGGCCACGGCATACGCGGAGGAGATGCTGGAAGGGAATGCAGAGGACTGGAACCGTGGCAACCGGATCCACTACGGAAACCTCATCCTAGGCCGAATCGCGCTCTTGGAGGGAAACACAGAAGAGGCCAAGTCTCGCTTGGTTGCGGCCGGCGAAACACCGGGCTCGCCCCAGCTGGACTCGTTCGGATCGGACATGACGCTGGCAAGGGACCTGCTGGAGCACGGCGAAACCGACGCGGTGCTCGAATACCTCTCGCTGTGCTCGAAATTCTGGGAACTCGGCCGTGGCGATCTCGACCGCTGGATCGCCCAAATCAAGGATGGGACAACACCGGACTTCGGACGCAACTTGATGTTCTGACGGCACGTGGGCAACGAGGCAGCTATCTCAGCCGACCAGCCGAAACGCATGATTCAGAACACAGTAAGCACCATCATCTTGCCCGTGTCGTGGGACCTGCCGATCTCGATCGGCAAACGCAAGTCAGGGTAGCTTGCAGGTGTAGCTGGACTCTTGATCGGGATCTCCGCCGGCGTATTCGGCGCGCTCCGGGTAGACGCACAACGGTCGCGCGCTGGCGATCTTGCCGTCCGTGACCTTTATCGCAGTCAGTGAGTCTGGAGCGTCGCCGTCTTCAACCCAGCTCTCCAGCGCATCCAACCAGTCGACGCGATCGGGTCCGGGGCCTCCCGCGCAGTGAAAAACCCCGGGCATGAGGTAGAAGCGGAAATAGTCCCTGACGTTTGGATCCAGTCTCTCGGCCGCCTCAAAATAGTCGATCGAGCCGAGCGCCGTCAGCGCCGCATCTGACCAGCCATGCCAAAGCAACAGCTTGCCACCGGCTTTTCTCAAGCCGGTCAGGTCAGGATCGGTGGCGTCCAAGAAGGCCTCAAGATGCGCTGCATCGTCGCCGTAGTCGTCAAAATCGTATGTGGAGTAGTCGAACTCCGGATCTTGGAATATCAGGTACTTGAAGCCCTGCGTCGCGAACCCGAACTGCGAGCTCGGCTCCCCGTACGAGGTCATCAAGCGGCGACTAGGTCCGGTAATCCAGGCCTGCCAAGCTCCGGGCGCGGACTCGCCACCGAACGGAAACCCCGGATAGATCTGTCCGTCGGCGTTGCGCGGCCCGCCGTAAACCGCCGCGATCGCCTCGCGCTGGCGGATCGTGAGGCAGTTGTCCGACGGTGCCTCGCCAGCGCAAACCGGCAGGTCGCTCAGCTCGAATTCGCAATCTCGCGGATCGTTAAGGAAGCCGTCCTCGACGCCATCGCGCGCATCGCACCGCCGGAGGATCTCTGATTCGAGCAGCCGTCGGTTCTGCGGCGTGATGACAGGTTCGGTCAGGGTGTCGGGATCGGGGAAGATGCGCTGCATGTTGTAGGCGAAGGAGGCCAGGACGCCGCTAAAGTCGTGGGCCGGGGCGCCGGCTACGATCCCGTCAAAGTCTTCGGGAAAGCGCTGGGCGGACATCATGGCTTGCCGACCGCCGTTGGAGCAGCCCATGAAATACGCCCTCTGGGCTGGCGTCCCGTAGTAGGCTCGTACGATCGCCTTGGCCGCTTCGGTCGTTCGATGCACGGCAAGGTAGCCGTAGTTGACCCGACGTTCCGGCTGTCGGTAGGCCCACTCCGCCCGGATGCCATCGCCTTGATGACCGGTATCAGTCGCCGCGGTTGCGTACCCGCGATTTATCGAGAAGCGGCCCTGATAGCCGAGACTGCCGACAAAGCCGCCGCCGCCGCCCATGAGAAACTTGCCGTTCCAATCGTCCGGCAGCAATACCTCGAAGCGGATTTCGCTGCCGATCACGCCGGTGACCTTGCAGTGCGGCACCGTGGCGCGCGGCGAGCGCGAAGGCACACCCTCAGGCAGGTTCTCCGCTTGAGCCTCCTCGCCTCGCGAGGCTGCGGCCGCTTCGATTCGGATGTCGGGAAGGCCCAGTTCCGCCAGGGCCGCGCAATCCAGCGCGCTGAGGGTTCCGGCGGTCAGGCCGCTTGTGGCCAGCAAGACCGCGATCCTTGTCGTGCTATTCAAGACAGGCGCTCCTTGCGGTCGGCGCTAGTCAACGCCAACGGCGTAGTTGAGCGTATCAGACCGGCACACTTGACATCACCGGCCCGTATGGCTGAATCTACGGCACATGCGTAGACGCGAATGGATTATGGCCGCCCTGGCTTCAGCCGCACTGCCCCTGCAAAGTGACAACCACCAGATCGAGCGCGCCGTCATCGACAGCATGCTGCCCAAGGACCTGCCGTTGGTCGACCGCTTCAAGCTGGCGGTCGAGGTCGGGTTCAAGTCGATGGAGGTTCGCACGGTCGAGGACGACGCCGACGCGCAAGCGATCCATGACGCGGCCCAAGCCGCCGGCCTGCGCATCCACTCGGTGATGAACCAGACGCACTGGCGCCACCCGCTGTCCTCGCCGGACCCCGCAGACGTCGAAGCCTGCGTGGTCGGCATGCGAGCGTCATTGCGCCAAGCCCGGCTCTACGGCGCCAACGCCGTCTTGCTCGTTCCGGCAGTCGTGCGCTCGGACACGACCTACGAACAAGCCTGGGAGCGCTCCCAAGCCGAAATCCGCAAGCTCATCCCGCTGGCCGAAGAGCACGATGTGATGATTGCCGTGGAAGATGTCTGGAACAAGTTCCTACTGACCGCTCGCGACTTCCGGCAGTACATCGACGAGTTCAACCATCCCATGGTCAAGGCTTACTTCGACGTGGGCAACATAGTCCACTACGCGGTGCCGGAGCACTGGATCTACGAACTGGGCGACCGCATCGTGAAGGTGCACCTAAAGGACTACTCGCGCCGCGATGGTTTCGTCAACCTCGGCGACGGCGACGTTGATTGGCCAGCGGTGCGCGAGGCTTTCGCCGCGGTCGGCTACAATGCCGAGGCGACCGTGGAACTGCGCGGCGGCGACCGCGCCTATCTGGCCGACCTAGGCCAGCGAGTGGATCGCTTGCTAGGCCTTTAGCGGCTTAGCGCTCTGATTAGGCTAAGTATCGAAGGAGACGAAAGTGCACTGGCCATCGGCAACACACGCGCTACTGCGCATCATGACAGGCTTCTTGTTCGTTCCGCACGGCTATCAGAAGCTGTTCGGGCTTGGCGGCATAGGCCCCAGGGAGGGTGCCCTGCCCCTGATCGCGGGCATAATCGAGGTGATCGGCGGGACCCTGATCGTGCTTGGCTGGCAGACCCGCTGGGTGGCTTTCCTCTGCTCGGGCCTGATGGCGGCCGCCTATTTCATCGCACACGCAGGCGACGCCTTCCTTCCCCTGCTCAACAGAGGCGAGACGGCCGTCCTGTACTGCTTCGTGTTCCTCTACTTCTGGGCCAACGGTTCCGGCGCTTGGTCCATCGACAGCATGCTTGCCAAACGGTCCTAGGCAGTGGCCTTGCCGCCAATCTACGTGGATCAGTGCCACGAGAACCGGGTCGACCAGTTCGGCTGGCCCGTTCGGGTAGCGCAGGTCCGCCACAGAGCTCGTCGAACCGATGCGGGAGGATGAGTTCGCGGTGCGGGCAATCCAAGTTCAGCTCCTCGCCGTCATCGAGGACGAGCACGGGCTCGGCCGGCGGGAGCACGCGCGCCAGCACCTCGATCAGGGTGGTCTTGCCCGAGCCCGTGCCGCCAGCGACTAGGACGGTACGCCGCCGGCCTATGCACAAACCTGGCCCAGGGCACACGGACTCTACACCTCGGGGCCGAAACCCGTCTGCTATGCTGCAACCACGTCATTGAGGTGACGGTCTCTGCCTGTGGCGAGGTCGGTGCAATGACCTTGTTGAAGCTCGCGGCGCTGTGTCTGTTCTCCACCTCCCTTGCGGTGTGGGGCCAGACCCAAGCGGACCAGACGCAGAACAGCGGCTCCTCGCCGTCGGGCGGCGACTACGGCGGCTACGGCGCCGGAGCCGGAATCCCAAGCGGAGGCTACGGAAGCCCCGGTGGAGGCAACGTCCCCTACGGCGGGGGCACCTCGCGCGGCCCAAGTCCCGGCGGCCAGGACAGGAGCTCTCCATCTAACCCGGGGAGTCGGCAACCGCCGACACGGGATCGCTCAAGTGACTCGCTACATCGTGACACCTATGACAACTCGCACCAATCGAATACCAACGATCGGATGCGGCAGTTGGGCACACCTGTCTACCTGCACGGCCGAGTCGTCACGGATGCCGGCGAGCCGCCGCCGGAGCGAGTCATTGTCAAGCTCAACTGCGGAGCCAGGTCCACGCCGCAGGACTATACGGACAGGAAGGGGCGCTTCAGCTTCCAACCAGGCGGCAACCAGTCGCTCACCTTCTCCTATGCGAGTGTGAGTCGTACGCGCGCTGCCGGCAGGAGTTCGGGTCTTACCGTTGGGTCCAGCGGCAGTGCCAACCTCTCGCAGTGCCATCTCGAGGCCGAGTTGACCGGCTATCGGTCCGACCGCTTGTCATTGGGCATCTTTCGCATGGGCTCGAACGATGTGGGGCTTATCGTGTTGCACCGCCTCGACGGCTTGATCGGCGACACGGTCAGCGTAACGACCCTCGCTGCGCCAACCAGTGCGCAGAAGGCGTATCGGAGAGGGCTCAAGGCCCTGCACAAGGCGCGACCGAACCGCGAGGAAGCCATCCGGCACTTGGAGAGGGCTGTAGAAGTCTATCCGGAATACGCTACAGCGTGGGCAGCGCTGGGCGAGGCTCGAAGGGGCCTTGAGGACGGGGACGGTGCGCGGACGGCCTACACTCGCGCCATGGAGGCGGATCCCAAGTTTCTACTGCCCTACGAGCCTTTGATGGATCTCGCTCTGAACCGCATGGATTGGACCGAATTGGACTCTCTGACCGAGCGTTACCTGAGGCTCGCGCCGAGGTCCGCCAAAGCCCGCTTCCTCAGAGCACTGGCAGCGGCCAATCAAAACGACCTAGCCCGCGCGGAGTCGTTGATCCGATCCTTGAAGGAAGTGGACGAAAAGGACCGATGGCCGCTGAGCTACGTCATCATGGCTGCCATTCACGAGCGTAGAGCCGAGTGGGAGCGGGCGGCGAGTGAGTACCGGGCGTATATTGCTCTGGCGGCGGACCAGAGGACTGTGGAAATGGCCAAGCGCAGGCTCCATGAATGGGAGACGCTGAGAATTATTGGGCCGATCGAAACGATCGAAGTGGAAACACCGTAGCCATAGCGGCCCGGTTGCCAGCCTCCCTGATCGTAGCTGCCGCCTTGTTTCGCCTTGGCCTTGTTAAGTTGTGCTAGCCGGTGCCATGAACATGCAGTCAAGGCTAGGGACCGCGGAGCCCGGCGCATCGCATCACCGCCCAACCAGTGACGCTGGGTCCGTTCGACCGCTCCCGGTGAAAACCTGCGAAATCGATTGGACGGCATACGGCGGGAACTTCGGCAAGCGATGGGAACTTAATTGTGCGAGAGTCTGGCGTCAGCAGACCGATTCCCCTCGACAGCGACTGCCGGCGTTAGCCGCGTCACCGCAGTACCTTGTCCGTGCCGGCACTTTCTCACATCGGGCGCAAGCGCCGGCGCTCGAGGGGGTCTTGTCAGGATCATGTCCGTAAAGGGCGCGACATCGTCGTGTATCGATGGGAGTCAGGCGTCGAGCCGTCGGCCCAATATCGTTGTCGTCGTATTGGACGACGCCCGATTCGACGACTTTGGCTTCAGCGGCCATCCGTTCGTCAAGACCCCGAACTTCGACCGCGTCGCAATTGAGGGCATCCAGTTCTCCAATGCGTTCGCACCCGTTCCACTCTGCTCCCCGAACCGCGCCTGCATTCTGACGGGCTTGTACGCCCACTCCCACGGAATCACTGACAACACCGACCGCAGCGAGCGGTCCCACCAGCTTGAGACCTTCCCGAGGCTGCTGCACCGTGCGGGTTACGAGACAGCGTTCATTGGAAAGTGGCACATGGGCTTGGATGACACTCGCCGGCCGGGCTTCGACGAATGGGTCTGCATGCGCGGCCAGGGCGACTACTTCGATCCGGAGGTCAACGACAACGGCGAGCGACGCAGACTCCCCGGCTATGCCTCGGACATCTTTTCCCAGAGAACGGCCGAATTCATCTGCCGGAAGCGCGACCGGCCCTTCCTGGCGTACCTGTCACACAAGGCCGTCCATCCCAATCTGTTCCAAGATGCGGACGGCAGCATCAATTCGGTCCCAGAGGACGGCGGCTTCACGCCCCCCGACCGGGTTGCAAGCCTTTACTCCGGCCTCCGCGTTCCTCGCCGGCCGAGCGCGGCTTCGTTTGCCAAGGACAAGCCCGCCCTGCAGAGGTCGATAAAGGACGTACCGCCGCTCGGGCCCGGCACCGGGACGCCGGACCATGTGATTCGCAACCGGCTGCGCATCCTGACGGCCGCTGACGAGGCATTTGGCGCGGTGCTCGGAGCTCTTGAAGAATCCGGGCAGGCTGAGAACACCTGTGTTGTCCTTACGAGCGACCACGGCTACTTCTACGGTGAACACGGCTTGAATGAGGAGCGGCGCCTTGCTTACGAGGAGAGCATCCGGGTGCCCCTTGCAATCCGCTGGCCAAAGCGGATCGCGGCCGGAGGCGAGTCAGAAGCCTTGGTTGCCAGCGTGGACCTAGCTCCAACAATCCTGGGATTGGCTGGGATCAGCGGTCCCGTCGAAACCCATGGCCGGTCACTTCTGCCCCTGCTCGGCGGCCCCCCTCCCGCGGGCTGGCGCCGGTCTGTGCTAATCGAGTACTTTTCCGACCGCGTCTGGCCTCGAATGGTCAAAATGGGGTACCGAGCCGTCCGGACAGAGCGATGGAAATACATCCGCTATACCGATCTCGAAGGAATGGACGAGCTCTACGACCTGTGGAGCGACCCGTACGAGATGTGCAACCTGTGGAACCATCGAGGCTACGCAGCGACAAAGACGCTTCTCGGCGGTGAACTGGACCGGCTGCTACTAGAATCCTCCTGATCGCGTCACCACTTGCGCAAGTGTGGTCTGAACTACCAACTACCGATTGGTTCGTGACAGATTCGACTCCTCGAGGCCAATCAGGGGACGCATCGGCTTGCCCCCGAGCCAGCGGATAGCGAGTCGGTCCTCGCGGAATCCGCCCGGGATGTGCAGGAGGCTGCGGGCCCGGTACCCGAGCCTCACCTCGATCTGCTCTGGCTGAATGCGGATCGTGGCGGGGCTGCCAGCGAAGCGCTGGAACAACTCGAGCCCGCGCCGGCTCCCATCGCCGCGCCCGATGCGCCGTGCCAGCAGCCGGTACAGCGTGTCGGCCATTGTCGTTAACTTCAGGTCCGCATCGATCTTCAGCGGGGGCGCCATGGACACGTGCTTTCGGTTCGCAAGGGCGCGCGATCCCATCGACGCCCGGCCCGGCCGGCGCCGCCTAGCGCAGGGCGGCGACTCGTCCTCGCGCGAAGGCCAGCGCCTGTTCGCGATCCGCGAGCACGCCCTCGTGCTGCAGTTCGCGCACCTCGGCGAGGACCTTGCCGAAGACAGGGCCTGGCTCATACCCTGCGGCGATCAGATCCCGGCCTGTCAACAGCGGGACAAACGGCTCTTCCGCTTGGACTCGCTCGTAGTGCTGTTGGGCAAAGTCATGGTTGTCGAGCAGGCCGTGGCTGGAAAGGCAATCGAGCCGGTGCAGCTCCAAGTGGTCCTTGAAATCCGGCTGTTCGACGAATCTCCGCAATCTGGAGCGGCGCATGTCCCGCACGTGCGCGAACTTCATGTGGTTAGCGACCAGCGCCAGCACGCGCTGCTTCGTGGCGTTAGAAAACCGCAGCCGCTCGCAGATGGCCTCGACAAGCTCGACGCCGCGCTCGACATGCCCGTGAAAGCGGATGCGATCCGCCCTTGTGAACGTCTCGGGCTTGCCGACGTCGTGCAACAGGACCCCCCACGCCAATGCCGGCGAAGGCCGTCGCAGCCGCTCCAGCATGAGCATTGTATGTGTCCACACGTCGCCCTCGGGATGGTACTGGGGCGGCTGCTCCACGCCCCTGAGGGCCGCAACCTCCGGCAGCAACTGCTGCAGCAGCCCGCTTTCGTGCAATAGCTCGAATCCCCGCCGGGCGCTGCCCTCGGTCAAGATCCGGCCCAACTCGTCGCGCACCCGCTCCGCAGCCATAGCCTGTATCGCGGGAGCCCAATCGCGGATGGCCGCCATCGTGCCGGCCTCGATCTCGAACCCTAGGCCGGCAGCCAGCCGGACAGCCCGCAGCATCCGCAAGTGGTCTTCGCGGAAACGCTTGTCGGCTGACCCAACAGCCCGGATCAGCTTGCTCTCAAGATCGGCCGCACCCCCGGTAAAGTCCAACCGACGATTCGAGACCGGGTCGTAGAACATGGCATTGACCGTGAAGTCGCGCCGGATGGCATCTTGCTCGGGATCGTCGGTGTAGGACACCTCGTCAGGCCGGCGGCCATCGCTATAGGGGCCCTCGCGGCGAAACGTCGCCACTTCTGTGAATCCGTCGTCGTCGCGGACATGCACCACGCCGAAGCGCTGGCCCACGCGACGGGCTCGCTTGAACAGTCCCACGACCTGCTCGGGCCGCGCGTCAGTCGCGACGTCGCGGTCCCTGACCGGACGCCCCAGCAGCTCGTCGCGCACGCAGCCGCCCACCCAATAGGCCTTGTAGCCGTTGGATTGGAGCCGTTGGATGACGTGCAGCGACATGTCTCTGCAACCCCGAGCCTAGCCCGGCGAGGCTACAGCTTCGGTCGGTAGCCGGCGCGCGTTCGGACGCGGTAGCGCTGCTGGTCAGGACCCACGAGTTCGACCTGAATGCTGCGCCAGCCGCGATTGGGGTTCGCCTCGGGATAGTACGTCACGGTGTACGAGCTGGCCAGCTCGTCGCGGATTTCGACGAACGCCTCGGACTGCCGCTGCCACGTCTTGGCGAAATAGGCCTTGCCCCCAGTGCGCTGCGTGATCCTGCGAAAGGCGTTGCTCGAGATCGGGTCGCGATTGAGCGCCCGCGTGCTGATGACATAGATCGGCACGCCCTCGTCCTCGGCGATGGCGCCGACATCGTCCGGAGAGACCGCGCTGGCGTTGTCAGGGCCGTTGGAGAACACGATGATGACCTTGCGCCCCGACACCTTGGCCGCGTCCCGCAACGTCAGCAAGAGGCAGTTGTACAGGGCCGTCTCGTCTCCCGCCACGGAGCTGCGCAAGCCGCGCAAGGCGTCATCATGGTCCACCGACAAGCCGGCATGCCTTGTCAGGTTGCGGCTGAACGAGTACACCGCGACCGAGTCCGCGCCGTCGAGTCCGCGGATGAAATCCGCGATGGCGTCCTCGGCGTAGACCAAGCTGCGGTACATGAAATTGCTGGTGTCGAAGAGCACGAACACGTTCGTGCCCACCAACTGGCCGGCGATCGCCTCGGGAATCGAGAGCTCGGCCTCGCCAGCCACGGGACCCGGGCGCACGCCCGTTCTGGCGATGCGCCGAGGCGCGACGTTGCCCTCTCCGAACGACGCGATATTCTGCTGGACCCCGTCTTCGGTGATCCGAAAGTGTTCCGGCTTCAAGCCCTGTATGTAGCGGCCGCGCTGGTCCGTGACCGCGACGTTCAGCATGACGAGGTCGACCTCGACCTCGAACAAGGCCGCCGATTCGCCAAGTGCCTCAGGCACCTGCCCGAGCAGGCCAGGCGCCGCGTGCCACGTGCCCAGCAGGGCCGCGGTGGCAATTCCCAGGCGCAGGGCAGCCCTGCGCTTCGCTCGATATGGCGTGCTATCGCGCATTCCCTTAGTATCAGCGTTCGCGTCTGGCAGCATGCATCAATCGCCTCCCGAAACCGCTGCAGACGATGCGCGGGCGGCACCGCTAGGGCCGCTCTCCTGTCGCACTTGGTCCGCGATGATCCGCAACGAGCGCCACAGGGCCGGCCAGTCGTCCAAATGGGTCGCAAAGATACGCTCCAGGGTGCGCTGCGTCCACTGGGGGATCAGCAGGTTGAGTTGCGCCGGAGCGATGTGCAATTCGTCAGACAGCGCCGCCCAGAACAGATTGTTGGACTCCCAGCTTTCGGCCAGAATGCGGCTCGAGAACCCCATCAAGGTAGGAAACAGGGGAAGGTGCAGCAGCTCTAGGCGATAGGAGTGCGCCAAGCGCGGATGCGGCATCCCGAAGGTCTGGCCCGTTCGGCGTTCGTTGTAGCGCTGCGGGTCCCGGCTCTCCAACTCCGCGATGGCCGCGACATACGGCCGCCCGAGCGAGTCCAGCCGCTCACCGTGGGACTCGCGCAGCCGACACGCCAGATCGAAGAGTTCGGACGGGGTGACGATCTCGATACCGTCGCGCACCCGCCCGCGCCTGAAAGAGTCTTCGATCTTCCAGATGCGGGACGGCTCCACGCGCGTCCGCAGTTGGCCCAAGACAGGATCCGCCAAGTCTTCGTCGAAAGCAGCCTGGGCAAGCAGCGAGCGCGCCAGGCGCAGGTGGAGCCCGACGTAGTGCAAGTCGGCAGGGCTGACGCCCCACCAGCGCGGCAGGGTGGCGCCGAGCAACATCTGAGGCGCCAGATCCTGCCATATCAGGGCCTGCCGATTGGAAGGCACCATGAAGTTCTGCTCCGCCGACGCCAGCTCGTAAGGCAGCGAGACAAGCGAGCCCATCAGGCGGCCGCCGCCGCTGCTGGGCCAGCCGGTGGACTGCATGCGAGCCCGCGACCAACTGTACTTGCCCTCGGGACCAAGAAAGTCGTGGCTGCGCACGAACAAGGGGTTTGCACGGATCAGTTCCGCCCCGGGCGGCGAATAGAGCGCATACGCGATGCCGACCAACGAGTCGCGCAGCATCGGCGCCAGTTCGCCGCGAATCGACAGCAGGCGCCTGGGATTGCCCTGCGCTCGATCGACGGCCCGTCGCAGGTTGAGGCTGCGCTGTCTCTGGATGTGGCGGTCGACCCAGTGGCCGCGGGCCATGGCGTTGGCCTCTTCGATGGATAGCAGCGACCGCGGCAGCCGGATGTCCGAAATACTCTCCGAGAGGCGGTTGGCCATGGCCACGTTGAACGCTTCGCCGCGCGAGACGCGCTCGAGGTGGTCGGCCAAGTCGAACAACGTGTCTAGCGGCACCAGCCGCTGCAGAATCAGGAGCTGATTCACGCGGGCCAGCACCTCGCGCCGCGCCTCCTGCTCGCTCTCGGAGGCGTCACCCACCAAGAGGTCCAGCAACGCCTGCTGCGGATCGGCAGCGTCTCTCCCAGCCGCTTCCAAGAGCGCCAGCACGCCGGCGCGCCCCGCTTCGAACACTCCCTGCGAGTCGGTCGCGCCCGAGGCGGCCGAGAGCAGGGCCTGGATCGACGAATCGGCCCGTTCTGCCGGAATGGCGCCGTTCCGGCGGAGCACTTGCCACAGAGCCAGTTGCGCTTGCAGGACGCCGATGGTGTTGGCGCGACGCAGTTGGCTGCCGATCTTGTCCAGGCGCACCATCGTGTCCAAGTGCGCAGCGATGGTTGCCTCGCTCAGGTTGGGCGAATCGCTGTAGAGCGCGAACTGGTGCCCGTGGGCCGGGAACGCCCGAATCATCCGCGCGACTGTCTCAGCTGACAGCGGCGTAGCGCGGTTGCGATCCAAGTCCGAGATCGCAAGGAACATGCGCAGCGGCTCGTTCTCAATCGCCTTGCGCGAAAGAGCGAACATGGCCTCGATGACATCGTCGGCCTGGTTCCAGCGCGTGGCGGACTCGGTTAGCTTGCCATCGTACTTGCCGTGCGGGTGGACGACGAACAGATCCCTCCAAGGCTCAATGCCGCCCGGTATGCGCGGAGCGCCCGAAGCGTCGAAGCCAAGCCTCGTCGCCAGCAGCATCAGGTCGGAGCTGGCACGAAAGATCGGCCGGGCCGGGCCGGGACTCGTAACCTTCCCCCGCACCGCTTGGTAAAAGCGCTCGATGCGCTGGGGCTCAAGGAAGTAAGCCCTCCCTGCGCCCCCCTGGACACGCGCCAGGGCGTCATAGAAGGCCGCCATCCAGCCGTCGTCCAGACGGATGAGCCGCTGGAAGAAGCGACCACCCTGGGCCGCGCTTTCGCCCACCATCCGTTCCCAGCCGGGCCGCGCACGCGCGCCCCCCGGAGTGATTGCGACACCATCGGCGACCTCGAACATGGCCCCGAAGAAGTCGAGCACGGGAACATAGTCCTTCAAGTCGCCGATCGGAGCGGCGGCCCGCAAGGCCTCGGCGGTCGGACGGTGCAGGTTGTGCATTGCGACATACAGCCGCGCCAGGCCCGGATCGTCGATGAACGTGTCTAGGAAGTTGTCCTGGGCGCGCCTAGCGCCTCCTAGCCAGTAGTCCCGGCCGAAGAGGACCGGCAGTCTCGTCGGGCCGAACTGGTAGCTGAACGGCTGGCCCCGCCGGAAGGCCAGCTCCAAGTCCGCCAGCGGGAACGCCGAATCGATGGCGAGAAAGGCCCGCGAGGGGTTGACTGTCTCGAGCACGGCGGCCGGGCCGCACTCTCCGCGCAAGCGGTAGCCGATGATCTTCAGCAGTTGGGCCGTCTCGGCCGATTCACAAACCGCGATGTCAATGGTGTTGTCGTCACCCGCGAACGCCGCGAGTTCCCTCGCCTGAGTCAAGTACTGTTTCAGCAGGCGGAGATACTCGGTCGGCTCGAACGTTGCGCCTCCGCCGGAGGCATGGTAGCCGCCGGCGAAAATCGTCCGGCCAAGCGAGGGCAGGATCAGATCAGACGAGAGATCGGTGGACAGCGCCGCCATCCGGCTGAACGAGTCCAGCGTGCCGGGCACCTCGATGAAGTCCGTCGCTTCCGGCTCGGTCAGCGGTCGCAGCAGTCCATCAACGCCGGCGCTGCCTTCGCCCGCTGCCTGCAACGCCACCAGGGCGGCCCTGGCCTGCTCCGGATCGCCGAGTGACAGCGCCGCAACCGCGACCCGGCGGCGCAGCTCGGCGGCGGTCGCGGAATCTTCGGGACCGATCGACGCCAGCGCCGCCAGATAAGCCTCGACAGCGGCCGGGTCGCCGTAACGGTCCAAGAACTCCGCGTTCACCAAGAGCGCTTCGCCATTCCCCTGCTGGTCCCTCGCGGTATCTTGGAGCACGCGCCGTGCCTCGAGGGGCTGGCCCGCCCGCTCTAATTCGCGCGCCTGCTCGACGGTGCCATAGAGCGGGCTTTGGCAGAGAGCGCTGACCAAGACTAAGGCTGCCAAGTAGGCGATCCGAGTGCGCATGCCCAATTCCGATTCCCGAAAGTGATTGTACACCTGTGCCGGACGAGGCGGCGGGGCTACTCGATCTTCATTGGGGTCGGCTCGTTGTTCAAGGAACCAGGCTGAGAACCGGGCAAGCCCGCAGCGCAAGGGCGATGGTTCGCCGAACCAATCACGGGGTCGTGCTGCGTGATGCGCAGGTACGGACAGAGCGATTCGCCGACTCGTTCTATCGTGCCCAGGTACATCACTGCGACGCGCGCGGATTACCCTCAAGTCCGCCTGTCTTGGACAATCTCATGTCCCCGCGCTGGCCGCCTTCAAGCGCTCCATGTGGTGCAATCCGGACAGCGCCATGCCGCTCAAGGCACTGAACGTCTAGCTGCGCCGCATACAACCGTAATGGCGCTACCCGCGCGTAGTGCCGCGGCGCACCACACCGCCCGCCTGCTCGAGTCGCGGCCACTGCGCTGCGGTCAAGCGAATCTAGCCCGCCAACCGACTCTGGAATCTCTGGTTCGTCATCGGGAGCTATCTTCCTGCATCTAGAGAATTGCGCCAATTGTCGAGGAACCGCATACGTTCTCGCTAATTGGGCCAATTCGCCAATTGATCGCCAGTTAAGCCATTGACAGACGGGGGGGGGGTGAACAAGGCCAGGGGGGGATTTTGCCATAAGGCCCAGGGGGTTTTCATGGCAAAAGGAATTAAGCTTAGTTACAATGGGGTATTTATT
>VXRL01000098.1:23087-27436 GCA_009838515.1 Terriglobia bacterium | reverse complement strand
TCGTGCCCACGTTCACGTGCGGCTTCGAGCGATCAAACTTTTCCTTTGCCATGGTTTCCCTTTCCTCTTCGATGTGCCCGTAGACTCAGTTGATGACACTGCCGCGCATGCGGCTGACGATCTCGTCCTGCACGGCCGACGGCGCTCGCTCGTAGGTGTGCAGATGCATGGTGTAGCTGCCCCGGCCCTGCGTCTTCGAGCGCAGGTCCGTGGCGTACCCGAACATCTCTGCCAGCGGCACGAAGCCGCGTATGACCTGGGTGGAGCCGCGCAGGTCCATGCCCTCGATCCGGCCGCGCCGCGAGTTGATGTCGGCCATCACGTCGCCGACATACTCCTCCGGGACTACGACCTCGATGGCCATGACAGGCTCGAGCAAGGCCGGCTTGGCCCGCTGGGCCGCGTCCTTCCATGCCAGCGAGCCGGCGACCTTGAAGGCCACTTCCGAACTGTCCACATCGTGCGTCGACCCGTCATAGAGGCAGATCCGCACGCCGACCGTCTCGTAGCCCGCCAGCAGCCCGTTGCCGAGCGCCTCGCGGACGCCCTTCTCCACGGCAGCCACGAACTCCTTCGGAATGACGCCCCCGAAGATCTCGCTCTCGAAGTCGACCTCGCCGCCCTCGATCGGCTCGACCCGGATCTTGCAATGGCCGTACTGGCCGCGCCCGCCGGTCTGGCGCACGAAGCGGCCTTCTCCCTCGGCCGCCTTTCTGATGGTCTCGCGGTAGGCGACCTGCGGCCGCCCGATGTCGGCCGCCACGCGGAATTCGCGCAAGAGGCGGTCGACCAAGATCTCCAAGTGCAGCTCGCCCATGCCCGACAGGATCGTCTGGCCCGTCTCGGCATCGGACCGCACGCGGAAGGTGGGATCCTCCTGCGACAGCTTGGTGAGCGCCATGCCGATCTTCTGCTGGTCGGCCTTCGTCTTCGGCTCCACCGCCAACGACAGGACCGGGTTCGGGAACTCGATCTGCTCGAGCACGACCGGCTGGTCCGCGTCGCAGATGGTGTCGCCGGTCTGGACGGTCTTGAGGCCGACCACCGCAAGGATCTCGCCGGACTGGGCGTCGGTGACGTCCTCGCGCTTGTTGGCGTGCATGCGCAACAGCCGGCCCACGCGCTCCTTGCGCCCCTTGGACACGTTGTAAACGGCGCCCCCTGCCCGGAACTCCCCGGAGTAGACCCGCAGGAACGCGAGCTGGCCGACGAACGGATCCGTGACGATCTTGAAGACCAGGGCCGAGAACGGGGCGTCGTCGCTGGCTTCGCGGCTGACCGCCTCGTGGCCGTCGAGGCTGCTGCCTTGCACCGGCGGGACATCGGTCGGGGACGGCAGATAGTCCACGACTGCGTCGAGCAGCCGCTGCACGCCCTTGTACTTGAAGGCCGAGCCGCACAGCACGGGCGTGATGCGCATCGCAATGGTCGCGCGCCGGATCGCCGCCTTGAGCTCGCCCTCTTCGACCTGGCCTCCCTCATCGACGTAAAGATCGAACAGCCGCTCGTCGTCCTCGGCGACCTTCTCGATCATCTTCTTGCGCCGGTCGGCCGCCTCGGCGGCCAAGTCCTCGGGAATCTCGCCGACCTCGTACTCCGCACCGAGCGTCTCGTCCTTCCAGAAGATGCCGCGCATCTCGACGAGGTCAACCACGCCGCGCAGGCGGTCCTCGGAGCCGATCGGAAGCTGGATGGCGACCGGGTTGGCCTTGAGTCGATCCACCATCGTCTGCACGGCGTAATCGAAGTTGGCGCCGACCCGATCCATCTTGTTGATGAACGCGAGCCGCGGCACCTGGTACTTGTCGGCCTGGCGCCAGACCGTCTCCGACTGCGGCTGCACGCCGGCAACGGCGTCGAACAGCGCAATGGCGCCATCAAGCACGCGCAGCGAGCGCTCGACCTCCGCGGTGAAGTCGACATGGCCCGGCGTGTCGATGATATTGACCTGGTGGTCGCGCCAGAAGCAGGTCGTGGCGGCCGAAGTGATCGTGATCCCGCGCTCCTGCTCCTGCTCCATGTAGTCCATCGTCGCGGTGCCGTCATGCACCTCGCCCATGCGGTGCAGGCGCCCGGTGTAGTACAGGATGCGCTCCGTCGTGGTCGTCTTGCCGGCGTCGATGTGGGCAGCGATGCCGATGTTGCGGTAGCGCTCGACTGGTACGGTGCGGGGCATCGGATCTCGCTCTGAACTCGTGGCTCGGGACTACCAGCGGAAGTGCGCGAAGGCCTTGTTGGCCTCGGCCATGCGGTGGACGTCGTCCTTCTTCTTGATGGTGGTTCCGCGCCCCTGCGCGGTTTCCAGCAGCTCGTTGCCGAGGCGGTCGGCCATGCGGTTCTCGCTGCGATTGCGGGCGTTCCCGATCAGCCAGCGCAGCGCCAGCGACTGGCGGCGGTTCGGCCGGACCTCGATCGGCACTTGGTAGTTCGCGCCGCCCACGCGGCGGGACTTCACCTCGACGACAGGCTTGGCGTTCTCGACCGCCTTCTTGAAGATCGGCAGCGGATCCTCGCCGGTGCTGCTGCGGATCCTCTCCATCGCCTCGTAGAAGATGCGCTCGGAGACGGATTTC
The DNA here is from genome assembly GCA_009838515.1 of Terriglobia bacterium. GTDB lineage: Bacteria > Acidobacteriota > Terriglobia > Bryobacterales > UBA6623 > VXMF01. The sequence goes on along the minus strand of VXRL01000098.1, from coordinate 24,863 downwards.
TTGCCATCCCACATCATGCAGTTGATGAACTTCGACACCAAGGTCGAGTTGAAGACCGGATCCGGCACCGGGACCCGAACGGGAACTTCTCGCCTGCGCGGCACGGCTGCTGTCCCTCCCTAGCTCACTTCTTCGGGCGCTTGGCGCCGTACTTGCTGCGCGCCTGGCGCCGGTCCTCGACACCGGAAGCGTCCAGCGTCCCGCGCACTACGTGATAGCGAACGCCGGGCAGGTCCTTGACGCGGCCGCCGCGAATGAGCACGATCGAGTGCTCCTGCAGGTTGTGGCCGACGCCCGGAATGTAGGTGGTGACCTCGATGCTGTTCGTCAGCCGCACGCGGGCGACCTTGCGCAGCGCCGAATTCGGCTTCTTGGGGGTGACCGTGTACACGCGCGTGCAGACGCCGCGCTTCTGGGGGCACTTTTGCAGGGCCGGCGAAGACGTCTTGTACTTCGGCGCCTTGCGGCCCTTGCGGACCAATTGGCTGAATGTCGGCACGATCCTGGCTACCTCTCCCTGATGCCCCCCCGGCCACGCCTGCCCGGGAGCGCATGCATGGCGCACGCGCTGCCCGCGCATTCGCAAAGCTAAGTTGAGCCCCTGCTCGCCCTGCCATAACGAGTCCCGGCTGGGACCTTCTCGGCATCGGCTCGCGCGGGGCGGCACCCCCCGAGGCCCAGCGGCGGGCCCCGTCCAACTCCCGGCCCGAGCTCCTAGGGGACTCGCCCCGAGGGATCGGCCGGTACGCTACAAGCGCTGACACGCCCCCTCAGTTCCGATTCGAGACCGAAACCCCGGGAACGCGCCCTAATCACTTCCTCAATCCATCATAGCATCGCGCGCGCGATGGTCAAGCGTTCCGAAGACCACTTTCCGGCGAGCGGGGTCCACTCGCGACGCGGTCCCTTCAGCCTAGCACACGGCGGCCAGCGGGCGCTCGCGAAACCGCCCGTCGCCCCAGACCCCTGCCGACGGCACCTTACTCCTCGGCATGGCCGTCGACCACGATCCCGACCACGGTGTCGGCCACCGGCACGTCGAGCACCCAATGCTCGTAGTCGTTCTCCCACAGGTGCGGCCCCTCGTCGCCTTCCGGCAGCTCAAGGCGCGCCACGGTCGGGTGCGGGTTTCCGACATCGGCGCTCAGCTCCACGATGCCGTCGAAGTCGAAGTTGCGGGTGACCTCCAGGTCCTTCCCGACAGGGGCCAGCAGGCCGAAGTCGCGGCTCGCGGCGACGCCCATGTGATTGCCGTCCTCCGGGTGCAGGCCGAAGCGCAGCGTGTACACGCCCGCGGGCACGGACTGCTCGCGGAAATCCGAGCCCTGCCCCACGAACTCAAGCACGCCTAGGAACGCGCCCTCCGGGACGTTGTCGAAGCGCACTCCAAAGCCGCTGGCGGGGTCCCCCTCGAACGGCGCCGTGCGCATCCAGAACCGCATCACCACCGCATCGCCGGACTTGACGGCGACACCTTCGCCGGCGACCAGCTCGCGCGTCGCTTCCGGCACGCTGTCGGGCAGCGGCGCGCCGCTCTCGGCCGTGTACTTCTGGGCCAGCACCGCCGGCAGCAGGGCAAGCGCCCCAAGAACCATCGCAAAGCCGCGCAAGCGTCGCATCCAATTCTCCTCGCGAACTCCGCCAGCCAAGCCGGCCGGCGCTCAATAAACGGAATACGCCGGGGGCCCCCCCCACCGCCGCCCCCCCCCCCCACCAAAAAACACCGGTGGGCGGGGAACAAAACAAACGCAGAACGCCAAAAAAAGATCTAAAAAA
>VXRL01000098.1:0-23077 GCA_009838515.1 Terriglobia bacterium | reverse complement strand
TTATTGTAGTCTATAATAAATTCTCCCAATCGCCGCCCCTGATGGCGGGGTTCAAAAAAAACTAGAATTCGGGTGGCGCCTGTTTGGGGGGCGCCCCGGCCACGGAACCTATCCAGCCTGTGTGGCGGGAAGCCTAGCTTCCGCTGACGGCGAAAGTGCCCAGATAGGCACTCGAGCGCCGGTACTCGCGCATCTGGTGGCCAAGGCCGTCGCCGCGGAAGGACTGCTCGATGGCGAACGCCGGCATGGCGTGATCCAGCGCGACCAGAGGCTGGTAGTAGATGTCGTCAAGGTGGCACAGCGAATCGCTGCCGCGGATCTCCCGCGTCTCCAGCGAGACGATCTCCCCCGCGCGAAGCGTCGCCACGCGGTCGTGCAGGCTACCGTGGAAGTCGATCTCGATCGGGGCCGTGTCGGTGTGGACCACGTTGGACACCAGCGGGCCGGCCTGGGCCTTGACGAACGCCGCCAGGGCGCCGCGCTGCAGCACGGAGGTGGCTTCGTCGAAGATCAGCATCGATTTCGCAGGGAGCGGGTCGCCGAACGGATTGCCGATCGTGGACGTCGCGTTGACCACGGCCACGACCCTCGTGTTCGCCAGGGACACGCCCCTGAAGCTGCCCTGCTCGATGTCCCACGCCATCACGGCAAGATCGCCGGTGATGCCGACCTCGCTGTTGGCGAAGCAGTGCGAAGCGTAGATCTCGGCGTTGCGCGATTCGATGTAGCTGCCGCGGATCTCGGGACCGGACAGCGTGGCGCCAGCAAGCACGCCCGCCGTCAGAGCGAGGCAGAGTACGGCTAGGCTGGCCGAACGGATGGTTCTCATGATTGGTGCTCCTTCAGTGAATCTTCGCGCCCGAGGCTGGTCGGGCACCCTTGACTCTACACAATGCGGCGATCAGATCGCAAGCCGGAATTGCAAGAAACCGGCCGGCCCGCCAATTAATCGCCCTCGGCAGGCTGCAAAGGCTCGCGGACGAAGCCCTTGCGGCGTCGCGAGAGCTTTTCCGCGGCCTCCTCCAGGGTGGCGTACACCACGGGGATGAACACGAGCGTGATCAGCGTGGAGGTCAGCAGCCCGCCGATCACCACGCGCGCCATGGGCACTTGCAGCTCCGACCCCTCCCCGAGGCCGAGCGCCATCGGCGTGAGGCCCAGGATGGTCGTGATCGTGGTCATCAGGATCGGCCGCAGCCGCCGGCCCCCGGCCGTGATGACCGAGTCCATGATGCCGTACCCGTGATCGCGGCGCAGCTGGTTCGTGTAGTCGATCAGCACGATCGCGTTGTTGACGACGATGCCCACCAACACAATCACGCCCAGGAATCCCTGCATGTTGAAGGTGGTGTCGGTGATCACCAGCATGGTGACGATCCCGATGGCCGCCAGCGGGATCGAGAACAGGATGATGAACGGGTCGCGCAGGGACTCGAACTGAGCCGCCATCACCATGTACACCAGCAGCAGCGCCAGGATGGCCGCGAACGTCAGCTGCCGGAAGGATTCCTGCTGGTCCTCCCACTCGCCGCCAAAGCGGATCTCGTAGCCGTCGGGCCGGTTGATCTTGTCAACCTCGACGCGCAGGTCGCCAATCACCTCGCCCAGGCTGCGCTCGCCGATCGTGCCCGTGACATAGACGATGCGCTCTTGGTCGACCCGGTTGATCTCGACCGGGCCCTCCTGGCGGTTCAGCCGAACCACGTCGTCGGCATAGATGAGGTCGCCGGCCGGCGTGCGCAGCGGTATGCGCCCGACCTGGCCCAGCTGGAGCCGGTCCTCCTCGCGCAGGCGCACCACGATGTCGTACTCGTCGCCCTCTTCGCGATAAAACGTCGAGCGGCGCCCGCCCACCGCGGTCTCGAGAGTGGCCGCCACCTCCGCAACCGACATGCCCATGCTGGCGGCCTTGAGCCTGTCGACGCGAACCAGCATCTCCGGCGAGCCGGGCCGGCGGCTGACCTGCGCCTCGGCCACGCCGTCCACCGACAACATGGCGTCGCGCACCTGCAAGGCGAGGGCGGCCGTGGTCTCCGGCGCATAGCCGCGGATCGTGACTTGCAGGCGGTCGTCGCTGTTGTCGCCGCCGCCGCGCCGCCGCCCGAAGTTGCCGCTGGAGATGCGCGTGCGGAGCTGCACGCCGGGTGCCACGGCCATCAGCTTGGGCCTGAGCATGTTGGTAATCTCGCGAGCCGTGCGATCGCGCTGGCTCTGGTCCACCAGCGTGATCCGCAGTTCTCCGATGTGGGTGGCGATCGAGCGGAACGGGCTGTCGCTGCCGGCCTCGGTCATGATGTAGTCGACCTCGGGCACGTCGCGCATGACGATCGCCTCCATGCGGTCGACGATCTCCTTGGTCACCTCCGCCCGCGTGCCGGGCTCGGATTCCAGGTTGATGCGGATCTGGCCCTCGTCAACCTGCGGTTCCAATTCGACGCCCACATAGCCGGTCAGCCAGATCGCGCAGACAAACAGCGCGACGGCCGCTCCCGTCACCACGAACCGGTTGGCCAGCGCCCAGCGGATCAGTTCCGAGTAGTTCTGGGACATCGCTGACACGGCCCGCTCGGCGTAGCGCAGGATGCGCAGGCCGCCACTGGCGGTGCCGCGCCGCCGCGAGCACAGCGCGGGTACGACCGTCAGGGCCACGACCAGCGAGCACAGCAGCGAGAAGCTGACCACGTACGCCAGCTGCTGGAACGTCTGCGCAGCGTAGCCGCCGATGAACATCACCGGAACGAACACGGCGATCGTGGTCAGCGTGGACGCCGTGATCGCCATCGCCACCTCGCGGCTGCCCACGAGCGCAGCCTGGCGGGGCGCAGTGCCCTCCTCGCGATGGCGGTAGATGTTTTCCAGAACGACGATGGCATTGTCGACAAGCATGCCCACTCCGAGGGCCAGCCCGCCAAACGAAACGGTGTTGAGCGTGAAGCCGTTGAAGTACATCAGGGCGAAGGTAGAAACCACCGAGATCGGTATCGCCGCCCCGATGATCAGGGTGCTGGACAGGCTGCGCAGGAACAGCAGCAGCACGACCACCGCCAAGACCGCGCCGACGGCGGCCGCGGTCTGGACGTTCCGGATCGCGGCGGTGATGAAGTCCGCGGTGTCCATGGTCTTGTCGATCTTGATGTGCGGATAGTCGTGGTGGATCTCGGCAACCTCTTCCCAGACCGCGTCCGAGACCTTGACCGTGTTGGAACCGGACTGCTTGAACATGATCAGGCGCAGCGCCGGGGCGCCGTTGACGCCCACGTAGTGGCGGATGTCAGGGTGTGAATCGTCGACTTCCGCGATGTCGCGCACATAAACTGGGACGCCGTCCCGAGTGGTCAGCGCCACGTCCAAGAGTTGGTTGACATTTTCAAACTCGCCGCTGGTGCGCAGCAGGACGTCGAAGCGCCCCTCCTTCACCGGACCGACCGGGCGGTTGAGGTTCTCGTCGCGCACCGTGTTGACCACTTGGGCCACCGACATATTGAGGGCGCGCAGCTTTTCCAAGTTCAGGTCGATGTGAATCTCGCGGCGCAGGCCGCCGCCGACGCGCACCTGGCCGACCCCCTTGATGCGCTCGAAGCGGTACAGGATGTTCTTCTCGGTGAACATGCGCAACTCGCGCGCATCCATTTCCTCGGTGGCCACCGTCAGGAACATGATCGGGAACTGCGTCACGTCGAACTTGAAGATCGTCGGCGGTTCGATCTCGTCCGGCAGGGTTCGGCGCCCCCGGTCCAAGCGCGAGCGCACCTCGTCAGCGGCAACCTCGATGTCGGTGCCGAAGACGAACTCGATCCGCACCGAGGAGCGGCCCTCGCTGGAGGTCGAGGTCACCCGCTCTACGCCCGGGGCAGCGGAAACGATCTGCTCCATCGGGCGGCTGATGAGCGTCTCGATCTCCTCGGGGCCGACGCCCTCGTAGTCGGTCGTGACGCTCAGCGTGGGATAGTTCACCTCCGGCATCAAGTCGACCGGGATCTCGGTGAACGCGATGAATCCGAGCAGCAGGCAGACCATCACCGCCATCAGCACGGTGACCGGCCGCTTGATCGAAAACTCAGGAAGGCTCATCTGTCACACCTCGCAATGACCGCGGCAGCCTAGCCCGGCTGGCCCAATCTATATGGCGCAGTCTTTACGGTGCGCGGTTACCCCCGCGCAAATCAGTCGCCCGCAGCGGACTCGGCCGCGCGCATGGCCGGCCGAGGCACCCGCCGTCCGGAGAACAGCTCTTCGAACGCGACATACATCACCGGGATGAATACCAGCGTGATGACCGTTGATGTCGCCAGCCCGCCGATCACGACGCGCGCCATCGGAGCCTGCAACTCCGAGCCCTCGCCAAGGCCCAGTGCCATCGGCGCCAAGCCCAGCACCGTCGTGATGGTCGTCATCAAGATCGGGCGCATCCGGCGCATGCCGGCCGTCACCGCGGCACGGTACAGGCCCAAGCCCTCATCGCGACGCAACAAGTTGGTGTAGTCCACCAGCACGATGGCGTTGTTGACGACGATGCCGAGCAGCACGATCACGCCCAGGAAGGCCTGCTGATTGAAAGTTGTCTCGGTGAGCAACAGGGCCAAGACTACGCCGATCGCCGCCAGCGGCACCGAAAACAGGATCAGGAAGGGGTCCCTGAGCGATTCGAACTGAGCCGCCATGACCATGTAGACCAAGATCAGGGCCAAGATCGAGGCAAAGAACAGGTTGCGGAAGGTCTCCTGCTGCTCCTCGTACTCGCCGCCGTACTCGATCGAGAACCCTTCCGGCATGGCCAGCCCCCCGAACTGCGTCGCCAGATCGTCGACGACGCTTCCCAAGTCGCGGTCCGACAGCGCTCCGGAGACAAACAGCCGCCGCTCCTGATTCACCCGGCTGAGATAGGTCGGGCCTTCCTGCCGGCGCAACTCGATGACGCTGCCGGCCGTGATGGTCGTGCCCAGCGGCGTCGTTACGGGGATCCTGCCCACGTTGTCCAGATCGAGCCGATCCTCCTCGCGGAGACGCACCAAGATGTTGTACTCGTCGCCCTCCTTGCGGTACATCGAGCTGCGCGCGCCGCCAATCGCCGTTTCCAGGGTAAGAGCGATCTCGGACACGTTCAGGCCTAGGTCGGACGCGCGCACGCGATCAACCTCGACCAGCATTTCCGGCATCCCGGGCCGCTGGCTGATCGTGGGCTCGGCGATTCCCGGCGTGCGCTCCATGATCTCGCGGATGGTCTCCGCCAGCTGGGCCGCCGTGTCGATGTTGTGCCCCCGAATCTCGACCGAGAGGCGGTCGTCGTCGGAATCGTTGCCCCAGTTCCTGAACATGCCGCCCGACACGCGGGTCCTGACCATCATGCCCGGCTGCACCTGCAAGATCTCGCGCAGCTCGTTGGCCACGTCGCGGGCCGACCGGCCGCGCTCGGCCTTGGGCACGAGGCTCAGGCGCAACTCGCCTAGATGGGCGCCCGACCCGCTGCTGCGCGAACTGCCGCCCGCCGTCACCATGGCCGTGGCGATCTCCGGCGCGGCTTCCGTCGCGACCACGCGCAGGTGCTGCATCACGCTGTCGGTGACCTCGACCCGCGTGCCGGGCTCGAGTTCCACGCTGACGCGGACTTCGCCCTCGTCAACCTCCGGCTGCAGTTCGACGCCCAAGTACGGCACCAAGTACAAGGCCACCGCGAACAGCAGCGCCGCCGCCGCGACGACCGGGGCCTTGTGGCCGAGCGACCACTGCAGCGCTCCGCCATAGGCGGCGGCCAGGTTGCGCTGCCAAGTGCGCGCCAGATCGGTGAGCTGCGTGATCTGCGCTCCGGCGCTGCGGCCGCTGGCCAGCTTGGCGCACAAGCCCGGCACCACGGTCAGCGCGACCACCAGCGAGCAGAGCAGCGCGAAGCTGACCACGTAGGCGAGCTGTTTGAAGGTCTGAGCAGCCATCCCTCCGATAAACAGCACGGGCACGAAGACCGCCACCGTCGTGAGGGTGGAGGCGGAAATCGCCATCGACACCTCGCGGCTGCCGTCAACCGCCGCGTTGAACGCAGACTTGCCTCCCTCGCGATGGCGGTAGACGTTCTCCAGCACCACGATCGCGTTGTCGACCAGCATCCCCACTCCTAGCGCCAGCCCCCCGAAAGAGACCGTGTTGAGCGTGAACCCGTTGAAGAACATCAGCGCGAACGTGGCGATGACCGAAATCGGGATCGCCATGCCGATGATCAGAGTGCTCGAGACGCTGCGCAGAAAGAACAGCAGCACCACCACGGCCAGGCCGGCGCCCTGCAACATGGCGCCTTGGACGTTGTCGATCGAGGCGCGGATGAAGTCGGCACTGTCACGTGTCTTCTCGATGCGGATGTTGGGGAAGGCCTTGTGGATCCGATCCACTTCGACCCACAATCCGTCTGAGACCTCGACCGTGTTCGCCCCGGCCTGCTTGTAGACGTACATGCGCACGCCGGGCTGGCCGTCCACGCTGACCATGTAGTCGATGTCCTCGTGACTGTCGTGGACCGCGGCGATGTCGCGCACGTGCACCGGCACGTTGTTGCGCGTGGTCAGCACGACGTCGCGAATCTCTTCCAGGCTCTGGAACTCTCCGCGCGTGCGCAGCAGCACCTCGAAACGTCCCTCGTCGACCGGGCCGACGGGACGATTCATGTTCTCCTGCCGCAAGGTCTGGACCACGTGCGGGATCGAAAGGTCGAGCGCCCGCAGCTTCTTCAGGTCCAGGTCGACGTGAATCTCGCGGCGCAAGCCCCCGCGGACCGTGAACGCGGCGACTCCCGGCACGCGCTCGAGGCGGGGCTGGATCTGCTTCTCAACGTAGTGCCGCAGGTCCTTCGGCCCCATGTCCCGGGCCGAAACCGCCAGGTACATGATGGGGTACTGCGAGGAGTCGTACTTGTACATGCTCGGCGGATCCATGTCCTCCGGCAGGTAGCGGCGCCTGCGGTCCAGCCGGGTGCGCAGCTCATTGGCCGCCTCGTCGATGTCAACCCCGTAGTCGAAACCGACGCGTACGTAGCACAGGCCCTCGTACACGGAGCTGGAAATGCGTTCCACGTGCGGAGCCGACGAGAAGGCTTCCTCCAGCGGGCGCACCACCAGCGTCTCCATCTCCTCGGGGGCCACCCCGGCGTACTCGGCCCTGACGCTGATCGTCGGGTAGACGATCTCCGGCATCAAGTCGACGGGGATGTTGACGAACGCAACCGCGCCCAGCAGGATGGCGACCAAGCACGCCATCAAGACGGTCACGGGGCGGTGGATGGATGCGGTCGAGAGACTAAAGTTCACAACTCACCCTGCCCAATCTTAGCTCGCTCAAGGCTTTCGAGCCAGTCAAGCTTCGCCACAACAGTGGATTCGGGCCGGGAGAACCGGCAGGCGGGCCGGAAAACGCCTAGCTTGCGCTCTTGGTCGCGGCCTTCTTGGTCGCGCCGGCACCGCCGCCCGGGCCGCCGCCACGCCCGCCGGCACCCCCGCGCGCGCCCCCCGCGCCGGTGCTGATGCGGTCGCCATCTCGCAGCATCGTTGCCCCGCGGCCGACGATGCGCGTGCCAGCGTCGAGGTTCGCCAGTACCTCGATCTGGCCCTCGCGGGTGAGCCCCGTCTCGATGACGCGAAAGACCGGCCGGTCCTGCTCGTCAGGGATGATATAGACGCCGGGCTGCTGGCCGCGATAGACCAAGCCGTCCCGCGGGATCAGGGTCGCCTCGCGAGTCGAGCCCAAGTCCAGCGTGATGCGCGCGAACATCTCGGCCTTGAGCACCGACTCTGGATTGCGGATGTCGATTTCGATGATCGCGCTACGGGTGGCTGGGTCGAGCACAGGCGCGATGCGGGCGATGCGCCCTTCAAATTCTTGTCCGGGGATGGCATCGACGTGTACAGCCGCGCTGGCGCCGACGGTCAGCTTGTCAATGTTTCGCTCGGGCACGTTGCCGCGTGTGACCATCGTCGAGAGGTTCACGATCTGGATGATCGGGCTGCCCGGGGTCACGAGCGCGCCCGGATCGACGTAGCGGGCCGACACCAAGCCGCTCATCGGCGCGTAGATCTCGGCCTGCTCGAGGCGGATGCGCAGCTCGGTCAACTCCGCTGTGGTTTGTTCGAGCTGGGCCTCCGCGAGTTCGACCTGGGCCTCCAGCACCTCCAGCGAGGTCTGGGATTGCTGGAATTCCTGCGGCGAGAGCAGGTCTTCGTCGAACAGCAGCTTGGCGCGGTCAAGATCCGCCTTGGAGCTGGCCAGCTCGGCCTTGCGGGCGGAAATGTTCGCCTCGCTCACCGAGTAGGACGCTTCCGAGCGCCTCACCTGCTGCTCCAACTCGTCGACTTCGATTTCCGCGACGACCGCGCCCTGCGCCACCCAGTCGCCAACCAAGAAGTTGATCCTCTCGATGCGCCCGGTGATCTTCGGGTTGATATCGACTGTCTCTTTCGGCTTTAGTGAGCCGGTTAGCAGCAGCTCCTCCCGAATCGACCCGATGCGGGCCTCTGTTACATCGACATTGATGATGCGGCCGGCGGGCCGCTTCTTGGCAGGAGCGTTCGCCAGTTGGTTTGCCTCGTACACCCTGCTGCCGACCAAGTAGACGATCGCGATGCCGAACACGATGGCGATAATGCGCTTCTTGGACATAGTCTGCGGGGCGAGCGGACGCACCGACCCTTAATTGAAGATGGCGGATTCCCTGCCCGTAGGGTTACGTCTAGAAGTCCAGCCGATCGCCAAGACTCAGCCCATGAGCGTCGGCCTGGCCAGCAGCCAGCTCCAGCACATAGACCGAATTGGCGTTGCCGCCGTAGCTGGGGCAGTTGCCCGGATCGGTCGACCCGCAAGGAGGCGCCGAGCGGACGATCTCGACGATGCGGTGCGCGCCGTCCATCCAGATGATGTCCAGCGAGATCAGGCACTGATACATCCAGAACGAGCGCTGGGCCGAGCGGCTGCCGACAAACAGCATGCCGCGGCCCGGAGGCAGCTCGGCGCGAAACATCAGCCCGCGCGCCTGCTCAGCGGACGAAATCGCCAACTCGGCTTCGACGAGCGCGCCATCGGGCAGAGTGACCTGCGTGGTCGGAAGCTGCGCCGGACCCGAGCCTTGCGGGACGGCTTGCGGCGGCCCGCCGCAAGCGGCCCACAGGGCCAGGACAAGAATTGCCAGCGGCGCCAGGCCCGAGGCTCCGAGACGAGGCGCAGCGCGCTGTCCGCGCAGTAGCATGCGGGCCTAGTACTTTAGCAGCCGCTCCATCGCGAGCTTTATGGATTCCTCCGAGGGCAGGGTCTCGCGCTCGAGACTAACCGCAGACGGGACGAAGCAATCCTGCGCCCCGACACGGGCCACAGGAGCGTCGAGATGGTCGAAGCAATGCCGCGAGATCTCGGCGGCAACCTCGGCCCCAAATCCCATGGTGAGGCTGTCCTCGTGGGCCACCAAGACGCGGTTGGTACGCCGGACACTGTCGAACACGGCCTGCTTGTCCCACGGGATGATGGTGCGCAGATCGATTACTTCCACGGAGCCGGCACCCTCCTCGGCCAAGGCATTGGCGGCTGCCTCGGCCTGGTGCACCGTATAGCCCCAGGTGACAACCGTGAGGTCGGTGCCGGAGCGCCGCGTCGAAGCCTTGCCGAACGGGATCAGATAGTTCTCGTCCGGCTCTGGAGTCCGCGCCGCCATCGCCCGGTAGAGGCCCTTGTGCTCGAGGAACAGGACGGGGTCCTGCATGCGCGCCGCCGTCTTGAGCAGGCCCTTGGCATCCTGGGCGCAGCACGGGTAGGCGATGTACCAGCCGGGCACGTTGGCGAAAAAGCCCTCGATGTTGGCCGAGTGCCACGGGCCGCCCTTGATGTGGCCCCCCACGGCGACGCGGCAGACCATCGGGCAGCCCCAAGCGCCGGCGCTGCGCCAGCGCATCGGCGCGATCTCGTCGCGCATCTGCATGAATGCTGGCCAGATGTAATCGGCGAACTGGATTTCGACGATCGGCATGTAGCCCGCCGTGCCCATGCCGCCGGCAATGCCCAGGATCGAGGCTTCGGCTAGGGCAGCGTTCACACAGCGGCTCCGGCCGAATTCCTCGGTCAGGCCCTTGGTCGCGCCGAAGACCCCGCCCTTCGGATCTTCGATATCCTCGCCCCACATGACGATCTTGGGGTTGCGCGACATCTCCTCGCACAGCGCGGAATTGATGGCCTGGACCATCGACACCTTGGGCCGTACGAAGTTCGGCTGCGATTCCTCGGTCACCGGCAACTGACCCGAGAACACGTGCTGCATGACGTCGTAGTTCTGCGGGTGCGGATGGCTGCTTGCCTCTTCCGCAGCTTGGTCGACCTCTGCCTTGATACGGGCGCGCAAGTCCTTGATCTCGGCCGGCGTCATGATGCCGGCGTCCAACACCTGCCGTTCGGCGTGCAACACCGGATCGCGCGACACGGCCGACTGGATCTCGGACTCGCTGCGGTACTTGCGCTGGTCGTCGGACGACGAGTGATGGTCCAAGCGGACCACGTTGAACTCGATCAGCGCTGGACCGTTGCCGGCGCGAATGTCGCGGATCAGGCCGGGCACGATCCGGTAGATCTCGTCAAAGCTGCCCGTGCCGTCCAGTTCGTAGGCGGGCAGGCCGAACCCCTCGGCGATCCTGTGGATCTTGGAAGCCGTCTGGTACTTCTGCGGCACGCTGATGGCGTAGCCATTGTTCTGCACGACGAACAGCACCGGCAGGCGTTCGCGAGTAGCCCAGTTGAGCGACTCGAAGAACTCTCCCTCGCTGGTGGCACCTTCGCCGGAAGCCACATAGACGATCGCGTCGGAGCCGTCGTAGCGCATGGCGCGGGCAGCGCCGACGGCCGGCAGGTACTGCGTGCCGGTAGCGGCGCTCTGCGCCACGAGCTTGAGATCGGGGCAGGACCATTGCTCGGGCATATTGAAACCCCCGGAGTTGGGGTCCCCGTCACGGCTGAGCAGGCCTAGGAAGATGTCCTTGTACGGCATTCCGAGCGTGACGGCCACGCTCTTCTCGCGGTAGTAGGTGTAGAACCAGTCGTGGCCCGGGCGCATCAGCATCGGCACGCCGACCTGAACCTGCTCGTGCCCGCGAGTCGAGGCGTAGAAGGCCAGCCTGCCCTGCTTCAAGAAGACCTTGGCGCGCTCCTCGACGTAGTAGCACTGGAGCATCTTCTCGTACAGCTCCCGAAGCACCTCGCGGGGAACGATTCCCTCTGCGACTTCCATCACGTGCGTTGCCATCGCCGACCTAAGCTCGCAGACTTGGCGGGACGCTAGAGAAGCGCACGCCAATTCTCACCCTAACAGCTGCCTGCGATGGCCGCGAAAGAGCGGCTACGGGCACCCGATGGAGCCCGGTCCGGAGGCGCGGGCGCGCCGCTGGCCGGGCAAATCACGAGGCCAATCCCGCCGAACGAGCAAGAACGCGAGAGTGCAACCTGGCTTACACTGAACGAATGTTCCGACCCCGGTCACGCCGACGCGACTGGGCCTTTGGCCTGGCCGTGTCGTTGTTCCTCATGTCCGCCCCGTCTTCAGGTTTCGCAGCCGGCCCGGAGGTCGGGCAGAGCGTTCCGGCCTTCGAGGCCGTCGATCAGTCGGGCAACGCCCGGGATTTCGCCAGCCTGGCGGGGGAGCAGGGGCTGCTGCTGCTGTTCTTCCGCTCGGCGGACTGGTGACCGTTCTGCAAGGGCCAGCTCGTGCAGCTGGAACGCAAGCGCCAGGCGCTCGAAGAGCATGGCATCAATATTGCCGCCATCAGCTACGACAAGCGCGAGGCGCTGAGCAATTTCGCGGAGCGGGCCGGAATTGGATTCCCTCTGCTTTCCGACCCTGATTCGGAGATCATCCGCGCTTTTGGGGTGCTGAACGAGGACGTGCCCGAAACGCACCAGTTCTACGGTATCCCGCACCCCGTCGAATTCCTGCTGCGTCCCGACCGGACCGTGGCGGAGAAGTTTCACGAGGCTAATTACAGGGATCGCTTCACGGCCGGCCGCATCTTGGTCCGCCAGCTGGGCTCCGACGCGGGCGGCGCGCGGACGCAGCAGCGGACGTCGCACCTGAAGGTGACCAACTGGGCAAGCGACGAGACCGTGCGCGGCGGAAATCGATTCGCCCTCGTGCTCGACATCGAGCTCAACGACAAGATGCACGTCTACGCTCCGGAGGTCGAGGGCTACATCCCCATCGCTTGGAACATGGACGCCGGCTCTGGCGTGACCCTCTACGACGCGGAGTTTCCCGACGCGAAGACCTTGCACCTTCCGGCGATCGACGAGCGCGTGCCCGTCTACGAGGGCTCGTTCCGCCTGGTGCGGGACATCATGGTCGACCAGCCGAGGGAACTCGGCGATCTGCTCCAAGACGGCGCGCTGAAGATTAGCGGGAGCCTGCGCTACCAAGCGTGCGACGACAAGGTCTGCTACCTGCCGACGACCGTGCCCTTGGAATGGACGATCCAATTCGAGCAGCACGACCGCACGCGGGTGCCGGAAGCCCTGCGCCGCTGAGCCGGTCGCGTCGAAGCCCGACCCGGACGCGATTGGATAGGATGAAGTTGCGCCTGCGATGCCGCGCCAAGGATTCACGGAACTGGAAGGCGGGCTCGACGCAGCAGAGCTGCGCTTGGGCTGCGTCGTGTCGCGCTTCAACAGTTTCGTCACGGACCGCCTGCTCGAAGGAGCCCTGGACGCGATCCGCCGTCACGGCGGCGATGCGGACAAGGTCTTCGTGGCCCGCGTGCCCGGCTCGCTAGAGCTGGCAACCGCCGCCCGCGCCCTGGCACAGAGCGGCAACTTCGATGCCTTGATCTGCCTGGGAGCCGTGATCCGCGGCGACACCGCCCACTATGAGCACGTGGCCTCGGGGGCGGCGAGCCAAATCGCGCGCGTCGGACCCGAAACCGGCGTGCCGACCATCTTCGGCGTGCTGACCTGCGATACGGTCGAGCAGGCGATCGACCGCTCCGGAGCCAAGAGCGGCAACGCCGGGTCCCAGGCCGCCGCGTCAGCCATCGAAATGGCCAACCTGCTGAGCTCGATCCGCTCCATGTGACCGCTGGGGTCGCAGCGTCCCACCATGTCCTCCCGCCGCCGATCCCGCGAGTGCGCCTTGCAAATGATCTACCAGTGGGACGCTGGGGGGGCGGATCCGGACCAAGTTGTCGCGGACTTCTTCGGTCGCCTCGCGTCCGACGATCCGCAGCCGGTGGATGCCTTTGCCGAGCAGCTGTTTCGCGATGCCGCGAACGACGTCGCGGAGCTCGACGCGATCATCGCGCGGCACACCGCCGAGCGCTGGCAGCCGAGTCGCATCGAACCGGTGGTGCGACACCTGCTGAGGCTGGCGCTGGCAGAACTGCGCGGCGGCGAGACGCCCCCCGCGATTGTCATCAACGAGACCCTCGAGATCGGCAAGCGCTATGACGGCGACGCTTCGACGCGGTTCATGAACGGCATCCTGAATGGATTCGTCGAGGCCTCCGATCCCGACGATGCCGAGTCGGGCCAGTCCGGCACGCAGGACGAACGCTGACGCCCGCCACGTGGCGCCGGACTATTTCGGATGCACGACCGCAAAGCCGTCGAAGCGCGTCTCCCGCGAGTGCGATGACAGTGCGGGCCAAGCCCGCTGGTGCTTGTCGGAGGCAACCCATTCCATCCGCTGCTCCTCGGTGTCGAAGCTTAGGCGCACTGTGAACTCGGAGGTCGCGGGCTTGCGCATCAAGAGCGCGCTCCTGAAGCCGGGCATGCTGCTCACGGCCGGGTAGAACACCTCGGAGAACGTGTTCTCGAGTTGTTCGGCCTGCCCGCTCTTGGCCGTCATCCAGATGTGCAGTTCCACCGGGCCATCGATATCGAAGGCCCGCTCGGCCGCCGCTGGCAACGCCAGGCAGGCGGCCAGACAGATCAGTGCGATTCCGCGCATATCGTCCCTCCCGCGGACAGCCGTGCTCGGGCGTGCCGCGCTGCCATGATGGCACACCCGCAGCGCCCGAACTAGGGGCGCACGATGCGAACCCGATGGTTCTCGCTGTCCCCGACGTAGACGTTGCCAGCTCGGTCCACGTAGACACCGTGGGGCCGCGCTAGGCCGCACTTGAGCGGATCGCCGTCCGGGCCGTCGTGGACCGTGCCGTCGCCCGCCACCGTTGAGATGACGCCGCTTGCGGCATCGATCCGGCGAATCGCGTGATTCTCGGTATCGGCAAGATAGACAGCCCGATCGGGGCCGACCTCAATACCCTTCGGGCCCGCCAGAGTGGCCTCGGTTGCTGGGCCCCCATCGCCGGTGTACCCCTTGGCACCGGTCCCGGCGACGTGATGGAGGCGTTTCGCCTTCATGTCCAGCCGATACACCGCGTTGCCCTCGCGCAGGGCGATGTACATGTCGCCGTCGGGCGCGAACGCCAGCGCGCGCGGGCCGTTGAGCGGCGTTCCGGCCAGCCGAGCGCCGTCCGGCGTAGGCTCGCGCTCACCGGTGCCGGCAATCGTAGTCACGGTGCCGGTGGCAAGGTCGACGCGCCGGATCCTGTGATTGCCAATGTCGGCGACATACAAAGAGCCCTTGCCATCCAGGGCGATCGAATGCGGACGGTTGAACTTCGCCTCCACCGCCGGGCCGCCGTCGCCGGAGAACCCGCGCTCGCCGGTGCCGGCAATCGTCGTGATCGTGCCGTCATCGGCATCGACCCTCCGGACCACCGCGCTGAGCATCTCGACGAAGTACATGTTGCCGTCGTCATCGAAGCGGACTTCATACGGGTCATTGAGCTTGGCTTCCAGAGCCAGTCCGCCATCGCCGGAGTATCCGGCCTCGCCCGTCCCGACAACCGTCGAAATCGTGCCGTCACCCATGTCAACGCGACGGATCCGGTCTGTGTCGATCTCGCAGACGTACAGCGCACCGTCCGGGCCCAGAGTGAGGCCGTAGGGGTTGCCGACCCGGGCGGCGGTCGCCGGACCGCCATCTCCTGTTGCGCCGGAAACGCTGGTGCCCGCGAGCGTCTCAGTGATACCAGCCAGCAATCCAGAAGACGCAAAGAGGAAAGCCAGAATAAGTCGCATGCGGTAAGCATATCTCACGCGACAAGCCACCCCGCGAAGCGACCTGGGCGCACCCCGACGCCGCGAATAGGACGGCCCGCGCCGACCGTGCGGGAATCAGCCCGCCGATACCAATGAAAGCACCCGCGAGGCCGGGGCGCGAACGCAACGCGGAACCGCGCGAGTCGCGACGACGAAAGCGCCCCGCGCGGGCTTACGCGGCCGCCTTCAGGCCTGGCGCCACGCCCTTTTGCTGGGGACTCTCCAGTTCCGCCAAGCTAGGCGCGTAAACCGCCTTGGCGATGCCCAGCTTCTCGAGCAGGCGAATCTGCCAGAAGGTCGGATCCAGCTCGTACCAGGCAACTCCGTGCCGCGCCGAGACCGGGTTGGCATGGTGGTTGTTGTGCCAGCCTTCGCCGAACGAAACGAGCGCGACCCACCAAAGGTTGCGCGAATCGTCCGCGGTCTCGAACCGGCGCCCGCCCCACATGTGCGTGGCCGAGTTCACCAGCCATGTCGCATGCAAGCCGGCGACCACCCGCAGCGGAATGGCCCACAGCATCATCCCGACGCCGCCAAGCAGCAAGATCGCAGCTCCCAGGACCGTCAGCGGAACCCAGTGCCAGGCGCTAAGCACTCGGTAAAACCGGTCCTTGCCCAGATCGGGCGCATACTTGTCCGCCAGCGCCGTGCTGGAATGCATCGTCTCGCCGAACAGGATCCAGCCCATGTGCGCCCAGAATCCGCCGTGCCGGGGAGTGTGGGGATCGTGGTCTGTGTCGGAGTGCTGGTGGTGGCAACGGTGCGCCGCCACCCAGTAGATCGGGCCGCCCTCCAGCGCCAGCGTGCCGCAGACCGCCAGGAAGTACTCCAATGGCTTGGGAACCTTGTAGCCGCGGTGCGTGTGCAAGCGGTGGTAGCCCATTCCGATGCCCCAGCTCATTGACACCCAGTACAGTCCGATCGCCACGGCCAAGTTCGTCCACGTGAAAAAGAACGGCGCGGCCAGCGCGCCTACGTGGAAGAGGCCCAGCGCGATGGTGGTGCCCATGTTCAGCCTCGACCGGTCGCCGAAATTCAAGAAAGGTGTCTGCGGGGCATCGTTCACGTAGCTTTGGCCTCCAACGCTCGCTGGCGGGAACCTCAGGTGCGACGAGGCGGCAGGCGCCGCATCGGGTGCAACCCAAGAATGCTCAAGATACCAACGCGGCGATTCGCTGTGTGTAACAGTTGGGTAACAATGACGCGCCAGCGCGTGGCGCTCAGCGCAAGAGCGCCTTGCCTAGAGCGGTGTTGCCGGCCCGGTCGCGCACGCGCAGAACGACCAGGTGCTCGCCAGGCTCCAAGTCCCCCAGCCGCAGGGTGAAGGTCTCGGTCCGAGCATCGAGAATCCCGTCGTCGGAGAGAACGGGCTTCCAGTCGCCGGCGTCCACCGAGTATTCGGCGACTCGAATGGCCGAAGCCGAGTCGCTGGCCTGAAAGCGCGGCTCGCCGCCGGCGCCGGAAGCCAGCAACGTGACGCTGGGAGGCGTCTGGTCCACCAGCACCGGGCTGCTGATCCTGTCGGCGCTCAGCGACCGCTCGGCGGAATTGACCAAGCCATCATCCACGCGCACGCGGAACTCGTACCGGCCGTCGGCAAGCGCGTCGCTGTCAATCGAGAACTTCGGCCCCGGCAGGTCCTTCCGGATGGTCTTCCAAACGGTCTCCCCCTCGCCGCGAAACGACACCTCGGCACGGAGCTTGTCCCCGTCGGGGTCTTGAGCGCTCCAGATCACGGCCAGCTTGCGCACCGACCCCGCGCCGGCCTGTTGGGGCGTGGGCGTTGGAGGGGACGACTCGCCAGAGGCCGAGACTGTGATGCTGTAGCTGCTGGTTGCGCTCGAGGACTGGCTTTCGGAGGCCGAACTAGACTGGGTGGTCTCGGGCACGACGTTGACCGACCGCACGACCGGGGCAGAGTTCTGCGGCAGGTAGTGCACGCGCACCGAACTCAGCCTCGCGTCGCCCCGCAAGGTCGCCTGCCACTGCAAGAATCTCGCCGGCGGCGAGGATACCGCAGAACCGCCGCTGTCGGGCAGCGGCGCGGACCACGGGCTCCAACCCGGGCCGGGCCGATGCATGTTGCCGCTGCGGGTGCGAATCTCCAGCTGCGCGCCGTCCGGGACACTCGCGCGCCACGAGAGCTGCCCCCAAGACGAGACCCCGCCGGTGTCGCGCGGCGCTGTCTCGTAGACACCGCTCGCGGCCGGCCGGGAGTTCAACCGGTAGAGCGCGCCGCCATGGGCGGACCCGGCGAGCATGCCGTCGCTGCCGCCCAGCAGCACTGTCATCTGGGACTTGCCAGTCTGCGAAACCAAGCTCAGCCTCCGGTCCGAGCCAGTCCGGTAGATGCGCCCGCCGCGATCGGTAGCGAACAGCACGCCCGCATCGCTGGCAGCGCCCAGCGACATGCCCAAGAGTTGCTCTTCGTTGGACGTCCACAGCTTTTCCACAGCCTGCCCGTCAACGATCTTCATCAGCGCCGAGCGCTCGCCGGCGTAGACCACTTGAGGCTGCTGGGCATAGCTGACGACCGACGTAACCCCCTGGGCGGCAACCGCGGCGCCTGCCGGTGCGATCGTGGCCGTGCCCGCGACGGGGGCCTGGTGATCGGGTATGGCCTGCATGATGCGATCCATGCCGCCTCCCATCGCAGCGAAGAAGATCGCGCCGTCTTCGCCAACCGCAATCGCCCTCACCTCCGGCAGATCCGAATCGTGCAGTGCGAACGCCCTGCCTTCCGGCGAGACCCGGTAGAGAATACCGTCTGGGTCGGTGCCGACGAGCACGTTGCCGGCGGCATCGAGCGCAAGGCTCATCACGTGGCGCTGGCCCGACTCGAACCAAGCCCGGCCACTGCCGTCTTGCGTGACGCGATAGACCTTGCCCCCGGCACCCGTACCCACGTAGAGGCGCCTCTGCGCGTCGAACGCAAGGGACCAGATGTACTCCTCGCCGGGGTCGAAAAACTCGCTGGCGGCCCCGTCCGCAGTAACCTTGTACACCTTGCCCTTGGGAGAGGTGCCGGCGTAAAGGGCTCCGTCCGCTCCGACCGCGAGGGCAAAGACCTCGATCTCCGGAGCCTTCCACAGCAGTTGCCCCGAACCGTCCGGCGCAACGCGAAACACCGCGCCTTGATGGCCGGTCCCGTAGTACACGCTGCCGTCCGGCGAGCGCGCCATCGACCAGACCACGGCCTGTTCCGACTCATGCACGACGTCGAGCGACGGGGCCACCCGCACGACGCCGTCGCGCTCCAAGGCGACGTTCGTGAACGTGCCCGCCAGGAACTCCCCGTAGGTCGAGAGCTCCCAGCTCTGCGTGGACGCGCCAGAGACCACGCCCGCTTGCAGCGCAACCAGCAACGGATAGGCGAGCCAGCGCATCGTAGGTTCCGTCAGCTGCCCGTGACCACGAACTGGAGGTTGAGGCGACCGCGGACCACGCCCCCGAATCCGTCGATTTTCCTGTCTTCGATGGTGGTGGAGAGCGCATCGAGGGCACCCGCAGCCCGGCCGGATGTCGTCGCCAGGACGGCGCGCAGCGACGCCGGGGGCGAGTTCAAGTGGTCAGAGTGCAGCCACAGCGAGCGCTTGCGCCGCCACACGCGCAGGTAGGCCTGGTCGCTTCCGCGGAGGCTGTTCAGGAATCGAATCGTGGACGCGGCGTCGCGCACCTTGCGGCCCGCGAACAGGCCGCGCCACATCTGCAGGTTCGCCGTGAACGCATCGCCTATGGTGACCTGCACCGGCCCGGCGGAGAGCGAGGCCGGCACATCGTACGGGACCGAGTGCGTCTGCTCGCTGCCGTCGGGCTGCTTGGCGGCGATGCGAATTTCTACAGTCTCGCCCGGCCTCACCTGGTCGTGCGAAAGCCAGCCCCTCACCAAGTCGGTATAGCGATCGGCCGGCTCGGCCTCGACCTCTACGTCGATCGAGTCGATCTCCAGCCCGGCGTGACCCGTCTCCAACAGGTACGCCAGGGGAACGGCCGTGGACAGCGCGGCCACTTGGCCCACGCCACCGCTGCCCGTGTAGATGTCGTCCAGCACTAGGCGCGGAAGCCCGTGCTTGAACTCCACCCCGCCGCGGACTCGCACTGTCAGGGGCCCGAGCGAACGCTCGCTGACGCTGATCGAGGAAAACAGGGCGATCTGCAACAGGAAGGGCGTGAGCTGAGCGTCGCGGACCAGTTCCATGGAATAGTCTGCGGGCTGTCCGCCAGCCTGACGCAACCGGATCGTGCAGGGCACCATGGAGGGACCGGGCCCGAGCTCGCCGGCGATGCCTGCTTCGCGGTCCAGCGTGACCTTGCCGATCAACGGCCCGGTACCGCTGAGCTTGAACGACGAGTTGAGGTTCGGCACCAGCGCCATCACCGCAGCCTGCATCATGGGCATCTCGGTGGTGCCGGCTGAGAGAAACCGGTGGCCGAGCGCGAACACCGTGTCGCCCTGCACATGGGTGACAGTCCCGGAAGCCGAGAAGTCCAAGTCGCCGCGGATGAGCCCGACGCTGATCATCGAACCGGGCACGGGGGGCTGTCCGGCCTCGACCTCGACCGCTCCCCCAGCACCCTGTATCGGCTGCAAGCCAAGCCGCCGGAACTCGTCCCGAAACACATCCAGGGTGCGCTCTGAGAACCCTCCGAGCGCCACCGGGGTGGCAATCGGCTGGAACCGCCGGGAGCGCTCGCCAGGCTCTTCCCGGCGGCGACTCGGAAGCCCCGCGATCTCGCGCCATGCTTCCAGCGGCGTGGCGCCGGCCCGGCTTTCCGTCGGGACGTCGCGGACCATCTCGCCAATCGGTCGAATTCCGGCCAGCGGCTCGGTCGAGAACGGGTACATGAAGGCCACCGCGCCCGCCAAGCGCCCGTCGATATAGACCGGACTGCCGCTCATGCCGGCCAGCACGCCCGTATCGACGAGCGGCCCGCCTTCGAGGCGCGCGAAGATGACCGATGTCTTCGGGCCCGAGAAGTTCTTCAGCACCCCGAGGATCTCGACGTCGAACTCCTCGACCTCGGTGCCCGAGAAGACCGTGCGGCCGACACCCCGCTGGCCGGCCTGCACCTGCTCGATCGGGAAGAAGTCCTGGCCTGGGAGCACGCCCGCGAGCAATAGCAACAGCGTGAGAAGGCGGTGCAAGTTCTCATTCTAGCCAGAAGCACTCCTATCCACGCCGCGCCCGAACGGCTAGAATCGCGGTGCGGCGCCGGCCTGTAACGCTGGCACTTCCGCGTCACCGCGGCGCACAACGCGCAGTCCCGCCGGAGCGAAATCCTGGCGCGGATCTCCGCTGGCGAAGCGCAGCGCAACTCTGCGCACAATTGAAGGGACGCTCGCCACTTCTGGCCGCCATGGCGTCCGGGGGCCTGGAGTCGGCGCCTGCGATCGTGATACACA
The DNA here is from genome assembly GCA_009838515.1 of Terriglobia bacterium. Classification (GTDB taxonomy): domain Bacteria; phylum Acidobacteriota; class Terriglobia; order Bryobacterales; family UBA6623; genus VXMF01. The sequence continues at coordinate 2,574 of VXRL01000098.1, read as the reverse complement.
ATGGTTTTTCTCGGCGGCCGCGCGGCCCGGAGAAACACCGACGACGAGCGAGTCGAATCAAACACCGGCCGGCGCTAACCTCTCGCGCAAGCGATGCGCCAGTTCTGACATGGGATGGAAGTTGTGAGACACCAGCGAGTCGCGCTAGCCGCGCTAGCCATACTACTCGGGACGGCGAACGGACCCGCCCAGCAGGTCGACGGTCGAATCCACGGCCTGATCCTCGACTCCAGCGACGCCGTCGTCGGCGGCGCGGACGTCGAGGTGCGGCGCATCGAAACCGGTGCCACCCGCTACGCAACCAGCGGTGCCAACGGGCGTTACAACGTGCCGGCGCTGTCTCCGGGGAGCTACGCGATCAGCGTCTCGGCCGAGGGGTTTCGTCCGGTCTCTAACGAAGCGATCCGCCTGTCAATCGGCGGAGAGGCCGAGGCTAGCTTCGTGCTGGAGGTCGGTCCCGCTAGCGACGCGATCACCGTGTCCGGCGCATCATCGGCCCTTGAAGCCACTCAGGCTGCCGTCGGCAACGTAATCCCCAACCGTTTTATCGTCAGCCTGCCGTTGAACGGACGGAACTTCTTGCAACTCTCACTGTTGGTTCCCGGGACGGTACCGGCGGCCGTGGGCTCGCCGGGCAGCGAGCGAGGCCGGTTCGCATTCCAGACCAATGGTGCCCGCGAGTCGGCCAATTCGTTCCTATACGACGGCGCATACGCGATTGACCCGATCTTGAACAGCTTCAGCTTCGCCCCGCCGGTCGACGCCGTGAGTGAGTTCCGCATCCAGACTTCCAATTCGGAGGCCGGCCTGGGCCGCAACAGCGGCGGCCAGATCGCGGTTGCGATCAAGCAGGGCACGAACGAGATCCACGGCACGGCATACGAGTTCTTGCGCAATGATCGCTTCGACGCGCGCAACTTCTTCAGCCGCCCTGGCGATCCCGTGCCCACGCTCCGCAGGCACCAGTTCGGGGCGTCGCTAGGCGGTCCGGTCGCCCGCGATTCCACCTTTTTCTTCGCCAACTTCGAGGGCCTGCGCGAAACGCGGGCCCAGACCCGCACCACGAACGTGCCGACCGAGGCGGAGCGCCAGGGGGATTTTTCCTCCAGTGCGGGCAACGCGCCCATCAACTTCTTCTCGCAACAGCCGTTTCCGAACGCCCGGCTGCCCTACGCGCACCCCATCGGGCAGGCCGTGGCCGATCTTTACCCCGAGCCCAACCGGCCCACGCCCGGCCAGAACTTCGTGGCCGCGCCAGAAGGCGAGAACAGCACCAATAAGTTCGACGTCCGACTCGACCGCCGCGTCGGCGACGGCGGGCAGCTGGCCGGCAGGTACAGCTTCGCCGACAGCGACAACCACGAACCGTACGCCGCCCAGCAGTTCTCGTCCGTGCCGGGCTACGGCAACTTGCTGGACCAGCGCGGCCAGAACGCGATGGTCTCGCACACCGACAATCTGGGGCCGCAGTGGATCAACGAGGCGCGCTTCGGCTACAACCGAATCGGGAATCGGACGCTGCACGAGAACAGCGGGACCAGCCTGAACAGCACGCTCGGCCTGCCCGACCTCGCCACGCGCGAACTCGACCTCGGGCTGAGCTTCTTCCAAGTCACCGGCTATTCCTCGCTCGGCGGGGAGTTCAACAACCCCCAGGTCAGCACAGTGAACACCTGGCAGCTCTCGGACACGCTGAGCTATTCGCGCGGAGGCCATCTGCTGCAATTCGGCTTCGAGCAGCGCGGTATCCGCCAGGACGGCTTCCGCAACGTGCTCTCCAGGGGCAGCGTGTACTTCACGGACCTGGCGTACACGCGGAACGCATTGGCTGACCTGCTTTTCGGCCTGCCGAGCTACACCCTAGGCGCGAGGAGCGACAACCTGCAGGCTGCGCGAACGGGCGCGACCAACGCCTTCGCCACCGGCACCCTGCGCCTGTCGCGGGCGCTGACGCTGACGCTCGGCCTGCGCTACGAAAACAACCAGCCAGCCTTTGATGCCCAGGACGCGGCTTCGATCTTCGATCTCGGCAGCCGTCAGATCTTGCGTGTCGGCGAGAGCGGAGTGCCCCGCTCCGGCTTCTACGGGGACAACAACAACCTGGCCCCGCGCATCAGCGTCGCGCTGCGACCGGCGGCTACCGATCGGCTCGTGGTTCGCGCCGGCTGGGGCGTCTACCACAATTTCTCGGACCTGGCGTCCGGCCAGGGCATCTACTTCAACCCGCCGTTCTTCAACGCCATGCTGTTCATCCCGTCCCTGCAGGCTCCGCTAACGATCAACCAGCCCTGGCCAGAAGGGCAAGCCGCGCCGCTCCCGCCGAGCGTGACGACCTACGACCGAAACATGCGAACGAGCTACGCCCAGCAATGGAACTTCACGGTGCAGTCCGAAGTGCTCGAGGACACCGTGCTCAGCATCGGCTATAACGGCACGCGCGGCACGAAGCTGGTGGGCGCTCGCGACGTCAACCAAGCAGCTCCCTCCCCCCGCGCGCGGGGCGGAAGAACAATCACACGCGCCCGCGCGACAGTACCTAGAAAAGGGAGAGGAGTGGGGGGAATAAGAAATGAT
>VXRL01000058.1:18620-27783 GCA_009838515.1 Terriglobia bacterium | reverse complement strand
CCGTAACGTCCGCCGAAGGCTGCTTGTTCAGATGTACCGTCTGCGCGAACGTGCCGCCGGTCTCGTCGAGGCCGAATAGACTGTCCCTCACCCGTATAAAATAGGACCTGCTGTTGTCCAGCACCTCCACGGGGACGCTCGCCGTCACCCCGTCGTAGCCGCCGCCCGACGCAGTATGGACCAGACTCACACTATCGTCCATCTGGTCGACGTCCCACGCTGCCGAGACCGTCACCGTCTGCACCGTCTGCCAGTTCGTGGTCGTGAACTTCAGGCTCGCCGAGGCGGGATCCAGCGTCAAGTCCGTACCCGCATGACCCGTGATCGCCACCGTCACCGTATCTGTGGGCTTCGCCGCCAACCGGACCGTGTAGAACGCGCTCCCCCCCTCAGTCGGCTTCAGGTCGAACCCCTGGAATGTCGGCCAAAACACCAGCCCTGCTGTCTGGCCGTGTGCCGGCGAAGGCAAGACTCCTCCCAGCAGAAGCAGCGCACAACAACAGAGGAGTCCAGTACCCCCAGCATCGATGACTTGTTTCGCCAAGGATATATTTTGTGCCTACTCGCGCCACAGTTAGCTTCGGGCCGTTGTCTTCCTTGACCATGGCGGCAGCTTGGTCGACAAGCGCTATTTGGATGACGACGAGAATATAGTAGCCGAGCGCAGCCATCGACTGCAAGTAGCTGGAGATACGGGCATAGGCCTCGCCGTAGGCTTGCGCGCGAAAGCAACCCGAGACGCGCATTTTCACCTTGGCCATTCTCAGCGCGCTCTCCGGCATTGTTTGTAAAGCTCGCATGCGGATCGTGCAGGAAGCGCAGCACGGACTCTTCGTGCTTGACGAGCCGCTCGTGCAAGTTGTGGGCAGCGGATTTGGCGATCCGTCCGCGCCGGCCCTTGGTGCGTGGCGGGATCGCGGGCAATTCCTTGGCACCCTGGGTCAGGATGGTGCGGTAGTGCTGGCGCAAGGCCTTGCAGGCGGCTGCGCTCAAGACCTTGCTCTGGCTGCGATTGACCTGGTGGCAGGCCTGTTGCAGCAGGGCTTTGAGCAGGCGCGCCCAGCGGTGGTTGTTGGACTCGACAATATGAAGGTCAGTTCGCGCAGCAAGTGGGAGCCGTTATGTGAATTATGCAAAAGCCTCTGACTTGCTGACTTTGCCGCAATTACAGTCTGGAGACGTTGCTGCGAAATCAGAACCTGTAGATGAACGAAAGATAGACGAACGTATTGCCGTACCCGGGGCTGTTGGCTTTCAGGAACGGGCCCGGAAACATGTGACCCGCTACAACCTCTATGCCAATCACCTTGCTCGGATCATAGGCCACGGTGGCGTTGACCTCGTCACCGATCTTCGTTTCGGCTGCCCCCCCCTCGGGTGCCTTCACTGACAGCCGTCCGCCGACGTTGTAGAGGGCATCGCGCCTGTTGGCGAGCCAAAAGGAGTGAAAGTCGAACTGCAGCCGGACCTTGGGGCCGGGCCACAATTCCGTGCCGAGCCGGATGTTCTTGACGTTGCGCCACCCGACGAGATCGTTGTAGCCGTACCAGCGGTGAGCCGTCGGGTACACATCCACGAACCCGCCGACCTTGCCGTCGGCGGGATCCTCGTCGCCCGAGCCGAAGGTGTATTCCGCGAACAGGCGCGGCGACAGCGAGGCATCGAGCGTGTGGCCGACTTCGGCGTAGTAGCCCCACGCCTCGATCGGGGCCCCGGCCAGATTGCCCCACTGACGAACCAACGCGCCACCGTAGTCCCACGGCCCCAGATCATCGTTCCAAACCCGCATGCCCGCCGTGTATCTGTCTAGGTCGCCGCGAATGTTGAGTTCGTTCGTGGCCGCCGGGGTGGTCTGCCACAGGACGTACGGTTCCAAGATCACGTGCGGGATCACTCTCCTGAAGGATCCATAGAAGCCATGCAGGTTGTTGCCTTCCGCAGATTGGTTGATCCTGCGGCCGGGGTCGTTCTGAACCACCGATGCGGAAAAGATATCGAGTTCGGAACCGGGCCTTTGAATGCGGACCTTGACGGCATCGAACACCCTTGCCGTGTTGGCCCAGTCAAGGGCCCCCACGAGGCGCTGGTCGCCGTAAGCCAACAGCTGCCGCCCGACCGTGACCGTGACCGGCGAATCGTCGCGGCCGAGTTGCGTGTACGCTTGGCGCACGTCGAATCCGTCGCTGAAGGCGCCGATGTTGGGGACGCTGTCGCGGATCCCAGGCGCCCGCGCATCTTGCCCCTGAAACCCGAACTTGAGCCAGTCGACCGGCTGGATGCCGATATCGATGCGCACCCGCCACAAGCTGTAGTCGTCGTTTCTGTCAGCCGCGAACCCCAGGCCGCTGCGGCCCTCGGCGCGGACGCGAAACTCGCCGCCGAGCGACAGCCATTCCGGCATGTCGTCGCCGATGCTGTGGCGGAGTGTGTATCGTGGCTCCGCTGGAGCGGTGCTCTGGGCCTGTGCGACGGCGGCTGCCGGCGTGAAGAGCGCGATTCCTACGGCGGCCCGGCGCGTCCATCCCGGCCAGCCGCGATTGCCGAGCGAGAACTTGCCGCTGCGCGAGATTCGGGGCATGGTGCTGGAGGAGGGGGTCGAACCCTCACGCCCGGTAAGGGGCGCTGGATTTTGAGTCCAGTGCGTCTGCCAATTCCGCCACTCCAGCATCTTGGTCGGGAACCCGATACAGCCTGCGCAGTGCGCGTTACGGAGCGAGCTGGACCGGGCTGTGACCCGACATCGCAGAGGGTGTGCGCAAAGCAATATTATAGTCTAGCTTCGCGTCCAGCTGCCGCCCATCTCCGCGCGGCATGGTTGGCGGCGGGTTCTGGCGGCGCGAAGCAGCTGAGCAACGAGACTGTTCCTCTCGGGATCGCTCGCGAATGGGCGAAGGATGCAACCAGTCGGAGTAATCGGCCTCGGTCAGATGGGTATTGGCATCGCCAGTAATCTGGCGCGGAGCGGGTTCCCTACGACCGGCTTCGACCTGCTAGCCGAGCGGGGATCGCTCCTGCGAGCCGCGGGTGGCGTTGCCGCCCAGAGCTGTGCCGAGGTGGGGGCCAAATCAGACGCGCTCTTCGTGATGGTCATGAACGGCCGCCAGGCGAAAGACGCGCTGTTCGGCGAGCGAGGTGCCGTCGAAGGCCTCTCCCCTGGATCGACCGTCATTGTCACGGCCACCATCCTGCCGTCCGAAGTGCAGGCTTTGGAAGAGCCGCTGGCTGAGCGCGGCATCGACTTGATCGACTCTCCAGTCAGCGGCGGCAAGGCCGGTGCAGACGGGGGGGCGCTGACCCTGATGGCCGCCGGCCCGGCCAAGGTGCTCGAGCGCAACCGCGCGGCCTTGGACGCGATCTCTAAGCGGACGTTCCATGTGGGCGAGCAGATCGGACAGGGCCAGATCGTCAAGGCTTCCCTGCAGTCGCTGATCGGGTGCATCTTCGCGGCAACGTTCGAGGCCTTCGTGCTGGGGGCGAAGTCCGGGGTCAAGGGCGAGACGCTCTTCGATGTGATTCGCTCAAGCGCGGCCGGCAGCCCGCTGATCGAGACCTGTGCGCGGCACATGCTCGATCGCAGCTTCGAGAACACGGGCAGCCAGATCGGCACCATGTACAAGGACCTCGGGATCTCGATGAGCGTTGCGCGCGAAGCGGGGGCGGCGATGTTCGCCACTAGCGCGGCTTACGAGATGTTCCAGGCCGGCATTTCGCGCTATCCGGACGGAGACAACTGGGTCGTGGCGAAGTGGCTGGAAGAGATCGCCGGCACCGAGGTCGGCTGGTAGGGGGCGGCGTTGGCAAGGCTTGGCGTGATCACGGACGGCATCAGCCGGGATTTCGGGCGCGCGCTCGAAGTCATGCAGGAGCATGGCCTGCGCCACGCCGAGCTGCAGTACTTGTGGGACAAGGAGGTCGGGGACCTGAGCGATGCCCAGATCGGCCGCGCCGAAGCGCTGGTACGCAGCCACGGCATGGAGGTGGCCTGCATTTCGCGGCACGTCTTCGCCGGCCTGCCGGTCGGACAGACCGAGGTGGGAGACAGCACGCACGGGCGTCAAATGGACGCCTTGCGCCGCTGCATCGAAACGGCGCAGGCGCTCGATTGCGGGCTGGTCCGGATCATGAGCTTCCGCAAGGAGATGATCTTGTTCGGTTCTGGCGGAGCGGAGCAGTGGAACGTTGCCACAGGCGCCTGGGACAAACTCAAGCTCTTGCTCGCCCCCGCCGTGCGGTTGGCGGAGGACGCCGGTGTCACGCTGGTCGTCGAGACCGGCAACAACGCGATGGTCACTTCCGGGCACTTGGCCCGCAAGCTGGTCGACGAGATGGGCTCGCGGCACCTGCGCGTGCTGTGGGATCCGGGCAACAGCCTGTATTGCGCCGAACCCGCTTATCCCGACGGCTACCAAGCGTTGCGCGGCTGTCTCGGCCACGTGCATATCAAGGACTTGCTCGTGGACATCCCGAAGGCCACCGTGCGGCAAGTGCGCTACGGCGACGGCCAGATGGCCCCGTTCTTCGCCAAGATCGCCGCCGCGCTCGAGGCCGACGGCTATCTGGGGGCGGTGTCTCTCGAAAGCGTGTACCGTCCCTCGGGCGGCTCGTTCGAAGACGGATTCCGGGCGTCGTGCGCAGCGTTCCGCGAGACGTTCAGCTAGACGGCGCCCGCGGGACGGTGCTCGGCCCGCGCGCAGTCGCTCGTTCAGTGCGCCTGCGCGCTTGCTCCGGGAGCGGGAGAGCCGTTGGCACTCGCCGCCGCCGGCTCGTCGGCGACCGGCAGGTGGAGCTTCTGGCGCACGGCCCGCTCCAGCCTGTCGCGCACGTCGAGGTTCTTCTTGAGAAACTCCTTGGCGCGCTCGCGGCCCTGGCCGATGCGCTCGCCGTCGTAAGAGAACCACGAGCCGCTCTTTTGGACCAGCCGGTGGTCCACTCCCAGGTCCAGCAGGTCGCCTTCGCGCGAGACGCCCTCGCCGTACATGATGTCGAACTCGGCCAGCTTGAAGGGCGGGGCCATCTTGTTCTTCACCACCTTGATCTTGGTGCGGTTGCCGATCACGGCGTCGCCGTCCTTGATCGCGCTGATCCGGCGGATGTCGATGCGCACTGACGAGTAGAACTTCAGCGCCCGGCCGCCCGTGGTCGTTTCTGGGCTGCCGAACATCACTCCGATCTTCTCGCGGATCTGGTTGATGAAGATGATGCAGCAGTTCGACTTCGACAGCGGGCCCGTCAGCTTGCGCAGGGCTTGGGACATCAGTCGCGCCTGCAGCCCGACATGGCTGTCGCCCATCTCGCCCTGCAGTTCGGCGCGCGGCACCAGTGCAGCCACCGAATCCACGACCACGATGTCGATCGCACCCGATCGCACCAGCACTTCCACGATCTGCAGCGCCTGCTCACCCGAGTCGGGCTGCGAGATCAGCAGGTCGTCCAGATTCACGCCGAGCTTGGCGGCGTAGATCGGATCGAGCGCGTGCTCGGCGTCGATGAAGGCCGCCATGCCCTCGGCCTTTTGCGCTTGCGCCACCGCCTGCAGCGCGAGTGTGGTCTTGCCCGAGGACTCCGGGCCGTAGATCTCGACGATGCGGCCCTTCGGCAGGCCTCCGATGCCGAGCGCGGCGTCCACGGACACGGCGCCGGTCGGGATCACGTCAGCGGCGATGCCCGCGTCGCGCTCTCCCATGCGGAGGATGGCACCCTTGCCGTGGTCCTTTTCGATCTGGCGCAGCGCCGCGTCAAGATTGTGCTGTGTTGCTTGTTTCACTGAGGATCTCCTGTTTCAGTTTGGTTGACCAACCATTTGATTTGATTATAGCGATAAAATAACGAATCTCAAGCAATAAAAAGAACTTTTTTCTCAAGGCCGCAAGAAGCTGGGCTGGGGCCATCGAATTCCGGCTTGCGGGCTAGTTGGACTCGCTCGGCAGCGGGGCGTAGTATCCACGGCGGACCCGAACGGTGGCGTTGCGGTGCCTGGTGCGCACTTCCACCGTGTGGAACGAGCCGTCGTTGACGAACTGGCTGGGCGAGTACAGGATGAAGTACTGGTGGCGCAGCTCGTTGGCGATGTTGGCGAACGACTGCTGCAGGTCGCGGGCTTGGAACGGATGGAACGCCACCCCGCCCGTCTCGCGCGCGAAGCGCCGCAGCGTCTTGTCGCCGGATTCGGCCGTCCCGGTGCGGTTGGTCGAGATGGTGTACACCACCGTTTCGGCCTTGTGCGCCATCTCGAGGGCGTCTTCGCGGGTCACCGTGCTGCGGTTGTCTTCGCCGTCGCCGATCACGACCAGCGCCCTTCGGAACTGCTCCTTGGGCTGGTCCTCGGGCAGCTTGTCCCGGCACGCGTAGTAGATCGCGTCGTAGAGCGCGGTCCCGCCGCCGGCCCTCAGCCGGCGGACGCCATCCGCGAGGTCGTCGATGTTGTTGGTGTAGTCGACGATCAGTTCCGCGCGAGTGTCAAAACTCACCAAGAATGCCCGATCGTGCTCTTCGGCGAGCACTCCCTGCAGGAACTCGATGGCGGCTTCCTGCTCGAACTTGAAGCGGGCTCGGATCGAGTTGCTGGTGTCGAGGATCACGCCGATCCGCAGGGGCAGGTCGCTCTCGCGGTCGAACTCGCGGATCTCCTGTTCCCAGCCGTCGTCGAAGACCTTGAAATCCTCCCTCCCGAGGTCGGTAATGAAGCGATTCCTGCGGTCGGTGACCGTGAACAGGAGAGGCACGCGCGCGACATCGATCTTGATAATGTCCGATTCCTGGCCTGCGTAGACCGGCTCGAACTCGGCCGTGCCGCTTTCCTGGGCCCATGCTGCGGCGAACAATCCGACCGCCGCTAGTAGGGTCGAACAACGCAGGAGCATGCTCGCATTATAGACCTAGAAGGGCCAGGTGGGCGCTGAATTCGGTCGATAGCGGGGCCTCGTGCCGCATGCGCTCGCGGCTCCCGGGATGGTCGAATTCCAAGACTCTTGAATGCAGCAAATAGCGCCCGGGCGCGCCGATCTCCGGCAGGGTCTTGCGGGCGCCGTAGAGCGAATCGCCCACGACCGGATGCCCCATCGCGGCGAGATGCACCCGGACCTGGTGCGTGCGCCCGGTATGGATGCGCACCTCGACCAGCGAGTACTTTGCCGAGCTGTGCAGGCAGCGGACATCGCTTTGCGCCTCGCGGCCGCTCAACGCCACGGCCATCTTGATCCGGTTGTGGTTGTCCCTGCGAATCGGCATCTGGGCGCGCAGCCACCAGGCGCCGTCCTGCTTGACCGGGTGGCCGTGGCGCAGCAACTTGGGATCGTCGTGCGGATCTTCGGGCATCTGGCGCTCGACTGCGGCCCAGTAGAGTTTGAGAACGTTGCGTTGCTGGAACTGTTCCTGCAGCCGCTGGTGCGAGCGGTCGTTCTTGGCCACTACCATCGCCCCGGACGTGAACCGGTCCAGTCGGTGAACGATACCGGGGCGGAGCTGTCCTGAAGCGCCCGAAAGCGATGCCATGCGGTACAGCAGTGCGTTGACCAAGGTGCCGGAGGCGGCACCGGCACCGGCATGGACTGTCATCCCCGAGGGCTTGTTGATGACCGCCAGGTCGCCATCTTCGTAGAGGACATCAAGGTCGATCGCTTCGGGCTCGGCCCGCAGCGGAGGTCGCTCGGTCGGCTCGACCTCGATCGCTTCGCCGAGACGGACCTTGCGCGATGCCTTGGATTCGACGCTTCCGTCGACACGCACGGTGCCAGAGCGAATCCACTGCAACGCCAGCGAGCGGGTTGCGCCCTCGATCCGGCCGCAGAGGAAGCGGTCAAGCCGGGTTCCGACGTCCTCGGGCTCGGGGTCCAGGCGCATCGGTTCCAGAGTGGCACACTTGGTGTTCATCAGGCCTCGAATTCGGGCTGCAGTGACACGGGGCCCATGCGCGACGCCGGGTGCGACAGGATCTGCCGAGGCTGGCAGCGGTCGCTAGAATGGCTTCGATGAAGGGGCGCCCGTGGCTGGTTGCCTGTCTGTGCGCCTGGACGGCTTGCTCCGGCCCGGACTTGGAACCGATTCCCGAGATCGCGCCGGACAACCTCGGACCCAACCTGGCGAACCAGCTCGGCCCCCAACTTGCAGCGCTGCGGGCCAATCCCGGCGATGTCAACGCAGCCGGAAACGCAGGCATGCTGCTGCACGCCTACGGGCAGCACGAGCTAGCCGTCCCCTTTCTGGAGCGGGCGGGCGAGCTTGACCCGAGCCAGCTGCGCTGGCCCTACTATCGCGGGATCTCATTGGCCAGCCTCGGCCGCGGAGCGGAGGCCGCGGAGGCGTTCCGCGAGTGTATCCGCCGCGACGAGGGGTACCGTCCCGCCAGACAGCGCTTGGCCGATGCGCTACTTGCCGGCGACGAGATCGATCGTAGCCGCGATGTCTTCCGGGAACTCGTCGCGGCCGATCCCAGCGACGCCCGTGCGCTCCACGGCCTGGGCAAGGCGGAAGCGGCCGCCGGGCAGCTGGAAGCCGCGGTCCAGCACCTGCGCCGCGCCGTAGAGTTGGTGCCTGCGTTTGGCCAAGCGCACTATGCTCTGGCTCTCGCTTACCGAGAGTTGGGCGAGGAGGACAAGTCCTCGGAGCATCTCGATCTGTACGCGCGCCACCGCGAATCCGAGCCTGCTGCCGACGACCCGCTGGCGAGCGCCGCCGCCGGGTTACACATCACTGCCGCCGAGTACCTCAAGCGAGGCGTGGAGGCAATGGAGGCGGGGCGCCCGGGCGACGCCGTGTCCCTGCACGTGAGGGCTTTGCAAGAGGATCCCTCGCTCACACAAGCGCATGTCAACTTGGTGATCCTGTACGGCTCGATGAAGCGATCCGAGGATGCCGGCGCGCAGTATCGCTCGGCTCTGGACGCCGGTCTTGCTAGCGCTGAGCTGCACTACAACTACGGCGTTGTAGCCTACGGCGAAAACGAATCTGGAGCGGCGCGGCGGGCCTTCGATGCGGCTCTGGAGATCAACCCGGACCACGCGCTCGCCAATCACAATCTCGGGCAGATGCTGGAGGAAGAGGGCCGCTTCGGGGAGGCGCGGGGGGGGGGCGGCGGGGGGCGGCGGGGCCGGGCCCCCCCCCCCCACCCCCCCACACACAACAACAACCACGGGATGGGCGCGAGGCAATGATAGAAAGACAATAA
>VXRL01000058.1:0-18610 GCA_009838515.1 Terriglobia bacterium | reverse complement strand
GGGCGCACTGCCTACCCACCCGCCCCACCCGCCCCCCAATCACAATCGCGGCCACCGGCGGGCGGACGCGGGCCGCGGGGGGGCGGCGGGCGCCGGCTACGAGCGGGCGCTGGCCAGCCGTCCGGACCACGCGCTCTCGCACTACAAGCTGGGCCTGCTGTCGATGCGCGAGTTCAATGCTGCCAAGGCCGTGCAGGCCTTCCGCCAAGCGATCAAGGAGCAGTCCGACCGCACTCCGACCTATCTCTTCTCGCTGGCTGCCGCCCTGCTGGCTTCGGGCGAGCGAGACGCCGCCATGGCCAGGTTTCGCGAAGCCCGCGAACAAGCGGCAAGGTTGTCACAAGCCGAGCTGGTTGCGCAGATCGACGAGACCCTGCGCAGGCTCGAGGTGGGCGGCCGCTAGAGCGAACTCGCCCGGCAGCGGAGCGCCGGCCCGGCCAGAGCGAGAACTCCAGCCCTGCCGCCAGGCAGAGCGAGGCTCGCTTGACAGCCGCCTTGAAATGTGTAATTATGCATTATTATGAATATTCATTCAGAAGCGACGGCACGGCAGCAGCGGGCGCCGGTCCGTCACTTCCTAAGCGACGCTGATCTCTCGGCCGACGAGCTGCGCGAGGTCTTGGACCTCGCCGCGAGTGTCAAGGCTGACCGCGGTCGGTTCCGGCGGGTGCTACAGGACCGCTCGATCGTGATGCTGTTCGAGAAGCCGTCGTTGCGCACTCGAATGACCTTCGAGCTTGCCGCGGCGCAGCTGGGAGGCTTCGCTGTGTTCCAAGACCACCGTGACGGCCGCATCGGCCAGCGCGAGCCCGCGCCCGACATCTCGCGCAACTTGGACCGGTGGTTCGACGCGATCGTGGCGCGCACGTTCTCGCAGAAGACCCTCGAACTGCTAGCCAAGTGGTCCAGCGTTCCGGTGATCAACGCCCTGAGCGAGTCGTTTCACCCGTGCCAGGCGCTGGCGGACTACCTGACGCTGCTGGAGCGCTTCGGCTCTTTTGACGGGCTTAAGCTGGCCTATGTGGGAGATGCCAACAACGTCGCGCACTCGTTGTTGCACTGTGGCCCGCAACTTGGCGTGTCAGTTTCGATTTGCGGCCCGGCGGCCTATGGGCCGCGCCCGGACGATCTTGTCAAGGCGAGGCAAGTGGCCGAGCGGAACGGTTGTACGGTCGAAGTGGGGGAAGACATCCGCCAAGCAGTGCAGGGAGCGGCGGCAGTGTATACCGATGTGTGGACCAGCATGGGCTGGGAGGCCGAGACGCAGCAGCGCAGGATCGCCTTCGCCGACTACAAGGTCGACAGCGCGGTGATGCGGCTGGCAGAGAAGCGCGCGGTATTCATGCATTGCCTCCCGGCGCAGCGCGGCGCGGAGGTGACCAATGCAGTCATCGAATCACCCCAGTCGGTCGTTTTCGACCAAGCCGAGAACCGGCTGCACGCCCACAAGGCGATTCTGATCAAGATGATGGAGGACAACCATGGCCAGGCATCCTAAGAAGGTGGCCCTCGCCTATTCAGGCGGGCTCGACACCTCAATCATCATTCCTTGGCTGAGGGAGAACTACGGCTCTGAAGTTGTGGCCGTCTGCGGCGACGTCGGACAGGGTGGGGACGAGCTCGCGGGCCTCGAAGAAAAGGCGCTCGCCAGCGGTGCCTGCGAGGTGTACGTCGAGGATCTGCGCGAGGAGTTCGTACGGGAGTACGTCTGGCCCATGGTCCGCTCAGGTGCGGTGTACGAGCGCAAGTACCTGCTGGGCACGTCAATCGCCCGTCCCTTGCTTGCCAAGCTGCAGGTCGAGGTGGCGCTGAAGTCAGGTTGCGACGCACTGGCGCACGGCGCGACGGGCAAGGGCAACGATCAGGTGCGCTTCGAGCTGACGTACAAGGCCCTGGCTCCGCACTTGCCCGTGATTGCTCCTTGGCGCGAATGGGACATCGTTTCCCGCGAAGACGCCGTCGACTACGCCAAGCGCCACCAAGTGCCGATCCAGCAGAGCAAGGAGAAAATCTATAGCCGCGACGCGAACCTGTGGCACATCTCCCACGAAGGCGCAGAGCTTGAAGATCCGGCGAACGAGCCCGGGCCGGCCGTGTGGACGCTGACCGCAGATCCGGCGAGCGCTCCGGCGGGCGGCGCCGAGGTCAGCATCGAGTTCGAAGCCGGCACGCCGGTCGGCTTGGACGGCAACCGCATCAGTCCCGCAAGCATCGTGGAGGCGCTCAACGCTCTGGGCCGCGAGCACGGCATCGGCCGCATCGACTTGGTCGAGAACCGCTTCGTTGGCATGAAGTCGCGCGGCTGCTACGAAACGCCGGGAGGAACCATCTTGATGGCTGCGCACGCCGAGCTGGAAGCGCTGACGCTGGATCGCGCCACCCAGCACTACAAGCAGAAGCTGGCAATCGACTACGCCGAGCTGGTCTACGACGGCAAGTGGTTCACCCCGCTGCGCGAGGCCATGGACGGATTCGTGGACGTCACGCAGCGGCACGTCACAGGAAGGGTCGCAGTCAGCCTCTGCCAGGGGCGCATCGCCCCGCTCAGCCGCACCTCGCCGTACTCGCTCTACGCTCCCGAGATCGCGAGTTTCACCATGGGCAGCGAGTATGACCAGCGCGATGCCGAGGGTTTCATCAACCTCACAGGCCTGCCGATCCGGGTGCATGCCGCGGTCCAAGGCGGCCTCCGGGAAGCGAAGGGCGGTTCCGCATGAAACTCTGGGGAGGCCGGTTCGAGACCGGCCCGGCGGAACTCTTCGAGCGCTACTCGGGCTCGCTGGACTTCGACCGGAAGCTGTTCGAGGCTGACGTGGTCGGCTCGAAGGCATTCGCGAACGCCCTCTGCGGAGTCGGCATCCTGACCGCGGCGGAGCGGGACAAGATCAATGCGGCCTTCGACGGCATGCTGGCGGAGGCTGGCGCGCCGGGCTATTTCGACGCCGACGACGAGGACATCCACACCTTCGTCATCCGCAAGCTCGGAGAGGCGGTAGGGGAGCTGGCGGAGAAGATCCACACCGGCCGCAGCCGCAACGAGCAGGTCGCGACGGATTTCCGCCTGTGGATGAAGGCTGCGATTCGGCGCGTGCAAGCGCAGTTGGAAGCGCTGATGAACTCCCTGCTGCGGCTGGCCGAGCGGGAGTCCGACGCGCTGCTGCCCGGCTACACGCATCTCCGGCGCGCCCAGGCCGTGCTCTTCGCACACTACCTGTTGGCATACTTCGAGATGTTCCTGCGCGACTGGCAGCGCATGCAGCAGGCTTACCAGCGCACCGACGTGCTGCCGCTCGGCAGCGGTGCGCTCGCAGGCAGCGGGTTTGCGTTCGATCGAGGGGTGATGGCCGCCGATCTGGGATTCGCCGCGATCTCGTCCAACAGCTTGGACGCAGTGTCGGACCGTGACTTCGCGCTCGACTTCCTGTACGCCGGCTCGGTCGCGATGCTGCATGCCAGCCGGCTGGCGGAGGATTGGATCCTCTACAGCAGCGAGGAGTTCGGGTTTCTCGAAATGGGCGACGAGGTCACGACCGGTTCGAGCTTAATGCCCCAGAAGCGCAATCCAGACGCGCTCGAGCTGTTGCGCGGAAAGGCGGGGCGCGTTTGCGGAAGCTTGCAGGCACTGATGATGACCTTGAAGGGGTTGCCGCTGGCGTACAACCGGGACCTGCAGGAGGACAAGGAGGGTGTCTTCGACAGCGCGGCTCAGGTGACGGACTCGCTGGCGATCCTGGCGCTGTGTGTCGACAGCGCCGAGTTGAAGCGTTCAGCAATGGAGCAGGCCGCGGAGGACGGTTGGGTCTCGGCCACGGCCTTGGCGGAGATCCTGGCTCGCAGGGGCATTGCGTTTCATCGAGCGCATCAGATTGTGGGTAGCATCGTGCTTGCCAGCGTCCAGCAGGGCAAGCGGCCAGCGGAGTGGACTTTGGACGAGCTGCGCGAGTTCGCACCCGAACTTGACGAGTCGGTCCTGACGGCCCTCGTTCCCGGCAACGCCTTGGAGAACCACCAAGTGCCGGGCGGCACGGCTACCGATCGGGTGAAGGAAGCCTTGGCGGCGGCTAGGGCGAGGTTGGCCGGGCTGGCGCGGATGTTGGCCGGCGAGGGAGCCCGAGTGACGTGAAGTCCCGGCGGCAGCGAGAGATTCTCAGCCTGATCGAGTCACGGGCGTTCCGCACCCATGGGCGACTTGCGGAAGCGCTTGCCGCGCGCGGAATCGTTGCCAGCCAGGGCACGCTCTCGCGCGACCTGCGCCAACTCGGTGTAGTCAAGACCGCTGCCGGCTATACCGCGCCCGCACAGACCCAGAGCGAGGACGCCGCCAGAGCATTCCTGCGCCAGCTCGTCGGACAGTTCTTGGTGAGGATCGAAACGGCTCAGAACCTTGTCATCCTGCGCACCGAGCCGGGCGGCGCAAATGCGCTCGCTCAAGGGGTCGACGGCGCGAACCTGCCCGAGATCATCGGCACGCTGGCCGGCGACGACACCATCTTCGTCGCCACCGCAGATAGCGGCGCCGCGCTCCGGGTCCGGGCCACGCTCGAGGAGCTCTAGCCCAAGGCCGGCTGTCGTTGGCCTGCTATTCTAGGCGTCTCGGAGCCTGATCGGGGTTCCTGCGCAAGGTTGAACATGAGCACCGTTCCGCTAGAAAACCACGTCGCGGTGGTTACGGGGGCCAGCAAGGGTCTCGGGCGTGAAATGGCAGAAGCCCTTGCCGAGGCGGGGGCGAAGGTGGCCTTGGTGGCGCGGAACGAGGAACTGCTCTCCGAGGTGGTGCGGGGGATTCGCGCCCGTGGCGGCACAGCCGAGTACATCATGGCGGATGTCACTGATGAGACCGCTGCCGCGGAAGTGGACCAAATGGTCAAGGAAGCGTTCGGCGTCTGCGACATCCTGATCAACAACGCTGGCATCAACAATCGCAAGCCGATCGAGGAAATGTCCCTGGACGAATGGCACGAGATCCTCGAGGTCAATCTGACCGGTCCGTTCTCAATGTCGCGCACCTTCGTGCCGGGCATGAAGGGACTGCGCTGGGGCCGGATCATCAACATGACTTCAATCATGTCCCACGTCTCGCTGCCGAACCGCACCGGCTATTCGACCACCAAGAGCGGCCTGCTGGGCTTCACGCGGGCGCTGGCGCTTGAGCTGGCTCCTTACAACATCACGGTCAACGGCATCAGCCCCGGCCCGTTCGCGACCGAAATGAATCGGCCGCTTATCGAGGATCCTGACAAGAACAGCCAGTTCCTCGCCAGCATTCCCGTGGGACGGTGGGGCAAGGTTGAGGAGATTGGTCAACTCGCCGTGTACATGTGCTCGGAAGCCGCAGGCTTTCTGACCGGCACCGATGTCGTGATCGACGGCGGCTGGACCGCCCGCTAGCTGCTAGGCCTCAGCTTCCCAGCCGGGGACTCGTACGAAGCGATGGCCGCGCTCGCGCAGACGCGGCACGATCTGCTTGAGCGCTTCAAGGCTCTCCGACCTGTCCGTGTGGGGCCGCGTTGCGTGCCCGTCGTGCAGGCACACGATGCCGCGTCCGCGGACACGGCCCAGAACACGGCGCGCGATGCGGCCGGCATCCCACTTCCAATCGTTGCCGATGACCGTCCAGTGGACCGAGGTCAGGCCTGCGGCAGGCAGCGCGGTCGCCAAGACGGGCGAGCGCAGGCCATACGGTGGCCGGAACAGCTTGACCGTGCGGCCCGTGGCCGTGCCAATGGCGTCCTGTGTAGAGAAGACCTCTTCGAGCACCTGTGCCCGCGAGCACAGGGGCAGGCAGGGGTGCGAGAACGTGTGATTGCCGAGCGCATGGCCGGCTTCGACGATCGCGCGCGCGACGCTAGGGCAGCGTTCCACGTTCGCGCCGCACGCAAAAAAGGTCGCCTTGACGCCCAGTTCGTCGAGCGCCTCCAAGAAACGGGGCGTCTCGTTACTGGGGCCATCATCGAATGTTAGGGCGATTTGGTCCGGCGGACCGTCCAGCTGCCATCTGCTCGGACCCCAAAGTTGCGCGCGCGGATGGGCCACTGCGTAGGCGGCGTAGCCCGCCGCCGGCAGGGTCAATACGAGCGGAAGCCACACCATCCAGATTCTAGCTAGTGGCGGGCGAATGGCACATTCCAACGTCACCGCCGTGCCGAATCGGCCCATGGAGCCGAGCATCGAAATCTGGAGTTGTGCTTGCGTCGGAACGGCCCCTATACTAGTTCTTTCGGCTCGAATCGGGCTGCCGGAAGAAGCACAGTGCCGGGCACCAAGGAGCGCGAGTTCCAAGCGCCGCATCACGAGGCGGCGATGTTCTTCGGCCTGTTCCTCCGGGGGCATCCGGTGGGGGTACTGCGAGAGCAGATCGACATCCCGCCAACGGTATTCAGGAAGTTGATGCGTCACCGAGAGTACGACGCTGACTTCCGGGAACAGCTGCGGCGGACCTATCGCTACCGCAAGCAGGTGCTGACGATCTTCAACTCGCTGGTGACATCCGCGCAGACCCAGAGCGCCTGCCAGTGACGCGCGTTTCCGCGGGCCGCCCGGCGCGTTCGGTTTGAGGGCGGGCCGGACAGAATCAGCTAGAGAAATCTCGATGGATCTCTACCACCCCTCCGAAAGCTTCGCGGCCCGGGCCAATGTGCAGCCGGGCGAGTCGCACGAAGCGCTTATCGCAAAGGCGTCCGCTGATCCGGAGGCCTTTTGGTCCGATCTTGCCGAGAGCGAGCTGCACTGGTTCCGCAAGTGGGACCAGGTCCTGGACGAGTCACAAGCGCCGTTTTACAAGTGGTTCACCGGCGCGACGACAAACATGTCGTACAACTGCTTGGATCGCCACTGCCAAACCTGGCGCAAGAATCGTGCCGCGATCGTCTGGGAGGGCGAGCCGGGTGACCAGCGCACTCTGACGTACCAAGAGCTGTTGCAGGCGGTAGAGCGCTTTGCCGCCGTGCTCAAGGCACAGGGGTTTCGAGCCGGCGACCGGGCGATTCTGTACATGCCGATGGTGCCGGAGCTGCCGGTGGCCATGCTGGCGTGCGCCCGCTTGGGCATCACGCACAGCGTGGTGTTCGCGGGCTTCTCGGCGGAGGCGCTCAAGACGCGCATCCTCGATCTTGACGCCGGGCTGGTGGTCACCGCCGATGGCGGCTGGAGAAGAGGCAGCATCGTTCCCCTCAAGCAGGCGGTCGACGAAGCGCTTGAGGACTGCCCCGGCGTCAGGAGCGTGATCGTATATCGCCGCACTGGCAACGAGATCGAAATGACGCCCGGGCGGGACGCCTGGTGGCATGATCTCGATGCCAATGTCACCGCCGGGTGCCCGGCGGAGAGACTGGACGCGGAGCATCCGCTCTACGTGCTCTACACGTCCGGCACGACGGGAAAGCCGAAGGGGATCGTGCACTCCACCGGGGGGTACCAGTTGCAGGTCTCGATGGCGATGCGCTGGGTGTTCGACATCAGGGACGAAGACACCTACTGGTGCGCGGCGGATGTGGGCTGGGTGACCGGCCACAGCTACATCGTCTACGGCCCGCTGCTGGTCGGCACGACCACCGTGATGTACGAGGGAGCGCCCGATTTCCCCGAGCCGGATCGATTCTGGAGCTTGGTGGACAAGTACAAGGTGAACGTCTTTTACACGTCGCCCACGGCGATCCGGGCATTCATCAAGTTCGGAACCGAATATCCCGAGCGCCACGACCTGTCCAGCCTGCGCCTGCTGGGCTCGGTGGGCGAACCAATCAACCCCTCGGCATGGGAGTGGTACCACAGCGTGATCGGCGGGGGGCGCTGCCCGATCGTGGACACTTGGTGGCAGACCGAGACGGGATCGATCATGATCTCGCCGCTGCCGGGGGTGACTGCTCTCAAGCCCGGATCGGGGACATTCCCGCTGCCTGGAATCGTCGCGGACGTGGTGGACCTCGAAGGCAACTCGGTGGAGCCGGGAGGAGAGGGCTACTTGGTGGTCCGCAAGCCGTGGCCCTCGATGTTTCGCACGCTCTGGGGGGATCCCGAGCGCTTTCGCGAGACGTATTGGAGCCAGATTTCCGGACTCTATTTCGTGGGGGACGCGGCTCGCAAGGACGAGGACGGGTATTTCTGGGTGCTTGGGCGCGTAGACGATGTGATGAACGTCAGTGGGCACCGCCTGTCCACCGCCGAGCTGGAATCGACGCTGGTGCGTCACGCAGCCGTGGCCGAGGCAGCCGTGGTCGGCATGCCCGACGAGTTGACGGGCCAAGCGGTGATCGCCTTCGTCACCCCGATCCAGGGGAACGATCCTACCGACGAGCTGGCTGCCGAGCTCAGGGAATGGGTCGCTCAGCAGATCGGCAAGTTCGCGCGGCCGAAGCAGATCCGCTTTAGCGATGCCCTGCCCAAGACCCGTTCAGGCAAGATCATGCGGCGCCTGCTGCGCGAGATCGTGACAACCCACAAGGTCAGCGGCGACATCACCACGTTGGAAGACCTCTCGGTCGTCAACCGGCTCGCGGCGCAGCAAGACGAGGACTGAGCCGCGCTCCTGTCCTAAGCGAGAGGCTGTGACTGGCTACACCGACGAGCACGCCGCAGCCGGGATGGACGCGGACCTTCCGGCGATCGAGTCCTGGGCGAACCAGTACAAGGGCAGGGAGTACACCATCGAGATTTCCTGCCCGGAATTTACATCGGTCTGCCCCAAGACGGGCCTGCCGGACTTCGGGACGCTGCATCTGAGGTACCAGCCGGCAGATCGGTGTATCGAGCTGAAGTCGTTCAAGCTCTACCTGCAGGAGTACCGCAGCCTCGGCATTTTTCAGGAGAATATCGTCAACAGGGTCTTGGAGGACGTGGTCAAGGCCGCCAGTCCCGCGTGGGCCGCTGTAGAGGGAGATTTCGCAGCGCGCGGTGGGCTCACCACTAACGTGGAAGCGTCCTACAGCCAAGAGTCGGGATTCGCGGAGGGTTGACCAAGGGCTGTTCCGCAGCAGGCGGCTGATCGCTCCGGATCACGTTTCCTATGTTCTCCCGCACGCCTTTACGTTCTGAGTCCGAGCACAACCATGTCTAGCAGCTATCCCGACCCGATGCGCACACCGATCTGTGACGCTATCGGCATTGACTACCCCGTCTTACAGGCCGGGATGGGGATGATCGCGCAGGCCGAACTCGCCGCGGCGGTCTCGGAAGCGGGCGGCCTGGGTGTGATCGGCACTGGCCTCAGCATGCGCCCGAACGAGCTCAGGGAGCAGGTTCGCGCTGTCCGCAGCGTCACCAACAAGCCGTTTGGGGTGGACATCCTGTTTGCGACGGTTCGCGCCAAGGGGAGCTCGGTCGCATCCTATACCGACAACGTTCAGGGCTTGATCGGGGTGACCCTGGAAGAGCGGGTCCCCGTCCTGATTTCGGGCCTGGGAAGCCCGAAGGGAACGGTCCCGGAGGCTCACGAGCGCGGGATCTATGTCATGTCCGTCATCGGGGCCGAGCGGCACGCGGTGAAGGCCGTCAGCGACGGGGTGGATGCGGTGATCGCTTCCGGTCGGGACGGTGGCGGGCACGTAGGGGAGGTTGGCACGGCTGCCCTAGTTCCGTCCGTCGTGGCCGCGGTGGACGTGCCCGTGATTGCGGCCGGAGGATTGGCCGACGGTCCCGGTTTGGCCGCTGCTCTGATGTGGGGGGCCCAAGGCGTCTGGCTCGGGACGCGCTTCATCGCGACCGAGGAGGCGGGAGCCCACCGCAACTACAAGGCGAAGATCGTCGACACTGGTTCGTCCGGGACGGTCGTGACCCGGGCCCACAGCGGCAAGCCGTGCCGCATGATTCGCAACGATTTCACGGACTATTGGGCCGAGCGGGAGAGCGAGATCAAACCCTATCCTCGCCAGGCGCTGGAAGTCGGCAATCCGGCGTCTACGAGGGGACGGCTTGAGGGCGACGCCGAGCGTGGCGTGCTGCCGGCCGGGCAGAGCGTAGGAGTCATTGGCGCAGTCGAACCGGCCGGAGACGTGGTTCGCGCCATCGTCGATCAAGCTAGGGCCGCGATCGCGGCCGCGGCCGGGCTCTGAATCGAACTCTCGGGTCGTCCGACGCGGGCTCGCCGCTATCCGGTGATTCGATTCACGCGGGCTCGGGGCACCGATTGGCCGATGGCTCATGTGCCTTGATAATGGGCTTCGAGGAGAGGACCGATAAGGACGAGCCCGATCTCTGGACCACCGCTGGGTCGAGGGTGCTCCGAGCTGGATATTGCCTGAGAACGCACGTTCGGTTGACTCAGGTTCCTCGAAATTGCCAAGAGTCAGGAAGCCCCTAGGCGTTCGTCAGGGGAGGCCGGAGGATTCTATTCCCGGAGTCCAGACCGGTCGATCACCCGGCGGCAGCGAGCACATCGACGACAGCCGCTGTGCAGCGTGGTTTCGGCACTGCCTCATCGTGTTCACGCAAGCTCTCAATGTGGAACTGGATCGCCTCGCGGATCTCATCGATCACCTCCGCCTCGGAAGCGCCGGTGGCGACGCACCCCGGCAGGTCGGGAACGTAGGCTGCGTAGTTCCGTGGCGATTTCTCGATGACGATCGTGTAACGCATTGTTCCGGTCACTCCTATTTCACTCCGGCTTGCTTCATGATGCTGGACCAAGTGCCTTTCGTCAGGTCGTCGCCCAGTTTACCGGCAATTGTCACGGTGCCCGGTTTGTCGGAGTGCCGGTATTGACGATGGCTCCCCTTGGTGCGAACCAGCGACCAGCCGTCTTGCCGGATCCGGCGAATTGCGTCTCGGACCTTAGGCAGGGAGTCCTCCGTCGCGGTCTGGGGCGGGACCGAGCATTTCCGCCCCGAGTTTGCGGGCGCGATCCTTGAGGAAGCCCCCCGACAGGCCTCCACAAACCTTGTCGCGTGATGGGCCGGAACTTTCTACGCACGACTGGCCCCACGCGTAGAGCCGCAACACAGCTTTTAGGATCAGCCCAGCCCGCTGCACTCTCACGCTGTCAGCCTATCGCATCGGCACGTGTGCGTGGTGCGTGCTCTGTCGTCTCTTGATCGCCTGCCGCGGACTACTCCCAACGAAATGCTAGAAACGGAGAAGGCACGCTCGAGGGTTAAACCGATCCCGCCGGATGACCTGCGACTCGACGAGCCAATACACTGAATTAGCGGAAACCACCACTGGCGGACCAGTCATCACGGACCGCATATCCAGACAGGGGGGCTAGGGTTCCGTTCTTGACGGGGGACTCTGGGCTGGACGGAGCTTCCGGAATGCCTTGAAAAGTCCGTATCCAACTGCACCACCGACCAATGCGCCTACCCCGGTCACGACCACGGCCGGGATAGCGATAGCAGTTCCCGCAATGGCGAGCCCTGCGCCACCAACCGTAGAAGCGGCCCCACCGCCTAACACAGCAGTCCCGGCGCTGGTTGCCATTCGCTTTGCTCTGTCCTGATTGTCGCTAGGCACTCGAACATCATACCGCACGATTTTCGAACTCGGCTGGTACGGTGGCAGTGAGTGCGCTCAAGAACGGTCCACACCTCATGCCGAATCGGCATGAGGTGTGGCATCATCTCGGAATCGCACCACCAGCCTCGACTCATGAATGCCGCGCAGACGCTGGACTCCCGAGCAGTGAGTACACCGTGTGTCGATGGGCATCGAGAATGGCACACTTCTGAGCGGGACGAATGGGCACTTCGCAGACTTGAGATGCACGATCAAGGCCTCGGTCAAGCGGCTGGTCGGTTCGGGCGAGGCACGATGGGTCAAGGGCCGCTTGCTGAGGCCCTTGCGGCTGCAAGTCGTCGGGAGTCACTCTCGAAACCGCCCACGACAGAGGGGCGAGGTATGGAGGTCATGGCGTCCGCCTGGCCTCAGCTCTCTTGTATCGCGGGAGTGGTGCTAGGGCGAAGCGATCATCCTAGAGCAGGCCAAGCTGGTCAACAATCCAGCGGTGTGAGCCTTGGGCGGCTCGACCTCGGTGATCGGATTCGACAGGCGCGACTGGCGCTGCCAGCCGGTGGCGATTGAAGCCGCCTGAATGCTGAGCCATGGGCGCGTCTCGCGGTCGGCCTACCGTTTAAGGATCGCCTTCTTGAGACGCTTTACCAGCGTTCTTGACCTGCTTATATTGCCTCCTGTACGTCCGACCGCGCTGTCCGCCCAAACAACCGTTCCGGTTGACGAGATCAACTCTAGCCAGCCGCGGCCACCTACTCCATCGGAATCTTCTTCAAAGCCGCCAACAAGCGTGTATTCCGCCTTGTCGGGATCAGCGACCAATTGAACCGGCACGCCTTCTGGGACTATTGACGCGCGAACGTACCCAAGTGCATCGGGCTTGATCGGCACAAAAACAGTTGAATTGATCGGGATGACTCCTGCGGTGAGAGGTCCGGCTAACAGGACGCCGATGGCTGCGACGATCAGGAATCTCATGTCTGTGAGTGTAGCGAGGCTTTGGAGAGCCTGCAACGACTTGGATCATTGGGGGCACGACTGGTTCGATTATTGGGGATGTCCCCTGGCTCACAACAAGAAAGTCGAAAGGCAGATACGCATACAGTCTGCTTCGTTAGCGCCGCATGAAAGCGTGCTTACCCTCTCAACACGTAGGGCGCTAGCGAGCTAGCGGTTCCCGCCCGATCTGTGTCTACAGGTGCTGTGCGTGTATCTCAGCTCTGGAGCGCGAAAGACTTCGAACCCTGGCAGGGGTGCCGGACACGATTCCCGCCGATTCTCGATCAATTGGATCGGTACGCTAGCTCAACAGCTGCGGGATCACTTCGCCATGCACGTCAGTCAGGCGCATGTGTCGGCCGTTGAAGAAGTAGGTCAGCCGCTTGTGGTCCATTCCCAGCATGTGCAGCATGGTCGCGTGGATGTCGTGGTAGGACATCACCTGCTCCTCGGCCTTGTAGCCGAACTCGTCCGTGGCACCGATCGACTGGCCGCCCCGAATGCCAGCGCCAGCCATCCAGGCGGTCATCGCGTGCGGGTTGTGGTCGCGGCCCAGCCCGCGCTGGGAGATGGGCATGCGCCCGAACTCGGAGTGCCAGACCACTAGCGTGTCATCGAGCAGCCCGGTCCGCTTGAGATCCTTCAACAGTCCCGCGATGGGCTTGTCGACCTCGCCCGCGTGCAGGGTGTGGTTCTCGATCAGATTGCTGTGCGCGTCCCACGTGTCGATGTTCTGCTGCCGCAGAGCGCCGCTGTAGAGCTGCACGAAGCGCACTCCGCGCTCGACCAGCCGCCGCGCCAGCAGGCATTGCCGCCCGAACGGCTCGGTAACCGGATCGTCCATCCCGTACAGGGCTTTCGTCTGCTCGGATTCTTGGGAGACGTCGACCGCTTCCGGAGCGCAGCCCTGCATCCGGTAGGCCAGCTCGTATGAGGCGATCCGTGCCGCCAGCTCTGTCGATCCCGGATGCTGTTTGGCGTGCTCCTCGTTCAGCGTTGCCAAGTGGTCTAGGCGCGCACGCTGCTGCTTGTGGGAGAGCAGCTCGCTGGGCGGCTGCAGGTCGAGGATAGGGTCGCCCTGCGAGCGGAAGACGGTCCCTTGGTAGGTCGCCGGCAGGTAGCCGCTGCTCCAGTTGGAGGGGCCGGAGAACGGTCCTCCGCGATGGTCGTAGACCACCACGAAGCCCGGCAAGCTCTGGTTCTCAGAGCCAAGTCCGTAGGTCACCCAGCTGCCCACGCTGGGATGGCCCATCAGGACCGAACCGGTGTTCCATTCGTAATGCGCCAGGACGTGGTCGTTCGAGCGCCCTTTGCATGAGTGAACGAATGCCAGATCGTCCACCATTGCGCCCATGTGCGGGAAGAGCTCGGAGACGAGCTTGCCGCACTCGCCGTAGGGCTGGAACTTGAACGGGCTGCGCATGAGCGGGCCGGGGTAGCCCTGCCGCACCCGCACCCGGCCCTTGCCTGTCAGGGGCTGGCCGTGGTGCTTTTCGAGCATCGGCTTGTGGTCGAACGTGTCCACGTGGCTGACGCCGCCGCTCATGAACAGAGAGATGACCGCCTTGGCGCGCGGCTTGAAGTGTGGCTCGCGCGGCGCGGTCGGCGATGCGATGCCTTGCGCGTCGCAGGCAGTCTCGGCCGCCAGCAGGCCTTCCTGCTGGAGCATGTGAGCCAGCGCAATGCCGCTGATGCCCTCCCCGGCGCGGAACAGGAAGTCGCGGCGTGAAACGAAGCGTTCGTTAGCTGACATAGAGAAACTCGTTCAGGTTCAGGATCACGTCACACAGGTCGGTCAATGCCTTGAGGGCGTCGCCCTGGTGGTACTCCCGCTGACGCTGCAGGAATTCCAGATTCACGTCCATCTCGCTCTGCGTCGGCTCGCGGCTGAGCGCGATGGCGTAGGCGGCGCGCACGCGCCCCTCGTCACTGTCGGCCAGGCCCGCGACGCGCTTTGCGTAGGCGCTTGCCTGGCGCAGCGCGAACTCGTTGTTGAGCAGTGTCAAAGCCTGAGTCGGCACCGTGGTCGTGGTGCGCCGCTCGCAGGTGACGTTCATGTTGGGCTGGTCGAAGACCTCGAACAGCGGATAGCGCAGGCCGCGCTTCGCATAGGCGTAGACGCTCCGGCGCCAATTGGCGGGCCCGGGATCGCTCATGTCCCACTTGCCTTTCGGAAACGATTCGCGCACCTCTTCGGGAATCGGGGGAAAGAAGCCTGGGCCCCCGGCCTGGAGATTGAGGTTGCCGGACACATCCAGGATGATGTCGCGGATGACCTCGCCCTCGAGCCGGCGTTGCCGGTAGCGCCACAGCAGGGCGTTGTCTGGGTCCGCCTTGGCCGCGGCGGGATCACTGTGCGCCGAAGCCATCTGGTAGCTGTCCGAGCTCATGATGAGACGGTGCATCGCCTTGATGCTCCAGCCTCTGTTCACGAACTCGGTCGCGAGCCAATCCAAGAGCTTCGGATGGGTGGGATGGGTGCCCATGCTGCCGAAGTTGCTGGCCGTGCGCACGATGCCCTCGCCAAAATGATGCATCCAGATGCGATTGGCCATCACCCGCGCGGACAGGGGATTGTCTGGCGAGGTGATCCAGCGCGCCAGTGCAAGGCGGCGCCCGGTGGAGATCCGGTGCTGGGGCGAGGCGGGATCGAACGCCCCCTTGCCTGCCAACGCCTCGATCACGCCGGGCTCGACCACATCTCCCAAGGTCCGGTAATCGGCGTTGGGCATGAAGCGGGCTTGGGGCGGCTTGTAGCCGCTGACAGGCAGCCAGGTGCCTTCGATGCCGCTGAAGTCCTGTCGGTCGCCCTTGCCCGGCTGCGGCTCGTCACCCAAGCCGTCAGGAGCAAACCTGTAGTCACCGTCTCGGACGCCCATCGCCATGGGCAGGGGGGCCGGCAGTTGTTCTTCGAGTTTGCCGACCTGGGCCTTGAGATCCGCGATCAGCTCGGCATCGGATTCCGAGACCAGTTCCTCGTAGCCGCTTATCCCCACCGACTGCACTTGGGCGGCGAGCAGCTGCTGGCCCTCCGTCCGTTGGTCTTCCGGCGTTCGCACCGCGATCTGGATTTCCTCGGGATAAGCCTCTAGCGCCTTCTCGCCCGCTAGCTTCTTGTAGGGGGCTTGCAGTTTCGCGATCCGGCTCTTGAGCGGCTCGATCTGAGCCTCGATCTTCTCGCTTGCCGCCTCGTGGCGCTTGACGGTCTCCGGGTCGGCGAGCGGGAACTCGTAGCGCACGTATGGGAAGAACACCGCCATGGTGCGGTAGTAGTCCATCTGCGAAATGGCGTCGAACTTGTGGTCGTGACAGCGCGCGCAGTCCACCGTTAGGCCAAGGAACACCCGCCCGGTTGTCGCGATAATGTCGTCGAGGTAGTTGTAGCGGTACTGGGGATTGTCCTTCTCGCGGAAGAGCACGCGCGGCCCGATCCGCAGCATTCCGGTCGCGATCAGAGCATCGTGGCTCGGGTCTTCGACCTCATCGCCGGCGAGTTGCTCTTGAACGAAGCGATCGTAGGGCTTGTCGTCGTTGAAGGCCCGGATCACGTAGTCGCGGTAGCGCCAGGCATGCGGCTGATCGTAGTCGTGCTCATAGCCGGAAGAGTCCGCATAGCGCACCGCATCCAGCCAGTGCCGCCCCCAGCGTTCGCCGTACCGGGGCGAGTCCAGCAGTTCGTCCACCAACCGCCCAAAGGCTTCCTTCGACGGATCCTGTTCGAACGCGGACACTACGGCGGGCGGCGGCAGCAATCCGACCAGATCGAGATAGGCCCGCCTCACCAGCGTCCGCGGGTCGGCGCGTGGCGCGCGCGCGACGCCCTCTTCGCTCTGGCGGGCGGAGAGGAATGCATCGATCGGGTGTGCCTCGCCTGCGGGCGGATCGTGCCGCTCGGGGTTCTTGAAGGCCCACCAGACCTTGTCCTCCGCGGCTGCTTCCGTGGCGGCTTCCCATGGGGCGCCGGCATCAATCCAGCGCTTCAAGGCGGCGATTTCGTTGCTGTCGAGAGTGCTGCCAAAGGGCATGCGCGGCTCGGCGGTGCCCGACACGTGGTGGTAGAGCAGGCTCGCGGCAGCATTCCCGGGCTCCAGGGACGGGCCCCTCGATCCGCCCTGCAGCAGCGCCTCCCTGCTATCGACTCGCAAGCCCGACAGCTGCTGCTTGTCGCCATGGCATTGGACGCAGCGCTGCTCGAAGATTGGCGCGATTTCCTTCGCGTAGGTCGGGGCGGCGGCCTCGGCCGCGACCGGCGTTGAGAGCCCCGTGCAGGCTACGATCACCGAAACTACGAGCGCAACGCGAAACATGCTTACTGTTCTCCGCCGCTAGCAGTGTACTTTACTGACGCGGTATCGGACAAGGGGCTATTGGCCGGTATATATTGTCGGAGCCCGAAATCACCGCTGTTCTGGGCGCTGTTGGCTCGCTGCGCGTCTCGTGACGAAGTCCACACAGCAATTGGCGCTGCCCGACACCGCATTCAAGAGGGCGCGGAGCGGCCGAACGCGCGCCGCCCGGTTCCCGGAAACAGCGCATAGGGCACGAGGGGCTCCCTTCTCCGGCACCTCACCTCAGTCGAAGCGCAGAAGCGGGGGTGGGATTGTCGAGGCGCGCGAGATGCGAACGGGCGAACTCGTGCCGTTGCAGGATCGTGTGTTCGGTGAGAGCGGGGGTCTTGGCGGTCAGAAGTACCAAACCAGGATGGCCCCAACGCTGACCGAATCGGGTGTCAAGTCGAGTGGCACCGAGACGAAGACGTCATCGAATGGAATCACTCTCCCGCCCTCGGAATAGTCGGTGAACCGCACCTCGCCGCGAAGCGAGAAAGCTCCGATTTTCTGTTCTATGCCGCCACCGATCGACAACCCGCTGAAGCTCTCGCTGAAGGTGTCGGAGCCCGACCCGAACTGGTCCGGTTCCGTGCAGGGTGTGGCCTCGAAACATCCCGTGTAGGTTGAGTTGAAGTCGGCGGAGAGGCGGCGCATTCCGACAAGCCCGTACACGCTCGGTCCGAACCAAGTGCCGATGAGAGGAAGTCCGACACCCAACCGACCTGTGAGGCCGAAGGTCCGGTCGTGCTGGAACGTCCAGTCCTCAGCCCAGACCTCACCAAGCTGGTTTCTGGTTTCTGAGGTCCCCGTGCCGGCAAGACGTCCGGCGGCGATGCCGCCGTGGCGGAGCATCTCGGCTTCCAAGGCTACGTAAATGCCGGATATGCTCAGCGGAACCTTGTATCCTGCCAAGAATCCGTAGCTGTACCCCAGCTTGGCAGCGGACGCCTCGTCGCTGACTCGGAGGCCCTGGTTCAGCGAAGTGTTCTGCGGATTCGAATTGTCGACGACTTTTTCATAAAGCACGTTCAGGCGGTTGGCCGAGGCCGCAGCCCCGATGTAGAAATCCCCGCCCGCTGCCGGAACTGTCCCCGCAGTATAGGCGGCAAGCAGGGTTACGACAAGGCGGACAAGCCGTCGGGGACCAATCGAGCGCATGTAACACCGTCTCTTGGAAGCAGTGCCGCCCCAGTATAACAACCAGTCGGCCCGGCAACTCACGAGCTGTAGTGGCAGGCTGGCGTGTCGTTCGTTCAATTTCTTAGCGCAATTGGCGAAACGTATGCGGCTAGGTGTCATGGAGGCCACGAAGCAGCTACGGGGGACGCTTCGCGCGCCAATCCGACTTGCTGAAACCAGCGCAGGTGGCTGTCCAAGGACCTCGTCGCCAACCCGCGGAACGATCCCAAGCGCGCTTTGGGCTGTTGGTGCCGATTGTTCACCGTTTGGACGTGATGGCTCCCGCGCACCCGAAAGCCGGCCTAGTGTCTCGCGGTCGGCGCGTTGGGTATGATGACCGCCATGCCGACCTTGTTGGGGCTGTTTGCATTGTTTTCCGCCGCGGTCCTAGGAATCGCCGAGACCGCGGTTCCGGTCGACCTGGACGACTACCGAGACGGCCCGGTTTCGGCCGAGGTAAGCGACGAACTCTTGGTCGTGACTTGGCAGGACTCCTCGGGCGACACTTGGCAAGCGAGTTTCAATCGCGATCCTTCGGAGCCACTCTTGGAATCGGTGGGCAGCGGCGACATGCACGTGCTGCGCGAGGCGCGTCCGTTTTATCGCGTCGACACTGGCGTGCGGTCGAAGGGATGGAACGCGTTCTTCGACTACCCTCCCGC
>VXRL01000001.1 GCA_009838515.1 Terriglobia bacterium | reverse complement strand
TTTTTTTAATCTCTCCGCCCCCCCCCTATATAACACCCCCTCTTGGGCGCCCCCCGTACTTTTTTTAAAACCCCACTGCCCCGGCGCCCGTGCTGCCCGGGCGCCGCCGCAGGCAGGCTGCGCCGCCGGTGGTGGTCCTGCCGCAGCCGCCCGCGGCCGATCCCTCCGAAGATATTGATCGGATCGCCGATGAGAGCGCCGACGCGTTCCGCTACTTCCTCGCGCGCTTCGGCGAGCCAGCGATGCCGGTGACAGTGGTGTCGCCCGTGCCGGGTGGCTTCGGCCAAGGCTTCCCGGGCTTGGTTTACGCCTCTACCCTGAGCTACTTCGAGAGAGGCGATAGGCCCCTGCGGGACCTCTCCGGGAGTGCGCAGCGGTTCTTTGCGGACCTCATGCGGCCGCACGAGATCGCCCATCAGTGGTGGGGCAACGTGGTGACATCTCGGATGGATCGCGATGCTTGGATCATGGAAGGGCTGGCCACTTATTCCTCCCTGCTTTGGATCGAGCAGCGCAAGGGAATTGCCGAGCGCAACGAAGTGCTCGCCGCGTTCCGGCAGAACCTCCTGCGCAAGGTGGACGGCAAGACCGTCGAGAGCGCCGGCCCGATCATCCTGGGGAGGCGGCTGCGAACGTCGAAACTACCAGAAGCCTACCGTGTCATCGTGTACGAGAAGGGTGCTTGGATCCTGCACATGCTGCGCGGCATCGTCGGGGACGAGAGTTTCTTCGCAATGCTGCGCCAGCTTTGCGAGCAGCGCTCGGGAGAGCCGGTGACCACCGAGCAGTTTCAGGCGCTGGCCGCAAGCTTCGTGCCTGATGGTTACGGCGACGCCGAACTGAGCGATTTCTTCGATCAGTGGGTCCATGGAACGGGCATTCCCCGCATTGCCGTTGACTGGGATCAGACCGCCAGCGGCGGTCGCCATCGATTCGAGATGCGCATCTCCCAGACCGGGGTTCCCGAGTACTTTCCGCTACAGGTGCCGGTGGAAGTGCATACCCTGCCGGGCCGCTCGCTCGTCAGGACAGTCACCGTGGGCGACGGCGCCGATCCGTCTCGCGTCTCCATCGTGCTGCGAAATCCGGCCTCGCGAGTTGCGATTGACCCGCAGGCTTCGCTGTTGGCCGACACGCCGTGACGGTTTAGCGATCAGTCCGGAATGCGCATGCTCCGCCGTCGCAGGCGCCAATCGGAGGGCCGTGCGGGTCTGGCCCGCGCCGCGTCCGTTGATCTTCTGACGTGAGCGGCCGAACGCTGTTCACCGACGCACCTGCGACCTGCAGCCATCGGATTGTGATTGAGTGTAAGCTCTAGCAGTAGAGGACCTGAGCGGCGGCGCGGTGGTGCGAAGGATTGGAATCGTCGGCGCACCGCCCGCCTGAGTTGTGCCGCGACAGGAACGACTCGGCCTGGAGCCTGGCGCTGGCTAGTGCAGAAGCTGCGAAATAGTCCGATTTTCCGCGCCTATCGAGGCAAGTTGGGCACGAGCCAGGATCTTCGCTCGATCCTGCTGATCGGCGCTTGCTGTCTGACGCTCGCCATCTTGGGAAGCGTGCAGTTCTCATGGATCAAGCGGGCCAACGATGACCAGCAGCAGCAAGTGATGGCGGCGGTGCGGTTCTCGATCAGAGTGTTCAACCGCAGTTTGCTCAGGGAAGTGTCGCACCTCTTGACGGTTTTTCGGGCCGAACCTAGCTGGGACCCGTCCGATCGGGCCCGGCGCTTGGCCGAGTCCCACTTCGTGTGGCACGAGTCTTCCAGCCACGGGCCCGCGATCAAGCGCATTCTTTTCCATGATGCGTCCGATCAGGCCAAGCCTCGCCTAGTAGAGCTCAAGCTTGCCGAACAGCGATGGGAACCGATTCGGCCAGAGCACGGGCACCAAGACCTAGAAGTTCGGCTGCAGTCGACGAGTTCACGGCATCGCCGTGTAATCAGCACGCCATGGCTGTCGACGTGGCTGTACTACCCGGACTACTCGGCCTTGGTGCGACCGGTTGCCACGCTTGCTAGAGAGCCCGTGAGCGGCAAGCGCGAATTGGTGTTCGCGGGCTACTTGGTACTGCAGTTGGACTTTGAGCATATCCGCCAGCACATACTGCCGGCATTGGTGCGCAGACACTTCCGCGCCATGTCGGGCAACCTGTTGTTCGACGTCGCGTTCGTCGTGGACGACGAAGCCACGGACATCTATAGGTCTGAACGTGCCGATATGTCGGATCCTGATGTCGGGGCCGAGCCGTCTGTTTCTGACGCGAGCGCTTGGAGTGCCGGCGACTATCAACTTGTCGCGGGAAGCAGCGAGATGGCCGGTGTCCGCCGCCAAGTGTTGCTAGCGATGGGCTCCGTGCCCAACCCGGTCGAGAAGGTCGGGGGTATTCAGCGGGTCGCGCTGCGGTCAAGTGTCCCCGATTCCGATGCCATCGAGATCGCTCGTCACCCTCGGTCTCGCCGACGAGCCGAAGACAGTGCAGGCGAGACCGTTGTGCTGCCGTTCACTCCTGACCGTGCGCGTTTGTTCTTGGCCGGAGACCGCCAACATCGCTTAGAAGTCGTCGTCAAGCACGTCGATGGTTCGTTGGATGAGGTCTTCGCGCTCCGGTACCGGAGGAGCCTGGCGATGGGATTGGGCCTGCTACTGCTGCTGGGCGGTGCCATGGCACTGGTTGTGGTTTCGTTGCGGCGCGCCTCTAGGCTGGCCAGCATGCGCCTAGAGTTCGCGACTGCGGTTTCTCACGAGCTGCGGACTCCGGTCGCTGCCATCCGTGCGATGGGCGACAACATCGCCGAAGGCGTATTGGGCACCAACGAGAAGGCGCTGGGCTATGGCAAGTTGATTCGCGACGAAGGACGGCGCCTTAGCGAAATGATCGAGCAAACTCTGAAGCTCGTCTCCCTCGACTCCGGTTCAGATCGCTACGATGTGGTCCCGGTTGACACCGCGGCGGTGGTGGACGACGCCGTGAAGCACGCACGGCCGATCATTGATCGTGCAGGTTTCGTGCTGGAGCGCTCCGACGCGGGTGACATACCGCCTGTCTTGGCCGACGAGACTGCCCTGAAGCAGAGTCTTGGGAACTTGCTGAGCAATGCCGTCAAGTACGGCTTGCCAGGACGCTGGGTCAAGCTGGAGGTGGCCGCGACCAACGGCGATGAAGAGCCCGAAGTGGAAATCAGCGTACACGACCGTGGTCCCGGCGTCCCGCCCAAGGAGGTGCGTAGCATCTTCGAACCTTACTACCGGTCTGTCAGGGTGAACGATTCCAAGGTGCCCGGCTCCGGGCTGGGCCTCAATCTGGCGAAGCGCATGGTCCACGGCATGGGTGGTCGACTGACCCTGCGTAGTGTGCCCGGGCAGGGCAGCGTGTTCACGATCCATCTCCCTGTCGCAGGCTGATCGAGAGCTGCCCATACTTTGAGGCGCTCGCTGCTGCCGGCGCTGGGCTGGCCACCATGATCCGCAGTCTTTCCGAGTTGGTCGCCGGTGTAGCAACCACCCAAGCCGAGAACGCGATTCAGCGGAGGCGTCCGGGTGCTTCCCCAGCCGTGCGAAGCCGCGGCCGGGAGTCGCTCCGGGCAGCTGGCGCACGTTCCTGCGAGCCGGTGCAGGTCGAGCGCTCCGCGATCTCATTCATGTGGCGCTAGGCCCGGTGTTCCGATCCCGAGCGATGCGCCAGATCGCGAACCGCGCGGGCCGCCAGCGACTGAGCCAACCCGGAACCCATGCGGCCTTGTAGCATTTTCGCCAGCCCTTGCTCGCCTAGTTCGGAGGCAAAGCCTGCCAGCATCCGTTCCTGCGTCTCGAACCCGGCCCGCGTGACGGCCTCCGGACTGACTTCGTCCTCGAGGATGTCTCGCAGCTCGCGCAGCACTCTCCGGGCTTCTGGGTCGCGGCTGCGATCGTGCAGCTCTCCGGGGTCTTCTTCCAGATTGAAGAGCAGGTCCTCGTACCACGTGAAGTGAATGTATTTCCACGGCCCGCGCCGGATCATGAACGATCCCGTTGCGTTCCCTTCCGAGTGGCTCTCAGAATAGGCCCAGCCGGGATGCGCGCTGGTGTCTCCTCGCATCAGCGGTATCAGCGAATGACCCTTGATTTCCGGTCCGCCGCCTGAGCCGCTCCACTCCAGCAGGGATTGGACCAGATCCACGTGACCCGTCGCGCGCGCGACGCGGCGCCCCTGCGGCACACCGGGCCCGGCAATCACCAGCGGAACGTGGGCGGCTGGCTCCAGCAAGTTGTTCTTCAACCACAGTCCGTGGTCTCCCAGGGCTTCGCCGTGGTCGGAGGTGTACACGAAAATCGTGCGCTCAAGTTCCCCGCTCTCTTCAAGAGCCGACCAGATCCAGCCGATGTGCTCGTCCAGCTCCGTGACCAGGCCGTAGTACCCGGCGCGGGCATTGCGAATGCGTGGCTCGGATATCGGGGTGGCGATCCGCTTGAAGTGCCGCAGCTCTTGGAAAATCAGGTGCTGGGATTCTAGGTATTCCGCTGTCACCTGCGGCAGGTCCACCTGCTCTCGTGGGTACATCTCCCAATACCTCTGCCGCGCCACGAAGGCCGGATGCGGCGCGGTGAAGCCCACGTAGTAGCACCAAGGCTTGCCTAGGCCCGAGGCCTTCTCGCGAATGAACTCGACGCAAGTGCGAGCGCGCTCGGCGTCCGCGTGGGACGTGTCTCTGGGCCGTCCGTTCACCAGTCCCCGCTCGCCGGCACGGTATGCCACGGGGCTGCGGAACAGCGAGGTGATGTCAGGTCTGCTGCGATGCCCGTGCCCGGTGGCGTGTTCTTCGAAGCCGATGTCGAAGTCGGGATTGAGGTCGAACTTGCCGGTCGCTTCGGTGTGGTAGCCCGCGCGCCTTAGCCGCGTGCCCCAAGTCGGCTGGCTGCCGTCCCAGACTGTCGAATTGCAGAACGAATTCGTATGGTGGGGGTACAAGCCGGTCATCATGCAAGCGCGACCCGGTGCGCACACCGGCGAGCCGCAGTAGGCGTTGTCGAAGACCACTCCTCGGCTAGCGATCCGGTCGAGATTGGGCGTCTTCACGAGCGGATGGCCGGCGAAGCCCGCGTACTTGAAACTGTGCTGGTCCGAGCAGACGAACACGATGTTGGGCCGTCGCGGCGATTGTGCGCCGACGGAAGCGGCAGTGCCGAGGGCGGCGGCGAATTGGCGGCGGGTGGACAGGTGACTCGGCATCGGTTGAGAGCTTAGCAGGCACCAGCTTGGCGCTCATTGCGACGCGCCTTGCGCGCAGTGCGGCGTTGCTGGTGCAGTTCGCATTGCCCTTAGCCGTGTTTGCCGCCAGCGAGCGTGCCGCACGGATTCTTCGCGGCTTCGAACGCCCCTTTCGGACGACAAGCTGGCGAGAAGTTGAGCCGGCGTAAGAGGCCACGTCTCGCGGAGCCGCGTATGCCGCTCCAATGGGCCGACGTCGCTAAGGCAAGATCGCGTCGTAGCGCAGCTCGCCGCCCTTGATTCGCCGCAGTCCGGCGAATTCTGCCTCCGGTCGGGGAATCTCTTCGTCGTCATACACATCGAAGAGTGCCTTCAGTCTCTTCACGACGTCAGGATGCGAATCGGCAACGTCCCGCTGCTCAGACGGGTCAGCCTCGAGGTCGAAGAGCATCATGTCCTTCCGAGGATCTCCCGTCAGCACGCCCGGATACCGCGTGGGGTGGGGTTGCTCGAATGGCGCGATGATCGTTGTGCCGTCGGGACTACGGAAATTGAACGACGTATCGATGTAGCCTTGAATGTTCGCAGGGCCCCGGGACGCCCCGGGTGCGCGAACATGGAGCTTCCACTTGCCCGAGCGGACAATGTGAATCCGGCCGCCAGACATCGCGAGTATGGCCTCATGCGGACTGTGCGCGCCAGGTGATGTCATTAGCGGGAGGATGTCGCGGCCGTCTACGGTGCGGTCAGCCGGGAGCGACGCGCCGGCGAGCCCAGCGAAGGTCGGGAAGATGTCGATCGAGGCGGCGACCTCCTTGGAGACAAGGCCCGCCGGTATGCGGCCCGGCCACCACGCGATGAACGGAACACGGATTCCCCCGTCCCAGGTCCTCCCCTTCATGCCGCGCAAGCCGCCGGTAGATCCGCCCCACGAGGGGCCGTTGTCGGAAGTGAAGATTACCAGTGTCTTCCGGTCAAGATCGAGATCCCGCAGTCTCGCGAGGATCTGGCCCACGGACCAATCCAGTTCTCGAATGACGTCGGCGTACAAGTCATGCGGGGTGTCGGGAGTGTAGAACTCCTCCGAGGCGGCGAGCGGCTTGTGGGGCATCGCGTGCGGGAGATAGAGGAAGAACGGCTCGTCGGGCTTGGATTCGATAAAGCGTAACGCCCACTCGGTATAGCGTTTAGTTAAGGTCCCCTGAACGACCGGGTACTCGATGACTCGATCATCCTCGACGAGCTGGACCGGGCGCATGTCGTTCGAGTAGAGGATGCCGAAATAGGAATCGAAGCCTCGCTTGATCGGGAGAAATTCCGGGATGTGCCCGAGGTGCCACTTGCCGATGCAGGCGGTTGCATAGCCCTGCTGCTTGAGGGCCTGCGCGATGGTGACCTCTTTGGCCGGCAAGCCGTAGTCGTTTACGCCATTGTCCGGAGTAGGATTGCCCACAACGCCATGGCGGAACGGATAGCGGCCGGTGAGAATGGAGGCCCTCGATGGCGCGCAATAGGGCATCGGCACGTAGAAGTCGGTGAAGCGCGCTCCGTCCGCAGCCATGCCGTCAAGGTGCGGAGTCCGGAAGGAAGGGTGGCCGTAGGAGGAGAGGTCGCCGTAACCGAGATCGTCGGCAAAGATGAGCACGAGGTTGGGACGATCGGCTCCCCGTACAACGCCTGCCAGAAGAGTCCCCACGCTCAGCCAAAGTACTGCCGAGGAAGCTTTCCCCATCACTTGTGTTTGCTCCGTTTGGTGTGCCCCAAGTCAGCGGACCCACCGCTGGACGAAGCCGCCCCCGGGATGGAGGGAACAGCAGTCAAGAAACTTCTTCGCCGCACGTGTAGATGGACTCTCGCTTCATCGCCGGTGGCCCCGAAAGGAAACAGAGCGGAGACAGCACGGCTGGCCGCCACTGCCGGCAGTCCAATCAGAAGGCGGGTCTCCCGCCCACCTCAAGCCACGTCGCGAGCGCTGAAGCCCGAGGGCGCTGCCCGTGACTGTGATCCGGCCGCCCTGCCGGAATTGGCGTTTGCGACAAGCAAGCTGCACTGGGGAGTGTTCGTCAAATTATAGAACCTGGCGCAGAACCGAAACGGGCCGGCCCTTGGCGCCTTGAAGTCGTCCCGGACGACAAGGTTGAGCATTGCGGCGACCGAATCGTGGGCGGTTCGGAGCTGTTGTCGGCCAGACCCAAGATCGACCATCAGGCGCTAGCGAATTGTCGCGGCGATGTCCTATGCTTAGCTGTGGGCGCGGCTATCTGGAGCGATCATGCATGTCATCCTCACATGGACCTTGATCCTCGGTGCGGCAGTGATCCCGCTTGGTGCGGCTGCGGCGGAGCCACCAACGAAGCAACTTAAGGATTTCGCGTTCGCAAAGCGGCCCGCCCAAGCGCGCGCCTTGTTTGAAGAGCGCCGTCCGAAGGACCAGGCCCTCGGTGCCGAGTGGCTCGAGGCAATGTCGTGGGTTGGCCGGGCCGGAGCCATCGCCGGCGATTGGAATCAGGCGGCGGACTACTCCGAACGCACCCTCAAGGGGTGTGAGCTTCTCCTGGAAAGCCGAGATCTCGACATCGACCCGAACGGACCGCTGTCGATCGCGACCGGCGCGGCAATTGAAACGCTGGGCAAGTTCTACGCTGCGATGGGCGACCGGGGCCAAGCAGTAGCGTTCTTGCGCGAGCGCTCGCAGCAGTATGCCAACACGAGCATCGAGACTAGGCTAAACAAGAATCTGTTGCTGCTGGACTTGGCTGGCAAGCCGATGCCGCCTCTCGACACCAGCGCATGGCTGGGACAGCGGCGATTCGAAGCCGCAGATCTTTCGGGAAAGGTGACGCTGTTCTTCTTTTGGGCGCATTGGTGTGAAGACTGCGAAGACCAGAAGCCCGTCCTGCTGAGATTGCAGCGTCGCTTTCGAGGCGAAGGCTTCCGAGTCGTAGCGCCGACGCGGCTGTACGGCTATGTGAAACGCGGCGACGGCGCTAGCCCTGATGCCGAACGCACCCATATCGAGAAGGGCAGGGTAGCCGAGCATCCATTGCTATCGAAGGTTCCGGTACCGATTAGCGCCGAGAATTTCGTCGCCTTTGGAGTCAGCACAACGCCCACGTTGGTGCTGG
This sequence comes from Terriglobia bacterium, assembly GCA_009838515.1. Taxonomy (GTDB): domain Bacteria; phylum Acidobacteriota; class Terriglobia; order Bryobacterales; family UBA6623; genus VXMF01. The sequence goes on along the minus strand of VXRL01000001.1, from coordinate 19,743 downwards.
TAGATCGGCAGGGCGTGGTGCGGCTGTATAACCCTGGTTTCATGGAAGAGGCGGCTTTGGCCGACAGAATAGGGAAACTGCTGTAAGCGACACTAGGGTTCCTCGCCGTTGCAAGCCGGCGCGGATCATCGGCGCACCGAGCTCTCTTCCAGAAGCGAGGGCTTGATCGCTGGCTCACGGCTCCACGGTATGGAGCAGCGGCTCGCCGCGTAGCCCAAGGAGCAGATTGCGGACCGATATCTGGGCCATCTGGCGGCGAGTCTCGATCGTCGCGCTTCCGAGGTGCGGCAGGATCGTGACGTTGTCCAATCCGAGCAGCGGATGATCTCTGGGCAATGGCTCGGGATCGGTGACGTCAAGCCCTGCACTGGCAATCTGTCCGTCCCTTAAAGCCTCGTAGAGTGCCTGCGTGTCGACGATGGGCCCGCGGGCGATGTTGATTAGAGTCGCCGTCTGCTTCATCTTTCGCAGCGCCGCCGCGTCGATCAGGTGATGGGTCGCCTCGGTCAGCGGGCACGTCAGCATCACATAGTCCGATTGCGCCAGCAGTTCCTCGAAGGATGCGTACTCGGCCTCCAGCTTCGTCTCAGCATCTGCCCGCCTGCGACGGTTGCGGTACATCACGCGCATGTCGAAGCCCCGCGCCCGGCGCGCGACTTGTGCGCCGATGTTTCCCAAGCCGATGATTCCCAGCGTGCTGGAATGGGCTTCGCGCCCAAGCATGTAGCCCGGGTCGTAGCGCAAGAATTTGGGCGAGCGGGCATAGCGGTCGCCCTCCACTACGCGTCGCGCCGCCGCTAGCAGCAGCGTAAAGCCGGTGTCGGCAGTAGCACCGTCCAGGATGTTGGGCGTGTTACCGACGGGGATGTCTCGATCACAGGCGTCCGCGACGTTGATGTGATCTACTCCGACCCCGTAGTTGCTGATCACCCGGACGCCTGGGAGCCCGTCCAGCATGGACCCGTCGACGTGAGGGTGGCCGTAAGTGTAAATGCCGTCGACCGATGCTGGGACGTCACTTGTGGGCAAAGGCCACGGCAGGAATTCGATGTCGGCCCCCGCGAATCCGATGACGGTCTCGTCCAGCGGGCCGTCTGCGATCACACGGAAGCGAGCCACGGAAAAGAGCTATTGTAGGATGCCCCGGCGCGTCCGTTCAGGGCCTCGTCCAGTGCGTGACGCCATCGACCAGCACTCGGCTCACCCTGCCCTCCAGCGCCATGTAGTGCAGGTGTGAGAGCGATTCTGCCATCGCGAAGCGGCGGTCCAGGAGACTTCGGTCCTCTCCCCAGACCTGTCCTGCGATTGCGTACGCAGGTTTCGGCTCGTTGTCCAGCGTTTCCGCGATGCTGTCGCAGCGATTCCGGTGGTGCTGACGAGTATTCTCGATCCACTCGCGGTGGCCTTCGAACGGTCTGCCGTGCGACGGGACGACGCGGTCCACCTCGAGCCGGTGGAGCGCGCTTAGCGTCTGGAAGTAGTCGCCCAGTGGATCGTCTTGATAGAACCAGTGCACGCCGATGTTGGGCGTGACGGTCGGCAAGATGGCATCGGTGGAGAACAGCACTTTTTGTTCTCGGCAGTAGAAGCAGAGCTGGGACGGGGAATGGCCCGGCGCTGGAATCGCTTCCAAGGTGCCGCCATCGAACTCGATCCGCTCTCCGTCCGCGATACCTCCGTCCACGTCGATCCGCTCGCTGGTGTGCGATCCCGCAGCCGCGGCGCGGCGCATCTCATCCACGTGCACGTGGGGCACGCCGTGGCCGAGCAGGAAAGCCGCCGCTTCGGCGAAGTACTTGCGATGCGGGCCTAGCGGCCTGACCAGGTCGGACTCTCCGAACGGCATTCGCACCGGTGCAGCGCAGCGTCGGCGCAGCTCGGCGGCCGCCCCGATGTGGTCAGGGTGCAAGTGGCTGACCAAGATCTCTCCGATTGATCCCCAATCCGCGCCGACGGTTGCCAGCGACGCTTCCAGCGACCGCAGAGATTCATCGGTGCGGATACCGCTGTCCAGCAAGAAATATCCGTCGCCGCGCTTGAACAAGAAAACGTTGACGCTGGCCAGCTGCCACGGAAGGGGCAGGCGAATCTGCCATGCTCCGGCAGCGGCGGGCCAGATTTTTGGCGGGGGAGGTGGTGCAGCCAAGGTGCGGAAGGGTATCCGCGGCGGCCCCACGGAAGTCCTATCTTACCAGCGGGTATTCCGCGCTATGGTGATACTTTGGCTGTCGCCTGAGCTGGATGCGAGCGTTTCTGAGACTGCTGGTCTGTGTTGTGGTGGCGATGGCTGGGATTGCTCATGGCCAGTTGCCGCGAAACGACGCGCTCAAGTGCCGCTCCGCGACGCTCCAGCCGGGCCTCGATTTCGATTTCCGTTTTGTCGCAGGCCACTGGTTCAGCTTGCCGGTCAAGCAGTTCTGGGAACGCGAGGTGGATCTCAGGGTGGTCATGGAGGTCGAGCCCATCAACGGCACTCCCGGCCAGATGAAGCGCGTGGCGCATCGCCTCCAGGCCACGCAGCCCGTTCCTCAAGGAGTTTCCGGAGAGTTCAACTTCCCCAGCGCCGTGTCGCTCGGTGTCGGAGAATACCGCAGCAGTTGGCGCATCCGTGACAGCGACGGGCGATCGTGCCAGGGCATCAAGGTGCTCAAGGCCAAGCTGTCCCGCAAAGAGCGGGGCATCGACGTAACGCTCGAGCCGGGCGAGATCGTGGACACGGCGATGTTCATGTTTCGTAACGAAGAGGCGGTCGAACGGCCGCATCTCAACTCCGCGCACCGCTTGAAGATCTTTATCAGCTTGGACGTGCTGGGCCGCCGAGGCCGCGTCGCCCGGACGCGCCTAGTCCACATCCTGCCCCACATCGCCGCGCTACGGCAGCTCGGGCGCAGCCAGAGCTTCAACCAATTCTCGGTCGTGGTGTTCAGCTTCGAGGACCAGCGCGTTGTGGCGCGCCAAGACTACCAGCCCACCATCGACTTTTCTCCGTTGACCAAGATGATCCAGCAGCTGAGGCCGGACGCCGTCGACTACCGAGACCTCATGCGGGGAAGCGAGATGGCGTTCTTTCAAGAGATGCTGGTCGAGGAACTGCGGCTGTCCGAGATTCCCGACGGCGTGGTCTTCATCGGTCATGAGATGAACTTCGGCAAGCGCCTGCCGTCGAGTGTCTTGGCCGGCTACCGCGACTTGGGCATACCAGTAGCGTTCTTTGACGGCTCGCGCTTCGCCTGGAACGGGGCCATGGGCAACTTGGTGCGTGCCATGGATGGTCGAGAGTTCGCGCTGCGCAAGCCGTCCGACCTGGCCAAGGCGATCTCAGCCTTCGAGTCGCGCGTACAGGCATTGAGGCCGCAATAGCGCGGGGCCGGATGCTGGTGGAGGGCATGCGACCGAGACCGGGGCAAGTCCGTGGTGGCCTGAGGGCGAACGAGCCCCCATCAGGGCAGGTGCGGCAATGAGCGTGCTGGAGCGCCGAGACTTCTTGGCGTGGCTAGCAGGCGGCGCCGCGTTCCGCCCGAGCCCGCTACCAGCGGCGGAAGAGTTTCCGGTGCAGTTCCGCGAGCCCGGACCTTGCGACGACCTGCGCGGCTTGGTCGATCCTGCCAGCGACGCCTTCGAACTGGAAGCGGCCGGAATGAGAATCGAGCGAGCTCTGGCCGCGATGCTGCCTGACGGCGAGCTTCCGCTGGCCCAAGGCTTCCGCGGCCCGTCCCCGATGCCGCTGGAATACGTCGGGGAAGGGCAGGTTCTCGAGGCGCGCTTCGGGCCTGGCTCGGAAGGCTTTGCCGCCGGCCTGCGGCGCTGGGCCGCCGCGCTCGGCAAAGTGCGGCGGGCCGGGTTCCACGCGCTCCTAGACGACGTTGTGCGATTCGAAGTCGCCTCGGAGACTGCAGCCGGCCTCGAATATCGCGTGGGCCAGTGGCGCATGGCTTGGACGGGCGGCCGGCTCTCCGGGTTCGAGCCGATCGCTGAGACCGTTGCGAAGGCGCCACGGCCCTTGTTCGCCGACGTCACGGCGGAACTCTTTGGCCACCTCGACTCGTTTCGCGACCAGCTCGCCAAGGGCGTACCCTACTGGCGCTCAAGGCTTGATCCGGCCTCCGGCATCGGAATCTACGGCAACCAAGGTGTCGCGGTCGGAGATATCGACGGTGACGGCTGGGACGAGCTGTACGTGTGCCAGCCGGGCGGACTGCCCAACCGGCTCTACAGCAGGGGGGCGGACGGGACCTGGGCCGACATCACGGACGAGGCGGGAGTCGGAGTCTTGGACAACACGGCCCAAGCGTTGTTCATGGACCTCATAAACCTGGGCGTCCAGGACTTGGTCGTGCTCACATCTTCCGGGCCGCTGCTGTTCCTCAACGATGGCTCGGGCCGATTTCGTTTCCGCGAGAACGCCTTCCGCTTCGATCAGCCGGCCCAGGGCACGTTCGCAGGCATGGCAGCCGCCGACTATGATCGCGACGGCAAGCTGGACCTTTACCTGTGCTCGTACCTGTACTTCCAGAGCGAGGATCAGTACCGCTATCCCTCTCCCTATCACGACGCGCAGAATGGGCCGCCGAACTTCTTGTTTCGCAACGAGCTGCAAGACGACGGGGGCGGCGCTTTCGTGGACGTGACGGCGGAATCGGGATTCGGCGAGAACAATGACCGCTACAGCTTCGCCGCCGCATGGTGCGACTACGACGAGGATGGCTGGCCCGAGCTATACGTCGCCAACGACTTTGGCCGGAATAATCTCTACAAGTACTCGGACGGACGCTTCAGGGACATCGCCGAAGAGAAGGGCGTGCAGGACGTCGGTCCGGGGATGAGCGCGGCCTGGTTCGACTATGACGGCGACGGGCGCTTGGACCTGTACGTCACGAACATGTGGACGGCCTCGGGACAGCGCGTGGCTCGCGATCCAGAGTTCGGGCCAACCCGGGACGGCGCCTCGCCGGAAGCCTTCCATGGTCACACGAAAGGCAATTCGCTATACCGCAATCGCGGCGGAGGGTCGTTCGAGTACAGCGCGGCGAGGGAAGGAGTGGAGATGGGCCGCTGGTCGTGGGCCGGCGACGGGTTCGACTTCGATCTGGACGGCACCCCGGAGATTCTCGTGACCGCTGGGATGATCACGCATTCGCCGGACAAGGACCTGTGTAGCTTCTTCTGGCGTCGGGTCGTGGCGCAATCTGCCTCAGACACCACGCCGATGCCCGATTACGAGGCGGGCTGGAACTGTCTGAATCAGATGGTCCGCGAGGACTTTAGCTGGAACGGCAACGAGCCCAATGTCTTTTACGCTCGGCGCGACGGCCGGTACCGCGATTTTTCCGGGATCTCCGGGCTCGACCTGCCCGCCGACAGCCGGGCTTTCGCCGTGACCGACCTCAGCGGCGACGGCTGTCCTGACTTGCTGCTCAAGAGCCGACTCGGGTTGCAGCTGCGGGCCTTCCGCAACGACTCGGCCGGGAACCGCGAGCCCTTGGTGCTCGAGCTGGAGGGCACTCGCTCCAACCGCGACGCGATCGGGGCGATCGTCAAGGTCGAGACTGACGGCGGAATGCGTGCGCAGTCGCTGTCGGCCGGGTCCGGCTACGTTTCCCAGCACACCAAGCGGCTGTCATTCGGACTCGGCGAGCGAGAGGTCGCCCGCAAGGTCACGGTCCAGTGGCCGTCGGGAGGCGAACAGGCTTTCGAGAACTTGGCGGCGGGATATCGCTACCGCATTCGCGAAGGCGCGTCCGAACCCCGGGCTACTCCCTTGGCAGCCGCCAGCGGCCCGGCACGAGCTGTTCGGCCGCTCGAGCCCGACAACCGCCTCGTGTTCGAGCCGACTTGGCTGATGGACCCCGTGCCGCTGCCGGAGCCGGCCGAGCCAGGATTTCTGATCCTGACCGATGGCGGACCGGCGACAGCTCCTGAGACGGTGCCGTTCAAAGTCGTGGACTTGAGCGTTGCGCCGCCGGATCGAGCTGCCGCTTTCGCGATTTTCAGGAGGTACTTGTTCGACTACCGGACCGGACTCCGGTTGCCGCTGGTGATGCTGATCGACTCCCAGAGCAAGGTTCACAGGGTCTATCCCAGCCCGCCGAGCGAGGAGGAACTCCGGAGTGATTACGAACGGCTTCTCTCCCGCACCCGCGGGGCAGGCCTGCCGTTCGAGGGGCGCTATTACATGAGTGCCGGCACGAGGAACCACTTCCGCATGGGATCGGCTTTCTTGCAGGCGGGTTATCCGGCCCTCTCCCTGCCGTATCTGCGCGAAGCGGCAATGGCCCCCGGGGGCAACTTCAAGGCATGGCTTGCGATCGGGCAGGTCGAGCTTCAGGCAGGCAATCTGGCCGAGGCCGAGACGTGGCTCGAGCGGGCTGCATCACTGGACAGTGACGCGCCCCAGCTTTGGAACAACCTAGGCGGCCTAGCCATGGCCCGCGAGGACTTCTTGGCTGCCTCGGAGCACTTTCAGCGCGCCCTGGACCTCAATGCGGATCTTCCGTACGCACTGGTCAACGCGGCCCAGGCGCGGAGCCGCCTCGGCGATTCGCCCGAGGCGGAGCGACTGCTGCGCCGGGCCCTGGAGCTGGACGCCGCTGACTCCGAAGCGGCCAACCAACTCGGCCTTGTCTTGGCCAAGCAGGGGCGGCTGCACGATGCTCGCACTCACTTCCAGCAGGCGATCGAGCACCAGCGCGATCACATCGAAGCCATCAACAACCTAGCGATCCTGTACGTCCGGCTGGGCCAGGTCGAGGACGCCATCGCCGCCCTCCGCTTCGGGATTGAGCAAGCACCGGACTTCGCTACTTCGTATATGAACTTGGCACGCCTGCATGCCGACCGAGGCGACTACGAGAGTTCCAGGCAGGTGCTGCGGCAACTGCTGGAGCGCAGTCCCGAACACGCGGCCGCAAGGCAGGCGCTCTTGCAATTGCAGGGCCGCTGAGGCCCCGGCAGCGGGGCTAGGCGCCGACGAGACTCTGCCACCAACTGCTCGAGGAGCCATCCGGGGCGGTCCAGCCAGGGTTCTGTTGGACGTTGGCCCAGACATGCACGTGGGGCGACCCGCGAAAATACCAGATCATCGTCGGGCTCTCCAGCTTCCAAACGTCCCACACGCCGTCGTTGCCGAGGTCCTGGTTCTGATAGAAGGCCATCGTTAGCTCTTCCACGCCCCCGGCCGCCTCGATATGACGCATCGCCTCGTCTCGGTCGAGCTTGCGGAACGGCGAGAGCAGATCACTCAGAGTCTGGCTCACCAATTGGCGCTGGTCCGCGGACATCTCCGACACCGGCAAGCCGTCCGGGGAAGCAGAAGGCACGACCGTATGCACGCTCCGCTCGCGCGGCGCCCTGGGCCGCAAGGCCAGCGCCCGCTGCTTGCCGTCGAGAGCACGAAATACTTCGTTCGCTTGCTGCGCCTGAAACCAATACACGTTATTCGGATGCGTCGGCTTCTCATAGAAGCTCTCGCCTTCATGGCCGTAAAAGATCGGTCCGCCAAAGGCGGCGCCTTCCACCGAATCCCCGTCGCAACGGGCCGTGCAGTGCCGGCCGGTGATGACGAACTCGAACTTCCCCGAGGCCGGCGTTCCGAACAGCGCCACGGATAGGTTGCGCACGCTGCCGAAGTCGTCCCTGACGTGCTTCTTGAGTGAGTCGGCAAACTCCGGCGCGTGCAGATCCATGAAGATCTGCTCGATCAGGGCCTGCTGATCGGGATTGAAGAAACGGCCCACACGGGCGTCCGTGATGTGCCAGTTGTTCTCTACTCGCGAGCGCAGCGGGCTGTCGAACGGCAGGACCACCGTCTCGGCCTGTTCCGGCGTGAGGCTCTGGTGCAGCTGAGCGACCAGAGTCTCCGGCGTGGCAGGCGCGCCGAAGGCTGCGCCCGCTCCTAGGGCCGAACTCGCGAGGGCGGCAGTGCCCAAGAATTCACGCCGACTAAAATCGCTGTGGGTCTTCATGGTCGCTGTTAACAATGGCTGGCCTGAAGTGGCGTTGGTTACCGAGAGAAGCGCTGCGGTGAGCGGTGAAGCGCTCCGCGAGCCCGCGCCCTCGCTGCGCGGCAGAAAACGCGTCAAGCGGTACGATGTTGACCTCAGGCGAGAGGCCCGCTCCCGTGCCAGCGACGGTTCTTTTGGGACGAGCAGGACCGCCGCCGGGAGCCGGTTGGTCGGTTCGTGAATACCGACTGAAGGAATGACCGAGACAGTCTCGATTCCGATGTGGCTGGCCGCAACCTTGGCCGCGCTGGCTGCATGGGCCGTGCTTGACCGGATCCTGATCCCGTGCGTCCGTAGGTTGGTCCGTGGTCGGGTCAATCGCATGGTTGACCGGCTGAATACACGCCTTCAACTCGGCATTCCTGCGTTTCACCGCACGAGAAGACGGGTGCTGGTCGACCGGCTGACGAACGACCCTGCCGTGCAAGAGGCACTGGCCGCCCACTCCTTGGAGACGGGACTGTCGCGCGACGACCTGCTGCGCGAGGTCGAGGGCTACGCTCGCGAGATCGTGCCGTCGTTCAATGCCTATGCCTACTTTCGGATCGCGTATCGCGTGGCGCACCGGACCGCACAGTTCCTCTATCGCATGAGACTGGGCTATACCGACCACGAGGCGCTGTCGAAGATCGAAACCGATGCAAGCATCGTGTTCGTTATGAACCATCGCAGCAACATGGACTACGTGATCGTCGCGTACATGGTCGCGAGTAGAACCGCGCTCAGCTACGCAGTTGGCGAGTGGGCCCGGATCTGGCCGCTACGGGCGCTGATACGCTCGCTCGGCGCTTACTTTGTCCGCCGCCAGTCCGGCAACCGGCTCTACCGTCGAGTGCTGGCGCGCTATGTGCAGATGGCGACGGAGGGCGGAGTTGTGCAGGCCGTCTATCCGGAGGGCGGGCTCAGCCGCGACGGCCGGCTGCGCGAGCCCAAGCTCGGCCTGATCTCCTACATGTTGTCGGCATTCGATCCTGATGGCCGCCGTGACCTGGTCTTCATTCCTGTCGGGCTCAACTATGACCGCGTGCTTGAGGACCGCTCGCTCCTTGAGGGCCTCGAACCCGGATCTGCCTCGCGGGGCAGAGCGCGCGCTGCCCGCAACTTTCTCCGTTTCGTTGCGAAGAACATGGGCTTGATGCTTCGAGGCGGCTGGTATCGGTTCGGCTACGCCTGCGTCAATTTCGGATCGCCAGTTTCAATGCGGGCGTACGTGCGGGCACGGGGGCTGGATTTCCGGTCGCTGGATCCGGGCGCCCGCACCGTCGCAGTCCGCCAGCTCGGAGACGAACTGCTTCAGGCGGTGGCAGCCACGATCCCAGTCCTGCCGGTTCCCTTGGTCGCCACTGTATTCGTGCGGCGGCCGGGCAAACGGCTCAGCGGCCTTGAGATCAAAGCGCACGTGCAGAGCCTCATCGACGAAGCCCAGCAGTCCGGCGCGTATGTCCACATCCCGCGGGCCGACCAGGACTATGCGATCACGGTCGGACTGCGAGGGCTCCTGCTGCGGCGCATCGTCGACGAACATGACGGCCTTTACAGCGCTCGCACCGATGCCGAGCGCGTCCTGCGCTACTACGCGAACTCGATCGAGCAGTTCCTGCGCGGAGAGGGAGAGGGCCCGGCTGTCAGGGCAGGGGAGCCTGGCTCGGTGCCCTAGCGGCCATCCACGGATCCGGCATCGGCTACAAGCGCAGCTCCCAGCCTTTGCGGAACTGGGGCTTGACCCACCGGTTCGCCTCTTCGTTGTTGCTGAAGTTGCCGGCCTCGTTGTCCCACATGAGCTTCCCCTCGAAATGCGCGGCGGCTGCTCCGAGCACCAGCCACTCGGTGAATGGCGCGGCCAGATCAAAGTTGGAGCAGGCCGGCGTCCCGCCCTTGGATGCGCGAATCCAGTCGTGCACGTGGGCCGTGGTGTTGCTGCCGGTGGACGCCCCGGGGGAGCGTGACAGGAACGCCGGCGGCAGCTCGTAGTCGGCCCATCGAGAGCCAGGCAATAATCCGACGCCCTCGCCGCGGCCGCTGGTGCCGAGGTGCCCCTTGGAGCCCGCGAAGATGCAGTTGTAGCCGCTGCTGTCCGGCGACGCCGGGAATCCGGTGCGCCTGCCCCCGCGTGGCCCGACTTGCGGCCCCTGCCCGGCGATCTTGCGAGCCTGCGCCGCCGTCATGCCCTCCGGCAGATAGGCGTCTCCCTTGGTGTTGTACCAGTAGACAGACACCGGCGGCATATTGCGCCGCGCCGCGAAATCGTACCGCAGCGTCAGCTCGTCCGGGAACGTGAACTTAGGCGAGGAATCCTTGTGGACGCACTCGACGCTGAGCAGGCTCTCCGGCCCCAGCTGCAGCCCCCAGTTGGCTGGCCCCAGGATGTGAATGCCCCAGTCGCCAATCAGGCCCGAGCCGAAGTCGTGGAAGCCGCGCCAGTTGAACGGAAGATAGAAGCCGAATTTCGACGTGTCGAACCCGCCTCCTTGCGGCCGCGACGGGCCTGCGTCCCTAGCGGCTTCGCCCTGCGCGCGCCTAGCGGGAGGTCGCGGAATCCGCACGCGGCCCAGCCTTTCGCCACGAGCGCTCGCGAACTGCCGATAGTCTTCATCGCCGGCCGTGAACGGACGCTCGGCGGCGCCGCCGAGCCACAGGTCCCAGTCCAACGTCTCCGGCACCGGGCTCGGAGCCGCAACGCTGGGCATGCCCTGGGGCCAGATTGCGGGACGCATCCAGGCATGAACCTCGGTCACGTCGCCGATCTCGCCGGACCATAGGATCTCGCACGCAACGCGCGTCGCGTCGTGGGAGTAGCCTTGGTTGCCCATCTGGGTTGCCACGCCGTACTTTGCGGCAGCCTCTTTGAGAAACCGTGCCTCCCAAGCCGTGCGGGTGAGCGGCTTTTCGACGTACACGTGCTTGCCAGCCTGCATGCAGGCGAATGCGCAAGCGGCATGCGTGTGGTCGGGAGTGCCGACCACGACGGCGTCTATGTCCTTGCCGGACTTGTCGAGCATGACCCGATAGTCCTTGTATTTCGCGGCCTTCGACCAGTACGCGAAGCCCTCGGCCCCGCGGTCCCAGTCCACGTCGGCAAGGGCGACGACGTTCTGTGTCCCGCACTGCGTCAATACAAGCGCCGGCCTGCCGCCAGCGCCGATCGAGGCTATGTTGAGCTTCTCGTTCGGGGACTTGTATCCCAGCGCCTTGAGCGATGGGACAGCCCCGTAGCCGGCGGCTGGAACCGCTCCTGCCAAGAGGCTGCCAAAGAAGAAATGACGTCTCGAGAGTTCCTGTGCCATCCTTGAGTTCCCGTTCCCGAAAGTTCGCGTGTGGGCTGAAATCCCAGATTCCATCCATGATCGCGCATTCGCCTGCCGAGGGACGACCCCTAGCGCTGGAGTGTGGCGATCACCTCGCCATCTATCCAATTCGGGCGGTTGGCTGCGCCGGCTTCAATGCGCCAGCGTGCCCGCCCGAGAAAGATGTTCAGCAAGGGCGGCGATGTCCTCCGGGCCGATTCCGCAACAACCGCCGACGAAGCTGGCGCCTCGGTCAATGAAGCGTTGCGTCGCGCGCACGAATTGTTCGGTCTCGAAATCTGCCCGCGCCTGCACTGAGATCTCGCCGTCTAGGGTGAATCCCTTCGGCACGTTAAAGCGATTCGGGTAACCTCCGGTGGGCAGATCAGTCAACTGGCTGATCTGCTCGATGCCGGCCTCGATCGCATCGGAATGGGTGCAGTTGAACAGGAAGCCCGCTAGCGGCAGGTCCGCGAGCGCTGCGTGCGCATCTCGGATGCTCTCGCCGCTGCGCAGGCCCGTTCCGGGCTCTTCGTCGAGCGTCCAGGAAACGTAGACTGGCAGGCTTCTGACGACTCCCGCGGCCAGAGCTGCCTCGGCGGCATTGCGCGATTCGCGGATGCAGGACATGGTCTCGCACAGGAACAGGTCTACGTGTGGTTGCAGCGCCTGTGCCAGCGAGGCGTAGATCGGCCGCGCCTCGGAATCATCGATCACGAGGTCGGGCCGGTAGCTCTCATCGAGCGGCGGCAAGCTGCCCGCGACCAAGACAGGCTCTGCCGATCCGTCCGCAGCCTCCCGAGCAAGTTGACCGGACAGCCCTGCAAGCTCGGCATAGCGGTGGGCTTCGCCTGTCTTGCCCAAGTAGCTGGGAATGCATGAATAGCTGTTCGTTGTAATGATGCGGGCACCGGCCGCGATGAAGTCCCGGTGGACATCCACCACTACCCTGGGAGAGTCGATCATCGCCTTGGCTGACCATAGGCCGGATCGCAGCGCCGCGCCCCGGCGGATGAGTTCGCGGCCCATCCCGCCGTCCATGACCGTGATCATTGCGTAGCCAAGCGTATCACGCCGAGTCGGGGCCGCTTTGTTCGCGATGCCGTCGTCGGCAATCTTCGTTCGGCGCCGGGATTCCCCACCGCGCGGGGCGACTAGTTCAGGATCGCCGAGTAAACAAGAGCCGCGAATTTCTCCCGAAGCTTGAGGGCGCCCCCGGGACGGACCTGTACCATCAGGATGCCGATAAGTTCTTCGCTCGGGTCGATCCAGAAGGCGGTGCCTTGGGAGCCGCCCCAGTAGTAGGAACCCTCCGAGTAAGGGTAGTCCAGCTTGGCCCGGTCCGTGACGACCGCGACTCCCAGGCCGTAGCCTAGTCCTTGCCTGAAATCCGTTCCTTGTTCTAGGTGATTCTGCGCCATCCAGCTCACCGTTCGCGGCCCCAGCAAGCGCTTGTTCTGCAGCGTCCCGCCGTCAAGTAGCATCTGGCAGAAGCGCCAATAGTCTGCCGCCGTTGTATGCAGGCCGCTCGCTCCAGCGATGAACGTCTTCGACTTCCCGGCTTCGAGCGGTTCGCGAGATACCCGGGTGGGATCGTCCTTGCCGTCCACGACCAGCAGCGCCCGGCGGTCCTGCTTGCTGGCGGGCGGCCAATAGTGAGTGTCCGCCATCCCGAGCGGATCGAAGACCCGCTCTTGCAGAAACGCATCCAATCCTTGGCCAGACAGGCGCTCCACGAGGTATCCCAGCACGTCCAGCGAGTCCCCGTAAATCCACCGCGTTCCGGGCTCGGCTTGCAGTGGAACCTGCGAGAACTCCTGCATGTACGCGTCCATCGTCGGGAAGGCGTACGTCTCGGCTCGACCGCGAGGGTCGCGCACGCCGGATGTGTGCGTGAATAGGTGCCGGATCGTCATGGTCCGCTTGGCCGGCGTCGGCCTGCCTGCATCAGTGGCAATCATGGGATCGGCAAACTCCGGCAAGTGCTTGGACACCGGCTCCCCAAGGGTGAACCGACCCTCTTCCAGCAGCATCAGCGCAGCCGCAGCCGTGATCGGCTTCGTCATCGAGGCAATGTCGAACAGCGCGTCAAGCGGCATGGCGTCGGGCGCTTCCATGCCCTTGGTGCCGGTCGCCCGATGATGCACCACCTTGCCGTGCCGCGAAACGAGGGTCACAAATCCCGCAGCCTGCTTCGCCTCTACCATTCCGTCCAGCCATAGGTTGACTCGTTCGAGTCGCTCCGAGGACATCCAGACGGATTCTGGGTCGGCCGTGGGCAGCTCGGCGGCTGGGGCAACGAGTGCGATGCATGCTATCAGGAAGGTCAGCAGGATCTGGCGGAGCATTGCGTCTGGCACCATCGGAGCGGTGCGTGTCGCGCCTATCCTACCAAGCTGTTCCCTGTGCCCTGCTGGCGATCCATCACAGTTGATTCAAGCGCCACGTGTAGAGTGAGTTCAGAATGACGAGACAGGCTTCAGCGGCTATCCAGGCAGAGATCGACCACTTCATGCATGGCCTTCGTCGGCGGAATCCGGGCGAGAGAGAGTTCCACCAAGCGGTCGAGGAGTCCGCGCAGTCGATCATTCCGTTCTGCCACGAGAACCCGGAATACGGCAAGGACCAGGTCTTGGAACGGATGACCGAGCCCGACCGGATCGTCATCTTCCGCGTGACCTGGGAGGACCGGCACGGGAACTTCCGCGCAAACCGCGCTTGGCGTGTCCAGTTCAACAACTCAATCGGGCCGTACAAGGGCGGGATGCGGTTCCACCCCTCCGTGACGCTCAGCGTCCTGAAATTCCTGGGGTTCGAGCAGGTCCTGAAGAATAGCCTGACGACACTGCCGATGGGAGGAGGCAAGGGTGGGTCGAACTTCAACCCGAAGGGCAAGACCGACCGCGAAGTGATGCGGTTCTGCCACTCGCTGATGATCGAACTTTCGCGGCACATTGGCGAGGACACCGATGTGCCGGCTGGGGACATCGGAGTTGGGGAGCGAGAGATCAGCTACATGTTTGGGATGTACAAGCGCCTCGCTAACCGCTTTACAGGCACTTTGACAGGCAAAGGGCTCGCGTTCGGTGGGAGCCTGGTTCGCACCGAGGCCACGGGCTACGGCAGCGTCTACTTCATGCGTGAGATGCTGGCCACCCGTGGCGATGGAATCAAAGGCAAGACGGCCGTCGTGTCCGGCTCGGGAAACGTTGCCCTCCACACCATCGAAAAGCTGACGCAGCTGGGCGCCAAGGTCGTGACCGCTTCCGATTCGGGAGGGTTCGTCCACGACCCCGACGGCATCGGTCCCGAGAAGCTCGAATGGTTGAAAGAGCTCAAGACTGTCAAGCGCGGTCGGATCCGAGAATACGGCGACAAGTTCGGCTGCGATTTCCACGAGCGGGAGCATCCTTGGAATGTTCCCTGCGACTTGGCGTTTCCTTCCGCGACTCAGAACGAGCTCGGCGGAAAGGATGCGAGGGCTCTGTTGGAGAACGGCTTGATAGGAGTCTGCGAGGGGGCCAACATGCCCACGGACCATGACGGCATGCAGCAGTTCCTAGATGCCCGGATCCTGTTCGGGCCGGCCAAGGCGGCCAATGCGGGCGGCGTCGCAGTTTCGGGCCTGGAGCAGAGCCAGAACGCGCTACGGATCTCCTGGTCTCGGGAGCAGGTGAACGAGCACCTCGAGCAGATCATGAAGAGCATCCACGACAAGTGCGTGCAGCACGGGCAGGAAGAGGGCTGGATCAACTACGTTCGGGGCGCGAACGTCGCGGGCTTCGTAAAGATCGCAGACGCAATGCTGGCCTACGGTGCCGTCTAGCGGGCGTCGGAGAGGCGCGTATCCGACCTTCTGAGAGTGCGCGAGGCCATGCCCGGCCTGCAGTCTCATCGGGTTGATGCAAGACCCGCCCTGCCCCACTCTCGACCGAACACAAATTCGTCTAACGGACGGCGGTTCCGCGGGCGTTCGTCCCTGGCGAGGAGGCTGGGATCGGTCGTGCCGGGCTCGGCTCGATATCCCAGTGCGAGCGCGGTGACAGCTTCAAATCCCTCAGGAATCCCGAACACATCCCGAGCCTTGTCTGGCATCAACCCGGCCATCTGATGCACGTAGACTCCGCGACTCGTCGCCTCGAGGCTGAGGCTCGCGGAGGCCAGTCCGAGGTCGTGCTGAGCTACGCGGTTGGGCTTGTTGTTGCGGGAGAGGGTCTGGCGGATGCACCCCAAGGCGAGCGCCGCGGCTTCTTTCGCCCAGTTCCGGTTGCCTTCGAGCAGGCAACTCAGGATTCTTTCGAAGTCATCTGCTCGGTCACGGGTTGCGATGATATATCGCCACGGCTGCTCGTTGAACGACGAAGCGGCCCATCGAGCTGCCTCGAAGATGGACAGCAGGTCCGCTTGCGGCACCGGGCGGTTCGAATAGCTGTAGGGGCTCCAGCGCTCGGAGATCAGCTCGTGGATCGGATGGTCCGGGGAGGCACCTCTGGACATGCACCTAGCCTACAGGAGGGCCGGGGAGCACTGTCGCTAGCCCCCACGCCCAGGTCCGGGTCTTGATTGCGCGCTCCGGCCCACGCCGGTATTGGAGGCGTGCCGGAGCGGATGCGCCCTCCGGTCTCCGTGCGCTGCCTCCGTACGATCGCCTGCTTTCGGGCAAGCTAAACTAAGAGTTCCCAACAGCCGTGTAGCGCGGGGATTCCTCGCTTGCGGCAGATGCTCCGCTACGGCAGGCCGCGTTCGGCCCCCACGCGCTTCCCATGCCCGAAGACACCATACGCCTAGAAGTCGCAGTTCCGGACAGGCTGGTGCTGACCGAGGATGCGGTGTCGGTCCAGTTGCCGCTCACCACTGGCTATGCCGGCGTGCTGCCCGGACACGCGCCGTTTCTAGCTGAAGTCGGTACCGGCGTACTGACATACGCCGTGATGCAAGGGAGCGAAGGGCACTTGGCTATCGATGGAGGAGCAGTTGAGATTCTGCCCGATCGCGTCCGCGTCCTTGCCGAGAGGGCAGAACGCGCCGACGAGATCGATAGCGAGCGTGCCCGCAGGGCGCTGGAACGCGCGGACGAGCGCTTGCAGCTGTCCTCGTTCGAGATTGATGTGGATCGCGCTCAGAAGGCGCTGGCTAGGGCCAAAGCGCGGATCGCAATAGCCAAAGGGCAGTGATCTTGTCCTAGGTCCTGCTTGCGGGCCGGCCGCGAGCGTCCGGACCCATGTCAGGCGTCTTCCGCGACGCACTCGTTGACCAGCATGCCGACACCTTCGATTCCTACCTTGCAGACATCGCCCGGCTTGAGATAAACGGGTGGCTTGCGGGCCATGCCGACGCCTGGCGGCGTCCCGGTCGACACGACGTCTCCCGGGTTCAGCGTCATTACCGCCGAAAGGTACTCGAGCAGTTCGGGTATGCCGAACACTAGCTGCTCGGTGTTTGAGTCCTGCATGATCTCGCCGTTCAGATCGAGCCAGATTCGGAGCTTGCCCGGATCTTCGATTTCGTCCTCCGTGACTAGGCACGGTCCCATCGGCCCGAACGTGTCGAATGTCTTGCCGATGGTCCATTGCGAGGTCGCCAGTTGGAAGTCGCGCGCGCTGACATCGTTCACGCAGGTGTAGCCCCCTACATACTGGCGCCAGTCGCTGGCCTTGACGTGCTTGGCCTCCTGCTTGATGACGAAGGCCAGTTCGGCCTCGTAGTCCACTTGGCTTGACGCAGCCGGGAGCACAATCGGCTGGCAAGCGCCGCACACCGCGTTGTCGTACTTGGTGAACACCGTCGGGATCTCGGGGATCTCCATGCCGGACTCAATTGCATGGTCCCGGTAGTTGAGGCCGATGCATATGAACTTGCCGGGGCGCGGTACCGGGGCGCAGAGGCTGGCCTTGTCTAGCTGTGCGGCTGGCTCGCGCTCGGTGATCAAGTTGTGGGCGACCGCGGTCAGGCGCTCTTGATCGCGCAGGAAGCCCGGAATGTCGGCGCACATCGAGGAGAGGTCATAGATGTCGTTGCCGACGACAACGCCCGGAAACTGCACACCGTCGGAGGCTTGTACGCAGACTAAACGCATGACTATCCCATCCTACGACGTTGCGAGTGCAGCGCTCTAGCCATTCGAGAGCGTCGGGAAACACATGCCCTGCTGGAGAAACTGCCGGCGGTCGGGGCAGACCCCGATGTGTCACTCTCACCAAACGTGGGCTCAGGGCCACTCGGCGGATCGCTGAGGTCCTGTGCACGGCCACGCCCAGCCAGGCGCGCGACCCAAGACGAGCCGTTATCGGAGAAGTTCGCAGGCGTTCAATGGCGGCGTTTCTCGGCGCTCATCGCTTCCGCTATCATCCGATGCTTCTCCGAGACGATATCGCTGCCTCCGGCCGAACCAAGATCGAAGACCAGAGAACGGTCAACACTTCGCGGCGGTCCGACTAGATCCCGTTCCACAAGTCGCCGAATGTATTCGGCTAGCGAGACTCCACACTCCAGCTGCGCGCGCGAACCTGCGCGTGCAGTTCTGGGGTCAAGGATATCTGGATCCTCACCATCACGGTGGTGCCATCACGATATCACTGCCCGCAGAATCGAATGGATGCTCAAGTGGACGGATGGGAGCCTTCCAATCCGTCCAGATCGTTCGAGCCCTTCACAGACTCAGCATCCCGGCGGGCGCCTTCAGACTGGGCGCGAACGGGGCCGCATCTGGAGCCCGGCCGGTGCTGCGGTGGGCCTCGGTCTCGGTGATCAAGCAATCACCAACGCAAGAGGGCACGGGGCGCTCGGCCGGGAATGACGTTGGCCGAAGCCGGCCACCCCAGTCGGTCCGACGATTCTCCGGGTAGCGACGAGACCGACCGTGCGAAGACGCGTCACGCCTAGGACCGTCCTAGGCTGCAGATCTTCTCCTACCGCAGGTCTGAGACTGACCGGCACGCCCCTTGCCGGACGCAACTTTGTTCACGCCAAGAGAGGGTTTCGCTTGGCAGGCGTCGGAAAGCGGCTGAAGTCCCGATCCGATGTCCAGAGCTCAGAGATTCCGTGCGACGAGCAAATGGCTGCGATCCGAGCGTCGTGCACCATGGGACCCCTTATCTTTCCCCGAATCAAGGACTTCTTGAGCAGTGTCCAATGGTCACTTGACTCGCAGAGCAAGACCACGGATGTCGAACCCATCCAAGCCTCTACCTGTTCCGTCGCTTCATTGATCGTCGAGGGCGGGTCATAGACTCGCGGATTGGTAACGATGGCCAAGAACTCGTGAATGCACGGCCACGGAATCGCCCAAGGTCTGCGTCCCTCAGCGAGGCTCTTCATCGCTGCCGCCGCGGGAGCGTGCCACTCGGAGTCCGCGCGGTGGGCATACACGAGAATGTTCGAATCGACTGCGATCAAAGTCCGCGGCCTCCGTACGACGCTTCGAGAATGTCCGACCAAGGCTTGGCTTGGAACTCCCGCTGCAGTCCCCGGCCTTGGACGCTCTTGTCCGGAAGCCTGTACTGCATTTCAACTCGATCCCCCGCCAAGGCCATCCGGAGGCCCTCTTCGACCACGGCGCGAAGGGTTGTGCCCCTCTTGGCCGCAAGTTCTCTAGCCCTAACCGCGAGGTCATTGGCAATGTCAATGGTAGTCTTCATGATATGGGTACCCGTATTTAAGAATATTGTACGCAATATCCTCCTTCCTGTCGATCGTAATTGGGTTCAAGCCAAACTCGATGACCATGCAAGTTGTTGCAGGCACCGTGGCCCTCTGGGACACACCGTGTCGAGGGCTGTCCCGCCCTGAGCTTGCGGCATCTGGCGGCGGACTGACAGTGGGTATACGTGGCGTGACCTGTCCTAGTCGAAACCTATGTCAGCGGCCAGTGCAAGTGAAACTGCTGCCGGGCCTTGAACTAGCTGCCGTCTGCGGGCTGAAGACGGCCGAGCTGCAGGTGCGCCCGATCCACCAACGGCTGGCTGACCGGGTCCGAGCGCACCTGTTTCTGTGCATGCTGGCCTACTACGTGGAGTGGCACATGTGCGAGGCCTGGCGACCCCTGCTGTTTGCCGACGAGGAGTTGGCCGAGCGGAGGCGCACGGGGGGTCCGGTCGCGCCGGCGGAGCCGTCCGCTAGCGCACGACGGAAGAAAGCCACGCGCACGGCTGCGGACGGCACGCCGGCACACAGTTTCCGGACGCTGCTGGAGGATCTGGCACGGGTGGCGCACAACAACTGTCGGAGCAAGGGCGAGCAGGGCCCGCAGCCGTGCGAATTCGAGCTGGACACGCAGCTGAATGCGGAGCAGACCCGTGCCATGGAGTTGCTGAAAGAAATCCAGATCTAAGCCCGCACATGCTCGCCGCCTGTAGGCTTGTAGGCAGTAGCGGCCAATTTCGTTCAAGCACATCTGCTTGAACAACAACAATATATGGTTCGCTCCCGAGTTGTCTGCCACCCCCGACACGATGAACGGC
>VXRL01000052.1 GCA_009838515.1 Terriglobia bacterium | reverse complement strand
GTCCAGGTGCCGGTAGCCCGCTGGCGAGAGGGAGCACCGCACGGAATAGGTGGTAAATTGGGCCACTTGTTTCTATAATGACATAATTTTGAGTGTTTTATTTTCGTATATAATTCCCATTGTAAGCTGGCTCGCCGAAGCGCTCAGGGCTGAAGCTCTTCCATCGAGCTAGAATCGTCGCAACGCCCTCCCGGCGACCGCCATGATGCACATCAAGCTCCTATCGTCTCTTGTCATCGCGTGTGCATTCGCTTTGACCCTGAATGCGGCGTCAACGCCCACAGAGCTGTTGGGCGACTGGTCACTAGATCTTGAGTCGGGAGAACCGGCGTGGATGAGCGTCGACGAGAAGGACGGGAACCCGCTGGTGCGCATGAGGGTCTACATCGGCCCTGACGGGCCATACAGCGTCACCGAGGCAGCCAATGGTCGTCTCAAGTTCTCGCTGAGACGGCGGCGCGTGGCCCAAGGGAGCGATGTCTTCATCGAATCGGCGGTAGATGTTGGGATCAGGAACGGGAAGCTGGACGGCGTTATCACCCGCACAGCCACGGACGGTAGCGTGAACAATCGAATCCGCTTTACCGGGAAGCGGATTCCGCCAATGCCGCAGTCGCCTCCGGACTTGTCCAAGGTCCGATTCGGGCTCCCCATCTTGCTCTTCAATGGCAAGGACCTTTCAGGTTGGCGTCCGCATGAAACCGACAAGATCAACGGGTGGAGCGCCCAAGACGGGATGCTGGTCAACACCACGCCCAAGACCGATTTCAGCGCAACCGGGGATCATGCCAATCTGCGAACGGAAGCCGAATTTGAAGACTTTTTGCTCCACATCGAGTTCCTAGTCGAGGGGAACCGCAACAGCGGCATTTACTTGCGCGGAATGTACGAGGCGCAGGTGGTTGATCGTGACAGTCGGATGCAAGGGATCCAGGGACCTGGTGCGATCTTCGGACGGATAGAACCTTCCACGAACGCCGGAAAGCCGGGCGGGGAATGGCAGACTTACGATCTAACCCTCGTCGACCGGCACGTGACGGTCGTCTTGAACGGCGTCAAGGTCATCGACAACCAACCGATCATCGGACCGACAGCTGGGGCCATCTACACCGACCCTTCCGCACCCGGGCCTATCTACCTGCAGGGAGACCACACGACGGTCAGGTACAAGAGCATCTATTTGGCCCCCGTCCTGGGTGTGCAGTAAAGCCGGTCTGTCGCCGCCACCCGCGAAGGGCACGCCAGCCGACGGACGACTCGCTTGAACACGAAGATTCGTCCGCTGTGACTTGACGCTTCATCCAGCGCGGAACTAGAGGATGATTGCCTATCGCAAGAGCCAGGCCAGATTCTCGGCACTCGCGGGTACACCGTCCAACTCGGACATTCAGTGCCGCCGCTCGCCGCAGAGCATCTAGATATACACAGATGGTATGTATCCTAGGGAACCAATATTGCGCTACGCGAGGCCCCAATGAACCGACGGCTCAACATCACCCTGCCAGAACAGACGGTTAGGATGCTTGATCGCGCTGTGCCTGAAGGCGAGCGCTCGCGCTTGATTGACGAAGCCGTGCAACGCTTCATTCACGAACAGGGTGGATCGAACCTTCGAAAGCAGGTAGAGCTAGGTGCGACAGCTCGGTCCGAACGTGACCGGCAGATTGCGGAGGAATGGTTCGCTCTTCCAGACCAGCCCTGACGACCCGACCGGTTTGTGCGATCGGTTCGGGCCGTCGCAGTCCGAAATCAAGGCGGTCTTGATTGAAAGCCAGCAAGCACAACTACACACGTGTCGTTGCGGTCCCAAGGTGTCTGGAACGACGAGCCTGTTGGACGACTCCCCGACCTCAACTGGGATAGTCTGATTTAATGCAGTAACAATAAATCCTACAAGTCGAATTCGACCCGGCGAAGCGAAAGGCCACTTTGGATGCTAGAGGGCTCGATATGGTTCGAGCTGATGGAGTGTTTGACGGCGCAACGCTTCGCAATGATCGTCATCAGATCATCAGCATGAGGAAGGCCAATGAACGAGAACAAGCACTCTCCGGACCACGGCTTGGATCGTGACGATGCTCCGGATCTTTCCCGTGACGGCTGGCCGGGAAAATTTGCAGAGGCTGCGGTTCGCCGCGGTCGGCCACGCGTTGCCCAGCCGAAGGTGTCAACTACCATCCGCCTCTCGGCTGACGTGATCGATTACTTCAAGCTACGTGGGCGCGGGTGGCAGACTCGGATCGACCAAGCCCTTCGCGAGTGGATCAAGCATCGCGAAACGGCCTAAGTGATCGCGCTCGGCCGACCGGAATAGAGAAGCGGCGCCGGCGCACTAACATCCCGACCTAGCCGATCAGCGGGGCGCTCGATCGTGCCTCCATTGAGAGGGCAGGCATTGCTGATGACTCGATCGAGGCTTACCGTAGTCTTGGTGGCCCTCCTAGTCCCGCTCACTCTTGCGAACGAGGCTAGGAATGGGGGCCGTCTTCCGCCTCGTGAAACGGCGACTCAGAAGCTAAGGCACTCCATTGCGAGGAACTATCAGCTGCTCGGCGTCAACCGGGCGGTAGAGTCCCTGTCAAAGTTGGAAGAGTTGCAGCTCGACTTACGCCCGGAGCAGTACCAGGGGCGCCGGGTGATGGAATCGTCGACTGAATTTGGAAAACTAGCCTACGCATTGCCCGACGGAGATCGGGCGGAGTTGAGCCTCTTGGTTCCGAAGGCCACCGCTTCACTTGTCTTCATCTCCCAAGTCCAGCAATAAGCGTTCGCTACGCCAGACGCGTGCGATCCGGACGCGCTGCGGTTCTCGGCGGTAGACGATACGAAATGGAGGATGGATCTTCAGGTACGATCCGGCCCATCTCTGGGTGGTCCTGCAATGCTTCAATGCGGGCGAAGATCTCCTTGACAAATCAATCTCCGACGTGAGGCACCCCTTGATCGGCGTACCACCCGCTGATGGCTTGTAGATCCGCTAACGCCGACTCGGCGAAAGTAATGGAGGCCTTGTCCATCCAGTCATTTGAGGCCGAGCCGCGCCTTTGCAGTTGCTAGGCTTACCTCCCGGCCGGACTCCAAGTCAGCGAGCCCAGCGACCACGGCACGCATGAAGGCCCTCTCCTCCTCGGCCGTCTCGTAGTCGATGAGAGACTGGACCACGGCGACCCCGCGTCCTTCGCTCGTAACGAGCACCGGCCGGTGTTCGTCCGTTGCGCGCTTGACTACCCGGCTGGGATTGACTTTCAGGTCGGCGAGGGGGACCACGTCCGCGGAGACTATCATTCCGATCTATTGCACCTCAGTGAACGGCTAGGCGGTCTGAGGATATCACCGGGGCCGCGATCTTGCGGGTCAGTCACCAGCTGATACATGACTCCTCAAAGCCCGGAAAGCCATGAGAATGAAGGCCCGCGCCTGGCAGTTGCACGGGATACATCTACCGGTTCCAGACCAATTCACGATTCCGATGCATGCTAAATCGCGAGAATGACACCCTTGGATCGAGTTCGAAAATGCCTGACCGACCGCCATCACCGAAGTGACCGGCCCGCCCAGCTGGCACGCGGCTCCGCTCTGTTGGCCGACCCGCTTGACCGAAGTGCCGTCAATGCACTAACATCCCGACCGGGCCGATCAGTGGGGCCCGCCAGTCGGGCTTCCATCGAGAGGGCGAGGATTGTTGATGACTCGATCGATCCCAACTGCATTCGTATCCTCCATGCTCCTCCTGCTCTCGTGCGTGAACGAGGGTGGGAACGAGGGAGCGTCCTCCGCGTCTTACAGCGAGGATCCAGAAGTTGACGCGCTTGTGGCTCGTGCCAAGTCTTTCGAGCTGCCCACAGAGTGGGTTCGCCCTCCGGGCGACCCTATCCATCATCACACCGCAGGGTTCGCGAAGATCCTGTGCTCTGCGGTGTTCATCACTGGACTTGATGCCGATTTTGCCGCCGAGAATATCGGCTACTTCACGAGCGACTACGACCAGCGCTCGAAAGTGACGAACCGCGAAATCGACACGGAGAACAAGTTGGTCCACCTGACGCTCCCGGACGGCGTGGTGCGTACCGCCAGGTACCTTGGCGATCAGGGTTGCGTCACGCTCCCTCTTGGGAAAGATGGGCTGCTATTCGACCCCGTAGACGTGAAGAGCGCGCTTGCCGACCCCGACATGCAGCCGTGGCCGATGGGCGATGTGCTTCCCGACGAACCGTTTCCGGCCGAGCTCGATGAAGAGAAAGTCCGAGCCGCTGTAGAGGCTGCCTTCGAGCCGGTAGATGGAATGACGGCTGCCTTCGTCGTCACCTGGAGGGGACGCCTAATCGCTGAGCGCTATCGTGACGGGCTAGACCTGCACACGCCGCTTGAGAGCTGGTCGATGGGCAAGAGTTTGACCGCGACGCTGATGGGTGTTCTGATTCAGCAGGGGGTCTACGACCTGTGGGAGCCAGCTCCTGTTCCGGAGTGGCAGCAGGAAGGAGATCCAAGAGCGGAGATCCGAATCGCCGATATCCTCCGGATGTCGAGCGGAATCCGCTGCGTAAACCGTGGCGACCCGGAATACGATCCCGCCATGGGGTACCCCGACCACCTATATCTCTACACAGGCGGGATGGACGCGTTCCAGTGGGCCGCCACAAGGCCGCAGCAGTGGCCACCGAATACGATCGGGCGCTACCGAAACTGCGATCCCGTCCTGACGAACTACTTGGTGCGGCTCGGCGTCGAAGGCCACGGGGAAGAGTACCACTCGTTTCCTCAGCGGGAACTCTTTGACAAGATCGGCATCCGCGACATGGTGATGGAGACCGACCCGTACGGGAACTTCCTGATCCAGGGCTATGAGTTCGGAACGGGTCGTGACTGGGCGCGCCTGGGCAACCTGTACCTGCAAGGCGGTGTTTGGCAAGGAGAGCGCATCCTGCCTGAGGGCTTCGTGGAGTTCGTCAGCACGCTGGCACCTGCGTGGGAGGCCGATGGCCGTCCCATCTATGGCGGTTTCTTCTGGATCAACGGCGCAGGAGCCTACCCGATTCCAGAAGACTCGTACTACATGGCAGGAGCCGGAAACCAGAAGGCCTTCATCATTCCCTCCCACGACCTAGTCGTCGTGCGCTTAGGGCACTACAAAGGCTCAAGCCCAGGTGACGTTGGACTGAAGAACGCCTTGACGCTACTGATGGAGGCTGTGCCCGAGAGCTGATGGTGTCTGCGATGTGCCACTGCCGGCTTAGGGCGCCTCAACTAGTTGGATCGGTGCTTGGCATGAGTCTGCTCGCGGAATGAATCCGGTATAGGTTCAAGGCGGCGTCTCTCTTCAAGACCCGCTGCTCCCTGAGCGACGGGTGTGAGTCCGGGGCATCCACGAAGAGCGCCAGACAAAGGAGCTTCTCTGCCGGCCCCCTGCCCCCAATCGGAACAGTGGGGGAGGTCCGCTAGACCCACGGCGGCCGCCCCAAGTGTGCAATTTTCGGTTGCCATTGACAGTCGCGAAGACAGCTTCCCGCTGGGCCATGTGCCGGGCAACCCTCCAGCAGGTGGTGTCCAGCGCGCTCTGCGAGTGCTGCACGGCGATGATGCGGTTGGAGCCCAGCCCGCAGCTCTTCTTGCGCGGCAGCGGCTCGTTCCCCGAAACGGCGGTCTCCGCTGCCAGTCAAACCCAACTCCCGAATTCGCGCTCTCTGGGGCAAGGCCGAGAGGTTCAGACCCAGCTCGGCAAGAATCGTCCACGCCGTTACCACGCTGATCCCGTCGATGCGCGAGGTCAAGGACGCGACATGGCGGGGGTCGGATGGAAGTTCGGCTAGAGCTACGTGTACTAACCGGAGTAGCCCGCTGTTAACCGGAGTTCACGGGCTCCACATTAGGCTGCGACGCTGAGCAGATCTAGGTCTCGTGTCAGGACGGCTCGGGGTCGTCGCAAGTCTCGCGAGGAATGGTGGGCTTGGTGAGGACGTTTCGGGTGTAACCCACGTTGTACCGACAAGCAGTCAATGCATCGGGCCGCATCCTCTCGTCGAATCGCTAGCCTTTCGTTCCCGAACGGCCAGTTGGCCTAGGCCGGGCGCTAGTCCCGAGTGGCTGGATGCATCGATCTCGCTTCCGCTCACGCGGACCGTAATGGTCGACGGTCTTCTGGTAGCGAGTTCAGATCGATCTCCGAGATGTTGAGCCAGTTCGGAGGTGCGCGGGCGATACGGCCGACCCTCTCAGGATGTCCGGCGGCAAGATGCAGTCTCTTGGTTAGCTGCGAGTACGGCGCCACTAGACCTTTAGGGGGCAGGCCATAGCGCGTTGACAGTCGATTCACCGAGGAAACTGGCGAGTTGGCCCGACGGGATGTTGGCACCCAGCACGCGTCCAAGACGGACTGTCCAGTGTAAGCGCTTAGGATCAATGATCTCTGCGATTTCGTTAATCAGGTGCTTGATGTCGGCATGCTCAGGGCTCCATTCGTCCGCATTGGACAAGGCACCCGCCTTTTCCCCGTATTCCTTTGACTTTTCGACGATCTCGGCCCTTGCGGCATTCCAATCGGTCCCCATATCGGCAAGGACCTCATCGCTAAGGTATAGATTCTCAGATTCCCGGCAGGCTAGCCTAATGTAACGAATGTGTTTCTGAGGATTGTGGAGATTCGGTATTGGGAGGCCCTTGTCACCATCCAGAAGTGCATAACCGCAAGGTTCCTCATCGCTCTCCCGGAGGCTACAGAATATTTCCTCCAATGCCTTCTGATATCGCTTGATTTCATCTCCATTAGTAGGGATCACTGCGAAACTTGCAATGTGGTGTCTCGGAATCTGGCTCCAAATCCTGTAGTCGTCGTCACCCTCCACTAAGAGTATCGGAGAGCCAAATAATGGACCCATCAGTACGTGACCTCCGAGACAAGCAGAGAGCTCCTTTTGGACGCTTCCAAAACACTGTGCCTTGTAGTTAGTCACTCGACGATTCAAATAGATTACGGAGGTCTTTGTGCCACCGAATTGGCCGATTGCCGCGAGTAGTGAGACGCTATGGGTTGCGATAACAATTTGTAACTTAAACTCGTCGGCAATCTGAAACAAAAAATCGGCGAAACGTACTTGGAGATCGGGATGAATATGTGCGTCCGGCTCGTCAATCAACACGGTGCGCTCTTGATGGTCACAAAGCTCCCACAAGGACGCAATCGTTAGGATATCAAGACCAACAGAAACTAGTTGGGCTTCTCCAGAACTCAACTGATCCACAGATCTGATGATTTCGCCAGTTTCGATACGCTCTAGTTCGTACGGAAGCTGAGCCGAGCCGACAATGGCCAGATTGAAATCAGTGAGCAAACTACCTACCGCTCGTTCGATCCGTTCAGGTGAACCGGGTGCCTTCTTGTCACCGCGATAGTTTCCACGGCTCATAAAGTAGGCCTGAATTCGCGCAACAATCCTGCGGCGATAGTCAGGCATGTAATTTCGGCTCGATGCGTCTTTTCGTCTCGTTGGTGCGAGTTCGTCGCGCATGAACTGAGGTTGCAAGTCCATTTCACCGGTTCTCTCCGGTGTAACGTAGTGCACGTTTTCCAGCGACTGGTCTCGCCACGCGCGTAGCAGGACACTCTTCCCAGAGCCATTGCGACCAAAAAGGACCGTGACATCGGTGAGGTTCTCGAGACTCCATGCGCCACCTCCCAACTGATCGATTCGTGGGACTTCTAGCGATTTCGTATGGACAGGCATGCTTGGTCGAGGATCGAGTACTTGTCTACTTGGTTTGGGTTGGCTCGCGGGCTATCGAGTGTGGGGATGGGGTGCGGCTCCAACCCAGGATTCTTTAATTCTCCTACAGCGTCACCGCACCAGCCACAACAGAGTTTCGAGGTCTTGCTACCTGCTTCCTATTGTCGGACATTTCGTGGAGCAATACGTATCTCAGTCAATATAACTCCTTGTATTTCAATTATTTGAGGAAACACCTTGGCGGTTAGGGTGGAGGTCTAACTCCCGAATAGGGGCTCTGCGGACCCTATCGCGGGCCATCCTATGTTCTTGATTACAAGAAGGAATGTACTCACCCACATGAGGATGCGATTCTCGGCCAGGCCTCGGGGGTGTGCAGGCGGTCAGCGCACCTCAGGAAGGCCGCCCAGGGATGAGCCAGTCACTCCGCTTCGAGCGCAAGCCGGAACGCGGCGGCTTCCCCGCTGTTGCGAGCCACGAGGATGTCTCCTGCCAGCGCCGGGTGGTTCCATGTCTTGCCCTCGATACACGGATGCCGGGCGATCTCTTCGAACCGATCGGGGGTCGCGGTGACGGTCACGAGTTCTCCGCGCTCCGACAGGACCAACAGAAGGTCCTGGTCGGCCAGCAGCAGCACTTGGCCATGGCCGTACCGACCTCCCTTCCACTTCCTGCTGCCGTCCTCGAGGTCGATGCAGGCGAGAATGCTTCCGTCGAACCCGAAAGCATGGCCTTCATGCACGACGAAATCGTTGAAGTAGGGCTTGAGCCTCGTCGATTCCCAGCGCTCAGCAACGCTCCACTTGCCTGCCTCGCGCCTGACAGCGATGCGACGCAGGCTGAAGCCGCTTCCGTCGGCGACTAGCAGGCCTCCGTCCCGCACCGCAGCTGGCTGGACGATTCGGTCGCCACCAGGCCACGCGTGTTCCCATAGCACCCTTCCGTCTCGCGGAGCTACGCTCGTCAGGCCCGAACTACTCATGAGCAGGACTTGGTTTTCCCCGCCAATCGTCAGCGGATGTGGCGAGCTGTAGCTGCCTAATCTCGGTGGGCCGAACCAGCGCGGCTCGCCGGTGGCCCCGTCGTAAGCAGCCAGCGTGCCCGAGACTGCGACGACCACGAGGTCGCCGACAGCAAGCGGTGAGCCCGCCAATCCCCAGTCCGGAACGGTCGCTCCAGTGTCGGTTGCAGCGTTGCGTGACCAGAGCACGGTGCCGTCGGCCGCGTCGAGAGCGTTCAGGATGCCGGTAGCACCCAAAGCGTAGACTCGGTCCTCGCCTAGGGTAGGCGTCGCGCGCGGACCGGGACCGACATGCGAGTCCCAAAACCTAGCCTTGTCACGGTGCATCCACACCAGCTCACCGGTGTCCAGTGCATAGCAGGTCACTGCTTCGTCTTCGCCGACCTGCTCTTGCGTATAGAGCAGGCCGTTGCCGACCGCGAACGACGACGTTCCGGGACCGACCGGCCGACGCCACAGCAAGATAGGTGGCGATGCGTTCCAGTCGGTTTCGATCCGGACGCCTTGAACGGCACTGTCACGATGCCGCCCGCGGAACCCGGACCAGCCGCCTCTGGCCGACATCGCTGGCTGAGTCGCAAGACTTGTGGCCGGCTCGTCGCCCTTCGTTTCAAGGAACAGCTGTTCAGCAGTCTTGGCCCACCGCCACCTGAACTCGGCCTCGCCTGCCCCTGTAATTCCTTCGCTCCGAAGCAGCGTCCACACGCCGCAGGAAAGCAGAATCGCAGCGGCCATCGCCGCTCGCCTGC
Source organism: Terriglobia bacterium (assembly GCA_009838515.1). Classification (GTDB taxonomy): domain Bacteria; phylum Acidobacteriota; class Terriglobia; order Bryobacterales; family UBA6623; genus VXMF01. The sequence goes on along the minus strand of VXRL01000052.1, from coordinate 19,158 downwards.
TCCTAGCTGCCAGTCGCTGCGTGCCCGCGGCCGATGCAACGATCGCGAGGCTTGCGACCGGGACGGCGTAGAGCACTAGCAGCAAACCCATCATTCCGCTCGCAATTGACTCGTCGACGAGACGTGATGCGACAAAGAGCGCGACGACTGCCAAGGCGATGAAGCCCAAGCGCTCCGGACGCGGCGCGCGGCTCAGGAGCGCCCACCACATCGCGACGGCCAAACCTCCGCCCAGCACGCCGGCCACAGCGATGAGTCCGGTCACGGGGCCCGGCACGGCTAGCGGGAGAACGACCCAACACAGCCATTGCACCGAGACTGCAGCCACGCCCGGCCACAACCGCAGCTTCTTCGGCTCGCTGGTGCTCCCTTCGTGTTTCTGGCTTGTCTGCATTCAGCTAGCCGAGGGTACATCCGCCCGACGCGCTCGATGGGGGATGCTCAGCATAAGTCATCTTCGGTTGCGTTCTCGTTGGGCCCTGCGACCAGTTGCCTGTTTGGCAGTTCCCCGCGTACTCGGACTCTCTTATGGTTCCGGAGTGTATTGAACGCTTGACTGTAGGCAACCGGACATTCGCGGTGAGAACGAGCTGCAGTGGGAGCCACCCCGGTATCGTCAGACCAGCATCACCTTGACGCGACCCTATCAGGCGATGAGCTTGTGCACGACATCGCCGTAGACGTCAGTCAGGCGGAAGTCGCGGCTGTTGTGGCGGAAGGTGAGCCGCTCGTGATCTAGGCCCAACAGGTGGAGGATCGTGGCGTGGAGGTCGTGATGCGAGACGCGGTCCTTAATGGCGTGCATGCCGAGTTCGTCGGTGGCACCGTGGGTAATCCCCGGCCTAACTCCGCCGCCGGCCATCCACATGGAGAAGCCGTAGTGATGATGGCCGCGGCCGAGCAACTCCTCCTTGCGCGACTCCTCCATTGGCGTGCGACCGAACTCTGTAGCCCAGACCACAAGCGTCTCGTCCAGCAGACCGCGTGACTTCAAATCCATGATGAGGGCCGTGATGCCCTGATCGGTGCGCGCCGCATTCGTGCGGTGGTTGTTGATGAGCCCGCCGCGGTTGCCGTGCGCGTCCCATCGCCGCCTGGTGGCGCCGTCAAGAATCTCCACGAATCGAACTCCGCTCTCCACCATCCGTCTCGCTGTGAGGCACTTCCTCCCGAATTCGGTGTCGCCATAGAGCGCCTTCACCGAGTCCGGCTCATTACGGATATTGAAGAGTTCCGGGGCTTCCATCTGCATGCGAAACGCGGTTTCAAATGCAGCGATGCGCGCGTCGAGTTCCGGCTGCGTGCTGTGCATGCCGCTATGGAGGCGATTCAACTTCCGTACCAGATCCAACTGCTTGCTCTGCTGGTCTCGGCTAAGGAAGGCCGGTGCCGTGATGTGCGGCACCGGCGGATTGCCGGGCTTGACGTCCGCTAGGGTGGCCTGGTGGATGCCCGGTAGGAAACCAGAATCGTGGAGTGCGCGCCCTCCGGACGGTCGGCCGTCCGCCATCACTACGAATCCCGGCATGTTCCGGTTCTCAGTCCCCAGTCCGTAGGTCACCCACGAGCCAAGGCTGGGGTGGCCCTGTCTGGAATAACCCGTGTGCATGAGGATCTGGGCAGTGGAGTGAATGGCCGAATCGGTGTACATCGAGTTGATGAACGCGATGTCGTCGACCACTTGTGTCAGGTGCGGGAAGATCTCGCTGACCCACGCGCCACTCTGGCCGTAGCGCTTGAAAGAGAACACCGGTGGAACGATGCGCGTATGGGTGTACGACTTCTCCGGGTTAAGGCCTTCTAGGTCTTCTTTGGAGAAAATGTCCCGTGCGAGTTTTCCGGCGTACTTTTTCAGAAGCGGCTTGTGATCGAACGTCTCAAGCTGACTTGCGCCACCGACCATGAACAGGAAGATGACGTTCTTGGCCCTGGGAGCGAAGTGCGACTTCTTGGGCGCAAGCGGCTCGTTTAGGTCAGCCGCCGCACCGCTCGCCTTCTGGTCCGCGAGCAGGCTAGCCAGAGCGATGCCGCCCAAACCGAGTTCCTTGAGGAACCTACGGCGTACCCAGCCAACCGGGCGAGTCTCATAGCCTGCGTCAGTAGACATGGATGAATTCGCTCAGGCCGGTGAGGGCTTGGCTGTATTGTACAGGCGAGATGACGTAGCAGTCCCCTTCTTTTGATGGATCCGCTCTGGACTGGACCAAAGCGGGCACGGACGAGGGGTGTTCTTACTCACTACTTCCCGCGAGAAGGAGGCTCCTGCTCACCCTGTGGTGTAAAGGATGTCCGGACGCCTTACATATCAGAGGAGCCCCTTCTAGAGATCCCGCCCAAGCAGAGCTCCTTGAGGAACGCACAGCGGTCTCGACCAAACCGTCAAACACCGCGGGCTGCGTCAGTGCACATAGATGAACTCGTTCAGGCTCATGACGGCATGGCAGTATTGCACCAACGGGCTCGGGGTATCCAAGGACTCCGGCTCCTTGCTTGCCTCCACCGCGCCTGCGCGCCGTTGACCAAGAAACGATAGGCCGATCTCGCGTTCTTCCGCGGTCGGTAGACGAGAAAGAGCAATTCGGTATACCGACTCGATCTGTAGACCGGGATCGCCTCCGACTCTGTCCCGCACCCTTTGTGCAAAGCGTTCCGCTTGCTCCCACACGAATGGCGCATTCAGCATGAATGCTGTGCTGCTCGGTGTCGTGCTGACGTCACGAAGTCCGATGCTTTGAGTGTTGTCCGGCGGGTCGAAGATCTTCAGGACCGGATGGAGGTCGAAGCGCGGCGACATGAGGTAGACGGACCGGTGCCAGGTGTCGGGTGTGTCCTTGAAGGGTGTCTTGCGGTTGCCAATGGGTGTGCTTGGCCCGTAAGTGTTCGTGAGCAGAGAGCCGGAGACGCTCAACATGTGATCGCGTATGACTTCAGCCTCCATGCGCAGGGGCCTGCGGTGCCACAGGTATTCGTTGTAAGCATCGTGCTCGGCCTGATCCAGATTCGTGCCGGCCGCCTGTTTGTACACGGCGCTGTTCATGATCAGCCGGTGGATTGGTTTCAATTGCCAGCCCTCGCGGATGAGCTGGGACGCTAGCCAGTCAAGTAGAGCGGGGTGCGTAGGCTCGGTACCGAGCTTGCCGAAATCATTCGCGGTGCTGACGATGCCGCGCCCGAAATGATGTTGCCAGAGACGATTGACGATCACCCGGGCCAGCAATCCACCGGCGCCATCCTCGACATCGGTGAGCCAGTTCGCAAGCATCCCAAGGTTCGATGACTCAGACTGCGCTTCGAGGCTATTGGCGGCCTCGGGACGGGGCTGCCAATCCTTCGGGCTGCGTCCGTCCCGCATCAAGACGCGCAGGAAGCCCGGCTCGACCGGCTTGACGGGGCTTGCCCAACTGCCGCCGGCCAGGAGATGGGGTGTAGTCACCTCGAGAGGGACGTACTTGCCGCCAGCGTCTGGCTTGACGTCGGCTTCGTCGAAGAACACAGCCGTCAACTGGTAATACTCTTCGGCCGTGATCGGGTCGATCTTGTGGTCGTGGCAACGCGCACACCCGACCGTGAGCGCAAGGAACGCTTGGCCGGTCGCCGATACCATGTCGTCGAGGCGGTGAAACTTGCGATCGTTCGGGTTGTCGGTCTTGCTCATGTTGGTTCCAATCTGAACGAACATGCCTAGGTCCCTCTGCCAAGCGGGAAAACCGTTCGGAGCGCCGGCAATCTGGTAGCGAACGAATTCGTCGTAGGGCAGGTCGTCATTGAAAGCGCGAATCACGGCGTCGCGGTATCGATACGCGTCCTCTTGAATTGCGTTGTCCCCCTCGTGTGCTCCAGAACTCTCGCCAAACCGAGCCGCATCCAACCAGTGCCGTCCCCATCGTTCGCCGTAATGCGGGCTGGTGAGCAACCGGTCCACGAGCTGGCGAAACGGTGCCGAAGAGGAATCTTGAGCGAATGCCTCGACTTCGTCAGGCGGTGGCGGCAGACCAATCAGATCGAAGTAGGCGCGGCGAATCAGCGTGGTCCGATCGGCCTCCTGTGAAGGGCGAAACTGCACCTCACGCAGTTTGGCGAGGACGAAACGATCAATCGGCGAGTCAGTCCACGCGACCTCATCTGGATCTGCCGCGTGAATCTCAGGCGGATCGACGGGACTCAGGGGACGGAAGGCCCAGTGGCGACGTCCTGATTCGAGGTCCATGGCCGCCGTGTCGACGGCCATCGCATCTCTCGGATCGGGTGCACCGAGGGCCACCCACTGGACAAAATCAGCAATTACTGAGTCGGGCAGTTTGCCGCCGGGCGGCATTTGCAGGTTGCGGTCGGTGTACTTTAAGGCCTCGATCAGCATCGACTGATCGGGTTGCCCCGGCACGACGGCGGGGCCCCGGGATCCACCCTGCTGGACACCTTCCCGGGTGTCGAGCTGCAGTTTCCCCATCAGCGTTCCCGAGCGGGCGGCTTCCGCCGAGTGGCACTGATAGCAGCGCTCCGCCAGCACGGGACGGATCTTCTTCTCGAAGAAGTCGATACTGTCTTGGCCGAGTGCCCCGGGGACTCCTAGCAGGCTGACGGCGATTAAGAAGCGGATCACGCGACTACCCCCCCTGCTTCCTTACGCCGCGGCGGTCTTCCAATAGACTTCCCCTGACTCGCTGTTCTTCTTTTCGACATAGGCCCCGAGTGCCCAGACAAGATTGTCGGCCTTCGTGAAACTGCAGTCGTCCGGCGTAACTGCCATCCCCGCCAGAGAGATCTGCAATCCCGTAATGACATCCTTCGAACTACGGTAGAGCATTCTACGAGCAAGATCCCTTGCTCTTCCGGCTTGCGCCTCGATGACCTCCGGAAACCATCGCCCCATCAACCTCTTGATATGTCGGTCTGGCTTGAAGCCATTCCAGTGCAAATTTCGGAGAAATTCGCTAGCCAAGGCCATTTGCATTCCAGGAGCCTTCCAGCTCTCCGCGCCAGACGGCGGCGGCCATCGTATTTCCGCCCTCTTGCTTGGTGATCCGAGGAACGCCGCCAAGACCGGAACGACTTCGCCGTCGTACACTGCTGCTTCCATGCCACTCTTCAGTTCGTTCAGCGCATTGAAGTATCCGGGATCTCGCGCCAGAATATTCGCCCACTTCACGATCGCGTTGGCATCTGCGAGCGCGGTCTGTCCCCCCAGATAGTCTCCTATGTTCCGAACTAGGCCACAATCAGTCTCGACCTCTCGCGAAAAGGCAACGGGGTCATACTGCTTCAGGAGCGATTCGAATTCGCCGCGGCAACGCAGAAACCTCGACCATGAACGCATGTTGCTGGCGAGCGCCAGGACAGCAGCCCGAAACACAGTCCGATTCTCTTCAGGAGCTTGGGCTCCACCGGCAGGCGGACGAACTTGCCCGATCGACTCCACCAACCGGTAAGCCATCTCCGCGGGGTCGCCAACATCCTCGATGCAGTAGTCCCTACATATTTTCGCTCTGATTCGCTCTTCTTCGAAGAGCCTTTCCGAGATTCTCTCGATGTCAAGGACCTTGAGTTGACCGTTTGACACATTCCCCTCCAGCTCCGTTCACTCTACGCCACTGGCAACCGACTAACTCCAGCAAAGCCCCGCTCCCTCCGCTGGCCACCTCAAGCCCCATCGGAACGCAGGGGGCCGCGAAACCCGCGGCGGCTCTCACCTCACATGCTTGCGATTTTCGTCATTGACAGCATCGTATGCGCGGTCCATCAGGCCGTACAGGTTGTCAACCCGCGCGGCCGTCAGCTTCGCCAGAGGAATCAGTAGGGTCGGCAGTTCAGAGTAGTGGCGGACTCCACGCTAAGTTCACCGACCAGTGGTCCTAAGGCATTGCACCCCCGGCACCGACCCTCTCGGGAAATTATTCAGGTGGCTGAGCGGCAGTCCGACTTAGTTGCGTTTCGAATTTTGCCGCAGTGGTCTTCCTTAGGGTATCGAGAGAGACCCATCGGTCAAACGGCTTACAGTAGCCAAGTTTGAAGACATTGCCCGAGTGTGAAATCCTCATTGGCTCGAATCGCTCTGAGATTAACCGGTATGCATGGTTAAGGCTCTCTGCCCTGAGCTCAAGCGACGGGATCCGACAACTCACACGGCCTAGCCTGGCAAGTTTGGTGCCTCTGAGATGCAACTCTAGAGCCATCCTGTCAAGGATCACTGGAACCGCGTGCGGTTTCTTCATATCCAGAGTCGCGACGTCCTCAAGGTGCTGGCTCAGTTCAGCAGGAGTATGCCTACCATCTACAGCGAACTTAACGACGCTTCCTAAACGGAGAAGCCGTACCACTTGGTCTTGTTGAAGGCGGCAGACGTCGCTCTTATCGGTAATCGACCGCTCAGGAACCACAAGGTCGCCGATAGTCCCTTCTCTCATTTTGGGCAGCGGACCCCCGTACAAGTAGTCGATCTGGTCATGCGTGTGGATGCGCACCGGAATTCGAACCGTCTTTTCGTGATCCGACCACGGACCTTGGATGGCAGGTTGCTTCGGGATTGGCATGTTGTGGCTCACTCGGCGAGCTCCGGACTGCCCCGGGCTCGTAGTTGGACTGCCTAGGCCCACTAGGCTAGCGAGCCCGTCGTCTGTCATTCAACCTAGAGCGGGATGGGGTGGTCGCGAATCGAGTGGTGTTGGCGGCGGTGTGTCCCCTCGCCGCAGCCCTATGAGGACACCTTCGAAATGACGTTTGACGCGGCTTGGCCGCTCGCATGAGGGCGTCGCACGCATCGATTGGATCACACCCCAACTGGGCAGCTGTCGACGAAGTATGCACACCGTCTCGGGCCAATAGAGGCGGTGGGCAATCGGCTTTGGAGGCCGGGACGGTTGTCACGAACTGGGTTGCCAACGGGATGGCTGGTAAACGCTATTCGGCGGCTGCGAGCGACCGATTCCGGTCGGTGCCGCGGGCGACCACCTAGCGGCTGAGTTCGCGCTTGCGTTTCGCATTCATGAGCACTGCAGTTGCGGGTCGAGCCGTCCCGACGGCAGGCTGCGGCTGCGTGCACACGCCCCGAGATAGTCCAGCGCTCAGGTGTACGGATTGGCTCGATCTCAATGACGAACGAAAACCGCACCTGCCGACCGACAACGACCGCATTGCCGGACCCTACTACGATGTTGCAATGATCACGGCAATGGAAGTCGGTCGTCCGGCAAGGGTAGACATCCAGCTCTTGGACGCAGTTCGGAAGCACAACCTTGTCGCGTTCCGGCAGGCTTGGAAACGGTTCGACGAAGCCGTTCCCGCATCGGTGAGACTGGTTCCTCAAGCGGAACGGCGCACAGTGATCGAACGGGACTAACAGGCTATGCAGGGCATGATCCTAGGCGAGGCCCCGGACTTCGGATGGGTCACGGATCAGCTTCGAAGCGCCGAAGCCGTCGTCAACGGAAGCTGAACCCATGGTTAGTGGGAGCCTCGAATTCGATCTTGCAGGGCGGTGTGTCACACAGACTGACCAATTCCATGCAACCGCTGTTTCTCGACTCGTCTTCGACATGCCAGTTCTGCGCGTGCGGTCTGATCGACAGGAGGATACGTGATGGACGTCTTCGCGTTCCGCGATGAACTCGTCTCGGACTACGGACGCTTCTCCCGGAGCTTTACGACCGTCCGATCGAATGACATCCGTCAAGCGATTGATGCGGCATACCGCGGCGGTCGTTTCTGGCCCGCGCCCCTGATCCAGCTGAATCCCAATTTCGTGGCGGGTGGGTACATCGACGATCTCGTCTCGAACGGCACGCTCGACGAACAATGCGCGAAGATCTTCCGCCTCAAGGATGTCAGCGACACCTTCGGCAAACCCCTACGTCTGCACAAGCACCAAGCCGACGCCATCGAGATCGCCCGGCACGACCAGAGCTACGTCTTGACAACTGGCACAGGGTCAGGCAAATCGCTCAGCTATTTCATCCCCATCGTAGACGACGTGTTGCGCCGGAAGAGAAGTGGCGATCCCTGCAAGGGCATCACGGCCATCGTCGTCTATCCGATGAACGCGCTCTGCAACAGCCAGCTTGAGGAGCTGGTGAAGTACCTACAGCTCGGCTATGGCAGCGGCCAAGAGCCCGTGACCTTCGCTCGATACACCGGACAAGAGTCAAGTGAGGATCGCGAGAGGATCGCGAAGAACCCTCCCGATATCGTGCTCACGAACTACGTCATGCTCGAGCTGATCATGACTAGGTTTCTGGAGACCGACAAGGCCGTTCGTGAACACGCCAAAGGGCTTCGCTTCCTGGTACTGGACGAACTGCACACTTACAGGGGCCGGCAGGGCGCCGATGTCGCCATGCTGGTTCGACGCGTGCGAGAGCGCTTCAACGAAAACCTCCTCTGCATCGGCACTTCAGCGACCATGGCGTCCGAGGGATCGGCCAAAGATCGGAACACAGCCGTTGCGAACATCGCTAGCCGATTGTTCGGGACGCCCGTCAGTGCAGACAACGTCGTAACTGAAACCCTCGAGCCCGTCACATCAAGCGACACGCCGATGGACGGCCCCAACCTGAGGCGGGCCATCGAGGCGGGTTTGCCGTCGCGGCCGAGCCACGACGAACTATCGGGCCACCCGATTGCGGCTTGGGTCGAGCGGAACCTCGGCTTGGAGGACCAGGATGGAAAGCTCGTGCGCATCTCGCGGCCGCTGACAGTAAGCGAAGCTTCCAGCAAACTCGCCGATGCCAGTGGCCTCGCGATCGACGAGTGCCGCGACTATCTCGCTCAATTCCTGCTCGCGGCCTATCAGAGTCGCGACGAAAACGGCCGCAGCTTCTTTGCGTTCCGCCTCCATCAATTCATCAGCGGCGCCTGGAACGCGTATTCCACCCTTGAAGCGCCGGGAGACCGACATTTGACGCTAGACGGGCAGCAGTTCAAGCCGGGAGACCGAAGTCGTCCCCTCTTTACACTGTCCTTCTGCCGAGAGTGCGGCCAAGAGTACTTTCCAGTCTGGGTAAATGGCCCGACTAGACAGCCAGACGCATTCCAACCACGCGAGCTGTCCGAGCGGTCCAACGAGGACGAAGACGTCCGGTTCGGCCACCTGATGCCGGACCATGCAGGCAAATTCGACCCCACCGACCTAGAAGGCCAGTACCCCGAGGACTGGCTGGAATTCTCAGGAGGAGTGGCGCGGCTCAAGGCTCATTTCAGGCAATACCGGCCTGTCGGTGTGGTGGTGGACACACGCGGCTTCATTGCAAGTGAAGGGTTAGCCGCCTGGTTCATTCCAGGTTCCTTCCGATTCTGCCTCAACCCCGAGTGCACCGCCCACTACGACGGCAGTGTTCGCAGCGATCTGAGCAAGCTGTCCGGCCTTTCGAGCGAGGGTCGGAGTTCGGCCACGACGGTACTAGCGCTTGCTTCCCTGAAACACCTCGTCGGAACCGATCTGGACGAAAAAACGAAGAAGCTCCTGGCCTTCACGGACAATCGACAGGACGCAAGCCTTCAAGCCGGACATTTCAACGACTTTATCCAGGTTCTGCTGCTCCGAGGTGCGTTGCTCGCCGCGATTGGAGGGGCACCCAGTGGGTGTCTCACTGACGATGTGCTGACACAGCAGGTCCTCGCTCGCCTGCACTTGGATGTGACCGACTTCGCCGCCAACCCAGAATCCAAGGGCATCAAGGCACAGAACACGCTCAAAGCGCTCCGCGACGTCTTAGGCTACCGACTCTACTTTGACCTGCAGCGCGGCTGGCGGATCACCAACCCGAACCTAGAGCAGTTGGAACTTCTGGAGATCGGATATCGGGGCCTCGTGGATTGCTGCCGGGACGAGGAGGAATGGCGGAGGAGGCACCCGCTACTCGGCTCGATATCTCCGGAGAAGCGCGAGGGAATCGTTACCGAGCTGCTCGACCGTATGCGCAAGGCGCTGTGCATCAAGACGATCTACCTCGATCCAAGCTTCCAAGAGCAGATCCGCAACAGGAGTTTCAACGAACTCAAGGAGCCGTGGGGCCTGTCAGAGGACGAACGCCTGTTCTCCCATGCGTACATGGTTCCGCGGCCCAGTTCCCGCGGGCGCACCCGGGACCTCCCGATATTGAACGTATCCCACCGCTCGGTTTTCGGTCGGCATCTCAAGGCTCAGGCAACGTGGGGCCAGGGCAACTCCAACTTCCCAGCGAAGTTCGACGAAACCGTCTACAACGCGGTCATCGACGACATTTTGGGAGTGCTGACAGTCTATGGCTACGTTGAGCCTACGGACCTGGACGGAGATCGCACGGGTTACCGAATCGACAGTTCCGCGCTCGAATGGCGCCGTGCTGGGGACAGCGGCGATGGAGGTCAGAACTCGACAAACGTGTTCTTTCGGACCCTGTATGAGAATGTCTCCCGACTTCTGGATGGCGACGACAGGTTGCTTCACCAGTTGGAGGCGCGAGAGCACACAGCCCAGGTCGACGCGGATATCCGCCAAGAGCGGGAGGCGCGGTTCCGCAAGGGCCTAGAGAAGGGCACTGGGCAAAAAGGCCTACCGATTCTCTTTTGCTCACCAACGATGGAGCTTGGCGTCGACATCGCCACGCTCAACACTGTCTATATGCGGAACGTTCCGCCGACGCCCGCGAATTACGCGCAGCGCAGCGGACGTGCCGGGCGCAGCGGGCAGCCGGCACTCGTGGTCACCTACTGCGCAGCTAAGTCACCGCACGATCAATACTTCTTCTCCGAGCCAACGCGCATGGTCGCTGGTGCCGTCAACCCTCCCACCATCGATCTCGCCAGCGAGGATCTCATCCGCAGCCATTTTCAGGCGGTATGGCTTTGCGAGACCGGCGTCATGCTCGGATCATCCGTATGTGACGTCCTAAATCGGGAAGATTTTGATCGGTTGCCGCTGCACGCAGAGATCGCCGAGCGGGTCCGCAGAGATCAAGCGGCGACGCAAACAGTGCTACGCGCGCGGAGGATTCTCAAGACTCTCACGCAAGACGTTTCCGCTCAAGCCGCCCCTTGGTACACCGATACTTGGCTCGAAAGCGCTACCAACTCCGCCGAGCGCCGCTTCGACGAAGCGTTTGAACGGTGGCGCTCACTCTACCGTGCGACTTCCAGCCAAATGAAGTTTGCCAACGATGTCATCGGCAACGCAGCGGCGACCGAACAGGAACGGAGGGAGGCTAAGGCGCGGTACGACGAAGCGTATACACAGCAAAACCTCCTTCTCGACCGAGGGTCGACCAAGAACTCCGACTTCCACACGTACCGCTATCTCGCTGCGCAGGGATTTCTGCCGGGCTATAACTTCCCCCGGCTTCCCCTAATGGCCTTTATCCCGGGGAGAAAGCAGCGAGTTGTGCGCGACTCCTTCCTGAGCCGACCACGATTTCTCGGCCTGAATGAATTCGGACCACGGGCCATCATCTACCACGAAGGCAGCACCTATCGTGTGCGACGGGCGATCCTCACGATACGGGACGAGAGGAGCGTGACTACCTCAGCAAAGCTCCCGGTGCAGGTTGCTCGAATCTGCCCCGTCTGCGGGTACGGACACTTTCGAGACCAGAGGGATTTCGAGCGATGCGTGAGCTGTAACGAGCTGCTGAATGAAGGGCGTCGCATCGACAACCTCTACCGCATCGAGCAAGTGTCGACTCGTCGGGCGACCCGCATCACGTCTGACGAGGAAGAGCGGCAGCGTCTGGGCTATGAGATGGTCACGACGCTTCGCTACAGCGAAGAGAATGCTAAGCCCCGGGTCGAAGGCGTTTCTCTGGAAGAACGTGGCGAGACCCTGCTCGATCTTCGTTACGGTCCCGCCGCGACCCTCTGGCGTATCAATCTGGGCTGGTGGCGGCGCAGGCAGAAGACGATCTACGGCTTCAGCGTCGATGCGAATACAGGCGAGTGGACGAAGGACGCCCAGGCGCCTACCGAAGCGGAAGCCGATGGAGTGGAGGAAGGCACGGCAGTCCAGCGCATCACACCCTTCGTCGAAGACACTCGCAATGTTCTAGTGGTACAGCCCAAGACCGAACTGTCGGTCGTGGCCATGATCTCACTGCAATTCGCGCTCAAGCGAGGCATCGAGGAGGAGTTTCAGTTGGAGGAAGCCGAGCTTGCAGCCGAGCCACTGCCCGACCGCGACCATCGCACAACGATCCTTTTCTACGAATCGGCCGAAGGCGGCGCGGGCGTCTTGACAAGGCTTGCTAGCGACCCTGCGGCGATGCGACGAATCGCTCGCAAGGCACTCGAAGTTTGCCACTACGAGGCGACATCGGATGACAGGATAAACTACAGCGATCTGAAGGATAAGGACAGCGAGTGCGAGGCCGGCTGCTATCGCTGCCTGCTCAGCTACTACAACCAAATCGATCACTCTGATATCGACCGACGCGACGAGGCCATGCTCGAACTCCTTTGCCGATTGACCCGCGCAGAGCGCAAGGAATTGGCGGCGGGGTCCGGTGCGCGGGACAGCTACGAGGAAATGATGAACGCGTGCACTTCGAGCTTGGAGAAGGGGTGGCTGGGGTTCCTGCGGGAGAGCGATTACCACTTGCCGGATCGGGCGCAGCCTCACCTTCCCGACTTTGCGACCCGGCCGGACTTCGCCTATAGCAACTCGCAGACGCTCATTTACATTGACGGCCCGGTCCACGAAGGACAAGCCCAAGAGCGTGTGGACGCCGAGATCAATCGGCGCCTTCAAGACGCCGGCTACACGGTCGTGCGCTTTTCGGCGAATCGATCCGCGTGGAACGACAAGGTGAGGGAGTACGCTTGGGTATTCGGATCGGGAACGGAACCCGTCAACGAATAGCTGAACAAGGCCTGCGCAATGGATGGTACGCCTCAATTCAGGCCTGGGGACTTGGTCCGGGTACGGGGACGTGAATGGGTGGTGCTGCCCGAGACGCGGGCCGATCTCCTGAAGGTCCGGCCGCTCGGCGGAGCAGAAGACGACGCGACGCTCATCTACTTGCCGCTGGAGCCCGAGCCGCCGACCGCTGCCACATTCGGCCTTCCAGATGCCCAAGAGCCGGGCTCCCAGCAAGCGGCGCTACTGCTTCGTGACGCACTCCGCCTAAAACTCCGGGCCGGTGCCGGTCCATTCCGCAGCTTCGGCAACCTCAATGTAGAACCCAGGGCCTACCAGTTGGTGCCTCTGCTCATGGCGCTCAAGCTCGACACCGTCCGGCTACTGATAGCCGATGACGTTGGAATCGGAAAGACCATCGAAGCGGGTCTCATTGCGCGCGAACTCATCGACCGAGGCGAGATCGAGCGGCTGGCAGTCATCTGCCCGCCGCATCTTTGTGAGCAGTGGCAGCAGGAGCTGGCCGAGAAGTTCAGCATCGAGGCGGAAGTTGTGCGGACCGGAACGGCCACGCGTCTCGAGCGCGGGCTGCGGCCGGACGAGTCGATCTTCGAGGTCTATCCCTACACGGTCGTTTCGCTCGACTACATTAAGTCGGACCGGCGCCGGGACGACTTCCTGCGCGCCTGCCCCGAGTTCGTCATCGTTGACGAAGCCCATACCTGCGTGCAGTCGAACACGAACACACGCCACCAGCGCTACCAACTCCTCAAGGGTTTGGCCGAGAGCGAGCCCCGGCGACAGATGGTGTTCCTTACTGCCACCCCGCATTCAGGAGATGACACAGCGTTCCACAATCTTCTTGGCCTGCTGGAGCCGCGATTCGTCGAGCTGGCTGAGATGCCCGAAGGTGTAGCCCGCGAGTCGCTGCGCATTGAGCTCGCGAGGCACTTCGTCCAGCGCCGGCGGGGTGACATCGCCGAGTGGAAGGACGATGCCGCTTTTCCTTCCCGGGAGAGTCGGGAAGCCACCTACCGTTTGACTGGCTCCTGGGGAGGTCTATTTGACGAGGTGCTGACGTACGCTCGCGGAATGGTTCAGCAGGCCGCGAGCGGCTCTAGGCTGGAGCAGCGCATGTCCTGGTGGGCTGCGCTCGCACTGCTGCGGTGTGTGTCTTCGAGCCCTGCGGCGGCGTCCTTGGCGCTGCGAACACGTTTGTTGGCGGCCGAAGGCGAGACCGAGCAGGCGCAAGTTGTCGACTTGGACCGTGCCGCGAGCGAGACGGTAATGGACGAGTCAGCGGACGATTCGCTAACGCTCAACGAGAGCGTGCCCGCCGGCACCTTGGAGGCGGCTGAAGATGTCTTGGCGCTCAAGGAGCTCATTACGCGGACCGATGCGCTACGGGGTCCCGGCCGAGATCCGAAACTCAAGGCCTTGATTGGGGAAGTGCGGCAGCTAATAGCAGCTGGATTCAAGCCGGTCGTATTCTGTCGCTACATCGCCACCGCGCACTACGCCGGCGAGGAACTCAAACGCGCTCTGCCGAAGGAAACCGCCCACATCGCCGTCGTGACCGGAGAGTTAACCTCCGATCAGCGTGAGGAGAGAGTGGAGGCTCTGGGCGAGCTCGACAAACAGCTCACGCCGATCCTTGTGGCCACGGATTGCCTCTCCGAAGGTGTCAATCTTCAGGGCCAGTTTGATGCGGTCGTCCACTATGACCTCACTTGGAATCCGACCCGCCACGAGCAGCGCGAAGGCAGGGCGGACCGCTTCGGGCAGGCAAGTTCTGTGGTACGCGCTCTGATGCTCTACGGCGAGAACAATCCGGTCGACGGTGCCGTGCTCCGCGTAATCCTCCGCAAGGCCGAGAAGATTCGAAAGGAACTCGGTGTTGCGGTACCCCTGCCAGCCGACAACAACAAGGTCGTTGACGCCATCATGAAGGCGGTCTTGCTTAGTAGCGCGGACTCAACCCAGGTCAGGCAGATGCTGTTCGATTTCGGTGACACTGAGGTCGAAGTCGACAACGCATGGCGGACGGCGAAAGACAAGATGACGCGCACAGTCTTCGCCCAACGTCGGCTGCGACCGGACCAAGTTCTCCCGGAATGGCGCAAGTCTGTGTCTGTGCTGGGCGGACAGGATGACGTAGCCCGCTTTGTTCGGGTCTCTGCCGAACGTCTGGGCGCTGGCATCGACGAGCGCAACGGCTACAGTCGGTTGCCTGTGGCCCACTTTCCGAAACCCCTGCAGGACCGCCTCAATGCCTTCGGGTTCAAGCCGACGGCGAAGATCTCCTTTGAACGTCCTTCGCCGGCCGGAGCGAGCTATATCCATCGTTCACACCCGCTGGTCGCGACTCTGGCTGACTATGTGGCGGAACAGGCCCTCGATGCCAGCCGACCCGAGATCGGGGCCCGGGCGAGCGCGATGTTCACGAGAGACGTCGAAGCCCGCACTGTACTCTACCTGCTCCGCCTGCGTACCCAGATTCAGGTGGAGCGGCGCGACGGCGGCGGCCGTTATGCCCTGCTTAAGTCGCTGCTCGCCGAGGAGTGTCTAGGGATCGCCGTCCGCAGCGGTGAGGCACCGGCGCTGGTGACCGAAGACGACGCCCTGTCGCTGCTATCGCTCACGCCCGGTCGAAACATGGAAGACGGCCAAAAGTCCCAGCTCATCGGACAGACGCTCAAATCACTCCACTCCTTGGAACCTGTGTTCGAGCGCATTGCGCAGGAGCGAGCCCAGGAATTGTTGGCAGACCACCGCCGCATCCGAGAGGCCAGCGATACGAGGGGTCTCCGGTACAACGTGATACCTGCTCTCCCGGTCGACAAGATTGGCGTCTACGTCTTCATGCCCATGGTGAGTCTGTGAGACGGCAGATGGCACGCACAACAAGAAGCCATGGGTTTACCGCCATCAGAATCGAGGGCGGCCTGTTGCCGCGGGAGTTCCTCCAGGCCATCGCCGGGCTGGAGGCCCCGCGACAACGAGGTGCTGACTACGGTCTATCAAGATCGCTCGCGCTCAAGGAAGAGATCGCTCGATACTGGCGCATCGCGGGTGATCTCTACGCCCGCTATGCGGAACGGCGCGCCCGGCAGGATCTTCAGCCCACGCAGGTCGGCGTGGACGAGTGGCTCGTCCCACTGCTGCACAGTGTCTTGGGCTACGGCGACTTGGAAGCAGCCGGCCACGCAACGCTGGGAGAGCGTGTCTTCAAGCTGACCCACCGAGCTTGCGGCGAAGCGGTCCCGCTGCTGCTCACCACACACGACTTCAATCTCGATCGGGCCGATCCGCGATTCGGCTACGAGGGACGCCGCCATGCGCCCCACGGATTGATGCAGGAATTCCTCAATGCCGAGGATGACTGCCTGTGGGGGATCGTCTCGAACGGCTCAAAGTTGCGCGTGCTCCGCGACAACCCCAGCCTGACGCGCCCGGCCTACATTGAGGCAGACCTCGACCTCGTCTTCGCGGAAGAGCTCTATCCCGATTTCGCGGCACTCTGGCTCGCAGCCCATGCAAGCCGCTTCGCGCTGGCTAACGGCAAGCCGTCCAGCTGCGTCATCGAGCGCTGGCGCGCCAAGGCCCACGAGACTGGTGAGCGCGTCCTGGAGAATCTCCGCGACGGTGTTACCGCGGCTCTGCGCCAGCTCGGCAACGGATTGCTGCAGCATCCGGACAACGACGGCCTACGCTCCGCACTAAGAGACGGAACACTCACTCCCGATGCGTTCTTTGAACAACTCTTGAGGCTGGTCTATCGCATGCTATTCCTATTCACCGCAGAAGAGCGCAATCTGCTGCACGCTCCAAATGCCACGGACGAACAGCGTGCGGTCTATGCGGAGGGGTATTCCATATCGCGGTTGCGGGAGCGTGCACTGCGCCGCCGTTACTATGACCACCACAGGGATATCTGGACGAGTCTCCAGATCACGTTCCGTGCCCTCGGCCGCGAAGAGTCTGCGCTCGGACTTCCCGCCTTGGGAGGCCTGTTCCGCTCCAGTCACTGCCCGGATTTCGACCGTGCGGCAATTGCGAATGAACCGCTGCTCGACGCAGTGCGAAGCCTCGCGTTCTTCCGCTCGGGCACAGCGTTGGCGCGCGTCAACTACCGTGACATGGGCACCGAGGAACTCGGCTCGGTCTACGAGAGCCTACTGGAACTGCAGCCGGTCCTTGACCTGAGCGCTACACCTTGGTCCTTCGGCTTCGCCGGCCAGGAGAATGGCGAGAAGATCAAGGGTTCGCAGAGGAAACTGACCGGTTCGTACTACACGCCGTCATCCCTAGTGAACGAACTGATCAAGTCGGTGCTTGAACCCGTCCTCACTGAAGCGGTTGCCGGACGCCCGGACGATCCCCACAAAGCCATCCTCGATCTCAAGGTGCTCGACCCGGCGTGCGGCTCGGGACACTTCCTACTGGCAGCGGCACGTCGCATGGCTGCCGAGATCGCCCGCATCGAGGCTGGTGCAGACACCTCCGACGAGTCGGCGCGACAGCACGCGCTGCGCGAGGTCGTCCAGCATTGTATCCATGGGGTGGACCGGAATCCGCTTGCGGTGGAGTTGTGCAAGACGGCGCTGTGGATCGAGACCGTTGAGCCCGGCAGGCCGCTGACCTTCCTCGACGCTCACATCCAGCTCGGCGATAGTCTGGTGGGCCTGCTTGATCCCGCGGTGATTGCAGCCGGAATTCCCGGAGAGGCATACAAGGAACTGACAGGCGATGACAAGGCCATCTGCCGGGAACTCAAGAGGCAGAACAGCCAGACCGGCGATACGGTAGTGCGCAGCCTATTCGACGAGGAGAGCGTACTCGAAGTAGCACTCGCCACAGCCGACCTTGACGCCATGCCAGAGGAGACGCTCGCCGACATCGAACGCAAGTCCGCCGCCTGGGCGGCCGTGCGCACCGACGACACCAGAATGCGAGAAGAGCTGCGCGCCAATCTTTTTGTCGGAGCATACTTCGCGCCCAAAACGAAGGGAGCAGGAACTTGGGTTCCTCGTACCGAAGATCTCAATCGCCTCAAGATCGGCATCACGCAACGTCCTGATGTCGAGGAGAAGACAAAGGAACTGGCGCGCCGACACAGGTTTTTCCACTGGCATCTCGCCTTCGCGGAGATCATTCAGGCCGGAGGATTCGACGTCGTTGTCGGGAATCCGCCGTGGGAAGTGTCTCAACTCGCTGAAGAAGAGTACTTTGCTGTACGTGCTCCGAGCATTGCAGGTTTGGCCGGCGCGACGCGCAAACGTGCGATTCTGAATCTTGAAGAAACGAATCCTAGGCTTCGGCAAGAGTACGAATTGGACAAGAGAGGATACGACGCTAGGAACGCATTCTGTCGGAGTGGAGGACGGTATCCACTGACCGCCTACGGGAAGCTAAACAGCTATGCGCTATTCGCTGAGACGTTTCTGCGCCTACTAGGCCCCTCGGGACGGGCCGGCCTGATCGTGCCCACCGGCATCGCCACCGACAACTCCACTAGGACGTTCTTCGAGAAGGCTGTCACCGGGAACCGGCTGGTCAGCCTCTACGATTTCGAGAATCGAGAGGGGGTCTTCCCAGGAGTGCATCGTTCGTACAAGTTCTGCCTGCTCACCCTAAGTGGTGCCGACCGACCCTGCCCGCAAGCAGAGTTTGCGTTCTTCCTTCACCAAGCGGAACAACTCGGAGAAACCGAGCGCCGGTTCTTGCTGTCCGCCGAGGATTTCGCGCTGTTCAATCCGAACACTCGCACCTGTCCCATCTTCCGAACGCGACGTGACATGGAGATTGCCCGCAAGATGTACCGCCGCGCTGGAGTCTTTTGGAAGGAGGAGCGGAACGGTCAGCCCGAGTCGAATCCGTGGGGGGTCAAGTTCATGCAAATGTTCAATATGACAAGTGATTCCGGCATGTTTCGGTGCCACGAGGAATTGGGCGATGAGGGCTGGGAGCTTCGTGGCAATGTCTTTATGCGGGATGGTGAACGATACTTGCCACTGTACGAGGCCAAACTGTTCCACCAGTACGACCACCGCTTCGCCACCTTCGAAGGTGTTTCCGCTCAGGCACGGGAGAGCGGCAATGCACGCGCGATGACGGCGGAGGAGAAGGCGGATCCCGAGGTGGTCGTCTTGCCTCGGTACTGGGTGCCGGAAGAAGAAGTGACGAAGAGACTTGACAAATCAGAGTCTTCTGACTTGACACTCTTGACAGATTATACAGGCAGGCAGGCAGGCAGCCAGGGGCGAAACCAGGCAGCCAGCCCGGCAGACAGAGAGGATGTCAGGAAGCGGGGGGTGGATGAACATCTTGGGGGCGGGAAGGCG
>VXRL01000036.1 GCA_009838515.1 Terriglobia bacterium | reverse complement strand
GCGCGCGCAAAACAGCGGCCCCGGGCGCTAGCGCCCCCGAGAGCCGCCGTCTACCATCCACCCTAGCACTTCCTCGGCCCGCGCGCAAGCCCAATCTGCGATACCCGGAAAGTTCTTCCCGAACCGAGTCTCTCCCCGACCTCGGGACAGAGGCTTCCGGGGGGAGTCCGCGCGGGACCGGCCGCGAGCGCGCCTATTGCACGCTAAGGCCAGCGATCACGCGGTCGCCCGAGTCAAGCAGCGTCTGAGCGCGCGGCAGCGCTTCCAGGGCACGCTGCACGTCGGGATCCAGTTCGTAGAACACGCGCTGCCCGTGCTCGATGTCGTAGGCGGAGTTGTAGACCTCGCGCTTGATGAAGCGCCGCATGTAGTCGAGGTTGGCGCCGAAGTCGGAGTCTTCGAACTCGATCTCCTCGCTCCTCAGAAATTCCCGGAACTCCTCGATCACCTCGTCGGTCACGTCCCACCCTGTCGGCAGGTCGGGACGCTCGCGGCTGTAGTCTTGAGCGAAGGTGTGGATGGCGTAGTTCCGGTCTATCAGCCACTGGAAGTCGTTCAGCTTCTGCTCCTCCAATTCGATGTCTGGAGTGATCCCCGCGCCGGCGAACACTTGCCGCCCCTTGTCGGTCAAGCGCACTCCGTCGCGCTGCGGCCGATATCCCTCGCTACAGGGATTGCTGTAGTACTCCAGCATCGAGACGCCATCGTAGCGGCGCTGGATCAAGCGTCCGCTGGGCGTGTAGTAGCGTGCTGTCGTCAGTGCCAGTCCGGCGGATTCCGAGAGCGTGAAGACCGTCTGCACCAAGCCCTTGCCGAACGTGCTGTGGCCCACGACCAAGGCGCGGTCGTGGTCCTGCAGCGCACCCGCCACGATTTCCGAGGCGGACGCGGACTCGCAGTTGACCATCACGACCATCGGGTAGACGTGGCCGCCGTGGCCCCGGCGCACCGTGTAGAGCCGCTCGCGCGACGAGCGCCCGTGGTGCGAGACGATCGTCTGGCCCTTCGCAAGGAAGCGGTCCGAGACCCGCACGCCCTCGCTGAGAAGACCGCCACGATTGCCGCGCAAGTCCAGCACGAGCCCCTTCAGGCGCGCCACCCGCAGGTCCTTGAGGGCGGCGTCGAGTTCGCGCCCGGTGTTCTCGTTGAAGGTGTCGATCCGGATGTAGCCCACTTCCGGCTTGATCTCGAAGGCGGTCGGAACCGACGGCCTCGGGATCTGGGCGCGCTTGACGGTGAAGCTGAGCAAATCGTCGGAACCGCGCCGTTCAATCCCTATCGTCACCATCGTGTTGGCCGGGCCGCGCAACCGCTCAGCGACCTCGATCACGTTGAGGCTCTCCACGTCGTCGTCATCCACCTCCACGATGACGTCACCGGGACGCAGACCGGCGCGATAGGCAGGGGTGCGGGGAAACGGCGCCACCACAATCGTGCTGCCACCGCGGTCTTGGATGTGCATCCCCACGCCGGCGTAGTGGCCTTTTTGATTGTCCCGGAGCTGCTGGAAGGCCTCGGGGCTGAAGAACGAAGAATGCGGATCAAGCATGCGCAACATGCGCGGGATCGCCCCTTGGAACATTACCTCGTCTGCATCCAACTCCCCGGCATAGTGGCGTTCCACCGTGGCAAGCACGGTAGAGAATTCGCGGAGGCTCGCCTGGATTTCGGTGTCGGAGGAGCCAGACGCTGCATGGACCCATGGGTGCGTTAGGAAGAGCCCGGCCCCCGCCAGGCAAGTCGAGAACACCGCAAGCGCGAGCCAGCGCCTATTGATCTGCATGAGCGTAACCGGCGCATTCGGACCGGGCTGGCCGACCGAAAGCAGCAGTCTGTATCGTAGCAGCATCCCGGCCTCTATCGAGCCGGAATTCCTGAAACGCGCCGACAAGGCAATCCCGCACTATAATGAAGTCCTCGGAGCGAGACGTGAAGAAGCAGCAGAAGTTTGTTCTCATCATCGCCGCGATCGTCGTAACCTTGGCGTGGATGGCCGTGGGCGGCGTCCAGCAGAGTGCAACGTACTATGTGACGCTCGACGAGCTGCTCGCGATGGAGAATCCCGGCACCAAGCGGATCCGGGTTGGCGGAGACGTGGCGGATGGCACCATCGTCCGGCACGCCAGCAGCGTGGAGTTCAGCCTGCACCAGCAGGACGAGAACATGGCGGATCCCACGGTCTTGGAAGTCGTCTACACGGGAGCAGATCCCTTGCCGGACACGTTCCGTGACAAGGCCCAGGCATTGTGCGACGGCTATCTGAGGGCGGACGGAAAGTTCGAGGCGACGAAGATTCAGGCCAAGTGCGCCTCAAAGTACGAGGCCGCGCCGGGAGATGACGCGGCGCCGGTCTACGGAGCCGAGACTGAGAGCCCTGCGGACTAGCAGCTCACGGCCTCGTTCGGAGCGACAGAACGGCAGCGGGCCAAGCGGCTGCGCTCGAAGCGATCAGCGATGGAAAACCTAGGCTACCTGGCGGTAATTCTGGCTTTCCTGCTCTCGGCCTACGCAGTGGTAGCCGCCTTGGCCGGCAAGTTGCGCCGCAACCCCTTCTTAGAGGTCAGCGGGCAACGCGCGGTGCTGGGCGCGTGGCTGATGACGACCGCCGCGTCAGCCATCCTGCTGCACGCGATCCTAACCGACAACTTCAGCTTCAACTACGTGGCATCAAGGTCCAACGCCGACCTCGACCTCCTATACAAAATCGCGGCTTGGTGGGGAGGACAAGAGGGCTCGCTGCTGTTTTGGAGCTGGATCGCCGCCAGCTATACGTTCGTCTCGGTCTACACCGGACGCAAGCGGCACCGCAACATGATCTCTTACGTTGTGGTTACCATGGCCGCCACGCAGGCGTTCTTCCTGGGCTTGGTGGCCTTCGAGGCCAACCCGTTCCAAGTCATCATGTCGGGCCCGCAGATCACGTCGGTCCCGGACGGCAGCGGCCTCAACCCGCTGCTGCAGCACCCGATGATGGCGATCCACCCGCCGATGCTGTACCTCGGGTACGTCGGCTTCACGGTGCCATTCGCCTTTGCGCTGGCGTCGCTGATCACGCGCCAGCCCGGCGAGCGCTGGATTCACACCACCCGCATCTGGACCATGGTCACGTGGCTGTTCCAGTCGATCGGCATCCTGCTAGGCGCGCGCTGGGCATACGTGGTGCTGGGCTG
>VXRL01000021.1 GCA_009838515.1 Terriglobia bacterium | reverse complement strand
ATCGACATCTACAACAACGACATCCACATGTCGGGCGACGACTTCATCGAAACCGACGGTGGCGTCCACAACATCCGTGTCTTCAACAACCGGGGCGTCAACGCCGCCCACGGAGGCTACAGCTCTCAGCCCGTGTTCGGGGGGCCAGCCTACTTCATCCGCAATCTGCTGTACCACGTGCCGAGCGGGGTCGCGTTCAAGTTTTCCGCCAAGGCGGCGGGCCTGTTCGCCTACCACAACACCATCATCGGCGAGCAGGTGGCGAGCGATCCCTCGTCGAACATGCACTACCGCAACAACCTCTTCCTAGGCCGCGACACCCCGGATCGAGGTGTGATGACGTGGTCGAACGCAGGCCACACGTTCAGTTCGGATTACAACGGGTTCCGGCCGAACGAAGGCGTAAGGGAGCAGTATCGCTGGCGCGCTCCCGACAAGGGAGCGGTGGCACCGGGCGCTCCGATACCCGACTGGCAGACGTTTTCGAACCTGCGCGATCTTCGGGCGGCCACGGGCCAAGAGCGACACAGCCTTGAACTCGATTTCGACATCTTCGAGAGCATGACCCCTCCAGACCCTGAGCTGAGACACGCCGTCTATCACGCCCGGGAACTGAATTTCCGACTCGGGCCTGGCAGCGCGGCCGTCGATGCCGGGGTCGTGATCCCGACAGTCAACGAGGGCTTTGTGGGTGCTGCACCGGATCTGGGGGCGCTGGAGGCGGGCGGAGACGAACCCCACTACGGTCCGCGCTGGCTGTCGGGCCAGCCGTTCTACCAATAGTCTGGGCAACCGCAGGAGGCGGCCGCGATCAGCGTACGCAGACATCGAACTGTCGAGACTTGCCACTACCGGCGGAGCAAGCGTCAAGCCATGCGTCCAACCGACATAGATCGTCCTGCAGAGTCCGGCGGCGAGCGGCTCGTGCTGGACGCCAGCGATCCAGACCTGCGAAACGAACACTTGGCCCGCTATTGCTTCGCGGAGCCGCTGGCCAGCGGGCGGCGTGTCTTGGATGTCGGCTGCGGGGAGGGGTACGGGGCCGCGCGCTTCGTCGGAGAGAGCGCTGCCGTGTACGCCTTGGACAATTCCGAGCTGGCGATCTCCCGTGCGCGGGCCAACTTTCCGGGAGTCGTTCTCGTGCGGGGGGATTGCGTGAGTCTGCCCTTTGCGGACGCATCGCTAGACCTTGTCACGGCCTTTGAGGTGATCGAGCACCTGCACGGCAGGGAGGACTTCATCAGCGAAGCGGCACGGGTCTTGGACACTGCCGGGGTATTCGTGGTGTCGACCCCGAATCGAGACTACTACCGGACCACCCGCGACGAGCCGAATCCTTTCCACGTGCATGAGTTCGCGTACGAGGAATTCCATGCCGCCCTGATGACCGCGTTTCCCCACTGCACTGTTTTCGTGGAGAATCACGTTGGAGCGGTCTCGATCAGCTCGCCGAGTGCCGGGAAGACCGCAGCGCACGTGGAGGCTCGCGAAGCTGATCCGGCATCGGCCCACTTCTTCGTCGCAGTCTGCTCAATGAGCCCGCTGAACGACCTGCAAGGCCTGGCATTTGTGCCGAGCGATGGCAATCTGCTGCGGGAGAGGGAGCTTCACATTGCCAAGCTGCGTGGATGGGTGGCTGCCTCGGAATCACGGCATGAGCAGGTCGAGCGCAAGATGAGCCAGGAACTCTCGCGATTGCCATACCGCCTCCTCCGTCATCTGCGCCTGGCGCCCAGGCTGCCGCGGAAGTGGTGAGTGGCCGGAGGCGACTAGGGCTGAGAATCGCTACGGCTTATAGAACCAGAGCCAAAAGTACTGAGTGCCGGCCCCGGCGCTGCGCCGGAGCTCGAAACCATGCTGCTCGGCCATCGTGGCCGCCTGGATTTCCGAAACGCTGGCGCCGAGCCAAGTGTCGCGACCATTCGGGAGGAGGTTAGATCCTTGATAGCCCTGTACTTGGAACTTAAAGATCGATCCTTTGCGCAAGCATTGGCTTACCGCGCCGACATAGCTGTCGATCACGAGCCGGCTAGGGATGTGTTGGAACACGATGAACGAGTATGCGAAGTCGAAGTCTAGGGCCCCGAGCACCTCCAGATCCTTGCCCGAGTTGCGGTAGATGTAGGCGTTTGGCGTGCTCCGCAGGAAGTGCTTTGCTCGCCGCACCATTTCTTCGCTGACGTCGACGGCGTGGACTTCTCCGAAGGTGGCTGCCAGCGCTCTGGTCATGCGCCCGACGCCGCAACCGATCTCCAAGACGCGCATTCGGGCCGGGTCGCGTCCTTGGCAGACCGCATCCATGTCGTTGAGGATGTGGTCGCGGACGTTTTCTTCTCCTGTAGCGAAGAACTCCTGTTCATCCCAGCCCGCTTGGGCGGTGTTGACGAAGTGCATTGCGTCCATGCAGGCGCGACGGTCCCAATCCCTACGCATCTTGCGTGTCAGATTCGCCATGCGTAGGCTGCGAGCGATTTGGCTGAGCAAGACGACACCAACCAGCGATAGTGCCATTATGCGCGACATCCGCTGGGGCATCGCGTCATGACCCCACGCCCGTCTCCTGTCCAGATTGAGACGGCTTGTAGAGATTCGGAGCTGGTGGAGAGCACGCAGGCTACGAGGGCGGTGAGTGCGAGCCCGCCTTTGAGGGCGCCTTCGATCTGGAGGGACACGGGAGGGAGCCACGGGAATAGCGCGGGGGAGGTTGGCGGATCGGTCCGTGCCGGCGAAGTCTAGAATACGTTGCACAGACCTTTGCGTTGGATTCAACACGTGAGCTGACGGGCCTTGGGAACGGAAATAAGCCCTTTGGATTCAACTGGTTATCGGCCGACTAGCCTTGCGAAATCCTGTCCATGGGCGGCAGTCAGTTTGACTCACGGCGGTTCACACCCTAAAAAGAGGGCATGGATTTCTTCAGAACCCCCGTCGTCTTGGCTGCATTCTTGTGTTGCGGGATCGCGGTCGGCCAGGACGTCACGTATATCGCCAATCCCAGTGCCGGAAACGCCACGAGTGGTAGCGATCCTGGCTACGGACACCATTCCGCGCTCCAAGAGTTGATCAACCTCACCGATGAACAACAAGAGCAGCTCTCGAGCATCAACTACGCTCTCGAAGATGCCCTGTTCCCCATAACGCTAGAAGCGTTCCAAAAATACTGGGAGTTCGGGCGAGCGTTTCGCGCTGAGCCGCCGGACGAAGCTGCTGTCATGATGATCGCGGCTGATTTCGAGCGCATCGCGGCGAGGATAGCCGCGGCGACTGCGGAACACCGCAAGATGGCTCGTGCGATCTTGACCTGGCCGCAGCTTATCGTCCTCGGGAGCCTAGAGGTAGCCCTTGAGCAATATCAGGCAGCTCGGGAAGCGGCCCAACTCAACCTCATCGCTGAGCAGGACATCTTCGGGCCAGTGGGCTTCATTCCCTTTGACGGAGGGATTCCGTTGTTTCCCGAGGCCCGAGCTGCGGACCGGGGTCAACCCGTTACCGAAACGACCTTCGACCCTGTCCGTTTGAGTCAAGGACTAGCCCGGCTGCTCGCTAGTCAGAAGATCGGGGAGCAGGCTGTCGAGCGAGCACGCTGAGGTCGTGTCCAGCGGACGGATTCGCCAGGGCCAGTGTGTCCCAGGTTGTCCCGCGGGGCATGGCGTTGGAGAGCGGCGGCGTCTTGGTCGTCGGGTTTGGGTTCTCATTCCTCCAGCACTTCGCTGCTAATCGTCACCGGATTGACGAAGTGCGCAGCGCCTGTGCGGGCGCGAGATCCCAATCAGCCAGGAGGGGTATTTCTTCACGGCACGGCACGCACCGTGTCGCCCAGACTTCAGCACGATCACAAGTCCGGAATAGTCCGTGATGGCCTATGGTTCTCCGGATAGGTCGTGCAGAAAGAGCGTCGCTCTGCCAGATAACGTTCCGGCGAGAACTGTGCTCGCGGTCCGGAACGAGGCGAGGACGACGGCGGATGCGCTGGTCTTCCCCGGCGAACACCCCGGGGTCATGCTCTCAGAAATGTCTCGAGGCGACTGCTGGCGTGATCCGCGAACGGATTGATGAACTCAACGCCGCCCAGAAGGCGGCCATCCTGCATGTCATCGCTGACGACTGCGGAACAGCCCACGCGCCGGGCTGTCGCCCACATCATCGCGTCCCAGAATGAGAAGCGGTATTCTGCAACCGCGTCCATGGCGTCGCCAAGAGCGTGTTCGTCGGCGGAGGCGATCTCGAACACCTCGAGCCAAGAGCGCACAAAGGCTCGTGCTTGCGACACCGGAAGAAGCCCTGTGCGCGTCGTGACGTGAAAAAACTCGGCCAGGGCTTGGACAGTGAGTACACAGTCGTTCTTCGAGGCGCGTGCGAAGAGTTCCTTGGACTGTTCGTGCCGAGCGCCTGACTCGCGATCCACTGTGTAGACGAGGATATTAGTATCGAGCGAGAACCGTCCCCTAACCGTCATAGATTTCCTCTCGATGCACGCGTAGGCCGCCCAGTCCGGCAGGATCGTCAAGAAGCGCAATCATGCGCCGATAGGCAGACGCCCATTCGGGGTCGGCCATCTTGTCCATACGGTGAGGTACCAGCTTGGCTATGGGGCGGCCCCGCCGGGTTATGACGAAACTCTCCCCGCTCTCGACTTTCTTGACCAGCCTCGAGAACTCTTGGTTGGCGATCATCAGGGAAATCTCACGCATGGCCCGACAACCATAGAATAGTATATACTACATCAGTGTAATCTGGATTATAGGCACCCGTTCCTTTGCGATCTGCTCGGTGGCCTGGTCCCCTGAGCGGGCTCGGCCGACCGCGTCATGGCTGCCCTCAAACGAACAAGTCGCGCACTACCCGGTTGGCAAGCATGCGGGTGGGCGAGAAGATCTCGATGTAGTGGTACGCCCGCCCAGAGGGGGTCTCTTCGATGCTCTTCGTCCAGTCTATCCCCATGGCGGCATAGATGGTGGTCACCATGTCTTCCGGGTAGACAGGACGGTTCCCGCTCCATCCGAAGTCGGTGATCTCCGCCCCGGAGACGTCAGTTGCGCCCAGCACCTGACCGGGTACAACGCCGCCGCCTGCGAACAGACCGGTGAAAGCGTACTGGTAATGATCGCGGCCAGCGATGTTTGTCAGCGCTCCCGGCGTGCGCCCGAACTCGCCCACGCACACCACCAGCGTCTCGTCCAAGACCGATGTGCCGTCTTCGCGCTTGGTCTGGTCGAGGTCGTCCAGAAGCTGGCTCAGCGCGGTGTCGAGTTCCTTCGAGCGCTGGTAGAAATTGCCCCGCTCGTAGATCGAGCCGTGGTGGTCCCAGTCCTCGTGGGTGAGGAAAATGAAGTGCGTCCCGGCGTCGGCCACCACCAAGTTGCGCGCCAGCACGAAGGAGTCTCCTACGGGGTTGCTGCCGTAGCGTGCCTTGTCTTCGGCGGAAACGCTGAATATGCCGGCGCTGCGCGGATCCGACATGATCTCCACGGCGCCTTCGTAGTGGTTGTGAAAGTCCCGGTACGCCTTCCTTTCCAGCGCCGGATCAGAGCGCATGCGGCCGTCGAATCGCTGCAGCAACTCCCAGCGGCGCTTGAAATTAGGCAGGTCCTCTTCGCGCGGCGCCAGCGACGAGATGTCCGAGGAGGTGTTGACATGGAACGGCGTGTATGTCGCGGGCAGGAAGCCCGAGCCGATCAATCCGACTTGCGGAAACGTGTTGAAACCCACAAAGGGCGGCAGGCAATCATCCGGCTTCCGTCGGGAGGCATATTCGTAAGCCACCACCGAGCCGACGCCAGGCAGTTCCGGGGCCAATGCTGGATTGTGCTGGTGGCCGGTCTGCATGTAGTACTGTCCGCGGCCGTGTTGGCTTTCCCAAGTCGCCATCGACCGCATCAGCGAGTACTTGTCCCGGCGCTGGGCCAATTCCGGGTACAGCCCCATGGGCCACTTGCCCACGCCGGGAAGCGTCTGGACGGCGAAGTCTTCCGGCGTCCAGGGCCCTTCCTTGAAGTCCCAGCCGTCCACGTGCGACTGTCCTCCTTCGAGCATCACGAAGATGCAGAACCGCGCCTTGCCCTCGGCTGGGGCCGTCGTTCCTGTGGCCCTCGCCTTCGGCTGCACAACCGGCAGGAAGTGGTAGCCCGTCACGGCGACCGAGCCGATGCGCATGACTTCGCGCCGGGTCAGGAAGTGGTCTTCGAATCGTGCCACGCGACTGCTCCCTAGCGGTGGAACAAGAAATCGAGCTTGTTCATCAGGATCCACTGCAGGTCCTCGCCACCGGCGGCCCGGCCGCGCTCGGAGAGCAGGTCCAGCGACGCGCTCAGCTCATGTTCGTCCGGCGCCCGGGTCAGGAACTGCCAGTACAGCGAATCGACCAGCTGTTCCTCGCTCGCGCCGACCTCGAGCAAGCCTGCCAGATAGCTGCCCGAGGACGCTCTGGACTTTTCCTTGACCAGGTTGGAGTTCATCATCAGCGCCGCTTGGATGATCGAGCCCCCGCGTGAAGGTTCGTTGAACTCGCGGTTCGCCTGGCCGAAGGACTCGGTGAAGAACTGCAGGTCCTGCTTGAGCTGCGGGCCCAGGGTCGCGCTGCGACGCAAGTCTGCCGGGCCGCGCGTCTGGACTAGGTATCGGACTTTCTTGTCGGTGAGCGGGATCTGGATGGGCGTGTGCAGGTCGGTCGCCTTCACCATGGCGTCGTAGACCTGCTCGGCCGTGAGCCGGCGCATGAACTTGCGGGCAAAGTAGCGGGCGTAGTCAGGTTTCCACTCAGCGGGAAAGCTTGCGGAAAGCTGATATGCCGCCGACTTGGCGATCCGCTTGTGGAGACGCTGCAGGTCGTAGCCGCCCGCGACGAAGTCCTCTGCCAAGGCGTCCAGCAAGGCCGGATGCGTCGGCTGGACTTCCCATCCCTTAGGCAGCCGCGCGGCGTCCATGCGGGAGAAGTCGAAGCCATCGAGGGGCTCAACGATGCCCGCGCCCATGAATTCTGCCCAGAACCTGTTCACCACTGCCCTTGCGAACTGCGGATGGGAGGTCAGGATGCGCCCGAGCTCGGAGCGCAGCGGCTTGCCCGGCCTGGGTTGTTCGCCGCCCAAGATGAATGCCGGAAGGACCTGGCCCTCCCCTTGGCGCGCCACCCTGACCGTGCTCGGGGCGGCCCTGGAATAGCCATCGCGGTCAGGATCCTTGTCGTCGATCAGGTATTCGTCCTGGGTGTTGCGCAACTCCACCCGGCGCATGACCCTGGTGTTGCCGAAGAAGGCGGCCTGCGCCCAGAATTCCTCGCGCTTGCGCTCGGTAAGCCAAGCGTTGACCTGTTCCAGATGGTTCGCGCCGTCGTGGCACGAGATGCACTGCAGGTTCACGCCCATGAAGTGCTGGAAGATCATCACCGTCATCTCGTCGGCGGTGTCTTCGTGCATGATCTCGGTGCAGTTGTCGGCAAAGACTGCCCAGCGGACCAAGTAGCTGGCCGGTCCTACGTACCAGTTGCTGCGGGCTTCGGCAGCGAGAAGCTCGCGGACGAATTCGTCGTACGGCTGGTTCAGCAGCAGGGCGTCGGCCACGTAGTCGTGGAACAGGTTGCGTCCGGCCCAGCCGACGCGGTTCTGGCTGGTGCGCCACAGATCCAGATGCCAGTAGGTCCAGCGGTCGCGCCACTCCACGCTGCCTACTAGGCGGTCGACAAGCTTCGAGCGCTTGTCCGGGTCACTGTTGGAGACGAACGCTCGGGCCTCCGCTCCGGCAGGGATGCGGCCGGTCATGTCCAGGTGCACGCGCCGGAAGAAAGTCGCATCGTCAGCGAGCGGCGCCAGCGGGATGCGGTCGCGCTCGATCTTGCCGAGGACGTGGTCGTCGATGAAGTTGACCCGCCGGGCTGGCTCGCCAGCCGCCGGCGATGCCTGCGCGTGCGACTCGGTCTGGTCGGCGAGCTGCTGTCTGCGGTCGCCGCTGTCTGTGGGCGGGTGACCGGGCGGAAGATTTCCCGAGGACGTCTGGCCGAGGCAGGGCAGGGCCAGCAGCATTGCGCCCAGCGGGAGCTTGCAGCGTCGCATTTCGCGAGTCCTGTTCTAGTGTAGGCGCAAGTCGCTGGGCGCGCGCCACGCGGCACTGCATCGATCCGATCGCCCGGACAGGGCGCTGTGGCAGCGCGCCGGATCGCCCGCCCGCCTGCTCGGCACAGCCGCAATCGGGCCGCCTTGGCCCCGACGCTCGCCCTGGTCTTCGCTTCGGAAACGTGGTCGATCAGCCCTAGAACTCCACATCTTCTTCCACCGGCACTTGGCTAGGGGCCGGCTCTTCCCCGTCTTCTTCCGGCGTGCGGGCCCGGTTGTCGAATTCGGTGATGCGCTTGTTGAACACCAGCTTGATCGTCCCGGTCGGGCCGTTGCGTTGCTTGCCAATGATGAGGTCCGCGAGGCCTTCCAGGGATTTGTCTTGAGGGCGGTACACTTCTTCGCGGTAGATGAAGCAGACCACGTCGGCATCTTGCTCGATCGAGCCTGAGTCGCGCAGGTCGCTCAGGCGCGGGCGGGAGTCCTTGCGCATGGGGCTCTCGGTCGCACGGCTGAGTTGCGAGAGGGCGATGATCGGCACATCAAGTTCCTTTGCGAGGAGCTTGAGGCCCCGAGAGAAGCCCGAGATCTCCTGCGTGCGGTTTTCCACCTTGCCTTTCGAAGCCATCAGCTGCAGGTAGTCGACGATGACCAAGTCAAGCCCGTGTTCGGCTTGCAAGCGCCTGCACTTGGCGCCCAGTTCGATGATGCTGAGATTGGCCGTGTCGTCGATGAACAGCCTGCTTGCGACAAGCTCGCCAAGCGCTTTGCTCAGCATGCGCCGGTCGTCCTTGCCAACGAGGCCCTTGCGGAACCGGCCTTGGTCGATCCGGGCGGCTGTGCACAGCATCCGGGTTAGCAGAGCTTCGCGCGACATCTCCAGAGAGAACACGGCGACGGTTCGGGCCGGCTCGTCAGCGCGCTTCATGGCGGCATGGGCGGCGATGTTGAGGGCCATCGCGGTCTTGCCCATGGCGGGCCGCGCCGCGAGGATGATGAGCTGGCCGGGGCGGAAGCCGTTGGTGTACTCGTTGAACTGGAGAAACGGGCTCATCAACCCCTTGGGGCGCCTAGACGGATCCAGAAAGGAATCGAGCCCTCCTTCGTAGCGGCGCAGCGTCTCGTCCGGTGACTCGAGTCCGGAGCGGAGCACGGAGTTGCCGACCTTCATCACGGCGATCTCGGAGGTGGCTAGGATCTCGTCGACCTCCTTTCCGTCTTCCACGCAGGTAGCGATGATGTTGTTGGCGGTGTGGATCAGCTGTCGCAGGAGCGACTTGTCCTTGACGATTTTGGCGTAGCTCTCGACATACTCGCGCCGGGGCATGCCTTGAGTGAGCGATGCGATGTAGGAGACCCCGCCGACATGCTCGAGGTGTTTGAACTTTTCGAGCTCGTTGACCAGGGTCATGTAGTCGATCCGCTCGCCTCGGGTGTGCAGCTCGCGCATCGAGGCGAAGATGCGACGGTGCTTCTCGGCCGCGAAGTCGTCCTCGCCTAGCATGGCGGCGACCTGGGCGAACTTCGAGTCGTCAAGCAAGATCGTGCCGAGCACGAAGGTCTCGCCTTCGAGGCTGGTCGGCATCCCCTCCTGGGTGATGGCTGCTCCAGCCTGTTGCGCAATGACCGCGTTGGCGTTCTGTGGCTGCTGGTCAGGTGGCATCGGGGGTGGACGGGATCGCCGCGCTTGCTTCCTATCTAGACTAGTCATTCGCAGCCGGCTGGTCCGGGGCTGTGCTCGGGTTGCAGTGTGGTTGCGGCGCCCGGCTGATGCGGCATCGCTGCGGCCGTTCAGGCCAGCTGCAAGTAGCCGTAGGCCAGCGGCACCGCGAACAACATCCCGTCAAGCCGGTCGAGTAGGCCGCCATGTCCGGGTAGCAGCGAGCTGCTGTCCTTGACATTCGCTGATCGCTTGAGTGCGGACTCGACCAGGTCTCCGAGCTGGCCGGCAAGGTTCAGCGCGAGAGCCAGCGCCGCTGCCGCGATGAGGCTGATGTCGCCCTCGAGGAAGCACGCCGCGTATCCGGTGCCGGCGAGCACGCTGGCCAAGACCGAGGCCGCTGTGCCTTCCCAGGTCTTCTGGGGGCTCAGTACCGGAGCCAGTTGGTGCCGTCCGAGGAGCTTCCCGACAGCCAGAGCGACCGAGTCGCCGACTGCGACGGTGACGAGCACCAAGACGAGCCAGTGCGGCGAGACCGCATGCAGCAGAATGCTCGCCAGGACAGGGCCGGCCACGTAGAGCACGCCAAGCGCGGTGACGGCCGCCGCCGACAAGATCTTGTCGACCGCGATGTGCGCCAACGTGGCCGCGCCCAGCAGGGCCAGGGCCAACATGATCGCGAAGTAGCCCCTGTCCAGATTCGGCACCAGGATCCACAGCACTGCGGCGGCCAGGCCCGCCTTGGAAAGCGGCTGCAGACCGCTCCTGGCGGCGATCCGGTAGAACTCGTGCAGTGTCAGCCCGGCCAACAGCACCAAAACGGCCACGAAGACCTGCACCGGAGCGTGGAACGCCAGCGCCCAAGCGCCGAGTGCCAGCGCCAGGCCCGTCAGGACTCGTTTCAAGCGCCCAGCCTCACTCGTTCACCGCTAGCAGCTTGCCGTTGCTGGCAGGAACCGTCGCCGCTACCGCCTCCTCCCCCTGGCCGGGCAGGCCGCCAAACCTGCGATTGCGTTTTTGGTAAACGACCAGCGCCTCCAGCAGGTCTGTGGTGCGAAAGTCCGGCCAGTAGCGTTCGGTCACCCAGATCTCGGAATAGGCGATCTGCCAGAGCAAGAAATTGCTCACGCGAAACTCGCCGGAAGTGCGGATCAGCAGGTCCGGATCGCCCCCGCTTGCCGTGCACATGCGCTCGCTGAGGTCGCGCTCGCTGACCTGTACCAGCTGCTTGCACTGGTGCGCTTGGTGCAGCAGGCCGTTGACGACTTCGACGATTTCTGCCCGCCCGCTGTAATTGAGCGCGATGTTGAGCCGCATCCCCTCGTTGGCCGCGGTTTCCAGGATGGCGCGGTCAATCTCGTCGCAGACCGACTCCGGCAACGCATCGGTCTGGCCGATCGTCTGGAATCGCACGCCGTTCGCCTTCAGGTCCGGCAGTTCTTGGCGCAAGTACTTGCGCAGGAGCGCCCACAGCGTCTCGATCTCGGCCTGCGGGCGCTTCCAGTTCTCCACCGAGAACGCGTAGAGCGTCAGTGTCTCGATGCCGAGGCGGCAGCACGCCGCGATGATCTCGCGTACGGGCCTGACGCCGGCGCTGTGCCCCGCGGCTCTGGGCAGGCGGCGCCGCTTGGCCCAGCGGCCGTTGCCGTCCATGATGACGGCGATGTGCCGCGGAATGCGATCCGGGGACAGTTCCCGGGCCATGCGCCATTCCACGCTGCCGGGCGCGGCCCAGTCGAGGAAGTCCTGCATCGATTGGAAACCAGAATCCTGATACATCGTAGCAACGAGTTCGCGCCTCCGCAGATTGGCCGGCCTGCGACGTGCCGCGCGAGTCCGAACGGCTGCTGGTTTGGGCTAGAATGATTGCGTCATGAGCCTTCGTGCCTTCCTGTGCTTGGCGGCGTTGCTCAGCTTGGTCGCGCAAGCCGCTGCGCAGACAGACAGCGAGGACGCCACGATCCGCGTCGAGGTCAACGTCGTCAACCTGCCTGTGACCGTGACCGACTCCGAGGGCCGCTTCATCGCCGATCTCAACAAGGCCGACTTCACGGTGTGGGAAGACGGGCAGCAGGTTGAGATCCGCTACTTCACGCGCAGCGTGGAAGAGGAGAAGAAGCCGCCGCTATACGTAGGCTTCGTCATCGACTTGAGCAACACGGCTAGGCTCTACTACAAGACCTACCAATCGTCGATCGGGGACTTGGCGTGGATGCTCGTGCCCGAGGGCGGCCGCAACAAGGGCTTCTTGTTCGGCTACCACACCGAGGTCGACGAGCTGGTGGATTTCACCAACGATCCCGTCACTCTCACCGAGCGCATGGAGAGCCTCAAGCACGGTGGCGGCAGTTCCATGTTCGATGCGATCTACCGCGCCTGCACCGACAAGCTCGTCTCGATCCCCTACCAAGGTGCCAGCGAGCCACGCAAGGTCTTGGTGGTGATCGGCGACGGGCACGACAACGCCAGCAAGCGCTCGTTGGACGAAGTGGTGCATGCGGCGCAGCTGCACCAGGTCACAGTCTATTCGGTCAGCACGGTCGGCTGGGGCTACCACCAAGCTGAGGAAACCAACTTGATCAGGCTGGCCCGCGAGACAGGCGGCCGCGTCGTGCGCCCGCTGCAAAAGGTCCACAAGGACGTCTCCGGATATCTCTCCAAGCCCCAGGATGCCGGCAACTACCAGTACGAGGTCGGCACGGGCGGCTATGCCGCTGCCCAGCTGCAGGCGCTCTACCAAGCGATTCTGGACGTGGCCGGCAACGTCCAGAGCCAGTACATCTTGGGGTACGTGCCGAGCCGGCCGTTCTCGGACCAGAACTTCCGCCAGATCGATGTCCAGCTAGGCTTGGCCGGAGCGGAGGTCGAAGTCTACCATCGGCGCGGCTATTTCCCGCCACAGCTCGGCGAGCAGCCTTAGCCCGGCGGCCTGTCGCCTCCGGGCGCTCTCGCTATAATCCGAAGAGGGTGGAACTGGAAGCCCAAGCGCGCCGGCTGCACGATGTCGGCCTGAATGCGTACGAGTCGAACGCCTATTTGGTGCTCATCGGCCACGTGCAATTCAAGGCCTTGGACGTCGCCAGCCGAGCCAATATCCCGCGCGCCAAGATCTACGAGGTGCTCAATAGCCTGGTCGACAAAGGCTTCGTGCGCGTCGTGCATGGCAAGACCAAGCAGTTCTCGGCCGTCGAGCCGCGCCTGGCGCTGGAGGGCTATCTCGGCCGCCGCCGGGAGCGCTTTTTGCGCGAATGGGAGGATCGGCAGCAACTGGCCACCGTGCTCAGCGACGAGCTCGCCAAGACCTTCAGGGACGGCTCCAACGGCCACAGCGCCCTCGACTACCTGCGCATCATCACCGACACTCGCCAGATCGTCGAGGAATACCGCAACATGCTGCTGCAGACCCGCAACGAGTATCTGGAGTTCGCGCGGCGGCCCTATGGGGTCGATCCCGGTCGCGAGCCGATCGTGCAGAGCCTGGCCGACAAGGGCACGGCCTGCAAGCTGCTGTTTGACTTCAGCGATGTCGCAGACCCGGACGGGCGTGACCGTCTCAAGCTGCTCGAAGAGGCCGGTGCGGAAGTGCGCCTAGGGCGAAATGTCCCCATGAAGCTGGCGCTGTTTGACAGCCACAGCGGCATGATCTCGCTTGACGATCCCGTGGTGAGCCACCAGAAGATCACCGCGCTTGTCTTCGAGCACCGCAGCTTGGGAAGCGCGATGCGCACGCTGTTCGTGGATTTCTGGAACCGCAGCTCCGGCTTGGAAGCGGTCCGAGGCAACGGGGCGGGAGCCTGAACCGCCGACGGGCGTGCCGTCGTCCATGGATTGCCCGATCTCCAAGGCCGTGGTTCCGGTCGCCGGCCTCGGCA
Source organism: Terriglobia bacterium (assembly GCA_009838515.1). GTDB lineage: Bacteria > Acidobacteriota > Terriglobia > Bryobacterales > UBA6623 > VXMF01. Next base: position 15,210 of record VXRL01000021.1, on the reverse strand, counting down.
CGCGGCTGCTGCCCGCCACCAAGTCTCAGCCGAAGGAGATGCTGCCGGTCGCGCGCAAGCCGATCGTCCAGTACGTCGTCGAGGAGCTGGCGCGCAACGGAGTGCGCAACCTGCTGTTCGTGACGGGCCGCGGCAAGGCCGCGATCGAGAACCACTTCGACAGCGACCCTGCGCTGATGGACTCGCTGCGCAACGCGGGCAGGGAGGACCTTCTGCTGGCGCTCGATTTCGAAAAGCTCGGCGTGAACATCCTATACACACGGCAGAGCGTCCAGCGTGGGCTCGGAGACGCAATCCTGCACGGGGAATCGTTCGCAGGCAGCGAGCCGTTCATCGTGGCACTGGGTGATTCGATCATCGGATTGCGCGGGGATTCGATGGTCTGCCAGCGGATGGCCGACGCGTTCGTCCGCGAGGATGCGGACGTGGTCGTCGCGGTGGAAGAGGTCGAGCCGGATCATGTCCGCTTCTACGGGATCGTAGAGCCGCATGGCGCGGGGGATGAGTTCCGCATCCGGACGATGGTCGAAAAGCCCGCGCCAGGCATGGCGCCCAGCCGCTTGGCGGTGTCCGGGCGCTACGTATTCGGCCCCGGGATCTTCGATATGATCCGCCAGGCCAAACCGGAAAAGCGGGGCGAAATCCAGATCACGGACGCCGTTCGCGCCATCGCCGAGGGAGGCGGCAGAGTCATGGGTGTAAAGCTGCGGCCAGAAGAGAAGCGGTACGACATTGGCAACATGCCCAGCTATTTCGAGACATTTCTCGAATTCGCATTGGCCGATCCGGACCATGGCGGGCGAGTCCGCAGCTACCTGAGGCGGATCCTCGCCGAGTGACGAAAGAGATGGACTGCCTGCTGCTGGTTGACCTGCAGAACGATTTCATGCCCGGGGGGGCCTTGGCGGTGCCCGAAGGCGACGAGGTGATCCCGGTCGCCAACCAGCTATTGACGCGGTTCGAATTCGTCGTTGCCAGCCAGGACTGGCATCCGCCGCAGCATCAGAGCTTCGCTTCTCAGCATCCCGGGCGGAGGCCGGGGGAGACGATCCAACTCCGCGGCGTGACCCAGGTGCTGTGGCCCGATCACTGCGTCCAAGGAACCCACGGCGCGGAGTTTCACCAAGGGCTGGACCGGGGCCGGGTCAGTGAAGTTGTCCAGAAGGGGACTGACCCGTACATCGACAGCTATAGCGCGTTCTTCGACAATGCCCGGCTCCGCTCGACAGGGCTTGGCGAGCGTTTGCGCGAGCGCAACGTAGGAACCGTATGTCTGCTCGGCCTGGCCACCGACTACTGCGTCAAGTTCAGCGCGCTGGATGCGGCCTCGCTTGGCTTCAAGGTTAAGGTGGTTCCCGAGGGGTGTCGCGGAATTGATATGAATTGCGGGGACGTGCAGCGGTCATGGGACGAACTCCGCATGGCGGGGGTGGAAATCGTAGCGGTCGGAGAGATCGGATGAGCGACGTCGCAGAATGCCTCCACGAAGGCCGCTTCCTGCGTCTGGTCCGGCACGCTGGATGGGAATACGTCGAGCGGGTGAACGTCACCGGTGTCGCCGTATTGGTGCCGGTCACATCCGAGGGCGAGATCGTGCTGGTGGAGCAGTACCGGATCCCAGTGCGAGCGCGCATGGTGGAACTGCCCGCGGGATTGGTCGGGGACGAAGAAGGCTTCCGCGGCGAGGATATCTTGGATGCGGCCAATCGGGAGTTGGATGAGGAGACGGGCTACCGGGCGCACCGCTTGCAGGTCATGGCCATCTCCCCCAGTTCCGGGGGCATGACTAGCGAATTGGTCACTTTCGTGCTGGCGTCGGATCTGAGCAAGGTCGGCAAGGGCGGGGGAGTAGCTGGCGAAGACATCGTCGTGCACGTGGTCCGGTTGCGGGATCTCTCGGAGTGGCTGCCTCGCAAGGAAGCGCAGGGATGCCTGATCGATCCGAAGATCTACGCCGCCTTGCACTTGCTGAATGCCACCTCTCCAGCCGACTACGGGGGCAGTCCAACGTAGGCAGTCCGGACAGCTGTGTTGCGGCGCATGCTGAGCGAAAAGCGAGGAAGGGGGTGGGAAGCCGTCCTGACGGTCTCACGGTCTCGGCGGCAGCAGCCCGATGAATGACCAGAACCGGGCTCTGACCGCGGCGCTGCGCGCAGGACTTGCGGCCCTCAGATACGCTCCAGATTCCGGACCGTTAGTGCGTTGTCGACATTGCCGGTATTGAGCGTCGTGTTGCGTTCGAGAAGCACGACCTCACAGCGTTCCTCGGCCACCGGCCTGTGTTCGACCCCACGCGGCACGATGATGAACTCTCCGGGCCTGACGACCTGCGCCTCCTGGTCCCGAAATTCCATCCGCAGGCAGCCCGAGATGACGAGAAAGAGCTCATCCTCCTCCTCATGGCTGTGCCAGACGAACTGGCCTTCGAGCTTGACCAGCTTGATCTGCATATCGTTGATGTCGCCGGCAATTCTGGGTGACCACGGCTCCTGAAACGCGGCAAAACCGTCCGCGAGACTCTTCTTGGCAATCATCGCGGTCTCCTGGATCTGCCAGCTCAACGAAGGGCCATGACGCGGCTTGGCCCGCCCCTCACGGTTTCGGGTTCGGTAACGCCGCCAATTCGAGTCGATTCGACAGCTGGGAGGGCTTTCAGACGCGTCAAATTCGCGGCCCAACGGCGACCCGTGTCAATTGTGATTTCGGTGTTGCTCTCGTCGCTCAAGTCGATGCTAGTCGGCAGATCTCGCCAAATGCGATGAGATGGGATACGAGGTTGTCTTAACATCTTTTTTGCCAGCAACTTAAACGCTCTCCCAGAACACATCTTACGCCCATGCACTGTATCACAATCATCCGCGCCACCTTGCCGTTCGTCACGCATCTAAGGTCCTCTCCGCACGAGCCCTGTGTGGCTTGGCCGACATGCTCCCCCGTTCCGGCCGGGACTGCCGCGCGTCGCGGCCCTCCGAGGGGCTGTTTGCAGGTGTGGTCCCGCCGAGCGCTTGAGCCATATGCCCCCACGCTTCACGGGCACTCCCTGAATCGATGAAAACTCGGGAAGCACTCGGTTCCGCCCTCCGCTCCCGCTGCGGCCCTTGACAATCTTGCGAAGTGCTCTAAGCTGAAGCCAGTGCGAACTAGGCCGGTCACCGCCGTGCTGATGGCATGGCTGCTATTTGGGTCAGGGATTTGCCTCTGTCTTGCTGCGGTTCCCGCCCAGCCAGCCCCGGATTCCCACGACTGTGGCAGCGAACCGGCGGTTCCCGCTAGCGACGATGGCACTCCCTGCGAGTCGGGCTGCACTGCTGATGACGCAGTGCGCGCGCCCGCCGGGGACCGGTCCGTCGACCAAGCCATGCCTTGCGTCGGTGCGGTGCAGAGCGAGGTCGCGACCGAGGCCGAGATCGGACCAGCATACTCGCACGCCAGCCGAGACTTGATGGCGGAGGCGCCGCGGGGCGCTCCGGCGTACATCCTGCATTCGGTCCTGCTCATTTAGCGTTCCCTCCCACTCCGTGGCGGGCAGGGTCTCCAGCCCTTCCCGTCGTGGTCTCGCGGGCTGCCTAGGGGCCTCTCCGATCCCTGTTAGCGTCGCGATTCCTTAGCAGGCCACGGGGCGGCAAGACGCGGAATTCCGCGTTGCGCGGCTCCAACTGAACCGGATAGGAGGAAGCGGGAATGCTCATTCATCTTGTCGCCGGCATGGCTCTGGCTGCGGCCACGCCGTCTGGCACCTACGCAACGCACGGCGACGAGCGCCTCGAGGCACTGATCGAAGACGCACTCGGGGCCAACCCACGGGTGCTCCGGGCGTTTGCCGACTACCAGGCTGCTCGTCATCGCGGCCCGCAGGAAGCCGGATTGCCCGACCCCACTGTTTCCTTCACTCAGTTCGCCCGCACGGTCGAGACGAGGGTCGGCCCGCAGCAAAGAATGCTCTCGGTCTCCCAGGGCATTCCCGGCTTGGGCAAGCGCGCTGCCAAGAGCCAGCTTGCGTCCAAGTCGGCCGAGGTGCATGACGAGCTGTATTCCGCCACGCGGGCCGAGATCGCCCTTCGTGTCAAGCACGCCTACTACGACCTCGGCTATCTGGACCGGGCGCTTGCCAAGACTCGCGAGGACGAAGCTCTGCTGGAACACTTCGAAGAAATCGCCCGTCGCCGCTATGCGCAGGGCTTCGGCTTGCAGGCCGACTCCCTGCGGCTGCAAGCGCAGATCATGCACGCCGTTCACAGGCGCCAGCAACTGCTCAGCCAGAGGGTTGATTTAGAGGCAATGCTGAACTCCCTGCGCGACGTTCCTGCCGATGCCGAGATCGGCGAGGTCTACCTGCCAGCCCTCCCCGACCTAGATCTGGACGGACAGTCGCTATCGGAGATCGGGCGATGGGCGAGGTCTGAGGTCCGAGCCGCCTTTCGCAGGATCGAGGAGACCGAGAAGCTGGTCCATCTTGCAAGAATCCGGCATCGGCCGGATCTGACCCTCGGCTTGGCTTGGGGCAATATCCGGGCTCGCGGGACCGAGCTCGCCGGAATGCCGATTCCCGGGGATGGCAAGGATTCCTACGCGATCTCGGTCGGCGTTACGTTACCCGTATTTCGCCGCAAGTACGACGCCGGGATAAGGGAGGCCGCTGAACGGCTCTCCGCGGCTAGGCTCGCGTACCGTGACTCGGTTTCGGTGATGGAGGCGGAGATCCGCTCGCTCTCGTTCCGGATCGAGAACATCGAAGGACAGATACGCCTCTTCGAGAGCACGTTGGTCCCGCAGGCCGAGCAAGCGCTCGAGTCGACGCTGGCCGCCTACTCGAATGGAACGATCGAGGTGACCGGGCTGCTAGACATCCAGCGCACGCTCCTGGATGTGCGGCTGGGATTGGCGCGTCTCCAAGCCGACTACCTGAAGGCGGTGGCTGATCTGGAGAGGGTGATCGGCGCGGCTGTTCCGGAGGAGATGCACTCATGACGAAGCCGAAAGCAGCGGCGCTTGTGGTCGCGTGCGTGGCAGCCATCGCCGCGGGAATCGCGATCGCGTACTTCGGCGTGCCCGTGGGCGGCACGCCGGCTGAGAAGCCTCTAGGCTCTGAGTCCGAGACTGCTGGACGTTACACCAGCTGGGCCAGCCAGATCATGTCCCGCGCCGGCGGCGTCGACTCCGAATCCGAGACTGCTGGGCTCTACACCTGCGGCATGCATCCTCAGGTTGCCTTGGAAGGCCCGGGGCAGTGCCCGATCTGCGGAATGAACCTGGTTCCGATCGCCTCCCCCGAGGCCCCAGACGAGGTCGCACAGGCAGGCGTGAGGGTAAGCAAGAGCTTCTTGCAGAACTTCGCCGTGCGAACCACGGCCGTCGAGCGGGCCGACCTGCCTGCCCGGATCCGCACGATCGGCTACCTCGATCAGGACGAGGCGAAGCTGGTATCCGTCAGCACGAAGTTCGGGGGGTGGATCGAGAGCCCCCGGGTTAGCACCGTGGGAGAGCGCGTCTCAGAAGGCGAAGCCCTGTTCGAGATCTATAGTCCCGGACTCGTCACCGCTCAAGAGGAGTTCCTCTCATCCATCGAGTACCTAGGTCGGCTCAAGGCAGCGTACGCGCATCCGGACGCAGTGCGTCGCGCCGAGTCCCTCGTGGACGCGTCGACGAAGAGGCTCCGCTCGTGGGACCTGACAGACCAGCAGATCGACGACTTGAGGTCAGCCGGGACGGTTAGCCGGACCCTGGAAGCCTACTCACCGGCGTCGGGGTATGTCGTCGAGAAGATGGCCGATTCCCTAGAGGGGGTCAAGACCGCACCGGGCATGACCATTCTCAAGATTGCCGATCACTCGACCCTGTGGGCGAAGGTCGAGTTCTACGAGCACTACCTTCGCGATCTCCGCGCGGGCATGAGGGCGGAAATCTCCATCGACGCGTTCCCCGGACGCAGGTGGCATGGCCGGCTGCTTTTCTTCGAGCCTGCGATGAATCCCCAGACGCAGACCCTGGCCGGCTATGTCGAGGTCGAGAACTTGGACGGAACGCTTCGGCCGAAGATGTACGCCACCGTCGAGTTCCGGTTGCCCGGCGCCAAGGACGCCCTCGTCGTTCCAGCTCAATCCGTCCTGCGTTCGGGGAGCGACCGGAACGTAGTGATCGTCGACGCGGGGGGCGGGGTCTTCGTCCCTCACGAGGTCAATCTTGGGATGGAGAGTGACGGGCGGGTCCAGATTTTGGACGGGTTGGCCGAGGGCGAGCGCGTGGTGACATCGTCGCAGTTTCTGCTGGACTCGGAGAGCAATCTGCAAGCGGCGGTCGACAGGCTCGCGGGAAGTTCAGGTCGCGAGGATCATCACGCTCATTAGGGAGGCGGGTTCCAGCTCATGCTCAGCAGAATTGTCGAGTGGTCGCTTCAGAACAAGCTCTTGGTCTTGGTCATCTCGGTGGTGCTGGCCGTTGCGGGTGCCTATTCGATTAGCGAGATGCCGCTTGACGCCTTGCCCGACCTGTCCGACGTCCAAGTCGTCGTCTACACGAAGTACGCCGGCCAGTCCCCAAGGATCGTCGAAGACCAAATCACCTACCCCCTGACAACCCAGATGCTCGCGGTGCCCTACGCGGAGGCCGTGCGAGGGTATTCATTCTTCGGATTCTCGCTTGTCTACGTGTTGTTCGAGGACGGCACCGATCTCTACTGGGCTCGCTCGAGGGTGCTGGAAACCCTGGGCCAGGTGACGGAGATGTTGCCGGAGGGTGTCTCGCCGACCTTGGGGCCCGACGCCACGGGCGTTGGCTGGGCCTTCATGTATGCCCTGAAGTCGGATCGCCACGACCTCAGCGAGCTGCGCTCGCTCCAGGACTGGTTCCTGCGATTCGAGCTAACCGGGATTCCCGGCGTTGCTGAAGTCGCGAGCGTCGGCGGCTATGTTCGCCAATACCAGATCGCGATCGACCCGCTCAAGCTCAGGGCTTACGGCATTCCGATCTCGCGCATCAAGGGGGCCGTGCAGCGGAGCAATCGGGACGTCGGCGGACGACTCCTCGAATTGGCAGAGAAGGAGTTCATGATCCGCGGCAGGGGGTACATCGAGTCCATAGACGACATCCGCAAGATTTCGCTCGGCACCGGCCGGACCGGTACGCCGGTACGGCTGCGCGACGTGGCGCGTGTCGATGTCGGGCCCGAGATACGCCGAGGGCTGGCAGAGTGGGACGGCCAGGGGGAGACCGTCGGGGCGATCGTGATCGTGCGCCAGGGTTCCGACACCAGAGAAGTGGTGCGGCGCGTGAAGAGTCGGCTGGCGGAACTGAGGCCGCAGCTTCCGGAGGGAGTCTCCATTGAGGTCGCTTACGACAGGACATCGCTCATCGACCGTGTCGTCGAGAGCCTGCGGTCCAGTTTGACGCAGCAGTTCGTCATCGTTGGATTCGTCTGCTTGCTGTTTCTTTTCCATGTCCTCAGTGGAATCGTCGCCGTCGTCACCATCGTGGTCGGGATCCTGCTCGCGGGCATCGCCGCCGGCCTGCTCGGCGTGCATCTCGACATCATGTCGCTCGGAGGCGTAGCCGTCGCCGTAGGAACGATGGTGGACGCCGGGATCGTGATGGTGGAGAACGCCCACCAGCACATGGCGCGGGAGGGCGATAGTAAGCCCCGCTGGAAGATCGTCCGCGACTCGTGCTGTGAGGTCGCGCCCACGCTCTTCTTCTCCTTGCTCATCATCACTGTCTCGTTCCTGCCCGTATTCGCGCTTCAAGAGCAGGAGGGGCGGCTGTTTCGGCCGCTTGCCTGGACGAAGACGCTGGTCATGGCCAGTGCGGCGTTACTCTCGGTCACTCTCGTGCCGGTTCTGGTCGGCCTGGCCGTGCGGAGACCCCGTTCCTCGGACACCCTCAACCCGATCGGCAGGCTGCTGGCCTGGGGGTACCGGCCGGTACTGGGGATCGTGATGCGCCACCGCGTCATCACCCTGCTGATCGCACTGGCAGTTCTGGGCGGATCGTTCAGCGCCTACCGCAGGCTGGGATCGGAATTCATGCCACCGCTTTGGGAGGGCGACCTCCTGTACATGCCCACGACCGTGCCGGGCGTTTCCATCGCCAAGGCCCGGGAGCTGGTGCAGCAGACCAACAAGATCATCATGACCTTTCCTGAAGTGGAGCACGTATTCGGGAAAGCAGGCCGTGCCGACACGGCCACGGACCCAGCTCCGCTCTCGATGATCGAATCGACGATCAGGCTCAAGCCGCGCGACCAGTGGCGGCCTGGGATGACCCCCGAGAGACTTGTCGCCGAATTGCAGGAAGCGGTCGATGTGCCAGGGCTGACCAACTCCTGGACCATGCCGATCAAGACCCGGCTGGACATGTTGGCCACAGGCATCAAGACACCCGTGGGCATCAAGGTCGCTGGCCCGGACCTAGATGTACTAGAAGGGCTGGGCAAGCAAATCGAAGGCGTTGTTCGCGGTGTTCCAGGCACGCTCAGCGCGTACGCGGAGCGTGTGATGGGGGGCAACTACTTGGACATCAACATCAATCGCGACACAATCGCCCGCCACGGGCTCGTCATCGACGAGGTCCAGGAGGCGATCAGCACAGCCCTAGGAGGCGTTCAGGTCGGCACGACAGTCGAAGGACTCCAGCGATTCCCAGTCAACCTGCGGTACAGCCGGGACCTGCGGTCGGACATGCCTGCACTGCGCGACGTTCTGGTTACGACGCCGATGGGCCACCAGCTCCCGCTGTCCCAGCTGGCGGAGCTCAGATACTCTTCCGGGCCTGCCGCGATCAAGAGCGAAAACGCTAGGCCGAACGCTTGGGTCTATGTCGATGTTGACCCGAGCATGGACATCGGCACGTACTTCGACGGCGCGCGTGCGGCGGTAGAGCGCAACGTCGCGATGCCTGCCGGCTATTCGCTCGCATGGAGTGGCCAATTCGAGTCGATGCAACGCGTCGAGGAGCGCTTGCGGCTCCTCGTGCCGCTCATGGTTGTGATCGTGTTCGCTGTGCTCCTCGTCAGCACGGGATCGGCCCTCACTTCCGCCGTGGTGCTGGCGGGGGTCCCGCTCGCCCTCAGCGGCGCGTTCCTGACTCTGGCCGTCTTGGACTATAACCTCAGCATTGCGGTATGGGTCGGTCTCATCGCGCTCGCTGGGCTCTATGCCGAGACCGCAATCGTTTTTTGGAAGTACCTCGATCTTTCCCGCGATGAGTTCGTGCGCAAGGGGCTGTTCGAGCGGCGCGCGGACTTGGTCACCGCAATCCAAGGAGCTGCGATCGCCCGCGTGAGGCCGATCGCGATGACGGTCGCGACCGACATGTTCGGCCTGATGCCCGTGATGTGGAGCACTGGGGCCGGTGCGGACGTCATGAAGCGCATAGCAACGCCTTTGTTTGGAGGTGTCGCCACGTCAGCGTTTGTCGTCTTGGTGATCTTCCCCGTCCTCTACTACTACCGAAACGTACGGTCCCTGACCCGCCTTGCCGGAAGGACCGGACCAACGGCCCTTAAGGAGGCCACGACATGAAGCTACCGACATTGTTACTCCTCGCCTTGCCGCTCGCAGGGGCGGAGACCTCGTTCGAGGCCAAGTGGAAGAAGACCGTTAGGCCGGACGTGGGCGGAACCCTCAGCATTCATGAACAGGGCATCAGGTTCCAGCCCGCAAAGGAGACCAAGCAAGTGCTGGAATGGAGCTTCGAGGACGTGCAGCACCTTGACCGAGCGGGTCCGACCGAGGTCGCGATCCAGAGCTATAGCGACTCGATATCGCGACTTGGGCGGGACCGCTGGTACCGATTTGTCCTGGTCGACAGCACATTCCCGGACGAGCTCCACGCGAGGGTTGTCAACCGCATCGGAAGGCCTGCTACGGATCGAGTCGTTCGGGAGCCTGCCGATGCCGAAGTGGCGATCCCTGCCAAGAATGTGCGGCTTCTTCGCGGATCGGAAGGAATGCTCTATTTCACGCCCCAGTGGGTTATCTACTCGACCGAGAGGCGCGGCCATTCGCGGGCGTGGCGACTCGACCGCGACGTGGAAGCCGTTTGGTCGTCCGATCCTTACCGCCTGGAAGTTCACGTTCTGGGCGGTAGCGAGGCCTTCGCGCGTCAGACGGACGTCTATCGATTCTCGCTGAAGCAACGGCTGGACAGGTCCTACTACGACGGATTGCGGATGAAGCTGCACTCCTTGCGGAACTCGCGCTAGTGCTCCGACTTGCGATTGTTTGGGCCGGAGAAAGGACTTGAGACTCAGCGGCCTTCCCCATCCTAGTGCTCGCCGCCTTCGCGGCCCCTGTGTTCGCCGCCTCTCCGGTCTCGATGTTCGCTGTCTTCCCGGCCGCCGTGTTCGCCTCCGTGCTCGCCGGCACCAATCTCGACATGGGTGCTGAACTTGTTGAACTCCTGTGAGCCGGCGCGGAGTTCGACTGGTGCGCTCTGGCCAGGCCTCAAGTCCACGTTCGCCGTGGGACCAAGCTCGGCACCGTTCGACAAATGGACTTCCACGCGAACCCGCCGAACTGTCGCATCGGTCCCGTTCTTGACCGTGCCGGAAAACGCCCTTCGCGCACCGTCGAATCTGACGATCAGTTCAACCCCACTGCGGACCTCCTTGGCAGTGTCTGACAAGCCGTACTGCGTGCCGGATTCTTCGCGCTCTCCTCTCCGGCCCTCGCCTGATTCCCCCGAATGCTCGTTCGACGGGGTGCCGGCGTCGGCCAACAGCGGCAATCCAAGCGCAACCGAGCGCTTGAAAAAGGCAGCTTCGTCTTGCTGCGCTGCGGCGATTGAGGCTAGTCCGATGATTGCGGTGACCAAGGATGCTCGAGTTAGGTCAACCAAGGGATCAAAGCGCATGAATTCACCTTAGGGGGCGCCGTTGAGGCTCCGTCAATCGGGCCTGAATCGCAAGGCTGGCGTGCACATTCCGTGCAGAGCAGCCCGTAGGCCTTCGCCCGCGCCGTCTGCTTAAAGACGAGCCGTGCGTGGGGCTGGGTGCTGACACTCGACATCCACTCGATCAGGGGAGATAATGTACTCTTCAGGCTGCCAGCGTTGGCAACCTGAACTAAGCAGCCTAACTCCCGGGGCACGAAACGGAGAGCCCACCCACACGTCTGTCGGGAGCGTGACCGTGCGATGAGTGCAGGGGGATACGACGCCATTCTGCTAGTCTCGTTCGGCGGGCCAGAGCGTGCCGACGATGTCGTTCCGTTTCTCGAAAACGTAGTGCGCGGGCGGGGCGTGCCTCGCGAGAGGCTGCTCAAGGTTGCCGAACACTACTACGAATTTGGCGGCAGGAGTCCGATCAATGACCAGAATCGATCTCTGATCGCCGCGCTGCGCGAAGAGCTTGCCGTCAAGGGGCCGAGCCTGCCGATCTATTTCGGCAATCGCAATTGGCACCCGCTGCTGGCGGACACGCTCAGCGCCATGACTCGCGATGGCGTGCAGCGGGCGCTGGCGTTCGTGACTTCGGCCTTTGGTTCGTACTCAGGGTGTCGGCAGTATCGCGAGAACATCGATGAGGCCATCAAGGCCGCAGGCGGCGGGGCGCCGCGCGTCGACAAGATCCGCCCCTTCTTTAACCATCCCGGCTTCATCCGTTCTGTGGCCGGGCGCGTTCGCGCTGCCCTCTCTCAGTTCGATGCGTCCGACCGCGCTGGGGTGAGGCTCTTGTTCACCGCGCACAGCATTCCCTCGTCGATGGCGCATACCTGCGACTATGTCGTCCAACTCTGCGAGGCCTCCCGCCTAGTCAGCGAGCAGATCGGTAGCGACAATTGGGAACTGGTTTTCCAGAGCCGTAGCGGACCGCCCACCCAGCCTTGGCTCGAACCAGATATTGGCGACCGCATAGACTCGCTCGGGGCCGAAGGCGTGAGACAGGTTTGCGTGGTGCCGATCGGGTTTCTCTCCGATCACATCGAGGTCGCATATGACCTTGACTTTGAAGCCGCGGCTCGTGCCAGTACAGCCGGAATTTCGTTGGTGCGGGCAGAGACGGTCGGCACGTGTCCGGTCTTCGTGTCAGCTGTGTGCGATCTGATCCGTGAGCGCGTGGATGGTCGGCCTGAGAGAGCCTGCGTCGGGGTGTTGCCCGTTAGGCCTGACGAGTGTCCCAAAGACTGCTGCCCACAGCCGCAACGCCCCGGCCGTGCAGCTGGCGAAAGGTCGTACTGAATACAGTTTCATGGGGTGTCCGCGCGCATCCCTGCCGGGCGACGGCGACCTTGGCAAGCGCAGCATCCACCCTCCATCACAGGCTCGGATGCGGTAGAGACAAGGATGATCGGTTGGCGTCGTCTAGACCGTGATTGTCTCCCTGATACAACATAAGGCGATGCGCCGAAATCCCATTCTGCTCTGTTGCCTTGCGGCCGTCACCTTAGGGGCAGGCTGCTCAGACACTGCCGACGTGGCCGCACCGGCTGAGCCTCAGGACACAGCACCACGCCCGCCAAGCCCAGTGCCTACGCCGTGGATCGCGGCTGTCGAGCCGCACCAAGGGTTCAACGACGATCCTGCGCTTGCGGTGACGCCGTCGGGCGACGTATTCGTTGGGTGGATAAGCTACCGAAATGGTGCGGACGCGCTGGTAATCGCTCGGTATTCGCACGAGGCAGACCGCTTCCTCAAGCAGGACGAATGGGTGGCGCTGGGCGGTGCGGGAATCTACCTGCTGGACTTGGATGCGGTAGCCTCCGAAGCCCGCGCGCATTTCGTGTTTGCCCGCGAAATCGACGGGAATTGGGATATCTATGCGGTCAGCGCCGATGCGGATGGCCCGACGGAGCCCATTCGCGTTGCCGCCGGAGCCGAGAGTCAGATCAAGCCCTCCGCGGCATGGCATGACGGAACGCTGTTCGTGGCCTGGGAAAGCAACGCCGACTCCAAGCGTCAAATCTACTCGGCATCGCTTCGCGATGGCCTTGTCACGGAGCACGTGCGCGTGAGTCCGGACAGCGCGTCGAACTATGGACCCAGCGTCGCGGTCGACCGCCAGGGTCGAACCTCGGTCGCGTGGCATAGCTATCACGACCACAACTACGACGTGTACTTGCGCCAGAAACCTACTTCGGGTGAATGGGCAGAGGTCAGACGGCTGACCTCTGCCCCCGGCATTGATCGCCACGCCCGCTTGCTGGCCCACGATGACGACCTCTGGATCGTCTACGAACACGCCCGCATGGAGAAGTACCACGTCGGCAGGACAAATGAGCGCCACTTGGTTGCCGCCCGAGTCACGCCGAGCGGATTGGATGCTCCTCTTGACTACTGGAACTCGTCACCCCTCGCGAAGATACGGTCGGAGGCAGCATCGGCTGCAATCGACTCGCAGGGCCGCTTGTGGATCGCCTTCATGCAGCCGCGGGAGCCGCGAGGGGGATGGCAGGCGCGACTCGTGGGATTTACAGGCGCGGACTGGATCGGACCGAGGACGCTCTCTCAACGGCGGTCGCTGGACCGCCCAGCGCCGATGGCGATCAAGGGGGACCGGATACTGCTGGCCTTTCAGGCCGACAACTTCTCAGACACGTGGTCGCAGTCCGACCCCGATTTCACGGACAGCGCCCGATCCCAAATCTTGCTCGCTTCGGTCGATACCGGGCAAGCGCCGCCCGCTGCCCCGGGCATGAGCCTCGCAGCCTTGGAAGAGCCCGCCGAGCCGTTCGATCCCGCATCGCTTCACGCGCAGTATGGGGAGGATGCTGAGACCCCGTCCATCGAATACGACGGCGAACGGTTCTACTTGTACTACGGCGAGTTGCACGAACACTCGGACATCTCGATCTGCAACCGCTGTGGCGACCAGTCACTGGACGAGAACTACCAGTGCCGCCGAGACATCAATCGGCTCGACTTCGTTGCCATGACCGATCACGGCTACAACATCGTCCCCTATCTATGGAATTACTCGGCCAAGATGGTTCGCGCGAACCATGATGTCGGCCGGCTCGTGACCTTTCTCGGTGAGGAGTGGACGTCAAGTTTCGAAGACTACGACGAACAGCGCCCGTGGGGTTACTACGGCCACCGCAACCTGATATTCGCCGATCCCTACTTTCCGAAGTGGTGGACGGCCTACAACGGCGATTCCCCGGCGGATCTTTGGAGCGAACTGCGGGCCATGAAGGCCGACTTCGTTCAGATCCCGCACCAGCTCGCAGACACCGGGAACGTACCAGTGGATTGGGACTACGCAGACGAGGAAGCCCAGCCTGTGGCAGAGATCTTCCAGCACCGGGGCTCATACGAGTATGCCGGTGCCCCTCGGCACGCGATCCGTGCGACCGGCCAGCCTGGCAGCTACATCCAAGACGCTTGGGGCCAGGGCGTAAAGATAGGTGTAATCGCCAGCCCCGACCATGGCGGCGGCCTCGGCAAAGCGGCTGTCTGGGCTAGGGAGAAGACCCGTGCTGCCATATTGGAAGGGATTCGCGCCCGGCGGACGTTCGGCACGACAGCGGCTAGGATTCAGATCGATTTTCGGGTGAACGGCCGCTTGATGGGGGAGGTCGTGCAAAGCAGCGGCCCAGTACTCATCACAGCTGACGTGCGGTCCCCGCAGCCGATACAGTCGATCGAGATTTGTCGGAGCAACGAATTCGTGTATTCCACCTCGCCGGGCCAGTCGGTTGCTGCTATCGAATTTGCAGACCAGCAGCCCCTTGAAGGGCCAAGTTTCTACTACCTACGCGTGACGCTGGAAGATGGCGAAATCGCCTGGACGAGCCCTGTCTGGCTCGAGGAATAGCGGGCGATTGGACGATCAGTCAGCGCGCGGCGAGGTCATCAGCGGATGCCCGAGGGTATCCCCATTCGCTTCGAATCCATCCCGGTCCACATCTACGAAGATAGGATTCGTGTAGGCCACGGGATGCATCTCTCCATATGGATTGAGCCCCCAGCCCTTCTCGAGGTCGGAGCCCTCTCCGATGGCCACGACGATGAGGTGGGCGTCTTGCTGTAGCGCCACTCGGACGGTCTCCTCAAAGCTCACGACCCCCTGTCGGAACATCCCGGGTTTCTGCTTCCGGCGGAAGTTGTACTTGTCCGGCTGGCGCCCGTTGACCAAGACCTGCACCCGGTCGATTTCCATCCAGTTCGGCGTCTGAACCCGGATCTTCAGGTCGACAAATCCCTCGCGGATCACCGTCGAACCGATGGGCAGGCCGTCTCCCGTCGTCACTTGGAGGAACGGACCGTTGGTGATAATCA
>VXRL01000015.1 GCA_009838515.1 Terriglobia bacterium | reverse complement strand
TGGTGATCGACTTGGGGAGTTCCGGCGAGAAGCTCACCCTCCAGACCACGGAGGCAGGAGGATTTACCAGGAATGGCGAGGCCTTCTCGTCGGGGACCGAGGTCGAGGCCGCCGGCAACACTTACCGCTTGACGCTCGAGGGCGGCACCTGGACCGCAGCCTACGAGGCCCCGAATCCTTGGGCCGTGTCGCTGGGCAGGAGTGGCGAGGCGCTGCTGATCACGCGCCGGGAGGACGGCCTTTACGAGGGCAACGGCAACGTGTTCGAGAGCGGCGGCATCGTTACGGCCTCGAACGGCAACCAGTACACGCTCACGTTCGCGGACGACCGCTGGACGTCGGCCTACCTGCCTCCCGAGCCCGTCCCGGTCGGCCTCGGCAGGAGCGGGGAGGTAGCTCTCGTCACGCGCACGGAAGGGGGCAGCTACCAAGTCGGCGGGCAGACCATCGTGTCCGGCTCGATCGTCCAGTCCTCGACGGGGGCGACCTACCGGCTGGTGATGCAGGAGGGCGCATGGACTGCGACGTTCGAGCCGCCCCCGCCTGTCGTGGTGTCACTGCCAGGTTCCGAACAGACAGTCTTGCTGGAGCTGGGCGAGGACGGCAACTACCGGCGGAACGGGCAGCCCTTCGCCAGCGGGAGCGAGATCACGGTCGGCGGGGAGACCTTCCTGTTGACCCTCCAGAACGGCCGGTGGACAGCAGTTTCGCAGGCACCGGTTCTCCAGATGGTCACGCTCGGCACTTCCGACGTGACCCTCACGCTGCAACGCCGCCCGGACGGAGGCTGGACCGAGAACGGGGAGGCGGTGCAGAACGGCGATGTTCGCAGGGTGGGCAATAACCGGTACAGGCTGCTGCTGGAAGACGGGGAATGGAGCGCGGAGTACTTGCGGAGCACGATTCCCGTGGAGGGCGGCGGCGGGCTCATCATCCTATTCCAAGAGGAGAACGGTGATCTCACGTACAACGGGCGGGCAGTCGAGGACGGCTCCGTCATCACCCAGGACGGAAGGACGTACGAGCTGCTGCGGCTAAGCGACGGCAGCTGGCTCGCGACGCCGGGTGCGCCGCCGCCGGCGGCAGGCGACCAGACAGTCAGCCTTCCCGGCGGCCAGACCATCACGCTGAGGCAAACGTCAAGCGGCACGTTCACGTACAACGGCAATCCGGTTTCGAGCGGGAGCGAGATCACGGTCGGCGGGAACCGGTACCGCCTGACGCGGGCCTCGGGCGGCACTTGGACGGCGACGGCCGTTTCGTCGACGGTGCCCCCGCCGACAGTCAACCCCGGCACGATCGGCGGGCCCACGCAGGTTGACAGGAGAGACGACTTCACGGACACCAAACTCGACGACAATACCGGGGTGAACGAATACGGGGTGGAATTCGTCTCTAGGAGCCAACCGACGAAGCGGGACTCGGGAACGATGATCGTGCCGATAAAGCTATCGAACGCGGCTGACGCCAGTGACGGCGCCGGCTTTGCGAACGAGCACCAATTCTCGGTGTACGAACTCATGCAGGTGTCCGCCCTGGCCCCGATCAGGCGCACCGCTCCCGAGGTCGCGAAGGCAACACTAGAGGAGATCATCGCCGAAATGGACCTCAAGAAGCCCCTGTACAACTCTGAGGCGGTCGATTCCGGCACTGACATCGGGGGTGTTGTTGCTGACGACGACTCGGTCACCACCGAGGGCCTCTGGCACAAGGCGCAGAACGCGGTCGGGAGGATCTTCGGCTGGGAACGGACACTAGCAACCGCGCCGGCCTCTGATAATGATGAGGAAGCGTTGGGCAAGATTCTGGGCGACAACCCTTGGCGCGGAGCTAGGGTGGATCCCAACGAGGTCGACGACGTCATCAGCGCCCTGCAGAGGGTGGTCCGCGTACTGTCCGCCGCTGGGGAGTTTGCCCAAGAATTCGAAACGCAAATTAATGACGATGACCAGCACGATGCCGACGACTTCTTCTCCAGCATCGCGTCCAGGGTCCGTTTCGGCTCGACCAACGGCACCCGATTCGGCGTGTACGCGGTGACCGCAGGTGGCACGAAGGCGGCGGAAGGGATGTGGGACACCGGCGTGTTCCTCTACACTCCCTTGGACGCGCCGCGCATGAGTGAGATTCTGACCCGCGGCTCGGCGACATTCACCGGCTCTACCGTGGCGGTGCTGAACGGAAGCGGAGCAGCTGGCCCCGACGCACTGACCGCAGTGGAAGACCCCCAGCTCTATGCCGGGAAGATCAGCCTCGAAATGAGCTTCTCGCAGAGACGGGTGACCGGGACCGTAACGGACCTGAGGGACGAGGATGGCGACCCGCTGAGACTCAGGAGCGACTTCACGTTCCGAGACGAGGCCGTCGCGTCGATCACCCTGCCCGTGGCCGTTGACGGTACCGATGCCGCTGCCTTGGATGGACTCTACACAAACACAGCCAGCGAAGTCGCGACTAACCCGACTACTACCACTACCATTTCCTTCGGACCGAGCCTTCAATCGCAGACCAGCGCCAATTCGACCTTCAGGGTCCAGCTCGTTGACGATGCGACCGAGGCGCTGGGGATCTGGCGCACCGGAGCAGCCGGGGCTCACCTTGAGGGCGCGTTCGGCGCAACGAGGAGCGGCAGCGTAACCACCCCGAGGCTGCCCACGGAAAGCGATCGTGGCAGTTCTGTCGCGGTGATGTACACGTTGGGCGATGGTACATTCGGCACCGGCTCGGACGATAAGGGCACGTTCACCCTTACCGCGACAAACCTTGGGCTTCCAGCTTCTGCCATTGAGGGGGTCACTCCGAGCCTGGAGAACCGGGTCTTCCAGACGGAGCGCCTCTACAGTAGCAGCAGCCACCCCGAGAGGGGCGGCACATACATCAGCGCTATCCGGTCAAGGATCAACACGATACGGAGCAGATTGACCGCGGACGAATTCGATATCGCCGACGCCAACAGCGCGCTCGCCGCCATTGCGAGTGGTGTGTCCGTGGCTACCACCCCCAGCGATCTCGCGGAAGCAAGAGCGGCTCTCGCTTCTGCTTCCTCCGCCCTTTCGAGCGAACGGAATTTCTACAATGCGGTCCGTGCCGAAGCGGCCCGTAACGACAACCGGACTGGGAACGGGATTTTCGAAGGCGCGACAGACTACACCGCAGACCAGATCAGGACGATCTTCGCCGAGCGCACGATCGACTTCAGGCTGCGCACGGCCCGCACCACCTACACGCGGTTCGGCGTCTGGTCGCAGAGATCGGCTGCCACTGCAGTCGGCAATATCGATCCGGCCAACCCTGATGCAATCGAGAACGGATCATTCGCCTTTGGCCCGAGGGCGGTCAGCACTAACACTGGGGGCTTGCAATTCGTTGCGGAGTACAGCGGAAGGGCGCTTGCGGTAGAAACTGACTCAGGCAACCTCTACGGCGGTTCGTTCGAGTTGAGGGTGGATTGGGCTCGCGATGCTAGCAACGTTTCCGCCACGATCACCGACCTGCGCGGGATCGACGGGACGAGCAGCCGGTTCCGCCACGACAATCGGGATGTGAAATCGATCTTCCTCACGGGCATCACGGCGGGCGCCGACGCAACAATAAGCGGCGCCCCCGCAGTGAGGGTCCGCTACACAGACACTAGCGTCCCAGACGCCCCCAGCTTTGCCGGCACCAGTATGGCGGGGGGCTTCATTGGCGACAGCACGGAGGGGCCGACCGGGGTGCTCGGCACTTGGGCGATTCCTGCGAACGGAACGCTGAGCAAGGCGATGCGGGGCTCGTTCGGTGCGGACCTCCGGCCGTAGCTGCAGGCCGGCAACAGTGTTGTACCTATAACCAGCGGGCGGATCCGAAGTCGGATCCGCCCGCTTCGCTTCGGGGCTTCAGTTTCACCGACGCTCCATCGGCAGAACGCCGCAAGTATCCGAGTCCATTCAAGCAGTCGAGCCTGCCAGCCCTTTCCCCGTCTCGCAGGGCTGATCGCAAGGAGACGGGGCAGCGGGAAACGGCGCTTTCGCCAAATGGGGTCCCAAGAGGCGCCAATGTCGTGATCCACTTCGTCTAGTCGCCGCCCCGGTCGGTGCCGAAGATGCTTCCGGTCTCGGCGTCCGCGGTCTGTCTCGAGAACGCGGCTTCACCGCCCGCAAGGAGAACCCCGAGGGCAGGTTCTGCACCAAGCCCTGGATCGTCTGCCGCCCGGCACGAACGTCCTGGCAGACGCGCCGGACATGCCGGGCGAGACGGCCTGCGACATCACTGGCGACGGCCGCGTGTTCGCGCTGGTCGGCAAAGAGAGGCGGCCAACCAAGCGCGAGCGGGCCCGCAACGGCTTCCCGCAGGGCGACCCGCTGGATTTGGGTCTCGGACCAGCTCGACTCGCAGGGGGTGTAGGACACAATGTTTGGATCGCCGGTTGAACGCAGGGGTTCTCGGCCCGGTCAGCCCAGAAGTCCTCGTAGTTGCCGCTGAGCACGCGGCAGCGCAATGCGAGGATGGCATTGGCATTGTCCACGGTCCAGTACATGCCCGAGCGCTTGAGACGTCCGACCGCGGTGCGGCAGCCGGCCTCGACGACCCCGCAGCCCACGCACAGGCCCGGTTGGCGGAACTCGGGATAGCGCATGCGGCTGCGGTTCTTGGCGATGTAGTCGGCGCACTTGGCGGCCTCCTCGCAGCGGTCGGCGTGAGCCCGCAGGGTGGCCAGCAGGCTGTCGATGCGGCCCTGCGCGAGATCGTCGCAGCGGGCTTCGGCCCACGGCTCGTGCTGGGTCTTGTCGCTGCCGCAGAGTGCCTTGGCCACGTCCCATGGCCGTTCCCTCGCTTGGAATGGTTGATGTGGCTGAAGGTTGATCTCTCGAAACCCGCCCCGCTTGGGGTTGGTAGCTCCTGGCGGGGCATCTTGTTGAACGCTTGCCAGGGGCCTATTGGGGTTCAATGGGGAAATCGCCAGAAACCTGCTGAAAAACTCGCGTAGGCCGTCGAAGGATCCCTCGGCAAGGCCGACGACGAACATCGTCAGCAGACCCACTTAGACCACAGACTGCTAGCGAATGCCCAAAACGATTCGCTACCATCTGAGTAACCTGACGGTTACCATTTGCCTGTGTTCGAAGTCACGGAGTATGTCGATGCCCAAGGTCGCCGTCCGTTCGGGCGATGTTTCGATCGCCTCGACGGCCAGGCGGCCATGAGGGTCACGGCGGCGCTCGACCGCATGGGACGGGGTATTCTGTCCAGCACAAAAGCGTCGGCCCGGGGGTCTCGGAGTACCGTATCGACTCTGGTCCGGGATATCGGATCTACGTCGGTCGGCGTACAAGGACCTGGTTACTGAAACACCGTATCCCAATCGAGTGCCGCCGGACCGAATCGTTCAAGAATCCAAGCTCCATTCGGAAATCCGTTCCAACTTAGTGAGACTCCAGTTCGAAATCACTGAACTCGGCTAGTGTCAACCCAAACGCCTCTCTAACGGCCGTTGGAGGTGAGGCAGGGTGTCGGGATTACAGCCGGACGCCTCCGCTCCCCGCGAGCTTGCGTCCAGTGTTCGGCCCCTCGGCTATTCCTTCTTTCCGACGGCTATCAGTATCGTGTTGGGGCGCTTGTCTCGTAGCTCAGGAGGATGCAGGCTCTTTCGGCAAGGGATCCCTGCACTCGATAGGGCTTCGCGTAGAGCCACAAGCGCATCCCCAGATACATGGTCATCCCGCCCGAGGCTCAGCCAGATACCGGAGGTGATCGGTATCGGCTGGCGATGGTCGTCGACGGAGCCGATCTGCCGGAGTCCCGGCACGAACGGTTGCGGTGGGCGCAAGAAGCGGCGGCCGAGCATCGTGGCGAGCTGGCGGAACTCGAGGGTGCCGGGCCAGCTGAGAACCTGCATTCCACGCCTCACCCCATTTGAACGGCCGTTGAACACCGTTTCACTGCAGCGATCACCCAGCGCTATAGTGATTCCGCGCCTGCCGGGAGCGCGGGCGAATGCCAGGATCCCGGCACTTGGCCCTGCTCTCGCCAACCGTTCAAGGGGCGTTTCACCAGCTTTCAGGCCAAGCGCTGCATTGGCGTATTCCTTGGTGCCCCTCCAGCTTCTTCGAGGCGGTCGCTACCTTGTCCAAGTCCACCGAGGAGCGATCCTCGGCGCGGATCTGGATCGACGCCTTCAGCTCCGCCATCGCGCGTTCCTGCTATGCTCTCCTCGTGCGCGGATTCGTTACATGGGGAAACATGTACTGGCTGGCTGTAGCCGTGCTGGCGGGCGCCTTCCGATTCCTCGTTGCCCGCCCCACCCACGGCGCCGCGGATTGGCTTGCGGTTCTCGTCGCCTGCGTCCTGCTCGGCTTCTTGTGGGCGAGCCTGTTGGCGGTATTGGTCGTCTGCACGCGGCTCTTCGTCATGTTCATCGGCGACCTCCGCGATTCGCCGTGGTGAGCGCAGTTGCGCGTTCAACGGCCAGCCTGCGGTACTCCATCGCCTCCGAGCGCGGCAGGGCTTTCATCTCCGACGGCTGCGAGTGAAACACCGTCGCGATGTCGGCCTGCCGCTCCCGCAGGGTCAGCATCGTTACAAGAACTGTGTTGAAGGCTGGCAGCTTCTCGCCCTACAGCCGGGTGTTACGCTGATGGAGGCCCGCCGGGAGCCGTGCCAACTGCGAGATCCCGGCATCGGCTAGGATTCTCTCCACGATGCTCGGGAAATCTCTGCTGTACCTCGGGGTAGCTCTTGTGCTTGCCGTTGTCGGAGCCGCGGTGCTCCTGGTGAGCGCTGGTGTCTACCTATTTCGCTTCTTGGGGCGTGTAGTCCTTGTCGCGCTCGCCATCTGTACACTCGACTCGCTGATCGACTGCGGGGATTCGTAGGCGAACGGACGCCCACGACAGGACGTGTTGGACTGCTGTTGCGCCCGCCGGGAGCCTTAAGGCTTACGCTCAATCCCGGCATTTCAGCGAAGACCGCCACCACAACATGTAGTGATGTTCTTGGCTCACTTCGTTTGCCGCCTTACACGCAAGGAGAACGCCGAGGGCAGGTTCTGCACCAAGTCCTGGATCATTTGCCACCCGGCACGAACGTCCTGGCAGACGCGCCGGACATGCCGGCCGAGACGGCCTGCGACATCACTGGCGACGGCCGCGTGTTCGGGCTAGTCGGCAAAGAGAGGCAGCCAACCAAGCGCGAGCGGGCCCGCAACGGCTTCCCGCAGGGCGACCCGCTGGATTTGGGTCTCGGACAAGCTCGACTCGCAGATTCCCGGCGCGGACTTCCGCGGTGTGAGTTTCCCGGCCTGGGTGCAGCGGTAGGCGACCTGTGCAAGAAGGACGGTCGCGAGCGGGAGCCCTCGACCGGATATCTGCTCAGCGGCCGCGTTCTGGCGCGCCACCCTCGAGCAGCGGCTGGCCCCGCATCGAGCGTACCGAGCATCGAGAACCGCTTCCAGCGCGTGCGGGACGCGACTCTGCGAGAGGAAGACCCGCTCATAGGCAACGACTTGATGCTGCGCGTGCTGGCCGTGGTCGTCTCCCAGAGTCGATCCTCGTGCGGAGCCCTGTCTGGTTGGCGTGCGCGCACATCCATCCCTGCCGACCCACCTGACTGTATTCGCTGCCACGGCTTCACTAGCGGCAAGGCCGCGAATCGAGAACTGGATCCCGATCGCCTGCCGCGCTCCAAGCCAAACCTCGGTCCGGATGGCGTGCCACGAATGCGCCGGCACTATGGCGAGGCTGATGACGCTGGGGAGAGGCGGGGCATGCTCGGCATTGGTCCGGTTGGAATGGTTCCAGTCTCGACGAACCTGGATCGCGGATATTGGTTCTCGTGCCTGTACGTTATGGTCGGCCCGATTGTGCTCGCGGGCGCAATCTGGATACTTGGGTTCCTGCTAGCTCTTATAGAGCCTCCACCCGGCTGCTAGCAGGATGAAGCCCGTCAGAACGTACCTCGCGACCTAGGGGACTAACGGGATGACCCACGCCGCCCCGACCCCGACAATTGCCGCCATGGCTACCGGCAAGACTTTCCTCGCGTGCTGCTTGCCTGATTGATCGCTCATTCTATCCCTCCCTCCTTTTCGGTTCTCCAGCTTCGCCCATCGACCTGCGAAGATATGCGTTCGCAAGAAGCTGCGGAAGAATGGCCCACCCGCTCCAAAGCCATTGGCCATGCCCAGCGAAGCTTGCCCCGCATCAGTTACGGCATCTCCGCCTGTGACGCGACCCACCTTGTGCCGCGAGCGCAAGGGTTTGACTCGCGCTGAACTTACCATTCGCCGAAACCGCTATCAGGTCTGGTTCGGATGCGCGTAGACGAAGCAGTCCAATAAAGCGGTACGCATCCGAGAGATCGATTCTTCGTATGCATTCGTTGGAGATGGATTGCGATACCATTCTTGACGATATATGGCCATCAGAAGCGATCCGTAGCTCTCAGGTTCGCCTAATGTGCTGGGCGTAAACCCAAAGTAGTTTCCTAAGCCGTGCCTGGATGCGTTGTTGAGCGAAACAAACTGATCGGGCCTTGCAAGCGTGAGCAGTCTAGTAGCGATGCCCTCTCCGACACCCGACAGATTCCAAAGCCTCTCGTACGATTCGAATGCAAGCTGCGGAAAGGCGTTAGCTTCAGCGGTAGCAGCGTTGTGCACGGTCTGCTGTATCTCGTCTTGATTGGGACCGAATACGGCGGTTCTTGCGGGTCCTCTCATGCGGCCGAGCAATGCCCAGCAATCGTTGCGGGTCAGACCGATTAGGTTGCGGCGGTCACCACAGCTAAGCTCGCGCCAGTCTTCGTGCGCTGCCACTTCGTGCAAGTCCCGCACGGTCACTCGCCAACTGCAGTGGTCTCCTAGCACCGACCACTCACGACGATGGCTCCACCACCGATCGCACTGCTCTAGGGCTGCGACGTAGCCGGTCCAGTCTTGGACTCTCTCCAGCAATTGGAATGGAGTTCGATAAGGGGCGTTTGGTGTCGGCATGGGCGCTGGGGGAAGGGCTGGAGCGCAGCAACTCGGCGTGGTAGCCAAAGGAGGAGCCGTCGAATGATCTGCATTCTTCCCATTGGCTCTCGGACCAAGCTGCTAAAGCTTCAGCAGGTGAGGTCTCGAGCGAGCATTGCCGAGCATACCAGAAGTCTGATTCAGAACAGGGCTGGATGCACCGAGTAGCGGAATTCCGTAAGGTTCCCGCGGGCGACGACATGATTAGAATGACCGCGCCGCGTGACGGCATCCCTTCAATGCTGTGATAGCCGGACTTCGGCAGGTCTCCCGGTCACCGCACTCGACGGGACGCCGGTAGAATGTAAGCGTTCGAGCGGGCCGTGTTGCGCGCATGCTGGCTGTTGCGCTGCCAGCGCACCGCCCGCGCCAAGGCCGGCTGCCGGCGTTTGGACCGGCCGCTCGCGGCCGGGGCTCGCTCGACCCGCAGCTCGTACTGGCCGGCGACCCGCTTGTAGCGCTCCTTGAGTCGGCCCAGTCGCTCCACGACCTTGTCGTAGCGCTTCGTGCAGCCTTTCTTCGTCAGTCCGGCGTGCAGTGCCTGCAATTCTTCTTCAAAGCGCGCGCGCTGCTTGGCTAGGATCGCGTCGTCCTTGGCCTGGCGCTCCGCGCTCCACAGGCACAGTTCGCTTTCGCCATCCGCCGTGTGCAGCCGCCAGGCGATCGTCTCGGCCGTCGACAGCCCGGCATCCATCACCACCGTCGGGCGCGGCCCGTCCCCCAGCAACCGGCCCAGTCGGCTGATCGCCTCGGCCAGCGTGGCGGGCTCGGAGACGTTGCCGGGCAGGATCTCGCTGCGGCAGGGGAAGCCGGCCGCGTCCAGCGTCAGCGCGAGCGTGACCAGCGGGCAGTCCGAGCGTTTCTGCTTGGAGCGGCCGTGCTGCAGGTCGGCCCGCGGCCGACCGTGGTAGTGCGCATTGGTCAAATCGTAAAAGACAATCGCAGGGGGCAGCTCGAACAGGCAGCGCTCGCGGCGGAAGAGGGCGGTTTCGAGGGCCTCGCGGTGGCGCCAGAGCAGGTCGCCGATGCGGTAGAGCTTGGACAGCGACAGGGGCGTGGAGGCCTCGAGGCCGAGCAGTTCGAGGGCGGCGGAATGGCGCGTGAGCCAAGCGTGGGCCTCGCGTTCGGAGGAG
This sequence comes from Terriglobia bacterium, assembly GCA_009838515.1. Taxonomy (GTDB): domain Bacteria; phylum Acidobacteriota; class Terriglobia; order Bryobacterales; family UBA6623; genus VXMF01. Next base: position 19,360 of record VXRL01000015.1, on the reverse strand, counting down.
GGTGTTGGAAAGCGGCCGCTTCGAGGCCGTGCTGGCGGCCCTGCGCTCCGCCGCCGACTCCGACAAGGCCCAGGAGTGTGTCGGATACATGGAACGCAATCGCGACCGCATGCGCTATGCGGAGTTCCGGGCCGCTGGACTGTGCGTCGGCTCGGGCGTGGTCGAGAGTGCGTGCAAGAGCATTGTCGGCATGCGCCTAAAAAGGTCCGGAATGCACTGGACCGTCGATGGGGCCAACTACATCCTCGCTCTACGCTGCTGCATCCAATCGGATCGTTATGAGGACTTCGGGGCCCATCGATCCACCGAAACCTGAGCCGATCTCAGATTTTTGATGTACACCCGCCGGAAAGCGCCTCCTTGACAAATTAAGGTAAATGAATTAAATTTCTGACTGGAGTGTCGAGAGTCTTCCGACCGCGAGGGATGCCATCCAATGACTGGAATTGCCGACAAGATCATGCAGAGGGTGTCCATCCACGATAGCGGATGCTGGGTTTGCACGCCAAGGGATTTCTTGGATCTTGGCAGCCGTCAGGCGGTCGACCAAGCCATCTCGCGTCTCGCTAAGTCGGGGCGATTGCGCCGCGTTGGCCATGGCTTGTACGACGTGCCGAGGTTCAGCGATGTGCTGAATCGTCCCGCGCCCGTCCATCTGGATGCCGCGATCGCGGCACTGGCACGGCGAGATGGTGTGAGGATCATGCCGGACGGTCTGTTAGCCGCGAATCAGCTGGGCCTTACTGACGCAGTGCCCGCGAAGGTCAGATATGTGACGGATGGTCACTCGCGGACCCTCAAGATCGCCGGAAGAACCGTCCGGTTTCAGCACGCTGGTCCGCGAGTCATGCAGTGGGCAGGTAGACCCGCCGCACCAGTGGTTCAGGCGCTGCGCTGGCTCGGGCCCCGCGCAGCCGCAGACAGAGAGATCGTCTCCTCGCTGAATCGTAGTCTTCCCGACCACGTGAAGTTCGACCTGGTGCACAACAGCCGCGATCTCCCTGGGTGGGCATTGCCGTTGGCGCGCGGCATCGCGAGAGATCAGGCCGTTTCCGTTTCCGTATGACCGGAGGCTTTGACTCGTTCCTTGCCCTTCCAGAGCGGGACCGGCGGGATGTCTTTGAAGAAGCGGCGTCCCGTCTCGATACGTTGCCGCACTACGTCGAGAAGGACTTTTGGGTATGCTTGGTGCTCGATGCGCTGTTCAACCGGCGTCCCGAAGGGCATCCGAGTCTGTTCTTCAAGGGAGGAACTTCCCTATCCAAGGCCTTCGGGCTTATCAGCCGGTTTTCCGAGGACATCGATCTCGTGGTGTCCCGCGATGGTCTTGGCTTTGAAGGCGAGCGCGACCCCACCGTCGCGAGCCAGCTGTCGAACAAGAAACGGCCTGCACTGTTCAATGAACTCAGGTCGGCGTGCAGCGGGTACATACGGGGAGCCCTGCGGACTGCCCTGACGAGCCGGATCGACGAACTCTCGGTAAGCTGTCAGACCGTGCCGGATCAGGGCGACGTCGACGGACAGACACTCTTTCTTGACTATTCCACTCTCTTTCCAGGCGGCGGCGCCACCTATGTGGTGCCGCGCGTGAAGATTGAGGCAGGAGCGAGGTCGGCGCTCGAACCCATCCAAGGCTGCGCGGTCGCGCCCTTCATCGCTGATGAACTCCCGGACTGGTCGTTCGCATCCGAGGGCATCCGGGTGATCTCGCCGGAGCGCACCTATTGGGAAAAGCTGTTGATCCTGCATGGTGCGCATTGCGGATTCCGGGACGTTGGACGCCTGCCCGCAAGAAAGGACCGGATTTCCCGTCACTACTATGATGTTGCGATGATCACGGCGACGGAAACCGGTCGTTCGGCTATGGCAGACATCCATCTCCTTGACTTGGTTCGGAACCACAACTTGGTCGCGTTCCGGCAGTCTTGGAAGCGGTTCGAGGAAGCCGTTCCCGGATCGGTGAGACTCGTTCCTCAAGCAGAACTGCGCGCAGTGATCGAACGGGATTACCGGGCAATGCGGGGAATGATTCTGGGCGAGGCCCCGGATTTCGGATGGGTCACGGATCAGCTTCGAGTTGCCGAAGCCGCAGTCAATGGAACCTGAACCAATGGCCAGAGGGAGCCTCGAATTCAATTCTGCAGGGTGGTGGATCACATTGACTGACCAACTTCATGCGGCCGCCTTGCTTCGACTCACCATATACGCGCCAGTTCTCTGCGTCGGGTCCGATTGACGGGACGAATAGTCGAACCCCGTCTTGAATTCCTGCTTGAGGCGATTCACCGCTATTTTCTCTTGCTCGCTGGGGGTGCCTGCTCCGTGCTCCAAGGTTCACTCGATCAAGTGAGCTCTCCATTGCTCTTCCGCTCGTTGTACAACCACATGTACTGCTCCGCAAGTCGCCTGTCAACCGGTGTTTCCTCGTCGAATTCATATCGCGGTTCATCGAAATTGCCGGGGCAGGACCTTCGAACCCAATCGGCCAGAACGTCGAGGTCTATCACGAAGTCGATGTTCTCGAGTACTTGAAGAGTCACGTCTGAAACACTTTGTCGTCCATCCTCAACACCCCAAGCCAATGGCACTTCCGACAGCAAGAACCTCGAGACCTGATCGGAGTCACGCGCAAATACCGCAACTAGATGAGCCTGCACCGGATTGCGCCCCTCGGCTTGTCTCCAAGCGATCAGCAACGATTGCTCCTGGCCCACGTCAGGGTCAAATAGCGGATGCCCGCATTCTGCACGCTCCTTGACGCGCTGCACCAAAGCCTGAAGGACTCCTTCCATCTCCTGCTTCGTAAGCGTGTTCTTGCTTTCCTTTTCGGGGTCATCGCTGACACGGCACCAACGAAGACACTCGGCGGCAAACCACAGTGGCTTCGCCGTTCCAATGATGGACTCCATAGCGGAGACTCTGTCGCCACGGTCCGAAATGGTCTGAAGGAGATGCGAGATCAAGATCGCTGCCTGAGACGGTGGCTCGGCAAACGAGTATAGGGATGCCCGGTTTGGAAGTCGCTCGGCACTTCTGGCGACTGCAAGGGCCAGAGTCTCCGCGGCCAAGGGGTCGACATCGAACTCGACCTGTCGGAACTTATCTATTGTGCGACCTGCCTGAGGTCCTGAGAAATGAGAGGAAATCCGATTCGCGAGCTTTTCGACATCGCCGTTCATTGCCATCGTGATCATCGCGGATATCTCTGAGTTCGTTATGTCGCCAGATGGAATCGAGTGCGTGAAGTACCGCAGGCAGTATTCAGGAGAACTGATCCTTTGCTCCCGTGACCATCGCGCGAGATGCTCGCTTTCGTAGATGATGTTGTCGTATCCGCTGCGCAATCGAGGGAAAAGATCCTTAAGGATTTCCCTCAATACTGCAGCATGTTCTGACTCCATACCCTCCAAGGCAGTTTCGAGCCGATCAACACAACGCGGTCGATCATTGACCTGCTGGCTCATCTTGTCCTCAATTCCGGAAAAGTCGTTGTGATGGCTACATACGATCGAATACACGTCCGGGAAGAACATCCGAACCACTTCAATCAGTAGGAGATCAACCGGATGAGATTCGCCTAGGAGCGGAGGAACCTCGAACATCAGCGCATTCCTGAGTCGCCTCGCATCACGTGGTGTTGTCAGCCGAGTTCCGATGACAGGATCAAAGCTCGAAAGAAACTCCCGAGATTGGTCTTTCGTGACGCTCAAGCCGGTACTCGCACCTGCAGATTAAGCGGGGATTTGGATCTTGAGAAATCCGGGCCGGGCTCTTGTGGTTGAACTCGTCCAGTACATTCAGCCTGCGGAAGGCTTGGCGATCATACGTCCGGCGATGGACGAAGTCATACGGCCAGACATCTACAGCCAACGCGAACTGCCTTCAACTCCCCGAGGTGACTGCCGCCTTGCATCAAAAGGCACGGGGAAGGTTTGCTTCACGGTATGGCATTAGTGTGTAATGAGGATGTCCAGCCGGGACACGGACTCAGGAGCGGCGAAGCCGAAGACGGTGTTGACCTCCAACAAACGATTACCACGCTTCGAGTACTGTGGGCGGCTTGGTGCACAAGGAGCTTGCGATGCGAAACCCCATCAAGGTTTTCGGCAGGTCATTCCAGCGCACGGTGAGCAATACGCGAACCCGCACTCGGGAAGATGTCGAGAACGAGGTAGCTCGGAGGACGATCAGGCGCATTGCGACCGGTAACGTTCGGCTACAACGCGGGCAGTACTCTACCAAAGAGGACACCAACAAACGGTGGGAGCGTGTGAAGGACCACAGCTTTGCCGATGAATCGAATTGACTATGACGTAGTTGCGCTGGACGAAGTAAAGGAGCTCTTCAGGCGTGCTGAAGAATTCGCGAAGGAAATCGAGGGCTCTAATTCCGAGCTTCCCATCCCGGCAGTAAATGAACTGAGATACGCAGGGAATCACGTGCTCAAAGCAGTCACGGCAGGAGACAAGGCTGTCTTTGACCAAGAGGTGCTCAAGGCCAAGGGGCATTGCCAGCGATCGATGTACGAGGCATCGGAATCGGGCATTGCTTTTGCCCTGGATCTGATCAAGGAGTTCCAGGACGACTATCGCGATCTCGTTGTGGCAGAGATCGTGCCGGACTATGCGGACATGGGGGTTCGGGCAAATCGCGCGAGAGCGATGCTGGCAGAGGGACGGTCGAATCGGACTTCGCCAGAGGGCCAGGCGGATCGTTATATGAATACCTTCCGGGAATTGCAGGGAATCGTTGACAAGCTCCAAGCAAGCCGAAATGACCTCAATGCAAGAAAGCTGGCCCTCAGAAGGGAAGATCGACGCTTTACGGCCAGGATGGTTCTATTCGTAGTTGTTCCAATCTTGGTTGCAATCGTAACGGCCCTGTTCACGTGCCTTCGAGGCATGGGCACTCCCGAGTAGCGGCGCCAAGGAAAGTGCGGGGCCAGCATTCGCGGAAGATGCCCAAGTCCTAACATCTCAATGCCGTGCGACTTGTACACCCCTGTAGCTGCGGACCGGCCGCATTGCTGAAGCCATGTCCCTTAGGAGCGGAGGCTCCTACAAGACGCTGAGACCAACTTGGATTGGTTGGCTAGGTGCATCCCGAATGCTTCCAACAATGTCTCGGACCTCCCGCCAAGAGGAGCGACCGACCCGTATGTTCTGCGATTGCGAGTCGCACAGACTCATGCACGCCACGACATGTCTCCGGGCCGGTGGTCACATTCCGCAATCCTGTACCCGACGAAGGACGATTCTGGACATCGGAAGCCCTGCGAGATTTCTCGTCAGCCGCATGGTGGCTTCGGATTCCCCGCGTCGACCACCTTCTCGTTGGGGAACAGACCCATCAACTCGATCTGCGACAGACCATTGTGCTTGGCCATGATGACGCCCTCAGGCTTGCCCGAGGTTTCTCGTATTCAAGTGAGTGATCTAGCCATCCTCAAGCGCAACTTCCGAAGCCAAGCGAATACGCTCGTCCTTGAGAGCGATCCTCATGACCAGCAGAACAGCATACGTGTCCGCTCCGAGTTTCAGGCTGGTCCTTCTGACCTTCCGCCGCCATTCCGGGTCGAGCAAGCTCATGTTTGCGCTCTCCGTGCGGCCCTCCTCGATTCTGAAGGGTTCCTTGTCGCGGGCCTGCGCAAGCAACCCAGAGGCCAGTTGGCGAGCCCAGTCCCGTGCATGCAGTCGGTCGGCGATCCTGACACCAAACTCGGCAAGCTGCGCGGGGCTGTGGGTATTGCTCGCAACTGGCTCCGGCCGGGACAGGATCTCCTCAATGTTGCCCCTGACTACGTTCATGAAATTCTCCAAGGATCTTCGGTCGCTCGTAACCCGCCCTATCCAGTAGCCGAAAAGCAGCCGATGCCACAGATCGTGACGATGATCGTGATGACTGCCTTGTGGTCTGTGATCCATTCGAGCATGTCATGAGTCAAGCGAAGCGGGAAGCTCTGCCGGAGGCGTGGTACGCACCAACCGAGGATCCGCGAGAGCCAGGTGGGGCAGGCGGTGGAGAGGCCAGCAGTAGCGGGGGAGCGGGGTAACGCCGACGGAACGAAGGGGGCTCGATTGCGAAGGACGCAAGCAGGAGGAATGGACAGGTGGAAACAGATCGAAGCCTACTGGCTCCAGATTCGGTTCGGAGACTCTAGTCGGCGTTCGAGGCCTCGGCTCGATTCTGGGACTCGCAGGCCGGAAACGCTACCTTGGAATGCCGGGCTCAATCCTTGCCTTGCGGAATGTTTCCAAGAGTAACTCCCGAACGGCTTGCCGATCTGCTCGTCGACCCTCGCGAGGACCTCGATTTGGAGGTCAAGAACTGGCTCGACCTGAAAGACGACAAGCACGACAAAGCGATATTCGCCAAATCGGCGCTCGCCCTTGCGAATCATGGCGGCGGTTTCGTTGTTCTGGGCCTCGAGGAAAGCGGTGAGGGCTTGGTAGAGGCCGCAAACCGCCCTGCCACGCTGGAGCGATACGACTAAGACCTGATCAATGGGATAGTGCAAAGCTACTGCGATCCCCCGTTCCACTGCTCGGTTCACCTGGTCCCAAGCCCCAAGGGTGCTAAGTTCCCGGTCGTCAAGATACCGGGTGGAAATCGGGTTCCAGTGCGCGCACGACGGGCAGGGCCAGACGAGAAAACTGTTCAGCTGAATGCCATCTATATTCGAAGGCCGGGCCCCCGCAGCGAACCTCCGCAAAGCGGGCAAGAATGGGATTCCCTTCTGTCCCGTTGCCTAGCGAACCGCCGCGACGAAATGCTCGGATATATCCGAGATTTGTTGACTGGCGCGATACCGCAAGTAGAGCCTATCGATGCTGAAGACGGTCTCGAGCAATGGATTGCCGCAAGCTTCGATCGTTGGTCGGCATTGATCGATCCGCTACCCGAGAACGTTGGACCTCGATTCCCGAATGGCTACTACAACTTCGCGTATGAGATCGTCGGCCCAGCGAAACAGATCCCGCTAACGCAGTTGGCAGAAACGGTCCGTGCAAGCGTTGTGCGCTACACGGGGTGGCCTCCGTTCTGGTACCCGACGCGGAAAGGAATCAAACCCTATCTGGCAGACGGAACCGTGGAATGTTGGCTGGGCGCTGACCCCGACACACCCGTCGAGGCACGCGATACGGCGCATAGCGATTTCTGGCGTATCGCACCGGAAGGCCGCGCCTATCTGCTGCGGGGCTATCAAGAGGATAGCGGGGATTTTCCGCGGGAGGGCCAACGGAACCTGGCACCGGGAACGGTATTCGATGCCACGCTGCCCATATGGCGTGTAGGAGAGACGTTCCTACAAGCCGAGCGATTGGCCGCGAATCTATTCGAGGGACACACGACAATTCGATTCGCTGCGGAATTCACTGGCCTTCAGGGCCGCTCACTAGTGCGTATGGACGGGATGAGACACTTCAGAGATGGCCGGACGGCGAGACAAGCGTCGATCCGCCTCCAGACTCATATCGAATCACAGGCCATCGGCCCAAACCTACCCGAAATAGTTCATTCCTTTTTGGCGCCACTCTATGCTCTGTTCGATTTCTTCGAGCTTCCGAAGCAACTGGTGGTAGGTGAGTTGAATCGCATGCGTACCCGGAAGTTCTAACTGCTTAGCTCATGAATCGGAACCCGGATGGGATTGACGTACAGCGCTGCCAAGAAGCCGCAGCCAGCGCCGGATTGACCCGATCTCCCAACCGACCGCGACCCGGAACAGACCGGTTCGACAGATCAAGGCACGCTCGCCAACCCACTCAAGCGCCGGTACGCCGCCCGAGTCAATCGCGCCCGCGAGGTCCGGCACGGAATCAAGAAGTCCAGTGTGGTTGCGTCTGCGAGGGCAGGCCCTTTCCTAAATCCCGAAGTGGTAATCTTAGCGGTAACGGAATCCTAAAAGTCTGAATAGGTATCTTTTTTTTCAATAAGTTATGTGGATTGTATGGAGGCGCGGGCGGGAATCGAACCCACGAATAAAGGTTTCGCAGACCTTCCGCTTGTGGGATGCGAACGGGGCTCGCTGGACCGGCAATGAGTGAAGGCGCTCCGGGTCCGAGCGTAGACTGTCTCGGACGTACGGCCGTGTCGCACGATAGAGGGCTTCGAGCAGCTGGCTAGCTTCAGGGGGCGCCGGTCGTCGAGTACCAAAGAGTCCCTCGCTTCGCCAAGAATCCGAGACGAGAGAACTCGGGAAGCGCATCGGGATCTGCAGATCTGAGTAGTACTGCGTTGGACGGGGTGCGAGCGGACCAAGTCATGCCTGACCGGACCGTTTCAATTCCAAGGGTCCACGGAACGTGCGGGACAACTGGGGCGAGTGAGGTGGCAGGTCGCACCCGAGGCCTCTGGAGCGTGTGGTCCGAGATGGCCGCTGGGCCAAGCGGCATTCCGACTGGGAACGGACAGTAGGAGCAGCGCCCGCCGACACCAATAATGAAGAAGCGTTGGGCAAGATTCTGGGCGACAACCCCTGGCGCGGGGCCAGGGTGGATCCCAACGAGGTCGACGACGTCATCAGCGCCCTGCAGAGGATGGTCCGCGTACTGTCCGACGCTGGGGAGTTTGCCGAAGAATTCGAAACGCAAATTACTGACGATGGCCAGCACGATGCCGACGACTTCTTCTCCAGCATCGCGTCCAGGGTCCGTTTCGGCTCGACCAACGGCACCCGATTCGGCGTGTACGCGGTGACCGCAGGTGGCACGAAGGCGGCGGAAGGGATGTGGGACACCGGCGTGTTCCTCTACACTCCCTTGGACGCGCCGCGCATGAGTGAGATTCTGACCCGCGGCTCGGCGACATTCACCGGCTCTACCGTGGCGGTGCTGAACGGAAGCGGAGTAACTGGCCCCGACGTATTGGACGCAGTGAACGATCCCCAGCTCTATGCCGGGAAGATCAGCCTCGAAATGAGCTTCTCGCAGAGGCGGGTGACCGGGACCGTAACGGACCTCAAGGACGAGGATGGCGACCCGCTGAGACTCATGAGCAACTTCACGTTCCGAGACGAGACCGTCGCGTCGATCACCCTGCCCGAGGCCATCGACGGTACCGGTGACGCTGCCCTAGACGGACTCTACACAAGCACTGCAGCAGCTTCGACCATTTCCTTCGGGCCGAGCCTTCAATCGCAAACCAGCGGCACCTCGGCCTTCAGGGTCCAGCTCGTTGACGATGCGACCGAGGCGCTGGGGATCTGGCGCACCGGAGCAGCCGGGGCTCACCTTGAGGGCGCGTTCGGCGCAACGAGGAGCGGCAGCGTAACCACCCCGAGGCTGCCCACGGAAAGCGATCGTGGCAGTTCTGTCGCGGTGATGTACACGTTGGGCGATGGTACATTCGGCACCGGCTCGGACGATATGGGCACGTTCACCCTGACAGCGGCAAACCTTGGGATTACCGTGAGTACTCCCATTGAGAGGGTCACTCCGAGCCAAGATGACCGGGTCTTCCAGACGGAGCGCCTCTACAGCAACAGTAGCCACCCCGAGATGGGCGGCACATACATCAGCGCCGTCCGGTCGAGGATCAACACGTTACGGAGCGGATTGACCGCGGACAATTTTGGCGGTCGAATCACCGACGCTAATACCGCGCTTGGCGCCATTGCGGGTGGTGTGTCCGTGACTGGCGACACCAGCGATGTCGCGCTCGCAAGAGCGGCTCTCGCTTCTGCTTGCTCTGCCCTTTCTAGCGAGCGGAATTTCTACAATGCGGTCCGCGCCGCAGCGGATCGTCACGACAACGTGGACGCGCCCGGAATTTTAGGCACGAATGCCTACGACCGGGACCAAATCAGGATGCTCTTTGCCGAGCGCAGTATCGACTTCAGGATGCGCACGGCCCGCATCACCTACACGCGGTTCGGCGTCTGGTCGCAGAGATCGCCCGCGGCCGGCGTGCTGCTGGCTGCAAATCCAGTCGAGAATGGATCGTTCGCCTTTGGCCCGAGGGCGGTCAGCGCTACTACGGGCTTGCAATTCGTTGCGCAGTACAGCGGGAGGGCGCTTGCGGTAGAAACGGACTCAGGCAACCTCTACGACGGCTCGTTCGAGTTGAGGGTGGATTGGGCTCGCGATACTAGCAACGTTTCTGCCACGATCACCAACCTGCGCGGGATCGACGGGACGAGGAGCCTGTTCCGCCACGACAACCGGGATGTGAAATCGATCTTCCTCACGAACATCTCGACGGCCGACGACGGCTTAATAACTGGTGCCACCCCCGCAGTCCAGGTCCGCTACACAGACACTAGCCTCCTAGACGTCAACTTTGCCGGCCCGGGCACTATGGCGGGGGGCTTCATTGGCGACAGCACGGAAGGTCCGACCGGGGTGCTCGGCACTTGGTCGATTCCTGCCGAAGGTACGGACGGAGCGACCAGCAAGGCGATGCGGGGTTCGTTCGGCGCGGACCTCCGGCCGTAGCTGCAGGCCGGCAACAGTGTTGTACCTATAACCAGCGGGCGGATCCGAAGTCGGATCCGCCCGCTTCGCTTCGGGGCTTCAGTTTCACCGACGCTCCATCGGCAGAACGTCGCACTGCCGTCCAGCTGGCCCAGGCTGCGCGACTGCCCCGCCGCAGTCGATTCGGGTCCGTTACACTGCACGCCTTAAGGGGATTCGATTGCCGGGCACTGGGGCCACACAGTCCGCCGCGTGTCTGCTACGAGGTCGAACGCGTCGCTCGGTCGATCACTCCGGTCTGGCTGCATCACTGCCAGCGCATCTGCCGCGCCTGCGACCGCAAGCCGCTCTGCGACATCGGCGCAAACCTGCCGCCCGGTGGAGGAGGATGTATGGTAGAGGGATGCCGCAGTGGATCGGCAGCGCAGCGACGGTGGCCGCCACATTGGTCGCGCTTGCGGCGCTGATCGTGAGCATCTGGGCGGCCCGCCGTGCCGCTCGGAGGCGGGAGTTCGAAATCCTGTTGGAACGGATTGATCGGGAGACCGCCAAGCGCGAGTCCGAGACGCGGGCAGTCATGGAGCGGGTCGACCGGGAAGCCGCCAAGCGCGAGGAGCGGTTCGATCGGGAAGCCGCCAAGCGCGAGTCCGAGACGCGGGCAGTCATGGAGCGGATCGACCGGGAAGCCGCCAAGCGCGAGGAAAGGATCCGGGAGCTGATGGACCGCAGCGACAGGAAGTTCGAGGCCCTCCAGAGGCGAAGCGACGAGTTGTACCGGCAATCGGCGGAGGTCAGCGCGAGAGTGGCGCACACCGAAGCCGTCCCAGCGACCGCCGTGGAGTCGACCCCTGCGAGGGGTGAGACCGAGGCAGTGGCTGCGCAGGATGTTTCGACCGGCCGGCCGCGCGCGTGAGGGTCGCCGTACCAGAGACGAGGGTAGATTGCGGCAGTCGCGCGCGAGGCTCGCCGGACGCAATACCGCGGGCATACTAGCAGGCGTGCATGGTCGCAGTGAACCGGGGCAGACAGTCGTGTGGGGCCGTAGCCTTGTACGGAGCTGCGCGCGGCCCGGTTCGTCCGGCTCTGGTCGACGCACCGCAGAGCCAAGTGCGCTGCCAGCGCTTTGCGGCCTCATGGATCCGACGAGCGCGAGCCGAATGCACGAAATGACGGACTTGTTTCGGCTCGAGCCCTTAGTAGACGGCAGGAGGAATGAGACGATGGCTTTGACGCGAGACTTCAAGGTGACTGTGCGGGAACGGCTCCAGCGCGACCCGTCCTTTCGTCAGGCGCTCCTGAAGGAGGCGGTCAATTGTCTGCTGTCCAGCGACGCGGAGACGGGTAAATCGCTGCTGCGTGACTACGTCAACGCGACCATAGGATTCGGCGAACTCGGGGGGTTAACGGACAAATCGCCCAAGAGCCTGATGCGCATGCTCAGTCAGAACGGCAATCCACAGGCGCGCAACCTGTTCGAGATCATCGGCTGTCTACAGCAGCGCGAGGGTGTGCATCTCCAGGTCCAAGCGGTCAAGGTGACCCACAACGCCGCGTGAACGGCCGACAGACCACGATGGCCTTCGGAGGCAATCCGATGGCCGGTGCAGTTCTGGACAGAATCCGTCTAGAGAGTCGCGACAAGCCCGCGAAGGGACGCTGGTTCGAGCAGTTGTTCATGAGGATCGCGCTTCAGGAGCTGGAATTCGAGATAGACTCGGTTTGGCGATGGCTCGAATGGCCAGAGAGCGAGCAGTGCCTAACGACGACTATTCTTGCCGACGGACGGGGGCGAGTCGTCGCGGTTCAGAACACCCGCACGAATCCGCCCTCCATGCGGTAGCGCTCGTACGAATAAATCGTCAGGTTCGCTCTCCTAGCCTCGCGAATGAAGGACAGCGACGGAGAGAATCCCCCGATCTGGATCAGCCGGTTATGGACTTGAAGCCGGGGGAACCACACCGGGTGTTCGGAAGATCGGGCCCGAACAGTGCTAGGGGCTGCTCGAACTGTGCGAGGAACAGCTGCTGCGATGCGGTCAAGGTGAAGCCGAGCGGAAGGTCGTATGATCCCAGGACTCCGACCCACTGACAGCGCGAACGACGGTTCAGGTGAGCGGTCGGCTCGGTCCGACATCGGAACCTCGCTAGAACTCTGAGCGGCGACCTGCTGCAACTGGAACGCGACCACGGCTACTGCCTGGAGGGCACCGTGCCAAGTCGATGACGCCTATCTGGGCGGCGAACTGCCCGGTGGCAAGCGCGGCCGCGGTTCGGAAAACAAGACGCCGCTGCTGGCGGCGGTGCAGGTGACCGCCGCCGGCCAGCCAGTCTGCATGAAGCTGAGCGTGCTGGAGGGCTTCCGCAAGGCGGAAGTGTGGAGTGACACCGATTTCGTGGACAGTTGAGATAGCGTGAGTAGGCAGTGGTTGCTTGCCTGAGAGGGCCATAGCATTTGGAATCCATCAATTACTGGGTGTGTTGCTGGGCTGGGCGATATTCGGCAAGGCACTTGGGGACGTGCTAGGCGCTGCTCCTCGCGAGGCCACTGTCAGGATGTGGGCAATCCCTGTTTCTGGTTTGGTCTGGTCGTTCGTGTTTGTCCGGCTCTTCAACATGATTCAGAACGATCGATCGATCCGCGAAGGCCTGGCATATGGTGCCTGGATGGGCATTGTTGTCACTGTGCCGGCGTCAGCGAACGCCTACATCTATACTCCGGGTGCGGCCGCAATGCCGCTATCCATTGGAGTCTTCGCCATTGGTATCGTCCAAGCGCTGGCCTGCGGTGCAGGATTGTCCAGAGCTCATCTACCGAGACCGCCTCGTGCCTAGATTGGCAGGGGTCGAAACGGCTAAACATCACCTCAGTGGCTTCAGATTCAGATCACACCGACCGCGACAGACCCAGGGCTCCGCGACCGGCGACCGATAGCTTTCCCGTGCCTTGGACCAAACCGGTTGGAGGCTGTTAGGGCGGCTGGGCGGCGGCTACCGTTTCAAGGCGGGATCGGGATCGTGCCGAGGATGATCCCCGCTGGCACAATGGTCTTGTGAGGTCCCATTGCGCTGCGTTCACAGCGTTACTTCTGTTGCCTTGCCCGGTTCTGGCGGAGTGGGAAGGACAGACGACCTTCCGATTCCAAAGCGGATTCTGGATTAACCTCCACCATTTCCTTTTCCAGCGTGCTGTCGAACAACCAGCAGAGAGCATCGCAGCCCCAACCAAACTCGCTCCCGAACAGACCCGAGACTGGAGCAAGGCCCTCACCTATTACCGCGAGCACTTCGAAGGCAAGGACCTGCTTGATCGAGACATGGTGGTAGTCAAGAACGCGCTCGGGGATGCGGGCAACGCTCGTTCCCTCGATGCGACTGGTCTCGATTCAGGACTCGTCGATGCACTCGAAGTGGCGGCTCCGGTTTATCGAGCTGTCTGGTGGACGGCGCATGATCGGAGCAACCGATCGCGGATTGAACGACTGATTCCGCTCATTGCTCGACACGAGAGCAGGCTGAAAGTCCGCCTCTCCGAAATCTACACGACCGCATGGCCGGGCCCGAAGATCCAAACCGATGTCGTCTTCCATGCAAACTGGGCTGGCGCTTATACGACGTTGTATCCCACTCGGATCACGGTTTCTAGCGAGGACGCGGCAGAACCACTGCCGGAGAACTTGGAAATCTTGTTCCACGAGGCTTCCCATGCCATGATCGAAAGGGTCCAGGAATCCATCAGCCAGCGAACTCGGTCGCTTGGGATGCTGCTCCCTAGGAAGTCCCTGTGGCACGCCGTCCTCTTCTATTCGACGGGGGAGGTTGTTCGGGAGCGCATTCCCGGCTACACCCCATACGCCCTCAAGCATGGACTCTGGGAGCGGGTTTGGCCCGCCCATCTCGATGTGCTCGAGAGAGAGTGGAAGCCGTATCTGGAGGGCAACCGGCGATTTGAGGCTGCGATAGAAGCCCTCGTTGACGGACTAGCAGTCCCCCCATAAGGCTACTGGTTGGCCGCGGGGCACCCAATAGAATGCAGGGTTGGCCGGCGACAACCACTCTGGTCGGCGTGTTGCCTCATTTCCGGATGCTACCCACCGTTGTCGCAACGCTCTCACCGCCCGATCCCAAGACCGCGCAAGTGCCCCCGGGCTTGGCATGTGGTTGCCGAGGTGTCGGACCATACATACAATGAGTGCGTTGAGAAATGATGCAACGTACCGGCACCAAAGGCATCAATCAGTCAGCGGGTTCCATTTTCCAGGCAGCGGAAGCGGGGGATGCCGCAACATTCGGCGTCCAAGTCCGCAAGGGGGCCGATTGCTGCACCCCGGACAACGATGGCTGGACACCATTGCATCTCGCCGCCCGTAATGGGCATCCGAGAATCGTTAAGGCTGCACTTGATGGCGTCCTGCCCGACCTTCGTGGGCCTACTGGTTTGACAGCCCTCCACCTAGCCGCATGGGAAGGCCACCAAGATGTCGCTCAAGTGCTCTTGAAGCATGAAGCTCTTGTAAACGTAGTCGACGCGAATGGCGTGACACCATTGCTCTTGGCCTCACAGCGGGGACACGTCTCGGTCGTCAGGTTGCTCTTGGACGCTGGAGCCGATGCCAACCTGGCGGAACAAAGATGGGGTCAATCGCCACTCCAACTGGCATCCCGCCATGGTCACATAGAAGTCGTCCGAATGTTACTGGCAACGGCTAATGTCAACGCCCTGGACAAGGACTGGGGCGATACCGCCCTGCACGAGGCTGCCATCCGAGATCACGCGGAAGTCGTCGTGAAGCTGCTAGATCACGGTGCCAACGCAGACATAGCGAGCAAGCGGCCTGGACGAACAGCTCTACAGGAGGCTGCTGTCCGGAACAATTTTCGGACCGTTGAGGCTATGTTGCGCGAAGGGTCCTGTGTCGATTGCGAAGACAGCAAACTGCATTGGACAGCACTGCAGCAAGCGGCGGTGCGGGGTCATTTAGAGGCCGCGAAAGCATTACTGAAGAGTGGCGCAACGACCGACTTTATGGACCGGCACTGGGGTGAGGTGGCCTTGGTCGATGCTGTCCGTCGCCGTTCCGTTAGAACTGTTGAGTGCCTGTTACTCGCGAAAGCTGATCGTGACGTCCCGGGAGACCTTAGGGAAGCAGCCACGCGACTAATCGTGCCGCATGACGATTCGACTGCGGCTGCGACGAACACCCAAGTCGCTGTCTGAGCGTTGAGCGGACGCGTGGTCTCACGTGAAGATTTGATTCTGGGCCTCGGGGCGCATTCTCGAGAGTTCTTGGTCAAGGATCTCTTGGCACATAGCCACTCGTCCGGGAGCCCCTGGCTTCACTCCGACCAGAATGGCGGCCTGATCACGCGACAGCCCGACAGCGCTCCCTTTTGCTGCGGTCTGACGGACGGGGGCGAGGCGTCGCGGTTCAGAACACCCGCACGAATCCGCCCTCCATGCGGTAGCGCTCGTACGAATAAATCGTCAGGTTCGCTCTCCTAGCCTCGCGAATGAAGGACAGCGACGGAGAGAATCCCCCGATCTGGATCAGCCGGTTATGGACTTGAAGCCGGGGGAACCACACCGGGTGTTCGGAAGATCGGGCCCGAACAGTGCTAGGGGCTGCTCGAACTGTGCGAGGAACAGCTGCTGCGATGCGGTCAAGGTGAAGCCGAGCGGAAGGTCGTATGATCCCAGGACTCCGACCCACTTCGAGCGATGGCGCGTCGATATCCGGTCCGTATTCTCCCGGCCGGACCCGCCCATGAATCGCACGGTCAGTGATGGGAGGACGGTGTAGTTGACGAAAGCTTGGCTGTTCCAGCTAAAGCCCGCCTTGCCGACCGGGCCGCCAAGGCTAAGGGCCGTCTGGCGGGACAGTTCCACGCTGCCTCCCGCCCAGATGCGCGGCATCACCATCCGGACTCCCTCGAGTTGTAGGCCGTACTGCCGACTGTAGGGACTGCCATTGACGCCGCGCCGGTCGGCCTGGAACAGCACGCTGTAATGGCCTCGGTTGGTGAGGATGCGAGGCCCGGCATAGATGCCGTAGTTGTAATCGTCGAACTGGCCCCCCGAGTATTCCCGGCGAAAAACCAAGCCTCCCACACGCAGGTTGGTGGCCCCCCTTGGAAGCCACTTGAGATGGGGCAGCGGTCTCTGGATCTCCGTGCTAAGGCTGCCGACCACCCCGATGCCGCTCTTGGCCCGCGCCGCGTCGTCCAGCTGGAACGGCAGGCCGAATATGTCGACCGTCTGGGCCGAGGTCGAAGTGTTGACGTTCGTATCGGGGGCAAGGGCTAGGCTCAGGTTACCCGAGGCTCGCTTGCGCGCGCGGCAGATCTGGATAAAGCGACGGACGTTCAGCACCACTTGCGGCGGCACCTTCGCGCCCAGTACCCGCACGAAATGCTGCTCTGCGGCCCAGCAGTCATCGCCGAGCATGTGCTTGAAGAGATTCCGAGGGGGCTCTACGCACACACCCCGCGAAAACAGGCTGCGGGCCAGCTCCAGTCGGACGCGTAGGTTTTCGGGCTCCTTGACGAGTATGCCCCGGAACGAACGAACTGCCAGATCGAAGTTCTCTTTTGCTGGAGGCTTGTTCGGCTTGGCCCCCCCCTGTACCGCGGCATCTGCGGCGGCAAGTGCCGCTAGGCCCATCGAGAAAGTCGCCTGGTTGGAGTCGGGACGAGCTTCCGCCACGGGCTTGATGATCGCCAGTGCTTCGACGCTGCGGCGCATGTCCAGGAGCCGCTCCGTCGCGACGACCGCCGCCGCGACCTGCTCGTCCGTTGGCGCGTTCCTGTCCGCTTCGGCCGACCGGCCCGGTATTCCGAGCAGCAAGGCTCCAACGATCAGGCCTGTCAGGAACTTGCCGGTCTTCCAAGGACTTGGTGGCAGCGACTCGGAAGTCGTGCCCTTCGACTCTGGCCGACCGGCAGACGCGGCAGCCGCGTGGCGTGCCGCCGGAGGTAGGGATTGGGATTGTGACATGGACGGTCTGGCCTCGGGTGCTTGTGGCGTGGCGACGCTACGGCCGCTTGCCCCGGTCCCGTGCCGGACAAGTCCGGTCTCCTCGCTCGAATTGCATGATTTCTTCTCCTTCCGAAGTGGTCCCGGGATTCGCAATACCGGATCTCTCCCCGGTTGGAGCGCCTGAAACCTGACTGAATGCTGACACTATCAGTATATCGTCCACTGGTGCCTCCAGAGACCGGAATGACCAGTCCCGTGGAGGCTTTGGCATGGAGTCTGACACTGATTCCCCGAGCGAGGCCTGGCTGGCGCGAACCGGTTTCCCTCGGCGACAGACCGGGTGGCCACGGCACGGGTTAATTGATTAGACGCCGCTCGGAGCGATTCCGTGACGGATGTCCCAGGAATCGACTAGTGCTCCCGTGGGACGCGCAATAGCCGCACACCCCGCACAGCCGCTTCGAGCACCGCGACCGGTTCCGGTCACCACGGCAAGAGCGGGCCGTGAAGAGCTGGAAGGGGGGGCTGGACCGTAGCCACGCGGGCTTGGATGAGCCTCTCAGGGTTCGATACTCCGACAGGGGGAAACAGGGAGCGAGGGAGGAAGGCGGCCAACGGCGAGCTCAGGCCATCGTGATGCCGATCGCTGGCTGTTGCGGGAAATAGCCGGAGGAAGTCGGGGTCGATCCGCCTGTTGAATCCCATCTCGCTTCTCGCCGCGCAGGATGTTCCGTGACCTGCAGAGCTGGGCCAGCATCTCCCATGTCTACGGACGGAAGCTTGCAGCGCCAGTTTCGGATTCCTTGGGAGGGATGAGCTGAGTACGAGCACATCGACGATTCCCGTACCGAAGAAGGGGCTCTCGACTGTTCCCTTCGCGGAGGAGGCATTGTCTGCTAGGTGCCGGACGGTCGTCGTCCGCGGGGCATCGACCGTGGCAGCTTCTGCACTTTGGGGCGGACGGAAACTCTTCCGCTGAAGCACTCGAACTCCAAGACAGCGGCTTTCGAGCCCGCTACCCTACCGTCGGGCGCGCCCCTCTCCCCAATCCTATCAACCCCGCCCAGTCAGGCGGTCAATGTTACTCAGCTACATAATCCCCCTCACTCTCGTTTACCGTTATGCTGGCGCTGGTTGCTCTGGCGCTCGTGGGATGCGGCGGCGGCGAAACTGCCCCGGCCCCCCCGCCAGCGCCCCCGTTCGTGCCGCAGGACGTGGTGATCGACTTGGGGAGTTCCGGCGAGAAGCTCACCCTCCAGACCACGGAGGCTGGAGGATTCACCAGGAACGGCGAGGCCTTCTCGTCGGGGACCGCGGTCGAGGCCGCAGGCAACACGTACCGCTTGACGCTCGAGGGCGGCACTTGGACCGCAGCCTACGAGGCCCCGAATCCTTGGGCCGTGCCGCTGGGCAGGAGTGGCGAGGCGCTGCTGATCACGCGCCGGGAGGATGGCCTTTACGAGGGGAACGGCAACGTGTTCGACAGCGGCGGCATCGTGACGGCCTCGAACGGCAACCAGTACAGGCTTACGTTTGCGGACGACCGCTGGACGTCGGCCTACCTTCCTCCCGAGCCGGTCCCGGTCGGCCTCGGCAGGAGCGGGGAGGTAGTTCTCGTCGGGCGCACGGAAGGGGGCAGCTACCAAGTCGACGGGCAGGCGGTCCTGTCCGGCTCGATCGTCCGGTCCTCGACGGGGGCGACCTACCGGCTAGTGATGCAGGACGGCGCATGGACCGCGACGTTCGAGCCGCCTCCGCCTGTCGTGGTGTCACTGGGAGCTTCCGGGCAGACAGTCGTGCTGCAACTAGGCGAGGACGGGAACTACCGGCGGAACGGGCAGCTCTTCGCCAGTGGGACGACCGTCGAGGTTGGCGGGGAGACCTACCAGTTGACGCTCCAGAACGGCCAGTGGAGGGAATTATGGTGCGTCAGGGTAAGCCCTGGCAGGGAGGATGCGAATGAGCTGAAACCT
>VXRL01000095.1 GCA_009838515.1 Terriglobia bacterium | reverse complement strand
CGAAAAGGCCGGGAAACCAAGTGGCAGCCCTTGCCCGACGGCCCATTTTCCGAGCCCAAGACCCCAGAATCCGATCCTCACCAAAGTTGGTGATTTATGCGGGCTAGACGGGCCGAACGGTCACGAAGCGGCCCCGGATGCCCGTCATGCTGGATCCTCTGGCGTTGCGGTGCGTGTCAATGTCCGAGTACTTCATCAGCGTCCCTTCCGGGCTCGGACGCGACCAGCACTTGAGACTGGCGCTAGGCAGCGCGCCGACCGGCGGGGCGGTCGGTAGAATCGAACCAATGACTGTCTTCCGTTGTATCGCTGCGGTGGCGGCGCTCGCACTGGCTGCCTGCAGTGTGTCCCCTCCTACCGTCGGCAGTGAATTCGAGGTCGCGCCGGGACTGGAGATGACGCTTTGGGCCAGCGAGCCGCTGCTGGTAAACCCGACCAATTTCGACATCGACGAGCGTGGAAGGATCTGGTTCATCGAATCGGTCAACTACCGCAGCGACCTCTGGAGCCGTCCCAAGAATGACGAGCAGGGCGACCGCATCGTCATTCTCGAAGACACTGACGGCGACGGGCAGGCGGATTCCCGCAAGGTCTTTGACCAGCACGCCGACATGCTCGCTCCGCTGGGCATTTCCGTGCTCGGCAACAAGGTCATCGTTTCCCAGTCGCCGGATCTCTTCGTTTACACCAAGGACGAGGACGACAGGATCGTCTCGAAAGAGACGCTGCTCAGCGGCTGGAGCGGAGTGGATCACGACCACGGCCTGCACGTCGTGCTGTTCGGGCATGACGGGCGCTACTACTTCAATTCCGGTGATCGAGGCTTCCAGACCACGGACCGCTCGGGCAAGTCGTTCCGCAGCAGCCGCGAAGGGCCCTATTATGCCGCCACCGTGCAGACGGTTCAGCCCGATGGCAGTGATTTTCGCGTGCTTGCCCACAATGCCCGCAATCCCTACGAGATTGCGCTGGACTCCTTCGGCTCGATCTGGCAAACCGACAACGATGATGACGGCAACCAGTGGACCCGCCTGCTGTATGTGATGGAAGGGGCCAACTTCGGCTACTGGGGTCCCGGCGGCAGGCGCTGGCGCGAGGATCGAGGCACGCACTTTCACGAAGAGCGGCCCGGAACGCTGCCTTACGTGGCCCGCACAGGACCGGGATCTCCGACCGGGCTGGTGCTCTACGAAGGGGAGCTGCTGCCCGCCAAGTACCGCAACCAGTTGCTGCATGCCGAGCCGGGCAAGCGCCTGATCCAGACCTTCTTCGTGCGCCCCGATGGTGCTGGCTACGCGATGGAGGCGGAGAACACCGTGACGAGCACCGATCCGATCTTCCGGCCCAGCGACATCGCAGTCGCTCCGGACGGCTCGGTCTTCGTGGCCGACTGGCAGGACCCAGTCGTGGGCGGGCACGCCATGTTCGACATCGAGCGCGGCAGGATCTTCCGGATTGCTCCGATCGGCCACCGCGGCTCGGTCCCGGAATTAGATCTGGAAAGCGGTGCTGGGCTCTTGGCCGCCTTCGGCTCTCCCAACCAAGCCACTCGCTACCGCGCCTACCAAGAATTGCTGCTGCGCGGCGAAGACGAGCGCCGCGTACTGCTATCGGAAGCCTGGCAGGGTGGTTCCGACACCATTCGAGCAAGGGCGCTGTGGCTGCTGGCTCCGCTCGGCGAAGCAGGCCAAATTGCGTTGGAGGACGCTCTGGAGGCGGACGATCCTCGCTTGCGCATACTGGCCCTGCGCGTCTCGAAACACCACGGACTTGACCACTATCAGCGTGTAGCTCAGCTGGCGAACGACTCGGATGCTCAAGTTCGCCGCGAAGCGGCACTGATGCTGCGCGGGTTCGAGCCGGCCCAAAGAGAGGACCTTTGGCTAGCCCTCGCGGACGGCTACGACGGTGCTGACCGCTGGTATCTGGGTGCGCTGGGGATCGCCGCCCATGGTGCCGAGGATGGGTTGTTTCGAGCGTTGCGCCGCAAGTATCCCGAGTGGAGCTCCAAGCTCGGCGATCTGTACTGGGTACTTCAAGCCCCGGCCTCTCGCAACTACCTCACCGGGATTGCTCGGGACCGGTCACGGCCCTTGGATGACCGCCTCAAAGCCCTCGATGCTCTCGGTTGGCAGCCGACTGCTGGAGTTGCCCGAACGGTCGCCGGCATGGCCGGCGATCCGGCAGAAGCTGGTGAGGTTCGCAACCGCGCCTTGTATTTGCTATCCAAGCAGGTCTTCAGCGAATGGAGCGACCAACGAGCGGAGCCGAATCTCGTGGCTGCGGTGGGACGGGCTCTGAGCAATTCCGAGACCCGCTCGGCAGCGCTTGAGCTTTCGGCGTTGCTCGCCAATCCCTCGCTGGCCCCCCAGTTGCGACGCTTGGCAGCGGACGGGGCGGCGGAGGAAGCTGACCGTGTGATTGCGATCAAGACCCTCGGCGCGATCGGCGGCAGTGCCGCCGAGACCATGCTTGCGCAGCAGTTGTCTGAAGGGCCCGACGCCCTGCGCATCGCCGCGATCGAGGGATTGTGGGCGGCGTCGGCTGGTGGTCTCTATCAAACACTTCGGGAACTGATCCTTTCTGACGCTCCCAATCAAGTCCGCAGTGAAGCAGTGCGCGTGCTCGGACGCCGCGGAGATGGCGCGAAACTGCTACTGGACATGGAGGAAGCCTTCGAATTGCCCGGTGAAATGCGCGCTGTAGCAACGAGCGTGGTCCACCGATCCCGCGATCCCGAGGTGCGCGAGCGCGCCGGAACGGTCCTCCCAGCCCCAAAGAGCAGCAACGAGCGCCCCGTGGTGCGCGTGCGCGAAATCATTGAGGGGGTCGGCAGTGCTGAGCGGGGCCGCGAAGTATTCCACCGCAAGGATGGCGCCAGTTGCGCCAAGTGCCACTCGCTGTCCGTGGGAGAGGAGATCGTTGGGCCGAGTCTGGCCGCCATTGCCTCGAAGTACGGCAAGGAGGGCATGCTCAATGCCATCCTGCACCCGAGTGCCGGAATCTCTCACGAGTACGCCTCCTGGATCTTGGACACGGCAAGCCACGGCCTCCTGACAGGGATCTTGATCGAAGACACGCCGGAGCGTGTCGTGCTGCGCAACGAAGCTGCAGACGAGTTCCAGCTTGCGCCGGCGGACATCTTGGAGCGGCGCCAGGGCAAGCTGTCGATCATGCCGGATGACCTTGTCAGTGCGATGACTACGCAGGAGTTGATCGACTTAATCACGTTCCTGGCAACGCTCGAAGGCAGCGCGTGATCTCCGTAGCGTCGCCCTCGGCCGCGCCGCCGAGTGCCAACGCAGGCTCCGCCATCTCCCGCTTCTTGGAAAAGGATTGCGCCTGTAGCCGCTG
The DNA here is from genome assembly GCA_009838515.1 of Terriglobia bacterium. Lineage (GTDB taxonomy): Bacteria > Acidobacteriota > Terriglobia > Bryobacterales > UBA6623 > VXMF01. Next base: position 27,176 of record VXRL01000095.1, on the reverse strand, counting down.
GCTCAGGAGCGCTGTTGGGAAAGCGTGTCCCAGGCTTGCTGAGTGAACCGGCGATATGTCACGAGTTGGCCGCAAGTCCTGCAAACGCCTCCGTGCAGACGGCGGTTCTTCTTCTGGTGCCAGCCGCAGCGAGAACACGACGCGATGTGCTTCGCCGGAGCGAACTCGACCGTATGGCAGCGGTCGGCGGTGCAGCCGATGGAGCGGGCTATGCGTTTCCAAGTCGCGTCGTGGTTGTGCTTGGGGCCAGCTAGCGCGTGCGCGATTTCGTGCAGGATCGTGTCGCGAACCTGGGCGTCGCCGACCTTGAGGCAGTACAGGCGCGAGAGGCTGATCACCTTCGTGTTGAAGGCGCAGGCTCCGGCCCGTTTCTGGGCGCCGTCGAACTGGAAACTCCAGCCGCGCAGGCCGTGCTGCTGGATGAGTTCCTCGGCTACCCCGACACAGTCGGATAGCCGCCGTTGGTTGCTCCCGGATGCCACTGAATTGACAGCCTTGAGCAAGCCATACGGCACGCTGTACTCGGTTCCGTCACTGGCCACGCGGGCGCGCTTTGGCCCATTGCGAACGACTACACCCCGCAGGGTAGCGGAGCGAGACGGGAAGGAGACTTCGGCCCCGGGGAGAAAGTCGACCATGCGCTCTTCGGTGCGCAGGCTGACCTGCTTGTGCACTCCAGACAGGTGATGCTGCATGACCGGCCAAGGAACGTTGTATTCCCGCCCGTCCTCGGCCACCACGAGAGCGAGCGAAGGCGACTTGCGGGCCAGGTGACCGCGGACTAGGTGCCTGCCCGCCGGGAACTGTACAGGGGCGTTCAGGGGGAAGTCCCGGGCGGTCGGCATGCCTGTTTCCGAATATACGCCACAATGGGAAATCGACCGCCTTGGCATTCGTCCGTCAACTTGGGGAGTGGGTGGCCGCCGCTGCGGGCTTTCTGGGACCGTGGGGTGTTTTCCTGATCGCGCTTGCCGATAGCGCGTTCATCCCCATGCCGCAGGGCGTTGACGCTCTGCTCTTGGCGCAGGCAATCGCAACGCCCGGAAGCGCCTACTGGGCGGCCGGGCTCGGCACAGTGGGATCCGTGATCGGCAGCGTGACGCTCTATTTCTTGGCCCGGCGGGCGGGCCAGGCGATGCTGCGGAGGCGGATCACCGAGCGCGGCATCCAGCGGCTGAGCGACTTGGTTGGCAAGTGGGGCGCCGCCGCGCTGATCCCGGTCGCCATGATCCCGCTCCCGATGCCGATGAAGCCCGTCGTCTTGGCCGCCGGGATCTTCCAGATGCCTCTGGGGTGGTTCTGCCTTGCCGTGGGGTTCTCACGGGTCGTGCGCTACTTCGGAGTGGTTTTCCTCGGAATCCGCTACGGCGACAGGGCCATGGAACTCGCTGCCGACCACTTGTATCTGGTCGTCGTCGCGTGCGCTCTGCTAGTCGCCCTGTTCGTTGTAGTCCACCAGCTCTCCAACCGCTGGCTGAACCGCTAGCGGGTGCGAGCCCTAAGGGTTGGCCGGCAGCATCGGCAGGTCGTTCGGCACCGTGAACAGGTCCCCGCCCAGCGGGCGGTTGACTTCGTAGCTGTCGGCATAGAGTTCGAAGACCCTGTCTCCGTCGCGCTCGCGCCGAATGATCCATGGCAGCAAGACGTCGCCTACCGGCTTGTAGCGGCCGAAGACTGACTTCTCCTCGTAGGGTATGCGCGTCTTGGGATCGCGCCGCAGGTATTCCTGCTGCAGCGGCAGCCCGTCCGACTGCCTGAGATAGAGCGTGATCGCCTCGCCTTCGGCGTCCACAATGTCGAGCGCGTCGGCCGGCACGTTATCAACGATCTCGGTGCCGTTGTAGTAGTAGTACAGCCCTGGCTCGTGCATGCGATAGCGCATGAAATAGAAGATGTCGCGCCGGCTCTCTAGACGGTATCTCTGCATGTAGTCCTCCGGTTGCGGCACGGTGCCCCGGTAGGTCACTTCGAACCCGGCGCCGTTAAGGAACAGTGCGTAGTAGTCGCCTTTCTCCGTATAGACCTCGCGCCGCTTGAGCGGCAGCCAGTCGTCGCCCGCGTCTGACTGCATTTCGTCGAAGCGGTCATAGATCGTGATGCGGGCCGTCCCGCGCACCTGTCGGTTGTAGAAGGAGTACGCCCGGCCGGCGCGAACCTGCGTCTGGATGTCTAGGAACTTCTGTCCGCCGATCGCTGCAAACGCTTCGTCGACCAGCCTCTTGGCCTTTTCTTGCCGGGTCTCGGCGCTGAGGGCTGCGGCGCCCGCCGCGCCAAGCGTGAACATCCTGCGTGTGAGCATCGCCTCGTTGGCTCCCCGGATCGTGAGCCGCTATTGTGTCATTCTCGCAGGTCGCTTGCCGTCGCTGGGGTATTCTGCGGATTGTTGCCGATGTCGGTTGTCGCCCGGTCCAGCATCGACGAGCGCGTGCCAGCGTTGCTCGAGGGCCTCTCAGCGCACCTCTCCGGGCGTGCGATCGCTCGGGTTCCCCGCCTCTTGGACCCATTGCCGGATCCGGTCGGGGCGCTGCAGCGCCTGCTCCAGTTCTGCGAACAGACGACGCCAGGCACCCGTCCCGCAGATTTCGATGGCAAGGCTGTATATGCGGCGCTGACGGTCTTTAGCAACAGCCGCTACCTGTCAAACCTGCTGCTGGGCCAGCCCGAACTGCTGCGCTGGGCGTTGGAGCCGGAAAACCTCGAGCGGCCCACCATCGCTGGCGAGCTGCGCTCGGAAATCGGCTCCTTCTACGCCGATGCGTCCGACGAGGTGGTCGCGGTGCAACTGGCGCGGCTGAAGCGGCGGCACATGTTGCGAATCGCGATGCGCGACCTTCTCGGATTCGCCCCGTTGGCCGAGACCGCGCGGGATCTTTCCAGCTTGGCGGACGCCCTGATCCAGGCGGCGCACGACCATATCCGCCAGCAGCTGGTCCGACGCTTCGGCAGGCCGCTGTGCGACGCCCGCAACGGGCAGATCATCTGCGGGTTTGCGGTCGTTGCGCTAGGCAAGCTCGGCGGGGCGGAGCTGAACTACAGTTCCGACGTTGACCTGATGTATATCCACACAGGCGATGGCCATACGCACGGGCCCGTGGTGACGACCAACCGAGACTTCACCGTGAAGCTGGCCAAGCGGCTCACAAACATGCTCTCGGTCGTCACGCCGGAGGGCTTCAGTTACCGGATCGACCTCAGGCTGCGCCCGGAAGGCAACGCGGGGGAGCTGGTGTACCCGATCTCTGCCGCGACCCACTACTACTTCCAGCGGGCCCGCGACTGGGAGTTGCAGATGCTACTCAAGGCTCGGCCGGTGGCGGGCGATCTTAGGCTGGGGCGCATGTTTCTCGATGTCGTCACGCCGCGCATATACCGCACCACGACGGACTTCTCGCAGATCGAGACCCTCGCGGCCACGCGCGACCGCATCCAGAAGGCGCGCCGGTCACGGCCGGTCACGGCACTGGACGTCAAGCTGGACCCGGGCGGCATCCGGGACATCGAGTTTCTGGTGCAGTGCTTGCAGCGCCTGCACGGCGGGCAGGACACGTTCCTGCGCAGCGGCGGCACGATGTACGCGCTGCATCGCTTGCGGGAGAAAGGCTATCTCGCGGATCACGACTACAGCAGCCTCTTCCGCGCCTACAGTTTTCTCAGGACCGTGGAACACCGGCTGCAGCTGGCGAACAACCAGCAGACGCACCAGCTGCCGACAAACGAAGAGGCCGCGTGCCGCGTAGCGATTCAGATGGGCAAGGGCCGGAGCCCGGAAGCCCCTGAGTCACTGCGGTCTGATATCGAGGATTGCTGCCGATCGGTGAGCGAAATCTACGACCGGGTGATACGCGGCCAGCGAGAGCCTGCCATCAAGCCCGCGGCAAAGGTGCAACCTTCGAGCGGGCACCAAACAGCCTCGTCAGACCGAGCTGCCCCGGTCGCGTCTTCAGTGTGGCGGGTCCACCTGCCGCGCCTGCGGCAGTTCTCGCCACCTCTTGCGGGGAGTTTTGACAGCGTCAACCTGCGGTGGGGCAACCGCATGCTGGAGCAGCTCTTGGAGAGGATCGTCGGAATGCCCTCCGTGCTGCAAGTACTGTCCCGCAATCCGGATGTGGTCCCGCGAATCGCACAATTGGTGGACTACAGCAGCCATTTCGGCGGCTACCTGTTGCGCTTCCCCGAGGATCTCGCCGTCATCGCTGGAGATGTCGGGGCGACAACGGAGCCCATGCCCCGCTCACTGGAGCACATCATGGCGGTTGACCAAGACCCGGACGATACCGCCGGAGCTTTGCGGCGCTTGTATCGGCGCCAGATGCTATCGATCCAGACGCGCAGCATCTGCGACGGGGACGATGTCTTCGCGACGCTTTCGGATTCCAGCGACCTAGCTGAAGGCATCATGCGAGCGGCCCACGCGCTTGCGACACGAGAAGCCGCTGCGCAGAAGCGCGAAGCCATTGACGCGACCCGGGCGATCCGTGTCATCGCTCTCGGTCGGCTGGGGATGCGGGAGTTCGATTTCGGCTCGGACGCCGACGTGGCCTTTGTGATCCCTGACAGCGAGGCTCCCCGCATCCAGCTCTGGACGCTAGTCGCCAACCGGATCATCGACATCGTCAGCAGTTATACGGCAGACGGCCAGATGTTTACCATCGACGCTCGGCTGCGACCGTTGGGAAGGAACGGCGACTTGGTCCAGACCGAGGCACAGTTCTTGGCGTATTTCTCTGGCACGGCCGAGTCGTGGGAAGCGATCACCTACATGAAGGCTCGCAACATTGCCGGCGATGCGGAGGCGGGAAGAGAATTCCTAGCCGAGTTGCAAGAAGTGCTGTGGCAGCGCTTTTCCCACGAAGACGAGTTTGCCGCGCTCCTGCTGCGAATGCGCATGCGCCTCGAGGCGGAGCAGGGTGCGGCCAAGCCGCTCAAGTCCGGCCCTGGCGGCTATTACGACATCGATTTCATCTTGCTCTACTGGCGGCTGCGGCATGCCGAGGCGTTCTACGAATCGCTCAATACGCCGCAGAGGATCGAGATCATACGCAAGACCGATCCGGCGTTCGGACCTGATTTGGACACGCTGCTGCGTGCCACGCAAGTCCTCCGCTCGCTCGACCATGGCGTGCGCGTGTCAACCGGAACCTCTGCGCATGACTTGCCGCCCACCGAATGGCAGCGCGAGCTGCTCGGGGCACTAGTGTCCCGCTGGCTCCCCAACGAGGTCCGCCAAGGCTCCTTGGCGGAGATCGTCGATGCCACTAGAAAGCAGGTGCGGGAGGTCTTCGGCAAGGCATTCGAAGGGGTCGGATAGAGTGGCCGATTGCATGGACACCTCCTAGACCAGCCTCTCCGCCAGACCGCGACTCCATGGACTTTCCCACAGTGCGGGCTTCGGCTCTACCCCGCACCTTCCGGTACGCTGATTCAAGAAATTCCCGCGGGCTGCGGGCTAGATGTCGCCCACCGCGAGCTCTCGTCCTCGTTGGCGTGCCCCGAGCCTAGTGTAGAGCCGTGGCCGACGATTCGGAGCGGCCTGTGCGTGGACATCCGGTTACGACGCTAGCTTGGTGGGCGACCGCTCGTAGCTGAGCGCGTTGTTGGCGAAGCCGCAGGTAGCTGAACGGGTGTATTGGGCAGTGCCCGTGGCCGTCGCGTATGATATCCTAACGAATGAGGATATCGTAAGCTGCCATGTTGGTGTCGAGGTGGGGCAATAGCTTGGGTGTGCGGCTGCCGCGCGCGTTGGTGAAAGCCCTCGGCCTGAAGGCGGGGGACGAGCTGGAAGTCGTGTCGGCTACCCCGACTCTCATCGCCGTAGCGAAGGATGACAGCCGGGTGCAGGCGATCGACCGCATGCGCGCCCGCGCATGGCCCATCCCCGACGGCTACAGCTTCGACCGTGATGAAAACAATGCCCGATGAAAGCTTTTATCGACACCAATGTGCTGATCTATGCGCACGCGTTGGACGAGAAGAGTGAGTTGGCGCGTGAGGCGATCCTCGCGGGCGGCGTGATTAGCGTCCAAGTGCTCAACGAGTTCGCGTCCGTCCTCCGCCGCAAGTTTCGTTTGGAGTGGGCCGAGATCGCCGACGCACTCGCCGATGTTCGCACGGCGCTCGGACCAGTTCGCCCGATAGATGTCGAGATTCACATACGTGCTCTGGCTCTCTCCCGCTCGTATGGCTTCAACTTCTACGACGCCCTCATCGTGGCATCGGCCCTCGCTGCAGGTTGCGACGCGCTGCTCACGGAGGATCTACAGGCCGGACAGCGGGTTGAGGGCCTGACGATCGTCAATCCCTTTGCGTAAGCAGCTGTTCTGAAAGGTCTTGGCGGCCGGCTAATCTAGGCTGAACGCCACGAACTCGTCACCCGACTTCCTGCCTCCGCTGCCGATGTCGCGCCCGCCGCCGCCGGCCGCGATGACGACGTACTGCTTACCATCGACTGCATAGGTGCATGGGGTGGCGTAGCCGCCAGCCGAGAGCTGGTGTTCGAACAGGACCTTCCCTGAACTGGTATCAAAAGCCCAGAACTTCTCGTCCTGCGTCGCGCCAAGGAATAGCAGCCCGCCCTTGGTCACGATCGAGCCGCCGACGTTGAACGTGCCCGTTCCTTCGATGCCCCTAGCTTTCAGCTCGGCATATTCGCCGATTGGCCTGCGCCAACGGTAATCGCCAGTTGCCAGGTCCAGGCACAGCAGTTCGCCCCACGGCGGCTTCGCTGCCGAGTACTTGTCCTGATCCACGAAGAATGGATAGCCGGTGTGCATGAGCGGGTAGCCGAGTCCCTCGGGTGCGTCGATTAGCGTGAAGAACTTCGGCCAGTTATTAGTGTTGATGAACATCAGGCCGGCCTCGGGATCGTGGCTGGTCCCGCCCCAGATGGTCCCTCCGACGGTCCCCGGGTTGTACACCGTTCCGCCGCGGCTGGGCGGCGTGTAGAGCATTCCGCGGCGCAGGTCCTTGAGACGTCTCTTGATGTACTCGCGCGATTCTTCGGAGATGTCGGTGATGTACTCGTCGGTCTCGAATCCCTGGCGGGCGAACGGAGGGGGCTTGGTCGGGAACGGCTGCGTTGGGTAAACGTGCTCGCCCTCCATGTCTGAGCCGGGGACAGGTCGTTCCTCGATCTCCCAGATCGGTTCGCCGCTACCGCGGTCGAAGATGTACCAGAAGGCTTGTTTGGAGATCTGCACGACTAGGTCTTGCCATTGGTCGCCGTTCTTGCGCCGTGCCAGTACGGGCTGCGCGGGTAGGTCGTAGTCCCACAGGTCGTGGTGAATCGTTTGGTAGTGCCACTGGCGTTCGCCTGTGCGAGCGTCGAGAGCGATGACGCAATTCCCGAACAGGTTGGCGCCCGGCCTGTCCGCGCCGTAGAAGTCGTACGTCGGCGATCCGGTCGAGACGAACAGCCAGCCGCGTTCTGGATCGAGGCTCATGCCGCCCCAGTTGTTAGCGCCGCCGGCGGTCTTCCAACTGTCCTTGCCCCAAGTTTCGTAGCCGAATTCGCCGGGGTGCGGGATCGTGTGGAAAATCCACAGCCGTTTGCCCGTGCGCACGTCGAATGCGCGGATGTGCCCGGGGGCGGCCGGTGCAGGCCCTTCGCTGCCGGATCCGCCGCCTAGCAGCAGCATGTCTTCGAATATCACCGGAGGGCTGGCGTAGTAGGAGCGCACTGAGTCCGGCATGTCCCGGTCTACGTCCAGCTTCATGTCGAGGACACCGCCGTCCGCGAATTCTGGCACCAGCTTGCCGGTATCGGCGTTGAGGCAGTACAGGTAGTCCTGAGCCGATCCGGACATGAAGATGCGGCGATCCGAGCCGTCGGACCAATACGCCACACCCCGGTTGACGCCTTTCGAGCGGCGCATCTGGATACCCTCGAAGGGATCGAAGTTCCAGAGCATTTTCCCCGTCGTTGCATCGAGGGCGCGCACCTGTACTTGGGCCGTGGTCACGTACATCCGGCCATCGACCACTATCGGCGTACATTCGATCTTCGTCGCAGGCCGGTCTTGGCTGTCGCCAGTCGCGTGGACCCACGCGACTTTGAGACCGGACACGTTGGAACGATTGATCTGGTCTAGCTCGGAGTAGCGTGTGGCCGCTAGCGAGCCGCCATAGTGGCGCCAGTCCTGACCGGCGGAGACGTAAGGACTGGCAGGCGGAGCGTACAGGGCTGCTGCGGAAAGGGTCGCGCCCTGCATGAACGCTCGCCGAGTTGGGCGGTAGGGCATGGTGTTGCCAGACATGATATAGCACTGCGTGCCGGTTGTTCGACTCCGAGACGGGCGGTACCGGTGCTGGCCCGCCCTCCTACTAGCCGATCTGGACCTGCTTCAGCGTTCTCGGTCCGTGTCAGGTCTTTAGGAGCACTGTGATCTCGCGCGGACCTATCTCGGGTTCGGGCAGCCGATTGGCTTGCCTCCATCAACCCTGGCGCCGTACCGGATGACCGAGTTGGGAGCGTCGAGTCGTCGAGTACAATGGCCATGTCATGAGAGCATTTCTCCAACTTGCATGTGCCTTTGTTCTGCTTGCCTCCCCGACGTTCGCCGATGACCACGACTGGGTCGACCTCTGGGACGGCTCTAGCTTTGACGGCTGGAAGCTGAGCACCGAAAACCCGGACTCGTTCAAGATCAAGGACGGGGCGATAGTCGCCCAAGGCCCGCGCGCCCACCTGTTCTACGCCGGGAAGGTAGCCGGCGCCAATTTCCAAGACTTCGAGCTCAAGGTCGACGTGCTCGCCAGGAACAACTCCAACGGCGGAATCTACTTCCATACCGCCTACCAGGAGACCGGCTGGCCGGACAAGGGCTTCGAGGTCCAAGTCAACAATACGTTCAACCGGGACCCTCGCAAGACGGGTGGGCTGTACGGCGTCTCTGACAACCTTGTGCCGCCGGTAAAGGACGACGAATGGTTCACCGAGCACATTGTCGTGCGCGGTAACAGCGTCAAGATCTACGTCAACGACGATCTGGTCACGAACTGGGTCCAGCCCGATGACTGGGATGGCCTGCGCCCGCTCTCGAACGGTCGCGGCCAGAACTTTCCCCTGCGCAAGCTGGACACCGGCACTTTCGCCTTGCAGGGCCACGATCCGGGCAGCGTCGTCATGTACAAGAACATCCGCGTCAAGCTGCTCGACTAGTCGCAGTTTGGGGGATCGGGCCGCGCCTCCCGCAGCAGCATGGACTTCGCCCAGGAGGTCAAGGCAGCCGCCGACATAGTCAGTGTCGTCGGGGCGCACGTGCGCCTGAAACGGCAGTCGGGGAACCGCTACGTCGGCCTCTGCCCATTCCATACCGAGAAGACGCCGTCGTTCTCGGTCCATGGCGGTCTGCAGATCTACAAGTGCTTCGGCTGCGGCAAGAGCGGCGATGTCTTCAGCTTCCTAATGGAGTTGCAGGGGCTGAGCTTCATCGAGGTCCTCAAGATACTGGCTCAGCAACAGGGCAAGGAGTTGCCGCGCAAGGGCGGCGGTCCCGGTGCCGACGCCGCAGCGCGCACCCGCGAAGGCCTGCTACAGGTCCACGAATTGGTGCAGCGATTCTTCGTCGAGCAGCTCAGGTCAACGCGCGGCTCCGAAGCCATGCTGTATCTCAAGCAGCGCGGACTTGGCCCCGAGGAGATGGAGGAATTTGGACTGGGCTACGCTCCGGCCCGAGACGTGCTTATACGCTTCTTGAAGGGTAAAGATCTCAGTCGATCGCACGTGCTGGAGTCTGGCTTGGTGGGTGAGTCCGACAAGGATAGTTCCGTCTACGCGCGCTTTCGCGACCGGCTCATGTTCCCCATCCATTCCGATGGCGGCAATCTCATCGGCTACGGCGGGCGCAGCCTCCAAGCCGATGGCAAGCCCAAGTACTTGAACTCGCCGGAGACGCCGATTTATCGCAAGAACGCGGTGCTGTACAACATTCACCGCGCGCGCACCGCCATGCGCCAGAGCAATCTGGCAATCCTCGTCGAAGGCTACATGGACGTGATCGGCGTCTGGAGGGCCGGCATCCGCAACGCTGTCGCGACCTGCGGAACGGCTCTGACATCGAGACAGATCAGCATGCTCCGCCGCCACTGCGATACCGTCGTCGTCAATTTTGATTCCGACTCGGCTGGCCAGGCTGCCGCCGAGCGCTCCGTGGAAATGCTTCTGCGAGACGGCATGCACGTACGCGTGCTGGAACTACCCGGGGGGCTAGATCCTGACGAGTACTGTCGCGAGCATGGGGGAGAGCGCTATCGCCAGCAGCTGGAAGAGGCACCGGCCTACTTTCACTGGATGCTCGACCGCTCGCGCACCCTGTTCGACCTGTCGACCTCGGACGGCCGGAGCAAGGCGTTCGAGCATTTGCTGCGATCGGTCGTCTTGCTTCCTGACGAAGTGCAGCAAGCCACAACGGTCACCGACTTGGCGCAGCACATCGGGCTGCCGCAGAGCCTCGCGCTGGCCAAGTTGCGCAGCGCCGCCAGGCCCTCCTCTCGGACCGAAGCCGCGCCGGTCGCTCAGGCCGATGGCCTCTCGCCGAGCGAACGGCTCTTGGTAGTGCTGCTCGTGAGTGACGAATCGGCGCGCCAGCAGTTCTTGCAGAACGCCTGTGAGATCGCCGAGCGAGGGTTGCCGAGCCGCCACATCTTGTCAGCCATCAGAGCCGTCGAGAAGACGGATGACCCGTTTCGCTACGAAGCCGTTGAGGGCCGTCTGGACGGCGCTGATCGGGACCGGCTGGCGCGCTTGGTCTTCGGCCGGGACCGCCCGACGCCCACGCCGGCCGACGGCGAAGACCTGCTCGCGGCTCTGCAGCGGCAGGCGCTGGAGGACCAGTATCAAGATCTGCTGAGGCGCATCGGTCGCACCGGAAGCACTGCCGACTTGCGTGAGTTGCTGGACCAAAAGCTCCGCTTGGAGCGGGAGCTCGGCCTAGCCCGGTGAATCGGCCCCGGGGACGGTAGCCTTCGCCTTGCCGTCCTTTTCGGTCGCGCTGAGCTTGCGCAGGATCCGGCGCTCCCGGTGGGAGAGTTCCTCCGACGGGGCGTGGCGCTGGGCGTTGCGGGTCATCTTCAGGGCGAGTGCGTAGTCTTTGAGGCGGTGCTCGTAGTGCTTGGCCAGCTCCACGAAGGCGGCAGCCCGGTGCATTGCGCTTACGCGCGCGAGATCGCGCAGTAGCTGGACTTGCTCCTCGTGGCGGCCGGCCCGGCGCTCGATCTGGGCGGTTTCCCAGAGTGCCGCGAAGAGATCTCGCCGGGGCAACCCGCTGCGGATCGCCGTGCGGTACAGGGCCAAGGCTTGGCCTTCCTTGCCCAGCTTGTTCAGCCAGCGGGCCAGGCCGCGGATGTCCTGGCCGTGGCGCAGGCTGGCTCGGTTCGGCGAGGCGAATATGGTCAGCAGCACCGAGCTGATGCAGGCTAGCGAGACGATGTCGAGCACGTTGTGGTGGAACACGGCGGCTAGCTTGCCGCCGTCACCGCTGCGCAGATAGTCGAAATAGCACTGCGGGATGAGGGCACCCGGGATGTCGTCCTGCCGTTCGACGCCGAGCACGTGGGATTCTAGGTTGGTCAAGCGGCAGCTGCCGAGACGCTCCTTCCAGAGTCGCCTGGCAGGATGCAGCAGATCCACGTGGTCCATGTCCCGGAACGGATTGCGCAGGCGCTTGAGGCGGTAGCGAGTCTCCAGCAAGGGCACGTCGAACGCCTTGCCGTTGAAGGTGACGACCGCGTCGTACTGGGCCAGAGTCTGGGACAGTGCATCCAACATGGCGTGCTCTTCGTCGAAGTCGCGCATGAAGTACAGTTGCACGCGGAATCCGCTGTCCTCGATCATTCCGATGCCGACCAGGAACGCGCACGTGCCAGTACCGCCGGCCAGGCCGGTCGTCTCGGTATCGAGGAATACCCAGCGATTGGCGTCGGTCGAGCGCAGCTGCTCGCCGACAATGTCGTGCATGGCATGGCACGGCAAGTGCTGCAGGCAGCTGATTTGCACGCTGCCGTAAGACCGCTTGTTGGGGTAGAAATGCTCCCGCAGCAAGAATCTTCCTAGCGACGTGACTTGCTCTGCTCCCTCGATCCCTCGCTTGAGCGGGGAGATCGATGACACCTGTCTCGCACCTTGCGGCGGTCGCGGCGCTGGCGGGCCGCTAGAGGTGCGTTCGTCTCGCAGCTGCATGCGCCGCCGCAGGGCGTCGATGTCTCCTTGGGTGATGCGCTGCATCTCTAGTTCCCCGGCTACTTCACACTGCGGGGCTGGTCTGGTTGGAAACGAGCGTGCTTGCGAGCCGGAGTGCGACCTCCTTGGCGCGCGCGCCCACTTCTCCCGGGGCTCCGACGCAACTGGGGCAGCCCGTGGCGCAAGGGCAAGACTCGAGCAGCTCGCGAGCCTTAGAGCTGATCGATTCGCGCAGCCTGAACAGCGGTTCGCTTTGGCCGATCCCGCCGGGATAGTTGTCGTATAGGTAAACCTCCGGGTCCAGCAGCTGGTCCGGGCCCGACTGGGAGTTCAGGCTGGACACTCCGAGGTCGCGGGCGTCGCACATCATGATCAGGGCGCCAACGGTCCGCAGGACGTTGCCGAGTCCGATCAGCCCGTCGCGCTTCTCGGTCGTCGAATAGGGCAGGGAAGCCAGGAATTCCATCGGGAAGTGCAGCCAGAATGCCGTCGTGTGCATCTCCTGCTCGGGCATTGACAGCTTGCCATCGCCGACGTTCTCGTTCGTGTGGAAACGGATCTTCTTGAAGCCGACCACCCGGCGCGTGATCCGGACTTCGCCGTGGCTGGCGACTGCGGGGCCCAAGCTGTCGTCGTCGAAGCCTTCCAGCGGCTCGACCTGCACGTGTTCGATGGCGTCTGTGTAGTAGCCGCACTCGACCTGCTTGACGTAAGCCTTGCGCTCGTCGTATTCAAAGCGCTCGACATGGTACAGGCGGCCCTCGTGGATATAGATGGCCTTCTCGTGAAGGCTCGTGAGCGCTGCCGGGAAGGATACCTCCCCGATGACCTTGGAGTCGTCGCTGTCGTCGACGACGACGAAGTTGTCGCTGGAAATCTTGCGCAAGCTGATGGCATCGGCCGGGTAGGATTCCGATGTCCAGTGCCAGGCGTCGCCCGCCCGATGGAGCACGCCGGTCTCTTTCAAGAAGCGGCACAGGTCGGCGGTGTCGTGCGGGCCGAGCTTCTCGCCGACCTGCACGGGCAGCTCGAAGGCAGCGCACTTGAGGTGGCTCACTAGGATCTCGAGATTGTCGGGGTTGACATGGGCGTGCTCGGGAGATGCGTCGAAGAAGTACTCGGGGTGTTCAACGACATATTGGTCCAAGGGAGCGGACGAGGCGACCAGCACCGCGATCGAGACGTCGCTGCGCCGTCCCGCCCTCCCGGCGCGCTGCCAGGTGGACGAGATCGCGCCCGGATAGCCCGCCAGAACGACTGCGTCCAGGGACCCGACGTCGATGCCGAGTTCCAACGCATTGGTGGCGACGACGCCGAGGATCTGCCCCTCGCGCAGCTCGCGCTCGATCTCCCGGCGCTCCCGGGGCAAGTAGCCGCCGCGGTAGCCCCGGACCTGCGCGGGCACGCCCGGCCGCCGGCCGAGCGCTTCCTTGAGATAGCGCGTGAGCACCTCGGTCGCCAGGCGGTTGTTTGCGAAGACGAGCGTCTGGCGCCCGCGCTCGAGGAAGATCTCCGCCATGCGGCGGGCCTCGTTGATGTAGCTGCGGCGGATGCCGAGCTGGGCGTTGACCACCGGCGGGTTGTAGAAGACGAAGTGCTTCTCGCCGCTGGGCGCCCCGTTGTCGTCAATCAGCTGGAAGTCTTCCTCGGTGAGGTTCTCCGCCAGCTCCTTGGGATTGGCAATGGTGGCCGAGCAGCAGACGAACTGCGGCTCGGAGCCGTAGAACGCAGCGATGCGCTTGAGCCGGCGGAGAACGTTGGCGAGGTGGCTTCCGAACACTCCGCGATAGGCGTGCAATTCGTCGATCACGATGTAGCGCAGGTGTTCGAAGAAGCGCGCCCAGCGCGTGTGGTGGGGCAGCATCCCGGCGTGCAGCATGTCCGGATTGCTGAGGACCACGTTGGCGCGCCTGCGGATCGCCCGCCGGGCGTCGGAGGGCGTGTCGCCGTCGTACGTGTAGGCCCGGATGTCCGCGCCGAGAGCGTCTCCGAGCTGGTTGAACTCCTCAAGCTGGTCCACGGCCAGCGCCTTGGTCGGAAACAGGTACAGCGCACAGGCAGCTGGGTCGGCGGCCAGCGCGTTCAAGACCGGAAGGTTGTAGCACAGGGTCTTGCCGCTCGCCGTTGGGGTGACCACGGCCACGTTCTTCCCTGCTGAGATCTGCTCGAGGCTCTGCGCTTGATGGACGTACAGCTGCTCGATCCCCTTGCTAGCGAGCGCCGCTCGGATGCGCGGATCGGTCGTGGCGGGAATCTCTGCAAAGCGTGCCTCCCGTGCCGGCTGGGTACGGATGGCCGCGATTGGAGTGCTGGACTCGCGGTGCAGTGCTTCGAAGCGCGCGATCACGCCGGCGAGCGAGCTGTCACGCGGGGACAAGGGGCTCGGCTGTCGTCTAACTATCGTTCCGCTGGTCTCTCCGCGCTGGCTCGCGGGGCTGATTGATGGAGGCACTGTCGCCATCTCCTTGTGCTTAGATTCTACACTAGCACTAAATTTGTTCTATGTATGTTCGTATTCGTGAAATCTGACTGTCAAGTCGGCATGACGGACGGGCGCCATGCGGGGCCCAGAGTCATGCCGGACTCGCAAGCAGCTCGATCTCTGCTCGAGTTCGCCGAAAGGTTGGCTCTCTCCGGCCTTAGTCGGCTAGGGGCGGGTGCCAGAATCGCCTGCTAGACGCCCCTTTTAGGGCACGGGTTCCAAGACGTGCACACGCCGACTCGAAGAGTCTGCGACCCAAATGTTTCCGTTGGGGTCTAGCGCAATGTTGGCGAACCGTCCCATGAACACCCCACCTGCCGGTTCCCCGGTTCCTATGAAACGTGTTTCGCCTCCGCCCGCTATCGTCCTTCCCGACCCGTCGGAATCGAACATCAAGACTGACCTATTAGAGAAGACAAAAACGTTGCCGGAGTCGTCCACGTCGAAACCGGTCACGAAACGCGGCACGTCCATCGGCGGCAGCTCCTTGATGAGCGCTTCGGACGACGCTGTGTCGATCTTGCCGACCCTGCCATTGAGGCTAGAGCGGTTTCCCCAGTCGAAGACATACAAGATGTCGTTGGCATCCACTGCCAGCTCATATGGGGACGTCAGTCTCGTCTGGGCCGCGGGGGCAATGCCGCCGGGCTCCAAGTGATAGTCGGATTGCCCTTCGCCAGTGGAGACCACGTAGCCGAACTCGGACGTGCGGTCGCGGATCCCTGTGCCGGCGAATGTTGTGATGACGCCGAATGTGTCGATTCTGCGCACGCGGTGGTTGTTCTGGTCGGCGACGTAGACGTTGCCAGCGGAGTCAACTGCTATCGATCTTGGACTGGCTAATTGGGCCTCGGTTGCCGACCCGCCGTCGCCCGAGAACCCTCGCTCGCCCGTTCCGGCAATCGTTGTAATCGTGCCAGCGACGTCGATCTTTCTGACGCGGTGACCAAACCTCTCCGCCAAGTAGAGGTTTCCAGCAATGTCCAACGCCAGTTCCGTCGGATTCTGTAGATCCGCCGCAATGGCTGGACCACCGTCTCCGGAGTGCCCGTGCTCGCCTGTACCGGCGATGGCTGCGATTATGCCGTTGGGATCAATCCTGCGAACTTGATTCGAGTCGAGCACATACACGTTGCCTGTAGCGTCGGCCGCGATGTCATTTGGATAACCGAACTGCGCCGCGGAGGCCGGGACACCATCACGACGGTCGAATGGCTCGCCGGTTCCGGCAAATGGCGTGATCGTGCCCGACGGAGAAATCCGGCGAACGATGTCGTGTGCCGATTCCGCGACGAGCAAGCTGCCGGAAGGATCCATGGCAAGGCCTCTCGGATATCCAAGACGAGCCTTGACTGCAGGACCGTCGTTCCCGAGAACGCCTGGCTCTCCGGGTCCCGCGATCGTTTCGATTATTCCGGACGAGTCGATCTTGCGAATGCGGGCATTGCCGGAGTCGGAAATATACACATTCCCCGCAAGATCCACCAGCAATCCGTTAGGAGACGCAAGCTGGGCATCCGCCGCCGGTCCACCGTCCCCCGCGTAGCCGCGCTCTCCCGTCCCGGCGATCGTCGCAATCGTGCCCGTGGCATCAATCTTGCGCACGCGCTGGTTGAAGTGATCGGCAACATAGACGTTGCCCATTGCGTCCGACGCGACAGCCCTCGGGTGGTAGAGCTGGGCCTCGGCTGCCGGGCCGTCCTCTGAGAAGCCGCCTCGCTGCCCTGCGACGCCGGCGATGGTAGTGACATTGCCCCGAAAGTCGATTCTCCGCACCAAGTGATTGCGAGGATGCGATTCGGCTACCAGCACGTTTCCAAACAAGTCCAGAGCCAAGCCGTATGGATCAGATAGCGGGAGACTAGTGCGGATCGTCAAGATTCTCCCCGTAACGTCGATCTTTCGCACAACGTTGTTTCCGTAGTCCGCCACGAAGACCTCGCCGAGCCAGTTGACTCCGATTCCCCGCGGAGAGTCAAACTCTGCCTGCGTAGCAGGCCCTCCGTCGCCTGCGTAGCCTTCCTCCCCGGTTCCCGCGATCGTCGTGATGATGCCGGACGTGTCGATCTTACGCACGCGGTTGTTGGAGGCCTCCGATACGTACGCGTTGCCAGTGGAATCGAACGCTACGAAGTACGGATTGAATAGCCTTGCCTCAGATGCCGGTACTCCTTCAGCAACGTCAACCGTTCCCGCAATCGTTCGGATCGTGTACCTGGCCAGCCGCCACTGCTCTCCGGTCCATTCCAAGAGGTATTCCCGGCCATCCTCGGCGTGGCGGTGACCGTTCGTCGCGACCTGATCGCCGATCCGCCAAGCACCGTCCTCGCCGCCAGTCAGTGTTACGGTCTTTCCCTCTTGCAATTGGACCGTCTGGCGGTCCGGGACGTACGTCGCAGTGACGCCTCCGCCTGCTGTCTGTCCGAATGCGTAGCGGTTTCCATTGGCGGCCACGGCCTCCAAGCCATGCACTAGCGCGGTGCCATTCCACGTCACTGACCCGGCCTCCGTGACAGTGAGCACCACTGAGTCTCCACTAGTGCCCAACGGCAACCTAAATCTCGAAAGCTTGGCTGTCGGCCTCAGGATGCGGATCCGGTTCCCGAAGAATTCGCTGACGTATAGGTTGCCGTCGGAGTCCACGGCCATATAGCCCGGCCTGTCGAGGGCGGCGTCGATAGCCAAGCCCATGTTCCCAGTAGAGAGTTGCTCGCCCGTGCCAGCGATCGTCTGGATGATGCCCGCAGCGTTGATCTTACGGAGCCAGCCAGACCAGTATTCAGACAGAAAGAGATTCCCTGCGGGATCTAATGCAATGCCTCCGGGAGTGTCCAGTTCTGCTTCAGTCGCAGGGCCCCCGTCTCCTGCGTGCCTGCGGACACCGGTACCCGCGACGGTGGTGATCCGGCCAGTCGGCGAGATCTTTCGTATCCGGCCCTCGTTGATGTCAGACAAATAGATGTTGCCCAGTGCGTCCGTCGCGAGATCGCTGACGAAGTTGAGTTGGGCGGCGGTGGCAGCGCCGCCATCTCCGGCACTACCCCTGGACCCCGTACCTGCGATGGTGCTGATCGTGCCCTCGAGGCTGACCTTGCGCACGCGATGGCCTCTCGACTCACCGATCAAGAGGTTGCCTGCTGCATCCACAGCCAGTGCCGCGGGCCAGTTCAGTTGTGCCTCAACTGCGGGGCCGCCATCCCCTTCGGAACCCGCTACGCCAGTGCCGGCCACGGTACTGATCCTCCCCGTGACCTCGATCTTGCGCACGCGATGGCCAGGAGTCTCCGCGATATAGAGATTGCCGCTGGCATCTAAAGCGACAGCGTTAGGACCGAGAAGCTGCGCTTCGACCGCCGGCCCGCCATCACCGGCGGAGTCTCGCTCGCCGGTTCCAGCGATCGTAATAATCCTTCCAGCTTGATCGATCCGGCGCACTCTCCCGTTGTTTAGGTCAGCCACATAGACGTTGCCTGCTGCATCTACCGCGATTCCTCCTGGACTCTGAAAGCGCGCCTGAGTTGCGGGTCCCCCGTCGCCGTAGAAACCCCGCTCACCAGTACCCGCGAAGGCGTCGATTAGGTAGGCCGTTTCCGTGATGGCCCCAACGGGCAGCACCGGTTCGCCGTTCGCGTCGAGCGGTAGCGTTATCGCCTCTTGCGCTAGTGCTGAGGTCCCAATGAGAAAGGCGAGGCAAACAGTCAGCCCAAGCCGAAATACAACTCGGATGGATGCCGGATGGCATTGAATCGGGTTGCGGTGGCTAGGGCGAGTGCCAATCTCTGTCGAATCCATGCAGCCAGGCCCCTGTCCGGTTCGACCAAGCGATTCGAGGGGAGAGAAATGAATGGATCCAGCGACTAGCTTCGAACGCATCCTGTTCATGTTAGGCACCTCCATAAGCGGGTGCCTTAGACCGTGCGACTCGGAGGATGGTTGCGTCCTCCGAAGGGGATTCCGGGTCCGTTCTGCCAAGTCGATCGGACCCCGCCGTGAAAATTCCGACCGCATTTGCCCGCGGCACGCGCAATAGCCCGATAGGGTTGCCCACACAAGCCGCAACCGGATCGATTTGCTGGTGCCATTGGAACCGGCAGGGTAGTGAGCGGGCACCTCTGGGTCGTTCGGCAGGCAACAAGTAACCTGTGCGACCATTTCTTACGGTGCGCGTGTAACACCAGTCGCGTCCAACCAATGAGACTCTCTGATATGAACCGCAGCGCAGGACAATGCAAGTCCGCAAGCAGCAGCCTCCGGTGGCTGTTGGTCGTTCTTCTACTGGGGTGCTTCGCAGTTTCCGCTTGGGCGGAATCGGCGTTCAAGATCACGTTTTCCGCGCGGCAGCGCACCCATGGCAGGATCTGGAACGGCGGCGTGGAGGATGCTGGGCGCCTGCGCAGCATGCTCGGCTGGCACCTTCACGATGACGACCGCCTGCGGCCACCAAACCGCTGGGACATCATGACCCAGTCCGTGGGCGGCGACGTAGCCGCCCCTGGCGTGATTCTCTCGCTCAACGGGCCCGAGAGCGTGCCGTTCCAATTCTTCACACGCTTAGGCGAGACGACATTTGTGCCTTCCGAGCTGCCATACGGAGAGATCTATTTCCCTCCGGGACTAGCGAACGCCTTGGCCATCGAGCGCGTGCCAGACCCGCTCGTGGTTTCCTCCAGCGAGTCGGAAGATGATAGTCCAGCGCTGCTGCGCGCTAGGTCCGGCGAGTACTGGCTGGCGTGGGTGTCGTATCGTACGTTGCGCCGCGAGGGCGACTACTTGGACGGCGCCGATCAGGTCTTGGTCGCGCGCAGCGCCGACGGGCGCATTTGGTCCAAGCCCGCACCTGTCACGGCACCGGGTGACCATTTCCGGGTCTCGCTAGCGGAGGACGGTCAAGGCAGGGTCTGGTGCGTGTACGGAATGCAGGCGGAGCTAGGCTCGGGAAACTTCGATATCTTTGCCAAGAGTTGGGATGGCAGCGCATGGTCGGAAGCGGTTCGCGTTAGCGAGGATCCGCGGCGCGATGCGTTTCACGATGTGGCGACTTCGCCGGACGGCAGCCTTTACGTGGTGTGGGCGGGATTTCGAGACTCGCCGTCGGGGGGCCCTCCGCAGAGCGACATCATCCTGCGGCGATTCGACGGGGACTCGTGGGGTGAAGCGTCGAATCTTACCCAATCCCCCCAGGACGATTGGGAGCCGGCGGTAGCCGTCGACTCAGCGGGGAGCGCCTGGGTGGCTTGGGATGCCTACCGCGAAATGGGCTTCGATTTGCTGCTGCGCAAGGTTACCCCAAGCGGTGACGGCGAGACAGTCGAGGTGTCGGCCACCCCGTTCGCGGAAATGAAGGCTGATGTGGCGGTGGATGGTGGAGACCGGATCTGGGTCGCTTGGGAGGAGGGTGCGCCGAACTGGGGCAAGGACTACGGCTACGAGAATCCTAAGCACCGCATCAACCTCAAGCAGGGCTCGCGATTGTACGACCCGCGTGCAGGACGCCGTCCGCGGGTTGCGATCCTTGCGGATGGCAAGTGGAGCCAGCCCAGCCAGACGGTCACCAAGGCTACGCCCGAGTACCTGAACCCGGCCTTGTTCCAAAACCCGAGACTAGCGGTCGATGGGTCTGGCAGGGCGTGGGTGCTTCTGCGGCATCAGTGGCGCGGAGCTGGGCGCTGGGGCGGCCATTTCTTCGACTTCTACGCCACGACTTGGAATGGCGAAGCTTGGATCTCTCCAGTCCTGCTTTCGGGTAGCACCAGCCGCCAGGACACGGTCGTCAGTACCGCAGCGGGGGATGGCGGTTCGCTCGTAGCGGCGGTAGTCGGCGATGGCCGCCGTATGCCGGTAGGGCTCCCGCGCCGACATGAAGTAGCGGTGATCCGCATTGATGGGACAAGGGTGCCGTCCGCAGGCGACGCGGTGGAGCTAGAGCCGTTTGAACCAAGCGCTGCGCCGGACTACCGACCGACCCACGCCGATGAGAGCGGGGATCTCATGCGCATTCGCGGCCATCGCGTCGAGATCGACGGCAAGACGTGGAAGGTCGTCCGCGGCGACTTGCACCGCCACACCGAGATTTCAATGGACGGGGCTATCGATGGCTCGTTATACGACGCCTACCGCTACGCGCTGAATGCGGCGCAATTGGATTTCCTTGGCGTCAGCGACCACAACTACGGCCAATGGCTGGATACCGACGAGCCTGAATATCCGCAGTCGGACAACGAGTTCCAATTCTGGCGGACACAGAAGTCGGCCGATCTCTTCTATGTGCCCGGACGCTTCACGCCGCTGTACGGCTACGAGCGCACTCCGAATTTCCCGCTGGGCCATCGCAACATTTTCCACGCCAAGCGCGGCGTGTTCAGCCTGCGCGTCCCGCGCCTGCACGTCAGGGAGCGTCCCAGCCTGATCGATTCGGACCCCTTGAACCTGTGGGCCTACCTGCGTCGCACGGGAGGGATCGGCATCCCGCACACGCCTGCCACGACGATGGGGACGGATTGGAAGCGCCGTAACGACGACGTCATCCCCGTAACCGAGATCTACCAGGGCGACCGCAACTCCTACGAGACGCAGGGCGGCCCGCGCGCCGCCTTGCCTGACTCGCCGGGACCGGGCCGGGCGGGCGCTCCGCCCCATCAGAAGGGCCTGGTCCAGAACGCCTTGGGCGTTGGGTACCGCATGGGGTTCATCGCCTCTAGCGATCACTACTCGACCCACATCTCCTATGCAAACCTGATCGTCCCCGACGGCGTGACCACCAGGGAGGACCTGTTGGAAGCGTTTCGGGAGCGGAGGACCTACGCTTCCACGGACAACATCGCCCTTGATTTCCATGCCGTTGGCGAGCACCAAGGGTCGGTCATTGCCGCGTCAAAGTCCCCCGTATTCAACGTCAGAGTGCGCGGCACCGAGCCTATCTTGAGCGTCGAAGTAGTCAAGAACAACAAGGCGGTCTACACGCACAAGGGGAAGGGTAGCAGCGAGGTCGATTTCGAGTACAAGGACGCGGACTTCGGCGACACCTCGATGGGGCCGACGGTGGCAATCACGGACTGGTCCCGCCCCGAGACCGGCATTCGCCCGAGACCGAACCCGCGCGAGAGCTTCTACTACTTGCGGGTGATCCAGAGTTTCAGCGAAGAAGAGCCGATGCGGGAAGGCGAGGTGGCGTGGTCGTCTCCGATTTTCGTCGAGACCGAGTAGCGCGCGGCACGCCAAGGTCACGCTGACTTTGGGCTCTCCGCGGCTAGCCCTGATACGAGCGTCTTCTTCTGCACCTTTCCCATGGCGTTGCGCGGCAGCGCGTCCACGAACACGACACGCTTGGGTGACTTGTAGGCGGTGAGTGCGGACCGGCTGTGTCGGACCAGCTCTTCCGCGGTCATCGAGGTGTTCGCCCGGACCACGAACGCCGTTACGGCCTCGCCCCAGTCCGCATCGGGAACGCCCGCCACTGCACACTGCGAGACGCCGGGGTGCCGCGCAAGCACGTGCTCGACCTCTGTCGGGTAGACATTGAAGCCGCCAGTGATGATCAAGTCCGTCATGCGCCCCTTGAGCTCGAAGCGCCCGTGCGAGTCGCGCAGCCCTAGGTCGCCAGTCCGGAACCAGCCATCGCTAGTAAACGACCTGCTGGTCTTGTCGGGATCGTTCCAGTAGCCCGAGAACACGTGCGGCCCCCGGGTCTGCAATTCGCCGACCTCCCCTCGCTCGCAGGGCTTGCCGGTGTCTTCATTCACGATGCGCATCTCCACGCCCGGTAGCGGAACTCCCACTTGGCCCGGAACCCGCGCTCCGTCCACGGGGTTGGACAGCATGATGCCTGTCTCGGTCATCCCGTAGCGTTCGACCACACGGTGCCCTAGGCGCTGCTCGATTGCATCGAAGACTTCGATGGGCAGACGGTCGGATCCGGACGTCAGCAGTCGCATGTGCCCCAAGTCGAGCTTGCTGTCGCCCAGCGCCTCCAATAGGCGGCGGTACATGGTTGGCACCGCCATGAACACGCTGCAGTCCTTGGCCCCAATGTCGCGCAGCACCGTGCTCGCTTCGAACGATGGACGCACGACAGCAGTCGCGCCCGCGTTCAGCGCTCCGTGCAGCGCCACCAGTAGCCCATGCACGTGGAACAACGGCAGCACGTGGAGGAGAACATCGTTTGAGGACCATTGCCAAGCCTTGCCGAGCATGTCGATGTTTGCCGTCAAGCTGCCGTGCGACATGACCGCCCCCTTGGGCCGCCCTGTCGTTCCGCTGGTATAGAGCATCAAGGCCGGAGATTTATGAGAGAGCTTCACTTTATTCAGCTCGCCCGAAGTTGCAGGCAGTCTATGACTCAGGCCTTCTGGGCCCACGCCGACGACGCGAGTCGGAGTATCGCTCTCCGGTCCGTCTGCCGGCGCGGAGTCTGGGCCCTCCGGCGGCGCGATTAGGAGTCTTGCTCCGGAGTCCTCCAGTAGGTACTTCAGTTCGGAAGCCGAATAGGCTGGATTGAGCGGCATGGACACGGCGCCGATGCTGCACGCCGCGAGGTGCAACTCGATCGCAGCCAAGCTCTTCGGCAGGCACACGGCGACGCGGCCCCCCGGACTGACGCCCTGCTCAGCCAGCCAGGCGGCGGTCGCCGCGACACGGTGCCACAGCGCGTCGTAACTGATCCTCTCCGTGCCGGTCTTTCTACGAAACTCGATCGCCGTCTTCGGTCCGTGCTGCAGGCAGTTGAGGCGCAGACGCTCAAGAAACAGCATTCTTGCGAACCTTTGCTAACCCAGGCTTGATAAACACGCTGTTCGCATTTCCGCTCAGGAAGCGAGACCGTCCTTACGGCCTGGCCCAGTAAAGGAACCCGTCCTCGGCTCCGACGAGGAGTTCGCGCCGGCCATCACCGTTCCAGTCGACGGTCGTGGGGCTCGACGTATGCCCCGCGAGCTTCGACTCGGAGAGCGGTCCCATGTCGGCCAATTGGGTCCTGCCGCTGTCAGGTCCTAGGTTGCGCATCCAATTTGCGCTGGTGCTGTTGACGATGATGTCGAGCTTGCCGTCCGCGTCCCAGTCCACCACGTCGATCTTGCGACGACCGCTCTTTCCGGCCCAGCCAGAGTTCAGCCTGAGAGTGCCGGGCTGGCCGTTTAGGGTTCGGTGCTGTCTGTCATATTCGGATGCCGGTTGCGAGTGGAAGATCCGTTCGCCGGGTAGCAGCACGGTCTCGGTGCCACGCTGGATTCGGCGAAACCACGCCAAGTAGCCCTCGTGGTCGAGCATCACGAGGTCCATCAGGCCATCCGCATTCCAGTCGACCGGCACCGGCCGCGTGCGCCACTGGCTTACCAACTCGCGCTTTCCCGGATTCCACCAGTTCCAAGCTGGCTTGGGTGGCGTGGCCTGCCAGTCCACGCGCACAGGGCGCTCGCCTTCAAAGCGGGGACTGTGAGGGCTGCCGACGTTGCGGTACCAAAGGACCCGGCCCCAAATCGAGTTCGTCAATATGTCCAGCAGGCCGTCGCCGTCCCAATCGGCCACGCCGATCGTGGTGTAGCCCCACTTCGCCTCGCAGGGGCCCTGAATCGAGCCGTTCGGTCCGGCTTGAATGCGAATCGTCTTGCCCTCTGCCTGTAGCAGAGTCGGTTCGGCGAAACGGGGCGGATATCCGCCCAGGTTCTCAATCCAGCCGACATAGCCGGCAGTGTTGCCGGCCAAGATGTCCTCGTCGCCATCGGAATCGAGATCGACGCCCTGCGGAGTGACCAGCGCGCCGAACTTGACGAACTCGGCGCGTTGGCGAAAATAGCGCGGCTGGGCGAACACGGGCAGTCCAGCCTCTATGCGGCCCGTATGTTCGACGAAGGCCACCCGGCCGTCCTCGTCCCCCACAATCAAGTCGACATCGCCGTCTCGATCCCAATCAATCGCTGTCGGGGTGATCATTTGCAGGTCCAGCGCAAGGGGCTCGCCGCCGCTGTGCAGGCGACGGCCTTCGGCTAGCCGCGGCTCGTTCCGCGAGCCGATGTTCTCGAAGTAGGTGAATCCGTCCAAAAACTCCCCGCATAGCAGGTCCAGGTCGCCATCGGAGTCAAAGTCCGCTAGGTTCGGGCTCGGCATGCCGAACACGTCGACGTGCGCCCCTCCGGCCTTGAGTTTCTCGGGGTCGCCGAACCTTCCGTCTGCTTGGCGCAGGGCCAGGTAGACGTAGCCGTGAAGCGGGCCGTTAGTCCACTGGCCGGAGCGGTCGAACGCGTCGTCCCAGCCGTAATCGCCCCAATCTCCGACTCCAATGATCAGGTCGAGGTCACCGTCCCCTTCCCAGTCAGCCAGCTTCCACTGTTTCGCCCGTAGCCTGCCAGTGGAGGCGTAGACTCGCTCGGTGTTGACGGCAAGGTCTACGGGTTTGGCATAGGCGTCCGTTCGAAAGGTCGGATGCGATTCGCCCGGCGTGGTGATCAAAGCCGGGTGGCCGGGGTTGTGGGAGACCTGAGCATTCGTGCGATATTCGCCGATGCGCACGCCGGGCAGGAACGTTGGCATCGCCGAATCGCCGCCCGGAGGGGCCCGGTTCTCGAAGAAGTACGTTCCCTCGTAGGGCAAGCCGCCGCTTGAGACGACCAGATCTAGGTCGCCATCTTCGTCGTAGTCGAGCGGGAGCGGCCATGCCCACAGTCCGACTCCAAGATCCACCTCGAGTCTCGGACTGTTGTAGCGAACACGCTCGAGTTCGGCTGCGGAGAGTTGCGCGAGCAGCGCGCATACGAAGAGTCCGCACGTCGACCGCATCCTGCTACTGTGGCATTATGAGCGCGACGGCGCAAGATGCGCCGACATTTGCCAGTCGAGCAGGAATGAGTTTCGCCGACCCACTCCTACGCGACGACGATCGTAGGAATGCACAGTCATGTTCAACAATCCATTCGGTTCGTTTCACGACACTGTTGCCGAAGCAAAGCAAGAACGTGAACAGCTCGACCGGCTGCTGACAATTTCTACGCTGCGTGAGCGCCAGCTCGTCACCGTCATCGCCCTGGTGTTGCTGGTCCTCGCGGTTTGGCTCTTCTTCGGCAACGTGGGCCTTAGCGTCTCGGCAGACGGTGTGCTGGTCGCGCCCGGCGTGGACTCTACCGAAGGCAACCGCTCTGTTCGGGCGCTCATCTGGGTCGATAGCGACGTCGCGCCGCGTTTCAAGGTCGGCATGCCCGCGGTGATAGATGTCGGTGAGCCAAACCGGGATGCGGACTCCCTTGATGGAGAGATCGCGATGATTTCCTCGGTGCCCTTGTCCGAGGAAATAGCTGCTTTCGGGCCTACGGCACCCGTATCCGCACATCGCGTCGATATCGTGCTCGATTCAAGCCAAGACTTTGCGCATCTTGTGGGCAGGGAATGTCAAATTCTGATTGAGATTGGTCGGGATTCGCCAGTCAATATTTTTAGGATGAAGCGATCATAGAATTCCATTGAGTGCCTCTAAAATGGCTAGACGAAAAGCTGATCAGGACTCGTCAAAGCAGAAGGTATCTACGCCAATCCGACTACAGATGCACGCTTCAGAATGCGGTGCCGCCTGCCTGGGCAGCGTACTGGCTTACTTCGGGCGGTGGGTGCCGCTTACCGAGCTGCGCGAGAAGTGCGAGGTGAGCCGAGACGGAAGTAGCGCCGCCAGCATTGTGCGTGCCGCAAGACACTATGGCCTCGAATGTAGTGGGCTCAGCTTACGCGCTGACCAATTGAAAAAGCTGGAGTTGCCTCTAATCTTGTTTTGGCAGTTCAGCCACTTCGTTGTCCTCGAGGGCTTCGATGGGAGCAGTTTCCATCTCAATGACCCGTCCACGGGACGACGCAAGGTCTCCGCTGAACAATTCAATCAGGGATACAGTGGGATTGCGTTACGGTTCAAGTGCGGACCTGATTTTGTTCGTGACGGGAATCCGCCCGGATTGTTCGGGAATCTAGGAGGTTTTCTTATTGGATCATGGAGTATGTTCACTGGTATTTTCGCTTGCGGATTTATGCTAACAATTCTGACCCTCGTTGTTCCAGTATCGCTTAGTATTTTTGTGGATGATGTTCTAGAAGGCCATGGATCGTGGGACAGATTGGTGGCAGCCTTGCTTGGCAGCGGTGTCTTGGTATACATCCTGACCTTGCTCAAGCAGCGGTTCTTGAAGCGGCTATCGATCCGGATTTCGGTGCTCGGCCGTAGTCGCAGCTTGTCACGGGTCCTGCGGTTTCCGGTGGAGTTTTTTCAACACAGGCTCGTAGGTGATTTGACGGATCGCGTCTCTTCCATGGACAGGATCGCGAAGAATCTGACCGACCAGTTTGTCGTGCTCATCATCGACATCGCGATGAGTGCGGTGTTGCTCATCGCAATGCTGACCTACGATGTCCTGCTTTCGCTGATTGTGGTGTTTCTGGCGGTGTTGCACGGAATGCTGGCCCACCTTCTCAACGCGGCCCGGTCTGTTCGAAGCCAAGCGATGAGGCGCGAGCAGGGACTGCTGATCGGCGTCGGCATGCAGATGCTGAGTC